>JAZNGF010000024.1:0-5519 GCA_045576295.1 Acutalibacteraceae bacterium | reverse complement strand
TAATGATGCTGTACGGTACGGAATCCTTGGATTTGTTGGCACGAAACAGCAAGATTGATGCTCAAACAGAGCATCAATGCACAAAAAAAGACCGCGCGCCGCGGTCAGATAAGTATAAGAAAAACGGGTTAAACCCAGTGTTTAAGCCGTTTTTGCTGTGGCAGGGGCAGAAGGGCTCGAACCCTCGGCACGCGGTTTTGGAGACCGCTGCTCTACCATCTGAGCTATACCCCTATATATGTTTGCTCACTAATTTGGGATGCTGAGCCTTTCGGCTGGTGGGCCATCAGGGACTCGAACCCCGGACCAACCGGTTATGAGCCGGTTGCTCTAACCAACTGAGCTAATGGCCCAAAAAACTGTGAGCAATAATTATTATACACAGTGCACCTCACTTTGTCAACACTTAAATTTCTTATTTTTACCGCTGCGTTAAATAAACCGAGGGCGCCTGCAGTCGGCCGACCTCGGTTAGTTTTTCTGATTCTCTTTTTCGCCGTTTTTCTGCTTTGAAAACAATGTGTATAGCCCTAAGGCAACAAGCCCGCCGCCAAAAAGCTTCGAAAGCAAATCGCCCCCAATGTATCCGCTTAAAAGCGAGCCGCCAAGCGTTCCTAAAACTCCTCCAAGCACAGCAAAAAGCACCGTTTTATATTCTATTTGCTTTCTTTTAGCATAAACCGCGCACGACGCCACCGCTATTGGGATGAAAAACAGCAGATTTATCCCTTGGGCGCGCAACTGCTCAACCCCTGCAAAAACGGTTAGATATATTATTAAAACTCCGCCGCCGCCAAGCCCCATTCCACCTATAAGGCCCGATAAAAAGCCTGCCACAAGCATAATAATCATATTCGTATTCAATCAGTTCCCCTCACCTTGTTATCATTCGGTAGCCTGCCCAAATCATAAACAGCGCAAATGCGCGGCGAAGCCACTTTTCGGGGATTTTTTTAATTATAAAGGTGCCGGCCAGCGCCCCTGCAAGCCCTGCAGGAATGTAAATATAGGCATCGCTAAGTTCAACCTTGCCGCCGATTAGGTAGAACGCCGCGCTCACAACCGTTATTGGCAAAACAACCGCAATGGCGTTGATATGCGCCTTTCGGCATGGTAGCCCCCCTGCCTTTTTAAGCAGCGGCACTGCCAACATTCCGCCGCCCGCGCCGAAAATGCCGTTAACAAGCCCCACCGCCAAACCGCCAAGCGCAAGCCATATGTTTTTTCTGTTTTTCAAAAAAATCACCCTTATGTAGTTTTGCTACACAAGGGCGATTTATGCGTTATTTAGAACTGCGTTTATATTTCGACCACAAGAAAATTATAACCTGCGCCGGAATGCCGATGATGAAAATAAGCCAAAGGTTGTAATCGAACGCTGTTAGATAAATGGCCACAAGCGCGCCCCAAACCAGCAGCGAAACAATAAGGTAATTGAACCGATGATTACCCCAAAGCGAATTAAACACCAATATAACTATAAGCGATATTAAAAATGAATAAACAAAAACAAGCCAGCTAAACTCAAGGTCGGGCAAGATAAGGTTTATGTTAACAAAAACAACGGTGCCAACAAGCCAAACAAGCATTGTTGAAAGGGCCGCCACAATAAAACGGTTGCGGTTCTGGCGGCGCGTGGATTCGCGCTTTTTAGCCAAATATTCGGAATGATCGCTTGTTAGCAGGTAGTCAACCGTAACGCCGTAAAGCTCGGCAATATTTTTAAGCACGCCAACATCGGGCAACGATTCGCCGCGTTCCCATTTTGAAACGGCCTTATCGGAGTAATTTAGTGCTTCGGCTAAATTAAGCTGGGTCATCCCTGATTCTTTTCTGAGTTCTGATATATTTTTAGCAACAATTAGCTTTAGTTCATCCATTTTTTCACCGCCTTTTGAAGATGAAATTTAATATTAAAAACAGCGTTTTAGCGCCCCAAAATTTAATTTTAAAACATTATAACACATTTTTTTGCGGCTGTAAAGCCCTTTTGTTATGCGGTTTCTACCAAGGGTAGAGATGCAAAATCTTCAAACTCTACCGCCCGAAGAATGGGAAATCCTTTTTGAACTTAGCCATATTTTTGTTAACATTAAATTAGCCCGTGCGTTCAAACACACGGGCTGTAAAAACCTAAATTCTCTTTAAATTTCGCAATACTAAAGCTCGTCGAAACGGCAAAGATCTTCGAAAGTTTCGCGCCGAACAGCGATTTTTTCGCCGCCTTTTCCAACAGTGAGCACTGCAGGGGTGAGCATACGGTTATAGTGAGACGACATTGAGTAGTTATATGCCCCCGTTACAAGCACGGCGCATATATCACCGCGAACAGGTTTTGGCAACATAATGTTTTCTTGCAGTATATCGCCGCTTTCGCAGCATCTGCCTGCCAGTGTGCAGGGGTAATCGGCAGCACTGTTTGCCTTGTTTGCAAGCAAAACAGTATAGGGCGAGCCGTAAAGCGCGTAACGCGGGTTATCGGTCATGCCGCCGTCAACCAGCACATAATTTTTAACGCCGGGGATTTCTTTAACGGTTCCAACCGAATAAAGGGTGAGCCCCGCGCTTGCGGCAATGCTTCTGCCCGGTTCCATTATAACCGAAGGCTGTTTGAGCAAGAACCTTTGGCACTGGGCCTTAAATACTTCGGCAATTTCGGCAATTATTCCTTCAATATCAATTTCAGGGTCGCTCTCGAGGTAGCGAACGCCAATTCCACCGCCAATGTCGAGAATTGGTGGCTCGAAACCGAGCATATCGCGAATTTCTGCGGTGAAGGCAACCATTGTTTTAACGGCATCTAAAAACGGTGCGGCATCGAAAATCTGCGAGCCAACGTGGCAATGGTAGCCGCAAAGCTCAATGTTCTGAAGCCCCAGCGCTTGTTTAACGAATTCTTGCGCCTTGCCGCCTGTTAAGCCAACACCGAACTTTGAATCAATGTTTCCTGTTATAACCTGCTTAAAGGTGTGCGGGTCAATCCCGGGGGTTATTCTAAGCAGCACCTTTTGGCGAATTCCTTTTTCGCCCGCAATTCGGTTAATGGCATCTAATTCTTCGCTGTTATCGGCAACGAAGTAGCCAATCCCTTTATCCATCGCAAAGGCAATGTCTTGGTCGGTTTTATTATTGCCGTGATAGAACACCTTGTTTAGCGGAAAGCCTGCGCGGCAGGCGGTGAAAAGCTCGCCCGACGACACAACATCGGCACCCATTCCGCAACTGTTTAAAACAGGGTAAACGCCGGTAAAACAAAGCGACTTTGATGCATATATGGGGTAAGAGCCCTCGCCGAAATATTTTTTCATTGCGTTAACATAGGTTTCGCAGTTTTCGGCTAACTTGTCGCGGTCGATCACATAAAGCGGAGTGCCGTACTTTTCGGCAAGTTCCACCGTGTCGTACCCTGCAACGGTTAGGTGCCCTTCTTTATTAATACTTAAATTTGAATGTAACACTGTAACTATCCTTTCAGCGGGCAGAAATTACACGTTAAAACCATATTCGCGCATAACCGAATAAAGTTTTTCAAGTGCTTCACCCTCCATTGGAACAAGCGGGCCGCGAAGATAATTTTCGCAGAAGCCCACAGCCGCCATTGCGGCCTTTATCGGGATTGGGTTAACATCAGAGAATATTGCTGAAATTAACTTATGAAGTTCAAACTGAACAGCTGCTGCACCCTTAACGTCGCCTGCGGCATACTTGCGGTAAATTTCGCAGGTTTTTTCGGGCATAATGTTCGATGCAACCGAAATAACGCCTAAACCACCAAGAGCAAGAAGCGGCAGAACCTGGTCGTCGTTACCTGAATAAAGGGTTAAATTGTCGCCTACGAGCGCCATTGTTTCAACAATTTTGCCAAGGTTGCCGTTAGCCTCTTTAAAAGCAACAATGTTTTCGTGCTTTGCAAGTTCGGCATATGTTGTAGGCTCAATGTTAAGCCCGGTTCTCGACGGAACGTTGTAAAGAATGATTGGCTTTGTGCTTACATCGGCAACATCGTTATAAAGTTTGATAAGGCCCTTTTGCGATGTTTTGTTGTAATAAGGTGTTACAACCAAAAGCGCATCGGCGCCTGCTGCGCAGGCCTCGCGCGCTAAATGGAGCCCGTGGGCTGAATCGTTGCTGCCAACGCCCGCAATAACGGGAACGCGGCCCTCTACATGCTGAACTGCAAAATCGATAACGCCGATATGCTCGTCGTCGTTGAGTGTTGAAGATTCGCCTGTGGTTCCGCAGATAACAAGTGCGTCGATTCCGCGCTCGATCTGGTTGTCGATAAGTGCGCCGAGCTTGCTAACGTCAACGCCCGCTTCATTAGTTGGGGTGATAAGCGCTGTGGCTGTTCCTTTAAAAACTATTTTCTTGCTCATAAAATCTACTCCAATCTGTAAACTTTTAAACAGTTGCCTTGATAAATAAAAATAAGCCGATTATTAAATCGGCTACCGTTAGTGGTGCAAAAGTTCCCCTTAGCACCTATATATCAATAGCCCTCCGCAAATATATGCGACAGTCGGGCGGATGTTATTCCGCGCGACCAGGCACGCACCCAAAACGCAGCGAGCACGCCCTTCGGCAGCCATTCCTTTCGCCGCGTTGGGCCTGCGCGCCCCAAAATATGCGGTTACTAATAATGAACTGCGCCTCTATTACTGTTTGCATTTATATTAACACGCAGAATGCGCCGCTGTCAAGCACTTTTTGGCGCTGTTTTAACCGCGCGCAGAAAATTTGTGAAAATTGCAAAATAAATTAATATAGGACAAATTCACCCTCATACAATTAAACGGATGCAGGCGGCGGTTTTAAGCCTCGAAGGGCAAAAGCTTGCCGCACTAATTTGCGAAATGGGGAATTTTTGTGAAATGTTTAATTATAACCAAACGGCAGGTAATAGCCGCCTATATAATCGCAGCGGCAGTTTTTGTTTCGGCAACAATCGGAATCAGCGCCCTTGCAGGCAGTGAACGAAAGCTTCCAATATATGGAGTTGAAACCGATGAGAAAAAGATAGCAATATCATTCGATGCCGCCTGGGGAGCCGATGACACCGAAACGCTAATTAAAATTTTGGGCGAATATAATGTTCCTGCAACCTTTTTTGTGGTTGGCGAATGGGTTGATAAATACCCCGATGAAGTGAAGGCGCTGAGCGATGCAGGGCACAGAATTGAAAACCACTCGGCAACCCACCCGCATATGACAAATCTTTCAAGCGAAGGCATGGTTTCGGAGCTTAAAACCTGCAACGAAAAAATAGCCAAAATAACAGGGCGCACGCCGACCCTTTTCCGCCCCCCATATGGCGACTATAATAATAGTGTAATAACCGCCACCGAAAGCATTGATATGTTTTGCATACAATGGTCGGTTGATTCTCTCGACTGGAAGGAGAATGCAACGGCCGAAAGCATTGCAAACAGGGTTATAGAAAAAACTAAAAACGGCTCGATTATATTATGCCATAACGATGCCGAGCACACACCCGAAGCCCTGCCCACAATTTTAAAAAC
>JAZNGF010000023.1:0-9167 GCA_045576295.1 Acutalibacteraceae bacterium | reverse complement strand
GTGGCGGCAAAGCCGACGGATGAGGTGTAGCCGCTTATGCGGCGTTTAAGAAAAAATTGTTAACGGCACTCACGTGCCTACCCCTCACCACCGCGCTGCGCGCAGAGCCTCCCCCCAGGCGGCAGCCTTTTTAGGTACGCCCCTACAGTGTAACCGATAGCCACCGTAGAATATGTAGTGGCGGGCGGTTTTATATTTACCACACAACTATTCCAGCGGTCACCTGCGGGCGCTTCGTGAGTCGCCCCTACGACTCGCTTAGTTACAACAGCATTCCAATCGTTAGCATTTCTTTAAGGCGGTTGTAAATTTCCTCTAACTGCTCGCGCGGCAGCGGGTTGCGCCCCTTGCCTATTTCAACCGTAAAACCGGGGCGGCCGAACTCTTTAATAAACCAATCTTTAAACCCTCCGCCAACGGCAGTGCCTGTGGGGCTTTCGAGCGCATATCCGCTTGAAGTAGATAGCAGCTGTGCCATTTTTTCGGCCCGCGGAATGCGAAGTTCTTCGGGTGGCGGGTATATAACCTCGCCTTGGGAATGAAAGGCCAAAACGTGCCTGATTTTGTATTTTTTGCAAAGGCCGGCAATGGCGCGCGTTTCGGGCTCGCTCATTGGGTGTTCGCCGCCGTATTTTGTGGGGCCGGGGCCGAAAATGCCGTGTGCTTTCTCGGCGCGCTTTACATCGTCCCAATCGGCATCGAAATTATGGTTTATGTCAACCCCGCGAAGGTTTGCGTTCCAGTGCTCCGTGTTACCGTTGCAAAGGCGTTTAATTCGCCCTTCGAACGCGCCCGCCTCTTTAGCGCCTGCCCGCGCAACCTCATAACCGTCGGGATTAACGCAGGGAACAATTATAAGCCCCTTGTCCCACACAAGGCCTGCCGCCCGTATGTCGGAAATTGGGGTGCCGTCGCGCAGGCTTTTGCAAAGCTCGTTTGCAAAGTGGGCAAGCAGCAGCACGGTTAGCCGCTCGCTTCCGTGAAACCCGCCGGCATAAAGCGCATAGTCTTCGGTGTTGCCAATGATTATGGCAGGGATGTCGCGCCCTGCAATGCTTCGGCCAATAATTTCATAACGCGCGCCGCTAAAATCGGCGCAAATTTGCCTGCAAAATTTTAGAATGCTATTGTAATTTTCGGCTTTTTGGTCTATAATATTGTTCATCAGTTCCGCTCCTTTTAATCTTGTAATTCATATTTATGATTAAAGGGCGAAATAAATGTTTTACATTAAAAACTTTTTGGGCCAAGCCGTGAAGCGGCGCGGCAGAAGGAGAAAATTATGTTATATGAAGAAATAATTTACCCGGGCGAAAACGTTAAACTCAGGGTTTTTTGCAACACTGCTCACCCCGAACTTCCTAAAATGGAAAAGCGCCCCGGCGTTGTAATTTGCCCCGGCGGCGGCTATGCGTTTTGCTCTGAACGCGAAGCCGACGTTGTTGCCGAGCAGTTTTTAGCGGCAGGCTTTCAGGCCTTTGTTTTTACATATTCAGTGGGGAAAGACGCCGAATTCCCCCGCCCGCTTGTTGAGCTTTCGCGAGCAATGCGCGATATTCGCGCAAATGCCGAAAAATATAATCTCGACCCTGATAAAATCGCAGTTGGTGGTTTTTCGGCAGGCGGCCATTTAACAGCAAGCCTTGGAACACTGTGGAACGACCCTGAGGTTATGGAAAAAAGCGGTTGCAAAAACGGCGAAAACAAACCTAACTTTTTAATTTTGGGCTACCCCGTGATTACAACAACCTGGATGACACTCGACGAAGGCGAAAACGGGCTCGACCGCATTTGCGGTAATCGCAACCGCGCCGAGGTTATTGAAAAAATCGAGGTTAGCCGCCACGTTGGCGAGCACACCCCGCCTGCATTCATATTCCATTCCTTTAACGATCACTTGGTTCCAATGGAAGACAGCCTTATTTTCGCGGCGGCTATGGCCGATAAGAACATCCCGTTTGATTTGCATATTTTCTCAAACGGATATCACGGAATGACAATCGCTACACACACGGTTGATTATTACGATCATGAGTTTTCAAATTGGGTTCCGATGTGCATAGATTGGCTGAAAAGGTGTTGCGAGATCGACGGCGCACAGCCTAAAACCCCATATACCGATCGCATTCGCGTGAAGGACGAATACAAAAAATCTCCGCTGTTTTAACGGCTGAAAAGGAGACCCTTAATGGCTACATTAAATGTTGTGTTGGTTGAGCCCGAAATCCCCCAAAACACGGGCAACATAGCGCGCTCCTGCGCGGCAACGGGAGCACGCCTTCACATAGTAAAACCCATGGGCTTTACTATCGACGATAAAAAGTTAAAGCGCGCAGGGCTCGACTACTGGCATTTGCTTGATATAACCTATTACGAAAATTTTGAAGATTTTGCGTCTAAAAACGCAGGCGGCGAATTTTATTATTTTACAACAAAGGCGCTTCACACCCATTCGGATGTAAGTTACCCCGATAACAGCTTTTTAATCTTCGGCAAGGAAACAAAGGGCCTGCCCGAAGAATTATTAAAAGCAAATCGCGACCGTTGCGTTAGGCTTCCAATGGTGGGCGATGCGCGGAGTTTAAATTTATCGAACACCGTGTGTGTTGGAATTTACGAGGTTCTTCGCCAGTGGGATTACCCCGCGCTTCAAAATTTTGGCCAGCTTCATAATAGTGAATGGTAAATTCCAATATGAATCACCTCGGCAGGCAAAATCTGCCGGGGCTTTTTTTATAAACGGCCGCAAATTTGGGCTATAAAGCCGCAAAAGTCGGCTAAAAATAAACTAAAACCCCCTTTTAATTGGGGAGCAAATATTATATAATTAAAAGGATAATAATTTTGGCTTAATTTGCCGCAGAAATGGGGAATAAAAATGTCAACCGATAGAAAATGCAACAAAAGCGGCTGCACGGGCGACTGCAGCAGCTGTAAATCAGCCGAGGGGCACCAAGGCGCACCGCAAAAAGAGCCCTGCAACCAGCACAGCCGCATTAAAAAGGTTATCGCCGTTATGAGCGGTAAGGGCGGCGTTGGCAAATCAATGGTAACTGCTTCTCTTGCTGTTCTTTTAAACCGCAAGGGTTATAATGTTGGTATTCTCGATGGCGATATTACAGGCCCGTCTATCCCTAAAATGTTTGGCGTTAATAAGCGCGCAATGATGTGCGATAAGGGGATACTTCCTGCAATTACTGCAAACGGTATTAAAATAATGTCGGTTAACCTGTTGCTCGAAAACCCCGAAGCACCCGTTGCTTGGCGCGGCCCTGTTATCGGCGGCGCAATAAAGCAGTTTTGGACCGATGTGTACTGGGAAGAACTCGACTATCTTTTAATCGATATGCCACCCGGAACGGGCGACGTTCCGCTAACCGTGTTCCAAAGCATAGCAGTTGATGCGGCCATCACGGTTACCACACCGCAAGAACTTGTTGGCTTAATTGTTAAAAAGGCGTTTAATTTAACCCAAATGATGGGTGTTTCACCCCTTGGAATAATCGAAAATATGAGCTATGCGCTTTGCCCCGATTGCGGCAAGCACATTGAAGTTTTCGGCAAAAGCAGGCTTTCGGGCGTTTGCGATGAATTAGGCGTTTTAAGCCTTGGCAAAATGCCTATTTTACCCCGCCTTGCCGAACTTGCCGATTCGGGCGAGTTTGAAAGAAATATTGAAATAACCGATTACCTGCAGGGCGCGGCCGATTTAATCGAATCGTCGCTTTCTGTAAAATAAAAAGCTCAACATTTTAAGGAGTTTTTATGAACACTGCAAATGTAGATTCACCCAAAAAGGGGTTTAATAAGCGCGCTGTGATCGGCGTGATTTTCGCAACCGCCGCCAATGTAATATTCGGCTTTAGCTTTTTGTTCACATCTGTTGCGCTCGACACGGGCGCGTCGCCCTTGGTTTTGGTTGCGGTTCGCTTCACGGTGGCCTTTGCCGCGTTAAACCTTTTGTGGCTTTTTGGGCTTGTTAAAATAAAGCTTCGCGGCAAGGCGATTTTGCCCGTTATTTTAATGGGGCTTTGCCAGCCGCTGTTATATTTCATTTTCGAAACCTATGGAATAAAAATGGTGTCGTCGGCCATATCGGGGGTTATAATTTCGCTGGTCCCCGTTGCGGTTATAGTTATCGAAACCTTAGTTTTAAAAAATAAACCAACCTTTAAGCAGGCGGTTTTTGCGGCGGTTTCGGTTGCGGGCGCCATAATAGTTAGCATAATTTCGGGCTCGGGCGAGAGCAAGTTTTCTTATATTGGCGCAGCGGCGCTTTTTGCCGCGGTTCTTTGCGCGGCAGGCTTTAACATATTAAGCAGCTTTGGCGCAAAGGAATTTTCAGCACCCGAGCGCACCTACATAATGTTCGCAGTGGGAACTGCCGGCTTTAACCTTTTATGCCTTTGCGTTTTAAGGGGCGGCTATTTTTCCGAACTTAAAAACTGCCTAACCAACACATCCTTCACATTGCCCATGCTTTACTTGGCGGTGATTTCATCGGTTGTGGCGTTCCTTTGCTATAACTATTCAACCGCCGCCCTTGGCGCGGTTCGCGCGGCGGCATTTTCGGGGATAATTCCCGTTTGCTCGGTTCTTGCGGGGATAATCTTGCTTCACGAAAAGGTTGATATTTACCAGCTTTTGTGCTGTGCGGCAATCATAATCGGCGTTTATGGTGTTAACAGGTGCGCGCCCGTTAAAAACGGCGCCGAAAATTCACACAATATTAACTAAATAACCGCCAAAACGTATAATATAAAGTTAAGGGGTGAGATAGGTGTTAGGCTATGTTAAGGCGTTCAAACCCGAATTAACCTTCAGGGAATACGAAACCTATAAAGCGGTTTACTGTTCGCTCTGCCGCGATATAGGCAGGCGTTACGGCGCGGTTCGCCGAATGTTTTTAAGCTATGATTTCACCTTTTTAGCCCTAATGCTTATGGCGGCCAATGGCGAAACCCCAAAATATGAAAAAAAGCGTTGCGTTTGCAACCCGCTTAAATCTTGCCATTATTGCAGCGAAAGGCACAGCGAAATTGCGTTTGCCGCCGCCGTTACAATGGCGCTTTGCGAATATAAAGTTTGCGACGACATTGCCGATGAAGGCTTTTTCAAATCACTTGCGCGAAGGCTTATCCACCCGCTTTTAAAAAGAAGCGCTCGCCGCGCATATAAAGATTTCCCCCAGCTTGAAGAAATTATTTTAAAATATAAAAACGGCCAGGCAGAGGTTCAAAGCGAGCAGTGCGGCAGTATCGACCGCGCGGCAGAACCTTCGGCTGTGTCGCTTGGTGAAATTTTCAGCCTAACCGCTAAGGAAGAATCAAAAAAACGCATTCTTTACCGCCTTGGCTACTGCCTTGGTAAATGGATATACCTGCTTGATGCAGGGGAAGATATTGAAGAAGATATAAAAAAGGGGAGCTTTAACCCTTTAAAAGAAAGGCTATCACAGTTGGGCGAAACCCCAAACAAAAGTAAAGCCTGCGAATTTTTAACACCCAACCTTCGCGTGTGCGAGGTTGAATGCCAAAAGGCGTTTGAACTTTTGGGGGTAAAAAGTTATAAAACACTGCTTGAAAACATTCTGTATTTGGGGCTTCACAACAGCCGCAACACAGCATTTTCAGAAAAGCCCCGGCGCAACAAAAAACAAGGAGTTATAGAAATATGAACGACCCGTATGTTACACTTGGAATAAGCCGAAACGCAACCGACGAACAGGTTAAAGAGGCTTATAAAGCGGCGGCACGCAAATACCACCCCGACAGCTATGCCGACAACCCATTATCGGACATTGCCGCTGAAAAGATGAAAGAAATAAATGAGGCGTATGATACAATTATGGATGAGCGCCGAAGAGCCGGCGGCAGAAGCGGTTCAGGCTACGGCGGCAACTCATCATCAAACTTTGCCGATGTAAGGCGGCTGATTTCTTCAAACCGCCTTGATGATGCCCGAGTTATACTCGACGGTGTTCCGCTTAATTCGAGAAATGCCGAATGGTATTATTTAAATGGCCTCTTGCTCGACCGCAAGGGCTGGTTCGACGAGGCGTATTCTTCCTATTCAAACGCCTGCAGGTTAGACCCATCGAACCGCGAATACGCCGAGGCGCTTAATAACCTTAAAAATCGCCGCAACGGCGGCTTTGGCGGATATTATGGCGACAGCACGCCCTACCGCGGCGGCGGATGCAGCCCGTGTGATGTGTGCCAGGCGCTTATCTGCGCCGATTGCTGCTGCGAATGTATGGGCGGCGACTGCATTTCGTGTTGTTAATGATTTAATCAAAACCTGCGTGTTCGCCGCAGTGTCAACCTTTGCTCGCTTGCATAAATTTTGCAAATAGACTTAATAACCAAAGCTTTTAACCCCTTGGGGAAGGTGGCGGCGCAAGCCGGCGGATGAGGTGTAGCCTCATCGCGGCGTTTAATCAGCGGCATTACAACAGTTACGGTGTTTACGTGGCACACCATAAATCAACAAAACAAAAGGGGGAAACCGAATGAAAAAGGCTAAAAAGCCCGCAATTTGCGGTGTTATAACCGCCCTTTCGTGCACGGTTATGCTTTTGTCATACTTCCCTTATTTCACCTATGCGGTGCCGGCGCTGGCCGGCATCTTTGCGGTTGTTCTGCTTTTAGAATATGGTGCTCGCTGGGCATTTTTATCTTATGCGGTGGCATCAGTTATAAGTTTTGTTTCTGCCGAAACCGAAGCCAAAATTTTATTCATTTTCTTTTTTGGCTACTACCCTATTTTAAAGGGGATTATAGAAAAGCACCTGCGCCCCGTTTTTGCCTACCCCGTTAAAATCATTTGTTTTAACGCGGCAGTAGTGGCGGCATATTTTGTTTTAACCGCAGTTTTCGGGGTGAGTATTGCCGAAACCGAAGGCTTCACACAAATTATGCTTTTAGGGCTTTTGGGGCTTGGTAACATTGTTTTCTTATTTTACGATCACGGCCTTCGCGGGGTTGCGGCAGTTTATTTTTCGCGAATACGGCCGAACATCTCGCGGTATCTTTAAGTTAGTTTTAGGAGGTAAAGTATGAACACCGAAAGAATTGAAAAACTCTGCTCAACGCTAAAGCAGGGCGAAGCGGCAATTGTTGAAAGCGGCCCAAACCGCCTTTATTTAACAAATATGCATTCAAGCGCAGGAACGGTTCTGTTAACCCGTTCTGCCGCATACTTTTTTATAGATTTCAGGTATTACGAAAAGGCCTGCGCAGTGGTTAAAGGGCTTAAAGTAACCTTGGCCGATAACCTTGAAACTCAGCTTGCGGCCACCCTTAAAAAGCACGATATTAAAACAGTGTTCATTGAAACCTCGGTTACAAGTGTTAACCGTTTTAACTCGCTTTCCCAAAAGCTTGGCGCCGAAATATCTAACGATTCTACGTTTGATAAAACTCTGCTTTCAATGCGAAGCGTTAAAACCGCCGCCGAAATTGAGCGCATAAAGGCGGCGCAAAAACTAACAGATGACACTTTTAGTTACATCCTTAACAACATAAAAGCAGGCCGAACCGAGCGCGAGGTTATGCTCGATATGGAATTTTTTATGAGAAAATCGGGCGCCGATGCCGTCTCGTTTGATTTTATTGTTGTTTCGGGCAAAAATTCCTCGCTTCCGCACGGCGTTCCAACCGATAAACCCATTGAAAAGGGCGATTTTATAACAATGGACTTTGGTGCCGAGGTTGATGGCTACCGCTCGGATATGACAAGAACCGTGGCGGTTGGCGAAGTGAGCGATAAGCAAAGGCTGGTTTATGAAACTGTGCTTAAAGCGCAAAATGCCGGAATTAACAAAATCAAAGCGGGAATCAACTGCTATTCGGCCGACCGCGCCGCCCGCACCTTAATTGATGAAGCAGGATTCAAGGGGTGCTTTGGGCACTCTTTGGGGCACGGCGTTGGCATAGAAATTCACGAAGGCCCATACCTTAGCATGCGCTCGCACGATAAACTGGAAATTGGCAACATTGTAACGGTTGAACCCGGAATTTATCTTGAGGGCGAATTCGGCGTTAGAATCGAAGATATGGTTGCAGTAACCGAAACAGGGTGTGAAAACCTAACCCATTCACCTAAAGAATTAATCATTTTATAAAGGATAAGTGAAAGAATGAAAATTTTAGTTATAAACGGGCCGAACCTTAATATGTTAGGCATTCGCGAGCCCGATGTTTACGGGAAAAGCACCTATAAAGACCTTTGCGATTTTATAATGGAGGCGGCCGAAAACTTGGGCGCCGAATGCGAAATTTTTCAGTCGAATCACGAGGGCGACATTGTTGATAAAATACAAGAAGCCTACAAAAAGGTAAGTGGCATTGTTATAAACCCCGCCGCCTACACCCACACAAGCGTTGCCATACTTGATGCTTTAAAGGCGGTGGCACTGCCCGCGGTTGAAGTACATATATCCGATGTATCGGCGCGCGAAGATTTCAGAAGCATTTCGTTTGCAGGGCGCGCCTGCATTAAAACCTATGCAGGGCTTGGGTTCGAGGGCTATAAAAAAGCAATTGAATATTTAAAGGGTTATATTGAGGGCGATAATATTTAATTATCGCCGCCTGAAATGCATTTTTCTCTTGACAAACCGTTAACTTGATATTATAGTTATATAGGCGCTAAAATTTGGTTGAAAATGGGCTGAAAAAGGCGCCCGAAAATGCCGTTTTTTAATTAAAATGCGGCCACAAAAAACAGTTTATATTATACAAGGGGGCATAAGTAAAATGGTTGAAGAAAAGGTAAAAGAAATACTTAGCGAACAGCTTGGTATAGATGAAAGCGAAATATCTCTCGATTCTAACATTGGTGAAGATTTAGGTGCCGACAGCCTTGATGTTGTTGACCTTATTATGACTATAGAAGACGAATACGGAATTGAAATTTCAGACGAAGACGTTGAAAAGGTTAAAACCGTTGGCGATTTCGTTAAGTATATTGAAGACACTCAGTAATTAATTTACATTTAAACATTAAACCCGAGTAGCATAAAGTGAAGTGAACCCCAAAGTTTAGACAGAATTAAATATTAAATTGCTTGTGAATGAGTTCGGTATTGTACCGGACTCATTCCTTTTAGTTTTAAGGAAATTCTTTCGTTGTTGTAGTAATCTATGTAACGTTTTAATTCATCA
>JAZNGF010000022.1:0-17640 GCA_045576295.1 Acutalibacteraceae bacterium | reverse complement strand
AGGCATAAAATGTATTAGCGATTTAATGATTAAAAGCAGACACTATTGGCAACAATAATACTGTAAAACTTATCCGGAGTGTGAAATATATGACAGTTAAAAGAGGGGATATTTACTATGCCGATTTAAGCCCTGTTGTGGGCTCAGAGCAGGGTGGAGTAAGGCCTGTTTTAATCGTTCAAAACGATATTGGCAATAAATATAGCCCAACCGTTATTGCCGCAGCGATAACAAGCCAAAAAGAGAAGTCTAATCTTCCAACCCATATAAGGGTTACAGCAGATGACTGCGGTTTAGCAAAAGATTCTATTGTTCTTTTGGAACAAATAAGAACTATAGATAAAAAAAGGCTGAAAGAAAAGATGGGAACGCTTGACACGGGCGCTATGAATATGATTGATCGTGCGCTTTCTGTAAGCTTCGGCCTTATGCAATAATGCGGTGTACATAATTCCGCATTTACAAAGTTTTAAGTAAAAAGCAAAGCCTGATATTAGGCTTTGCTTTTTGTTATGAATAAATAATACTAATTAGTTTGTAAATTTTCTTTTGCTTCTTTAATCTTGTAAACCAAAATGTCAACATCAGATGTGTATTTAGTCGGAACAGATAGTACAACGTAATTGTGATGATCAATCAGATTGTATTTTTTAGAACTTAAATCATAAATGAGCTCGAAATCTTGACCGTGTAGCAGCATTTTTTCATCACTAACATTAATATATATTTCAGTATGATATGTTTGACTGTTATCATTATAATAATCTTCATAATTGCATAGTGGTTCTGTTACTATGGTGTTTTTGAAAATCGCTGTTAAATACTCATCTAACATTTGAAATTTAGTTTTTTCACTATTATAGTCATAATAAGAAACAAACATATAATTCAGTTCATTCTTTTTTATAGCTTCACTTAAGTAAACATAAATATCCTCACGGCAATAATATATCTCGCTTGAGTTGGGGCCATGATATAAATTTGTATGAATGATGCCGTTAGGTGAGTAAAAGATTGTATTACCAAACATACCACTTAATAACACCGGAACGTCATCTTTAGTGAGCTGACCTAACTGTGTATCATAAGAATGAATAAATGTTCCTTCATAAAGTTGTGGCAACTTTTTATAAATTTCACCTCTAAACACTATATCTTCACCCTTGTAAAACGCTTGAGAATCTTTCATTTCATCAAGTTTATTGCATGAGCAAAATGTTAGGCAAAGAAGTATGAGTGTGAGCGCAAGACAGGCAAGTTTTATAAACTTTTTCATAATAACACCCCTATTCTATATTTAATTTCCTTGTCATAATCCTATGTGCGATTGCATAATAAATTAAGCCAACACCAATGTAGAATGCTCCAAAAAGGCAAATGCCAATATGTAATGAAGTGTGCGGATGAAGCTCGATATAATCAATAATATTGTAATACAGATCAGTGTCAACAAATGCGCTGAAAACAATAACAAATATAGTTCCAATAATTTGGGTTATTATATAATGCGCAAAATAAGCGCCGAAAGCCGCAAGAACCCTGTTCTTTTTAGCAAGCTGGCCAACCGATATGCAGGCATAAAACAGCAAATAACTGCTAAATATCGAAATGAGCAATACCGTGATTATTTCAACAGCATAAAACGCGCCGTTAACCTCAGCAGTTTTAAAGAATAGTTTTATTAAATATGCTACAGCTTTTATAATTTCGTTGGCAACATCACCAAGTGTTGCAACAAGCACCGAAACAGCTATTGCAACAACCGATAAAATATTAAACATAACCGCAACAATTGACTTTGTGAAAATATGCTGTGCTGTGGTAACGGGGAGCGTTAAGGTTAAATAGCCTTCGTTTGTGAAGAGGTTTTTGTAAAACCTTGTTATTCCAACAAAGTACGACATAACTGCGCAAACAACTGATGCAACAACAAGCATTACTATTGATGAAGTGTTTACTATGTTGTAACTAATTGTGTCTGATTCGAAAAACTGAACAAACCTTGTTAGCACCGCAACGCCAAGCAAAATTATGTATATCGGAAGTATAGTTCTGGAGTAGGCAATAATTTCGTGCTTTAATAGTTTCTTTACCATTTGAATACCTCCCTAAACAGTTCATCAACGCTCTTATAATTTTCGGTTCTTATTTCATCAACAGATTTGTGAAGCGTTATTTTTCCTTGATTTATAAACACAACCTCATCTAACACCTGTTCAATATCAGATATAAGGTGGGTAGAAATTAAAACGGTTGCATTTGGGTTGTAGTTATTAATTATTGTGTGAATAATATAATCTCTTGTTGCAGGGTCAACGCCGGCAATAGGTTCATCAAGAACATATAAAAGAGCATTTCTGCTCATAACAAGAATAAGAGACACCTTTTCTTTATTACCCTTTGACAGGGATTTTAATTTAACAGAAGGTGTAATGCCAAGGTCGGCAAGCATCTTAAAGGCAAGCTCAGGCCTAAAGTCGGCATAAAAATCGTTAAACAGTGAAATTATTTGTTCAACCGTCATCCAAGAGTTTAAAAAGTTTTTATCAGGTAAGTACGCAACTATCTTTTTAGTTTCGGTTCCGGGTTTTATGCCGTTAACGTAAATCTTGCCGCTGTTTGGAACAAGCAGATTATTTATAAGTTTTATAAGGGTTGTTTTTCCCGAACCGTTGGGGCCGAGAAGGCCAATAATTTTGCCGCTTTCTAATGTTAGGTTTATATTATCAAGCGCAATAAGGCCTCCGTAGTGCTTTGTTAAACCTGTGCACCGTAAAATCTCACTCATTTGCTCCACTCCTTAATATAATCTTTAGTTTCTGAAACGCTGAAGCCTAAAAGCTGCATTTCTTCAAAATAAGCAGCCGTTTTTGATTTGATTAATTCTTCAAGTGCCAGTTTAGCATCACTAATATTTTCAGACACAAACCAGCCTGAACCCCTAACCGAGTAGATTAGCCCTTTTGCATCTAACTGTTCAAACGCTTTTTGAACAGTGTTTGGGTTAACCCCTGCATTGAGTGCAACCTCACGAACCGACATTAGGCGTTCATTAGGTGCAAATTCGCCTTTTGCGATCTTAACGCAGATTTGTTCACATATTTGTGGGCATATAGGCCTGTTTTTATCAAGCTGCCAACTCAAGATTCATCACCTCCACTAAAACTGTACTACTGTACTATTGAAATAATACAATATTTAAAATAAAATGTCAACACCTTTTTTATAGATGTTGACATTTTTAGCGTTAGTATTATAATGTGCGCCACAGCGCTTTAATTTTTCTTTGCAATTCAGTGTAACCTTCAAGGGTTGGGTTAGCTGTAATTATATCGCGCGCAGCTTTTCCTGCAACCTTAAATAAATCAATATCGTTAACAATATCGGCAATTTTAAGTTCAGGCAGGCCATGTTGGCGCCTGCCAACAAAATCACCGGGGCCGCGAAGAGCTAAATCTTCATCGGCTATTTTAAAACCATCATGATTTTGGCACATAATGCCAAGCCGTTTGCGCGCTGTTTCGCCCTTGGCATCTGATAACAATATGCAGGTTGATTTGTGGCAACCTCTGCCGATTCTGCCGCGAAGCTGATGAAGTTGCGAAAGCCCAAAACGCTCGGCGTTTTCAATTAGCATAATAACGGCATTTGGAACGTCAATACCAACCTCGATAACCGTTGTTGAAATAAGCAACTGAATATCGCCATTTGAAAACTGCTGCATAATTTCTTCCTTTTCACGCGGTTTCATTTTGCCGTGTAGCAGCCCTAAACTATAGTTTTTAAAGGCGCCGTTTGAAAGTTCTTCGAAATATTCTGTTGCCGAAGTTAGATTTTCAAGTTCTTCGTTAGTTTCAATCAAAGGGCAAACAATATAACCTTGCCTACCGTCATCAAGGTGTTTTTTAATAAAATTATAAATGCGCGCGCGGTAGCTGCTGTCGACCGCGAAGGTATCAATTTTTTGGCGCCCTGCAGGGAGTTCATCAATTATGCTAATGTCGAGCTCGCCGTAAATAATCATTGCAAGGGTGCGCGGTATTGGTGTTGCCGACATAACAAGCAGGTGAGGGGATGAACCTTTTTTAAACAGCGCGGTTCTTTGGTTAACGCCAAATCTGTGTTGTTCGTCGGTTATAACAAGCCCTAAGTTATTAAACACAACATCATCTTCAATAAGTGCGTGCGTGCCAATAACAAGGTTTACTTCACCGCTTTGGATTTGTTCTTTAATTTTGGCTTTTTCGCCTTTCTGTGTGCTGCCATTCAATAGGCACATTTTAATGCCAAAGCCATTCAAAAACTTTTGCATTGTGTTAAAGTGTTGTTCACTTAACAGTTCGGTTGGAACCATAAGAGCAGCTTGGTAACCTGCATTTACACAAGAGTGAATTAGTGCCGCGGCAACTGCCGTTTTACCTGAACCAACATCACCTTGAACAAGGCGGTTCATAGGTGTTCCTGAACTAAAATCACTTAAACATTCATCAATAACTCTTTTTTGAGCTGAGGTTAGCGAAAAGGGGAGAGAATTAATAAAATCACCGAGTGAGTTAGATGAGATTTTAATGCCGCTGTGTTTTTTAACTCGAAGTTTTGAATATGCCATAACTGCTTGAAGAATAAACATTTCTTCAAAAGCCAAGCGGCGGCGCGCAATTTTTATTGCGCGGTAGCTGTCGGGGGAATGAATGTTGTGAAGGGCATATTCAAGGCTACAAAGGCTATGTTTTTCTATTACTTCGTTGGGAAGAAACTCGTTGATTTCGGCTGTTGTAAGTGCTGAATTAATAATCTTTTCAATAGCTGAGGACCCCATTTTAGAGCTTGAAGGGTAAATTGGTGTGATTTTTTGAAAAGAAGATAGCTTGATTTTTGGCGAACTCATTTCTTTTAACCGGCCGATGCCGTAAATAACGCCATAAAACAAATACTCCTGCCCTTGCTTTAAGCTTTCGGCAAGATATTTATTGTTATAAAGGGTTACTAATAACGTTCCGTTTTCATCCTCTGCTTCAAACTTATATATTGTCATGTTTTTTCTAATATAATAAGTTTTAATTGGAGATGTGATTTTCGCTTTAACGCAAACCTTGCTGGCGTTTTCGGCTGAGTTTATATCGGTTGTGTTTTGCCAATCTTCATATGCGCGGGGTAGGTAATACAAAAGGGAGCCGACGGAATCTATGCCGAGACCGTTTAAGATCTCGGCACGTTTTTCGCCAACTCCCTTTATAAATTTAACGTTACAATTAAACATATTATTCAACCGAAATTATGAAATAATATACTGGCTGGCCGCCATTTACAAGAGCAACATCAATGTTAGAACCAAACTTTTCAGAAACAGCGTTTGAGATTTTTTGCGCTGTTTTATCATCAACATCTTCACCGTAAATTAAGGTGATGAATTGTGAATTCTTGTTAACAAGTGATTTTGTTAATTTTGTTACGCACTTGGTTAAATCATCTGATGTGAAGGTGATTTTGCCATTTGCAAGTGCTAAAAGGTCACCCTTGTTGATCTTCTTGCCGTCATATTCTGAATCACGTGCGGCAAATGTGATTTGACCTGTGCCAACATTTTCGTATGCCTTGCGCATTGTAACAGCGTTAGTGTCGGCATCTGCGTCAGGGTCGAATGCAATCATTGCAGAAATACCTTGAGGTATTGTTCTTGTAGGCATAACTATAACCTTTCTGCTTGAAAGGGGAATAGCTTGTTCAGCCGCCATAATGATGTTTTTGTTGTTGGGGAACACAAAAACGTATTCAGCAGGGGTTTGTTCAACAGCTGCTAAAATATCATTAGTGCTGGGGTTCATTGTTTGGCCGCCGCTAACAATTTTGTCTGCACCTAAGTCTGCAAATAATGCTTCAAGGCCTGCTCCGGCTGAAACAACAACCATACCATATTTGTTTTCGATCGGAACGCTTGTGATTTCGCCTGAATCACTGTCAGCTTTAGCAGTTTTAGGAGCATCGCCCGAAGAATCGTGCTTTGCTCTTTCGTGCTGATCGCGCATGTTTTCAATCTTTAAATTAATTAGCTGACCAAAGGTTAATCCCTTTTCAATTGCGTTACCAGGGTGATCGGTGTGAACGTGAACCTTAATGATCTCCTCGTCGTCAACAACAACAACGCAGTCGCCAATTGTTTCAAGATAAGCGCGAAGTCCGGCAGGATCTTTAGAATCATCGGCTCTTTTAACAATAAACTCTGTGCAATAGGTGAAGGTAATGTCGGCCTCTGCTTCGCCTGCAGCGTTTCGGCTAGTTGAAGCGGGAGCAGCTTGTTCCTTAACATCAGCTTCGATGATAACGCCGTCTTTTAATACCGAAAGCATACCTTCGAATATTACAACAAGGCCTTGACCGCCTGCGTCAACAACGCCTGCTTTTTTAAGAACTGGAAGGATTTCGGGTGTTTCAGCTAATGCCACCTTTGCACCCTTAATCATTTCTTCAAAAACGGTTAATGCATCATCGCCTGCTTTAAAGCTCTTTTTAGCATATTCAGAAGCAACGCGTGCAACTGTTAAAATTGTGCCTTCTGTTGGCTTCATAACAGCCTTGTAAGCGCCTTCAACGCCTGCAGCAATAGCATTGCTGATGCCTTCAGCATCTAATGTTTCTTTGCCTTTAAGGCCTTTTGAAAATCCCCTGAATATAAGCGATAAAATAACACCTGAGTTACCTCTTGCGCCTCTTAAAAGAGCTGAAGCGGTAACATCTGCAACTTTTGAAGCGGTTTCGTTATTTAAAACCGAAACTTCTTTTGCGGCGTTGTTTATGGTCATTGACATATTGGTTCCAGTGTCACCATCGGGAACGGGGAACACGTTTAATTCGTCAACCTTTTGTTTACAATTTGAAATATTGTTTGCACCAGATATGACGGCATCGCGCCATTGATTTCCGCTAAACATTAAAACAACTCCTTATAATAAGTAATTATTCTTCTATACCGTCAACCTTAACAACAACCTTGTCAACGTGGATGCCGGTTGCTGTTTCAAAGGTGTACTCAACTTTATGCATAATGCTCTTTGCAATAGCGTTAATGTTCATTCCGTATGAAACGGCGATGTGAATTTCTATCGAAACAGAATCCATATTTCCTTTAATAAAAATACCTTCATTCAAGCGGGTCTTGTTTGATAAAAGACTAACAATCTTTTGAGTGCCTTTTGGAACCATACCAACAACACCATAGCATGACGAAACTGCATGCCCAACAAGGTTTGCGAGGTATTCATTTGAGAAATGGATTGTTCCGAAACGAGTTTCGTATTTGAACATAAAATATCCTCCTTAAAGTTTGAGATGTTTTTATTTGAATTTGCAATTTTCAAAACCGAAGAACAAATCGCTAACAGTGCTATTGATTTCATCGGTTATGTTTTGTGAATAAACAACATATCCCGTGCGGTAACATAGCGGGATGATTGGCATTTCTGAGTTGAAGGCTGCAAGTATATCTTTAATTGATAAGCTTCCCGCATAAAAAGCCGAAACAGTTTGACCTGATAATGTGCCAGTTGTAGGAGAAGCCTCAACTACATTTTGATTTGGTGTTACATCTTGGTTTTCATTGTTTGGTTCAGTGTTGGTTGTAATGGGTAATCCAACGTTACCGTTAACCAAACTTGAAATATCCATATTATTAAGTATTGATGTTTCACCAATATAAACATCGTAATTGTTGCTTGCAATTCTTGCAAGGTAAGTGTTCCAGTCAACAACTTCCACTTGAGCTGCAATGCCATAGGAGTTCAACTGGTTAACTATAAGTTCGGCAGCGCCGGTGCGCCATAAATTATCGCTGTTACACAATACCGAAAAAGTTAAACGCTTACCTACGTTATTTACATAAAAACCCTCATTATCTTTATTATTATAACCTATATCATTCAAATTCGCAAGCATAACATCAATATTTTCTGTGTTTTCTGCGTTTTGATTGCTTTTTGCGTCGTTCCAGCTGGGGTGAAAGGTGCTATTAGCAACCTGCGCGTTGCCATAATAAGCATCGTTAACGATATTTGTTCGATTAATCGCGGCCGACACTGCCAACCTTAATGAATTGCTCGAGAATATTCTGCCTTCAGCGCAGTTTAAACCTAAATAAACAATGTTATTTAAATTTACGCTTTTACTAACGCCCGACATTCTAACGGTTTTACCGTCTGATAGGTTCGAATAATAAAACGAAACAGCACCGGTGCTTAAATTATATTCCATTGCTTCGTTGTCGGGGGTGTTTATAAGGCCAATTTTTTTAATTTCGGGGACCTTTATATAGTGTGATTCGTTAGCAGTTAAACATTCTTTTTCAAGATTTAAAACGTATCTGCCGCAGCCAATTGGCGGAAGAGAAAGGTTGTTTTCATCTTTAAGCTGGTCGCTTCCCAATTTAATTATGGGAAAATCGAGCATATTAACAAAGTATGGGTCGTTATCTGTTATATTTATTACCACAGTGCTTGGGTTTGCAGCGGTGTAGGAAACAATCTTTTCCAGTTGAGATTTGTAGCGGGTGTTAGAGTTCAGCGCTGCTTTTATTGAATAAACAACATCATCAGCTGTTACCGCCGAACCATCGGAAAATAAAGCCTGCTTTAAAGTAACAGTTGTGGCTTTGCCTTCTGTGGTAACAGAATCAGCCAAATAGTTAACGGGCTTGAAGTTATCATCTAACTTAATTAGCGGGTCGTAAAGCAAATATGCAAGCTCTTGATTCATTTTAGTGTTAGCGGAATAGGGGTTGAATGAATCGTTATAGCAATACATTAATGTGAAAACCTGCTTAGTGGCCGATTTATTGCCACCGTTATCAGAGCCCGACTGCTCGCCTTTTGGGGCTTTGCAGGCCGGAAGCAATGCTGTTAACAATATTAAAATCAAACAAACAAAAAATCTTTTTTTCATAATTACACCGAAATTCCGTGAAGTACAATTCTTTGTATAGCGGTAGTTTTGCCGCTTTTTTCATCAATGTTAAATAAAACGCCGCAAAGTGTTGCCTCTCCATAAGCGTTTTTAAAGCGCTCAGGCAGGTGGGTTCTGAACCTGTTAATAATTATATCCTTTTCAACGCCTAAAACCGAATCGTGAGCGCCTGTCATGCCAATGTCGGTAATGTATCCTGTGCCGCCCGTGAGAACTTGTTCATCAGCGGTTTGAACGTGGGTGTGGGTCCCGAAAATGGCCGATACGCGCCCGTCAAGGTAAAGTCCTAATGCGCGTTTTTCTGATGTTGCTTCTGCGTGAAAATCTATAATCTTGATTTTAATGCCGTTATCGTCTGCCTTTTTTATAAGCCTATCAGCAGTGTCAAAAGGGGATTCAAGGCTATCTAAATATACCGTTCCTAAAATGTTAATAACGGCAATGCGGTGTCTTCCAAGGTCGTATTCGCAATATCCGCTGCCCGGAACTGCAGCCGGGTAGTTTGCAGGTCTTAAAACGGCATTATTACTCTCTAAAATTTCATAAATTTCGCGGCGGTGAATGGTGTGGTTGCCGCCTGTAACAACATCTGCGCCTGCTGAAAATATCGCCTCAGCAGAGCCCGGCAGAATGCCGTTGCCTTCGGCCGAGTTTTCGCCATTTACAATGCACAAATCAACATTATATTCTTTTTTTAACTTTGGCAAGGTTTTAAGTAGCGCTTTGCAACCACAATTGCCAACAACATCGCCAATGCATAAAACGTTCATTTCAACTTCTCCTTAAACATTCATAATAATTATATAACATATTATTAATTATTTCAATATAAAATGTAAAAGTTAATCAGCAGTATAATTAAGCAAAAAAATTCAAATTTGCTATTGTAAATTTAAAAACAATATATTATAATACTAAAAGTGAAAGGTGCGCTTATGGGCGTGCGAACGATCGGGTCCTGTGCGATGGGGCGCCGCGAACCATGTCAGGCGGGGAACCGAGCAGCATTAAGCGGAATGCACTGTGCGCCGCAGTCAATCCGACCGTTCGTACTCCCATGGGTGTACCTAATTTTTTAGTATGGATGTGATTATATGGCCTATACAGCATTATATAGAAAATATCGGCCCGACCGTTTTGCTGATGTTGTTGGGCAAGAACACATCACGCTAACGCTTACAAATGAATTAAATAAGGGCAGTGTATTCCATGCATACCTTTTCACCGGCCCCAGGGGCACCGGTAAAACAAGCTGCGCTAAAATACTTGCAAAGGCCATTAACTGCGAATCTCCCGTTAATGGCGATGCATGCTGCAAATGTGATGCCTGCCGCAGAATAGCCGCAGGGGACGACCTTGATATTATCGAAATGGACGCGGCATCTAACCGCGGTATTGCCGATATTAACGGTATTCGTGATAGGGTTAATTATATGCCATCGCTTTCAAAATACCGTGTGTTTATTGTCGACGAGGTTCACATGCTAACAACCGAGGCGTTCAATGCGCTTCTTAAAACGCTTGAAGAACCGCCGGCGCACGTTGTTTTTGTGCTTGCCACAACCGAGGTGCACAAGCTCCCCGCAACCATTCTTTCACGTTGCCAAAGGTTTGATTTTAGAAGAATCGACACTGATGACGTGTTCAACAGGATTAAATATGTTGCCCAGTGTGAGAATATATCAATAGATGACGATGCGGCAATGCTTATTGCATCTATGTCTGACGGTGGTATGCGCGATGCGCTTTCAACCTTAGATCTGTGTGCTGCAAATGGCGAAAAAATAACCGTGCAGTCGGTTAGATTGACCTGCGCTCTTGCAGGTAGTGATCACCTTTTAAAGCTTGCTGATTACATTTTAAATTCTAACATTGGTTCAGCGCTTGAACTAATAAACGACCTTTATAAAAACTCGGTTGATATGCAAAGGCTTTGCGAAGAATTATCTTCACACTACCGAAACCTAATGCTTGCTAAAACAACACATAACTATAAAAAACTTATTTCTTTGCCTGCTGATGAGCTTGAAAACGTAAAAACGCAGGCCGATAATTATAGGATTTCGCATATAATGCTTAGTATTCGCGTTTTGGGCGAAGCCAGGGCTAAAATGAATAACCAAAACAGGCGCGCTGAGCTTGAAATGGCTGTTGTAAAGCTATGTATGCCGCAGGTGTGCGGCGGAGTTGATTCGCTGGAAGACAGAATTTCAAAACTTGAAACCCTTGTTAAGGGAATTTCAAACGGCAGTGTTGCGGTAACCCCTGCTAAAACTGAAAATATTCCAAACAGCACCCCTGTTAGTGCTGTTCAAAATCATAATGCTCAAGTGCCTGAAAGTGACACTGCAAATGCGAGCACAGCACCTGCATCTAAAAAAGCCATTGAACATCAAGCTGCTGCTGCGGTTGAAGCATCGCCTGTTAGTGATAAAAAACAATCGTGCGATAACCCAGCGCCTAAATCTGCTACTGGCATTAAACCTTTTGCCGAATGGAAAAGGGTTTTAAAAGAACTTAAGAAAACAAGCCCGATAATTGAGGGTGGTTTAAACGGCTCGGCAGCATACATTGAAAACGGCAAGGTGCTTATTGATTGCCCAAACAAGGTGTTTATTGATATGCTTTGCAGCCAAGCTATGTTTGGCGACAATTTAAAAAAAGCACTGCTTGAGGTAACGGGTGAAAAACTTTCTTTTGGTGAGTATGTTCCAAAATCTTCTGCAAGCGAAGAACAAGACGGGAGTGCATTAGATGATATAGTTAACAAGTTATCTAAATTGCAAATTCCTGATAAATACGAATAATTAAACTTAATATAAATTGAAAGGTTGATGAGTTATGAAGGCAAGAATTCCGGGAGGAATGGGCGGCGGACAGAACGCTATGCTCAAACAGGTTCAAAAAATGCAGGAGGATATGGCTGCATTACAAGAAGACCTTGAAACAAGAGAATACACAGGCGTTTCAGGTGGCGGAATGATTGAGGTTAAAATGGACGGTAAATATAATATTACCGGCATTAAAATCAGCCCCGATGCAGTTGACCCTGACGACACAGAGATGCTTGAAGATTTAATCACTGTTGCAGTTAACAGCGCGGTTAAAACCGTTTCAGAAACTGCAAGCAGCGAAATGTCGGAAATCACCGGCGGGCTTAATATCCCCGGTATGCCTGGGTTGTTTTAATTATGTCTTACAGTGTTGCTCCGCTTGAAGAACTGATTGATAGCTTCGAAAGGCTTCCCGGTATTGGCAGAAAAACCGCTGCGCGCCTTGCTATGTTCGTTATATCCGATCACACAGGCTATGCTGAAAGTTTTTCGAACGCACTTCTTAATGCAAAAAAATCAATAACCTATTGCTCCTGTTGCCAAAATATTACCGATACTGATGTTTGTGCGCTTTGCACCGATGAAACAAGGGATAAGTCAACCATTTGCGTTGTTGAGTCTCCGCAGGATGTTATGGCGTTTGAACGTATGCGCGAATATCACGGAATGTATCACGTTTTGCACGGTGTGCTTTCACCGCTCGACGGTATGGGCCCCGAGCAAATTAAACTTAAAGAGCTTATGCTTCGCTTATCGAACGAAGATGTTTCAGAGGTTATTGTTGCAACCAACCCAACGGTTGAGGGAGAAGCCACAGCAAGCTATATATCAAGGCTAATAAAGCCAATGGGTATTAAAACAACACGGCTTGCGTATGGTATCCCTGTTGGCGGAGATTTAGAATATGCCGATGAAGTAACCCTTTCGCGTGCGCTTGAGGGTAGAAACGAAATATAACTTATAAAGGATTTTGTTTATGTGCGGATTTGTTGGATTTACAAATTTTATAGGAACCGATAGGGCTAATGATGTTATTGAAAATATGATGGATTCAATAACCCATCGTGGCCCGAACTCGGGCGGTAAATATGTTGATGTTAACATTGCTCTTGGATTTCGCAGGCTTAGCATTATCGACTTAGAGGGTGGAACACAGCCAATTTATAACGAAGATAACAGTAAGGTTTTAGTTTTCAATGGTGAAATCTATAACTACAAGCAACTTCGCGAACAGCTTTTAGAAAAGGGCCACGTTTTCACTACCAACAGTGATAGCGAGGTTTTGCTTCATGGATATGAAGAATACGGCACTGAGCTGCCTAAAATGCTTCGCGGAATGTTTGCCTTTGTAATTTGGGATAAAGAGCGAGAAGAACTTTTCGGTTGCCGTGATATGTTTGGTATCAAACCGTTTTACTATTCTTTTATGGGGAATTCTTTCATCTTCGGTTCAGAGCTTAAAGCCTTTTCGCATCACCCTGATTTTAACAAGGAATTAAATCTTGATGCGCTTGAACAATACCTATCATTCCAATACTCTGCGCTTGATGAAAGTTTTTTAAAGGGTGTTTATCGTTTGCGCCCGGGCCACTACTTTGTGCTTAAAGGCGAAAAACTTGACATCAATAGGTATTTTACGGCCGATTTAGCCCCAGAAGACGGCACACTTGAAGAATATGCTGAAAAGATTGATAAATGCATGCGCGAATCGGTTGAAGCGCACAAAATAAGCGATGTTGAAGTTGGATCGTTCCTCTCAAGCGGAATCGACTCAAGTTATATCGTGGCACTTGCCAAGGTTGATAAAACCTTTACGGTTGGCTTTGCTGACACGGGCTACAGTGAAATTGAATATGCAAAGGAATTTTCCGAAAAGGTTGGGATTAAAAATATAAGCAAGGTTATTTCAACCGAAGAATTCTTCACAGAATTTCCAAAGGTTCAGTATCAAATGGACGAGCCATTGGCCGACCCTTCTGCCGTTGCACTTTATTTTGTTAGCCAGTTGGCATCGAAACATGTTAAGGTTGCAATGTCGGGCGAAGGGGCCGATGAATTATTTGGCGGATATTGCATTTATTCCGAAGCCTTTGCAGGTGGCGCATATGCTAAACTTCCGTTCTTTATTAGAAGAATTATAAGCAAAATTTGTTCTATTTTGCCGAAAAAGCGCGGCATTAACTTTTTAGTAAGGCAGGGCCAGCATTTATCTGAAAGATATATCGGTAACGCCAATATGTTCTCGGTTAAAGAGAGAAACAGCATTTTAAAAAATCCTGTTGGCGCTAAATCCCCCTGCAAACAAATTTCAGACATTTATGAATTTTGCAAAGATAAAGATAAGGTTACAACAATGCAGATTGTTGATATCAACACCTGGCTTATTGGCGATATTTTGCTTAAAGCCGATAGAATGAGTATGGCACATTCACTTGAGGTTAGGGTGCCGTATCTTGACAGAAAGGTGTTAGAACTTGCAAGCAAAATTCCTGTTTATAATAAAGTAACCGCAACCAACACCAAGATGGCATTAAGGGCGGCAGCAAAAGATGTTCTGCCCGAATTTACCGCACAGAAAAAGAAACTCGGGTTCCCGGTTCCTATCAGGGTGTGGTTAAAGCAGGATGAATACTATAATCTTGTTCACGATGCGTTTTTATCAAACGCTTCAAGAAAATACTTTAATGTTGACAAACTTATAAAGCTGTTAAACGAGCACCGTTCGGGCAAAAAGGATAACAGCCGCAAAATTTGGACAGTTTACTCTTTCCTTGTGTGGCATTCTCAGTTTTTCCCCGAAGAATATGATTTTAAAAAGGATGAATTAGAATAATATTCGCGTTTTTTTAGCGGTGCTTTTAATTTGAACAATACATTTATATGGGGTAATAAATATGGCATATATTATTAATTCCTCTGCGTTAGAGGGTTGTTTTTCAATGCCAAAATGCACCGCTGAAAATCACTTAAAATTCGCAAACCATAACTGCTTAAAGGTTTTAATATGGGTTATGGCGAATTTAAGTGATGGCGTTAACGAAGAAAGAATTTCTACCGCGCTTGGAATAGATGTTTCTGAGGTTGAAGAAGCGTTGGTTTATTGGTGTTCGGCAGGGGTTTTGGTTTCACTTAACGGGCAAAAATCTACCGCTGTGAAATTAGATAATACAAAGTCTGAGGCTCGCGCCGTTGTTAGAAGTGCAAAACCAACAAGGGAAGAAGCAGCAAAAAGAGGCCTTGAATCAAAAGAGGTTGCGTTTTTGCTTAAGGAAGCCGAGCTTCGATTTGGCAGAACGTTAAGGCAAAGCGAAATTTCAACGCTTGTTTGGCTGTATGATAACGAAGGACTTTCAGCTGCTGCAATTTTAATGATAATTGAATATGCCTTAAGCGAGGGTAGATGCAACATTGGCTTTATTGAAAGAACAGCAGTTGATTGGATAAACAAAGGCATAACCGATGTTAGAGATATTGAAAAAGAAATTAGTGTTATGCGCATAAAATACAGCGCGTGGCATGTGGTTTCGGCCGCAATGGGCATTGAGCGCCGCAACCCGAGCGCTAAAGAACTTGAAGACGCTTATAAATGGGTTGATGAATGGCACTTTGATTCTCAAATGTTAAAAGCTGCATACGACCGTTGCGTTGATTCGATTTCAAAATTTTCTATGCCTTACATACGTAAGATTGTTGAAAAATGGCATAAAGATGGTGTTGATTCGCTTGAAAAATTAAAGGCATACGAAGAAAACGCACAAAAAAGCTCAGATAATGATGATTCTCAGTCATCTGGATATGATTTACAAAAAGCAATTAATTCAATGTTTTAGGTGGTGATTTTTTGGGAATACCGAGCGATGTTTTGAACAAGGCACTTTTGCAGGTGAAAGAACACGGTGAAATCTTGAAACGTAAACACGAAAACGCTGTAAAATCTGCTTATAAAGCCGAACTAAGGCTTTCAGCTATAGATGCCGAGGTTTTAGCGGCTTCGGGTGCTATGGGTAGCGCTGCGCTTTCAGGCGATAAATCAAAGATTGCCGAGATTACCGAAAAATTAACCGCGCTTTCTAATGAAAAGGCTGGAATTTTAACTAAATTAGGCGTTTCGGGGCACCCTAAGTGTAACTGTTCGAAGTGTAATGATACAGGTTATACAAACGGAAAACTTTGCGATTGTGTTATAACTACCGCTAAAGAAATTATGAGCAAATCGCTTTCGGGTGAAATGCCTCTTGAAACTTCAACTTTTGATAAATTTAGTTTGAATTATTATTCAAAAAATGCCGATAATAACGGTCATTCGCCCTATGAAACCGTTAAAACAACATTTGATATTGCAAAAAACTTTGCCGATACTTTCCCAAATGCCGCTAACCTGCTTTTTTGCGGTGCACCCGGCCTTGGTAAAACGCATTTATCACTTGCAATTGCTAACGAAGTTATTGCTAAAGGTTATGGAGTTATTTATGCATCTGCGCAAAACCTGATTAACAGCATAAAAAACGAACAATTCAGCAATAATGGTGAATCTGATGTGCTTGATTCGGTTTTAAACACCGATTTATTAATTCTTGATGATTTAGGCACTGAATTTTCAACCGCATTTACAGCGTCAATAATTTATAACATAATTAACACAAGGCTTTTGAAAAACTTATCAACCGTTATAAGCACAAATCTAACCCTTTCTGAAATTGAAAAGGTGTATTCATCACGAGTGCTTTCAAGAATAATTGGTGGATACAAGATGCGCCAATTTATTGGTGACGATATTAGGCAAATTAAAGTGTTAAGTTAAAATTTTAAGCACCCACCGAATTTCGATTCGGTGGGTGCTATTATAATAATCCGTCCTTTATTTACACAAAATAATTTTGAATATTCTTTTCGGTGATTATTCCGTTTGTATAATCAGTGCCCGACGGAAGCGGGCTTTTCATTGAAAGCATTTGAATATCGGTAGCTTTTGTTTCAAGTTCAAATGTTGGGTTATCCTTTAATAATGTTGCTTTTGTTATTATAGGCAGATTTGATGAGCATCCGGAAATAATATCAGCACCAACACTGTTAAAGCCTAAAACTCTTATATATTCTAATGGAATGTTGTAATGAGTAGCTGTTGTGCCAATAAGTGCGTGAATTGCTATGCGCCTTATACGGCTTAAGGTGTACCTTTTTGATTTAACAGCAAAGATAAACTCTTCAAAACTGTTAGCAGAGCGTGCGGCTTCGGCGAAACGGTTTTCAATACCCTCGCTAATATCGGGGAGAATACAAAAATCTTCTTGTTTCATGGTTCTAAGCCTATAAACGAATGCGTTGTTAAGTGAAGATATGCTTGAAACCTCGCCGCGGCTAATACAATTTTCAAATATTTTCAAAGCTTTTTCAGGAATGTACTTTGATAAAATCAGCTCTTGGTTTCCAAAGTTGCTTCTAATATACGAAGCAGAACAATAACTGCCGCAAGGCTTGTTAGAGTCGTGTTGTGTTCCAACCCTTTTAACAGGGATGGGAATAATGCCTGAGTTGATTTTATTGATTGCTGCAATATATTCAACACCAAGATTATCGTTTGGGGAAGTAGGCAAACATTTTTGCCCTGTTAAGGTTAATAATGCGGCTTCGCGCGCGGCAGCAAAGGTTTTACCACCTCTTAAGTCTTTTTGCAAAAGTGACTTGAATTCCTTGCTGTACGCGGCCAAAGCTACTTTTTTTAGCGTTTCAATTTCGCCGCATTCGCTGCCGAATATTAATGTGTCGGCACCTAATTCACTTGCAATTTCAACGCCGCCAAGCGCAAAGCGCTGGGCAGGTGAGACGGCATAGGTAACCGGGAACTCTACAACCA
>JAZNGF010000021.1:0-92754 GCA_045576295.1 Acutalibacteraceae bacterium | reverse complement strand
ACCAGTCGAGAGCCTCGACACGCAGTTCGCGTGCTGAGGTTCTTCTTTTTTTATGGGTTTCAACCTCGCGTTTAAGGTTGGTTCTCAACACCCGCACCAGTCGAAAACCTCAACACGCTTTTTGCGTAGTTGAGGTTTTCGCTTTTTAACGAACTTATATTAATAAAAAGCAGGGTGTTTTTGTACTGTCCGCACAGATTGGAGCAGTTTAAAAACTTCAGCGGTGTTACTATTTGCAGTATATTTCTATTGCTTTTGAAACAAATTCCGCGGTGCCTTCCCCGTGGCTGTTTATATTATTTTTAAATCGCTTATCGCAGGTGTACATCTGCCCAAGCCCTGCAAGAATTTCGCGCGTGCAGGTGTAAAAGTTTTCGGTGATAAAGCCTTGCAGTTCGCTCACCAACATCTGAGCGTTAGCTGAATCGGCAGAATAGCCGCTTTTTTGGCACTCGGCAAATTTTGCAAAAACAGCGTTTAACCCATCGCTTACCTGTTTGAAGGTGCCGTTACTATATCCTGCGGTTTTGTTTTCATACTCTTTAAAAACCGCTGTATCGCCCCATTTTTGCTTTACTTCTGCATTAAAATTATTCATTGTTGTTCTCCGTTATGTTTTTATACTTCATAACCAAAACACCGTTTTTGGTTTCGGCGCTCACAAGTTCAAAATTTTCGGAGGTACTGCCCATAAATAGCGGTTTGTCGCTTTCATTTGCCACAATGGGTGCTATAACAAGGCTTAGCTCATCTATCACACCTGCGCGTTGGAATGCGCCGTTTATAATGCTACCGCCCTCTAAAAGCAGGGTTTCGGCCCCTATGAGGTTTTCGAGTTTTTGCAGCGCGGTTGTTACATCAATTTTTTCTTTGCCTGCAAAAATGTAGGGAATCCCCTTTGCTTGCAGAAAGCCAAGGTAACGCTCGTTCACGTTTTCCGACAATACTTCGATAATCTGCGCGCCGTTGTAACCCGGGTCGCCATCAGGGTCGATAATTTTGTTCGATTCCCAGCCGAGTTTGCCGTTAGTGTCAAACGCGACAGCATAAAACCCTGAAAGATTATGAGGGATAAAATCAGCCTTTTCTTTTGGTTCATACCGGCTTAAATCGGGCTGCCGACCGCCTGTAAAACTTTCTTCCATTGTAACCCTGCCGCAGATAAAACCGTTTGACTTTAAGGTGCGGTTAATATCGTAATATATTTCGGTTGCCGCTTCACATTCCGCGCGACCGAGGAATTCGCCCGTAACCTTGCCACCAATAGATGTTACCATATGGCAGATAATATATGGCCTGTTATTCAAAAAAACACCCTCTTAAACAATTAAAAAACCACTGATTTCTTTTTGCCGTTTTTGCGCCTTGGGTATTCTCTAATTCTAACAATAAAATCGAAATTAACGGCTTCTTCGGTGCCTGATTTTTCAATAAGAACACCGCCCTCGTTAACCTCTTTAATTGTTCCGACAATTTGAGTGTTAAAGGTGTAAAGAATGCATTCTTTACCTAAAAACTTTTGGGCTAATTCAAACATTTTCTTGTCCTCTGCTTTTCTTTTGTTTAGCATATTTTTTATAACTGTTTTTTGGTTTTGCTGCGTTTCATAAATAATTAAAAGCAGCATAAAGATAATAAATGGATATTGCACAATGTTTCTCCTAAATTATTTTATCTTCTTTCCGTCGGAAAAGGCGTTTCCAACCTTTTCACCCAGTTTTATATATGTATGGTGAACAGGGTCGTAGGTTATGGCTTCGAGTTTATGTGGGTCAATAAGCCCATCAGCTCCCAGCACTGCTTCATCGGCACTTACATTCACAATTTCGCCAATGCAGATGCCGTCTTCATTAAATTTTAAAAGTTTGCATTCAACCGCCATAGGAAATTCGGGAATTATAGGTGCGTTTACAAAGGCTGATTTTACGGCTGTAAGCCCTGCCCTTTCCATTTTGTTTTCAACATCATTGCCCGAAACAATTCCAACGAAATCGGCCTCAACAACGTGCTTTGCATCGGCAATGCTAACCGTGAAAGCGCCGCTTTCAATTATGTTTTTAGTGGTTTTATGGTCGTCTGCCAAGCAAACCATTAACTGATTAGTATCGTAAACTCCTCCCCAAGCCGCATTCATGCAACAGGGCACCCCGTTTTTGTCATAAGCTGCAACAATAAACACAGGCATTGGGTAAACATGAGTTTTAACACCAAAATTTTTACGCATATCAATTACCTCGCTTTTGTTTTTAAAAAAATTATAACATTTTCAGTTTGTTTTTTCAACTTTTCATATACATAACGCGCCGCATATTGGAAAGAATATGTAACACTAAAACGAATGGAGGTAAAATTATGTTTAAACACGAAAAAATGCTGTTTCACCCAGTTGCGGTTGAAAGGCCAAACCCCCAGTATGCCGCGCTTTTACAAGAACAGCTTGGCGGCGGCAACGGCGAGCTTAAGGCCGCAATGCAGTATATGTCGCAAAGTTTTAGAATTAAAGACCCTGAAATTAAAGACCTGTTTTTAGACATTGCCGCAGAAGAGCTCGGCCACATGGAAATGGTGGCGCAAACCATTAATCTTTTAAACGGGCACGATGTTGATGCTGCAAAAGTTCCCTGCGGTGAAATTCAGTCACACGTTATTTTAGGGCTAAACCCCGGGCTTATTAATGCGTCGGGCTATTCCTGGACCGCCGATTATGTAACCGTTACGGGCGATTTATGTGCAGATTTGCTTAGCAATATAGCATCAGAACAGCGCGCAAAGGTGGTTTACGAATACCTTTACCGCCAAATTGACGACAAAAAGGTGCGCGAAACAATTGACTTCCTTTTAAACCGCGAAGAAGCGCACAACCAAATGTTCCGCGATGCCTTTAATAAGGTTCAAAATTCGGGTTCTAACCGCGATTTTGGAACAACAAAAGCCGCCAAAATGTATTTTTCAATGTCTGACCCCGGGCCTAACGCATTCGCAACGGGCGAAACCGAGCCTGTGTCGTTTAATAAATAAATTAAACCGCCAAAGTTTTTAGCTTTGGCGGTTTTTTGTGCGCTCTAAAAGGTGATTAAAACTTTTGCTATGCCATTAGTTTTCGCATTTCGAGCAAAATTGCCTTTTCACGGCGCGACACCTGCACTTGGCTCATCCCCAAAATTTTTGCCGTTTCACACTGCGTTTTGGAATTAATATAGCGCAGCACTATTATATCCCTATCGCGGCGCGGCAATGCTTCGAGCGCGGTTTTTATTGCAATGCGGTTGAACAGCTTTTCATTTTCGGCGCTGTCGGGCAACTCGAACTCACGGCCATCATCATCGTCGTTTAAAGTGAGCGACATTGCAGGCTGTGCGGCGCAAAGTGCCTCGGCCGCCTCTTCAGAAGAAACGCCAAGCTTTTCGGCCAGTTCTGAAATTGCAGGCTCGCGCCCCAATTCTTTCGACATTAGCTCGTTCATTCTTGAAGCCTTGAGCGACAGTTCTTTAAGCGTTCGCCCAACCTTAACCAAGCCGCCATCGCGAAAGAGGCGTTTAAGCTCGCCGAAAATTACAGGCACTGCATAGGTTGAAAAAGCAAGCCCGCGCGATTCATCGAACCCATCTACCGCTTTAACCAGCCCCATACAGCCCGCCTGATACAAATCGTCATATTCTATTCCCCGCCCCACAAAACGGCGGCAGAGCGAATGAACCAACGGTATATTCGCTTTTATAAATTCATCTCTGTTAGTCATTATTCTTTGTGCTTATAACCTTTTCCATAGTAACCGTTGTGCCCTTATCAACAGTAGACCGCACGCGAAGGCTATCGGTAAAACTTTGCATAACCGCAAAGCCAAGGCCTGCGCGCTCTTCGCCGCCCGTTGTGAACATTGGCTCCATTGCCTGCTTCACATTTGGTATGCCGCATCCGCGGTCGCGGATTTTTATTCTAACCCTGTTTTCTTTTATGGTAACGGTTATGTATATTTTGCCCACCTGCGATTTATAGGCGTGAACTATGCAGTTTGTAACCGCTTCGGAAACGGCGGTTTTAATGTCGTTTATCTCTTCTAATGTTGGGTCGAGCTGAGCCACAAAGGCCGCAACCGCAACCCTGGCAAAGCTCTCGTTTGCCGATTTTGATGGTATTTGCAATTTCATTTCGTTGTTCATTTTACTTTTCCTTTCCCTTGGCTCTTTAAGCGCTGATTTCTTTAGCCCTGCGCCTTGTCCATCTTGGCAAGCCGCTCTATCCCCGATAATTTCATAACCTTTGTTATTTGCGGTGATGTGTTTATAACGTGAAGCTCGGCGCCAAACTTTTTAAGTGCCTTATAGCGCCCCATCACAAGCCCAATACCTGAACTATCCATAAAGGTTATATCCCTAAAATCAAGAATCAGGCAAGACGGCATATTCTTTTCAATAGCCTCGTCGATCTCTTGCCTTATTTTAGCCGCAGTATGATGGTCGATTTCGCCATCTAAATAGGCTATCATTGTGCGGTCATTTATATCAATTTTTACAGGCATTATATCCCTACTTCCCTTCAAAAAAATAAAACCTCTATTAGTTATAATAGAGGTTTTAGGTGTCGAAAAATGAAAATTATTCGATGATATTAAAATAAAGTTGTGTTTTGCTTAATTAACGCCTTTACTTCGCCCGCAAGGTAAAGCGAGCCAAATATTACAATGGGGCCGCTTGCCTTTTCTGTGGCAATTTTAAGCGCTGTTAGCAGGTTGGGTGCAGTTTCGGCGCTGCCGCAATATTTTGTAACCTTTGTTTTAAGGTTTTCGGCTAATTCAGAGCGTTTGTTTGATTCAACCGTTACGCAAACCGCATTTTTAATAAGCGGCGCGATTATTTTAAGCGAGCTTTCAATATTTTTATCGGCCATCATTCCAATAACTGCGGTAAAATCTTTAATAAACAGCGCATCTAACGAATTTTTTAAAACGGTGATACCCTCGGGGTTATGAGCACCGTCGAGAATGATTAGCGGCTTACGCGATAAAATTTCGAACCTTGCAGGAAATGCGGCGGCAGACAGCGCTTTTTTGATTATATCAGTGCCGATTTCGGGGAAAAGTGTGTTAACTACTTTTATTGAAAGAAGCGCATTTTCAACCTGATATATTCCGGGCATATTAAGAGTGTATTCGGTGCCGCCCAAAATAAATGAAGTTCCTGCAATTTTTGGGGCAATATCGCAAGCGTCGCCTAAATTGCTAACGTAAAGCTCGGCTTCTTTTTCACGCGCGGCGGTTTTTATAACCTCGAGCGCGCCTGCTTCTTGCGAAGAGCTTGTGAAAACGGGGCAACCCGCCTTTATTATGCCGCATTTTTCGGCGGCGATTTTTTCTATAGTATCACCAAGAACCTCGGTGTGGTCGAGCCCTATTTTAGTTATAACCGAGCCGATAGGGTTTTTTATAATATTGGTGGCATCAAGCCTGCCGCCAAGCCCCGTTTCGAGCACAACAATATCGCACCCCGCGTTTTTAAAACAGCAAAAAGCGGCAGCAGTTATAAACTCAAATTCGGTTGGCTTTGTATCATCAGGCAGGCTGTCGTAAACTTCTTTTGCGCGGGTGCAGGCGGCGGCAAAGGTTTCCTTTTGTATAAACTCGCCGCCGATTTGTATTCTTTCCCTGAAATCAACAACAAAGGGCGAAATATAAAGCCCCGTTTTAAGCCCGGCCGCGCGAAGTATGCCCGACAAAAACACCGAGGTTGACCCTTTGCCGTTAGTTCCTGCAACGTGCAGAAATTTTAAATCATCCTGCGGGTTGCCAAGGCTTTCGAGCATTGCCGCAACACGTTCTAACCCTGGTTTTGAGCCAAAACGCTCGAGTGAATGTATAAATTTAAGTGATTCTTCGTAGTTCATATTATCATCTGCCTTTTGCAAAAGTTATGGGGAACGGCCGCCGCGGCGCCATTCCCCACTAAATACTACATTTTTGCGCGTATATCGGCAATTGAATCTTCGATGTTTTTAATCATTTCTTCCATCTTTGCAAGGCCGTCGCGCTGCTTTTTAACAACGTCGGCAGGGGCTCTGTCAACAAAGTTTTTATTGTTGAGCTTGCCTTCAAAGAATGCCTTTTCTTTGTTTGCCGCCTCAAGCTCTTTTTCGAGCCTTTCGATTTCGGCCGCAAAGTCAACAAGTTCATTCATCGGGATTGAAATAACGGCGCTATCGGTTATAACCTTAACGGCACCATCAACATCAAATGTTGTCCACACTTCGATTTCAGAAGCTGAAGCCAAGCGCTGCATAAACACTGCGCACGATTCAAACAGCTCGGTATCGGCAGTTGCGATATAAAGCTTTGCCTTCTTTGAAGGGGGCACGTTCATTTCGGCGCGCCTGTTTCTAACCGCCTTTATTGCCGCCATAACCTTTTCGAAGTTAGCTTCTTCTTCCTTATAGCATCTTTCTTCGCTGTATTCAGGCCAGTTAGATGTCATAATGGTTTCGCCTTCGTGCGGGAGTGTTTGCCAGATTTCTTCGGTGATAAATGGCATAAAGGGGTGCAAAAGTTTTAATGTGTTTGAAAGGATATAAACAAGAACCGCCTTTGCAGCCGCTTTGGTTTCGGCATTGTCGCCATTTAGGCGCACCTTTGCAAGCTCGATATACCAGTCGCAGAACACATCCCAAATGAAATCGTAAAGCTTTGAAACAGCAAGGCCGATTTCATATTTATCGAGATTTTCGGTTACTGCGGCAACAAGATCGTTAAACTTTGAAATTATCCATTTATCTTCAATGGCAAGGTTTTCGGGGATATATGGTGCGGGCTCGTTATCATCAAGGTTCATTAAAACGAAACGAGCAGCGTTCCACAGCTTGTTAGCGAAGTTGCGCGATGCTTCAACCTTTTCGGGTGAATAACGCATATCGTTACCCGGTGTGTTACCTGTTGCCAAGGTGAAACGAAGCGCATCGGCGCGGTATTTTTCAATTTCAACAAGTGGGTCGATACCGTTACCAAGCGATTTCGACATTTTTCTTCCCTGTGAGTCGCGCACAATGCCGTGGAAAAGAACCGTGTTGAACGGAACATCTTCCATATATTCAAGCGACGAGAATATCATTCTTGCAACCCAGAAGAAGATTATATCGTAACCCGTAACAAGGGTGTTTGTTGGGAAGAAATATTTAAGATCGAGGTTGTTTTCGGGCCAGCCGAGGGTTGAGAACGGCCATAATGCCGATGAGAACCAGGTGTCGAGCGTGTCTTCATCGCGGGTGAGCTTGCCGCCGCATTTCGGGCAGTTGTGCGGTTCTTCGCGCGATACAACAACCTCGCCGCAATCACAATACCAGGCAGGTATTCTATGGCCCCACCAAAGCTGGCGCGAAATGCACCAATCTTTAATGTTTTCCATCCAGTTGTAGTAGGTTTTTTCAAACCTTTGGGGAATAAGCTTAATTCTCTCGCTCTTAACTGCATCAATTGCAGGGATAGCGAGCGGCTCCATTTTAACGAACCACTGCTTTGAAACGCGGGGTTCAACCGTTGTGCCGCAACGGTAGCAGGTTCCAACATTGTGTTTAAAGGGTTCAACCTTAACAAGTAAGCCCTGTTCTTCAAGTTCCTTAACAATCGCTTTTCTTGCTTCAAGCGATGTCATTCCGCAGAACTTGCCGCCGTTTTCATTAATGTGAGCATCTTCTGTGAACACATTAATGATAGGAAGATTATGGCGAAGCCCAACCTCGAAGTCATTCGGGTCGTGCGCAGGGGTGATTTTAACAACGCCTGTGCCGAATTCCATTTCAACATAATTATCGGCAACAACGGGGATTTCGCGGTTCATAAGCGGAAGCATTAATGTTTTGCCGATTATATCTTTATATCTTTCGTCATCAGGGTGAACCGCAACGGCGGTATCGCCAAGCATTGTTTCGGGCCTTGTTGTTGCAAATTCTAAATATCCGCTGCCATCGGTGAACGGGTACTTTATATGCCAGAATGAGCCTTCTTTTTCTTCATATTCAACCTCGGCATCGGAAATTGAGGTTAAGCAGTGCGGGCACCAGTTAATAATGCGCTCGCCCCTGTAAATTAAGCCCTTTTCATAAAGCCTAACAAAAACCTCGCGAACGGCCTTTGAACAGCCTTCATCCATTGTGAAGCGAAGCCTATCCCAGTCGCACGAAGAGCCAAGCTTTTTAAGCTGCTCAACAATTCTTCCGCCGTATTGCTCTTTCCAGTTCCAGGCGCGCTCAAGGAATGCATCGCGGCCAATTTCCTCTTTTGTAACGCCCTCGGCTCTCATTGCTTCAACAATTTTAGCCTCGGTTGCGATTGAAGCGTGGTCGGTTCCCGGGATCCAAAGCGCAGCATAGCCCTGCATTCTTTTCCAACGAATAAGAATATCCTGCAAGGTGTTATCAAGCGCGTGCCCCATGTGAAGCTGGCCTGTGATGTTCGGTGGCGGGATAACTATTGTGTAGGGTTTCTTTTTCTGGTCAACCTCGGCGTGAAAATAACCGCCCTCGGTCCAAAATTTATAAAGTCTATCCTCAACGTCGCTCGGGTTATAAACCTTTTCTAAGTTTTTAGCCATATTGTTCTCCTTTTCAGCCGTTTGAACTTAAACAGCAACAACGTGATATTTATCTGAATGTGAATATAATAGTATAAATACTATATATTGTCAAACAAAAGTTGAAAAATTATTAATAATATGAGCCTTAAGCGGCAAGAATAACTACTGTCAGCCAATCAAACATGATGCGTTTGCGATTTTTGGCTGAACGCCGCTCGCCATCAGGCGGGCGGTGAAGGTAGAAATGTACATATTATTAATTTATTAAAAGCTGTTCGCCCGAATCCTCTGCCGAGGGGAGCGCGCCTGCTGCGGGCAGGTTGCGAGTTCTATAACGCGAGGGTTTTACGAACATACCGTCGGTAAGCGGCACAACATCTATAAGCCGCTGGCCCTTTTTCTGTGTCATAACCGCAACGCCGCCGTTATCTTTGGTTGATTTTGCGTTAACAGCCGCGGTTGATAAAATAAGCATTCGCCCGCCCGAAGACTTCATAACGAGTTCGGTTTCTTCAGGGACATACATAATTTTGCAAAGCTCGAACTTATCGGTGTAGGCGTTAATTAGCTTTTTGCGGTTTGTTTTGGTTTCATATGCCGAAAGCGGAACCTTTGCAACGCGCCCGTTTGTGAAGAAGAACATTACAAAGCCCTTGTAATCTTCGGTTACTACCGAACCCATTATCTTAGCGCCTGATTCCATCCCGAGTTTTGCGGGAACGTAATCGCCTAAAACGCTCGCCTTAGTGTCGGCAAAATCGTTAGCGCGGCTTTTGTAAACCTCGTGAGTATCGGTGAAGAATAAGAGGTGAGCAGTGTTGTTGGTGCTAACGCTAACGTCGATCTCGTCGCCCTCTTTAAGCTTTTGCTCACTGCTCATTCTAAGCGATTGCGGTGTGATTTTTTTGAAATACCCCTCTTTACTTATAAAGATGTTAACAGGGTAATCGGGGATTTCTTCGGTTTCAACCTCAATAACTGAATCTTCGGCTGTGATGATTTCGGTTTTGCGGTCTTGCCCGTATTTTTCGGCAACCGCGGTGAGCTCTTTTACTATTATGTTAAGAATCTTGCGTTTTGATGCAAGTATAGCTTCAAGCTCGGTAATTTCCTTTTCTAAACTTTCAAGGTCGCTTGTGCGTTTTAAAATATATTCGCGGTTCAGGTGGCGCAGTTTAATTTCGGCAACATATTCAGCCTGAACTTCATCAATGCCGAAGCCTATCATAAGGTTGGGAACAACCTCGCGCTCTTCTTCGGTTTCGCGAACTATTTTTATAGCCTTGTCGATATCAAGAAGAATTTTTGAAAGGCCCTGCAAAAGATGGAACCTTTGCTTCGCTTTTTGCAGATTGAAATAAACCCTTCTCCTGACGCACTCGGTTCTAAACGCCACCCATTCGGATAAAATCTCTCTAACGCCCATAACCCTTGGCGAGCCTGCGATAAGAATGTTAAAGTTGCAAGAAAAGCTGTCTTGCAGCGGTGTCATTTTATAAAGCTTTTGAATAAGCTTTTCAGGGTCGGCTCCGCGCTTTAAATCAATCGTAAGTTTAAGTCCTCCGCGGTCGGTTTCGTCGCGAATGTCGTTAATTTCGGTTATCTTTTTCGCCTTTACAAGGTCGATAACCTTTTCGATAATCTGCTCGACCGTTGTGGTGGGAGGGATTTGAACAATATCAATGCAGTTTGCCGATTTATCGTAGTTATGAACACCGCGCACCTTAAAACTGCCGCGGCCTGTTCTGTAAATTGCGTCTATCTCGTTGCGATTATATAAAAGCTTGCCGCCACCGGGGAAATCGGGGGCTAACAACGTGTCGGAAATAATGGTGTTTTCATCTTTAATAAAGGCAATGGTGGTTTCGCACACTTCGCGCAGGTTAAAAGGGCAAATTGAGCTTGCCATACCCGCGGCAATACCTGTGTTTGCATTAACAAGAACCGAGGGAAATGTTACGGGAAGCAGGCTTGGCTCTTTCATAGATGCATCGTAGTTATCAACCATGTCAACCGTGTCTTTATCTATATCGGCAAAAAGCTCGGCTGATATTTTTGCAAGTTTTGCTTCGGTGTAACGCGCGGCAGCGTATGCCATATCTCGCGAATATGCCTTACCAAACGAACCCTTTGAATCAACATAAGGGTGCAAAAGCGCTTCGTGCCCTTCCGATAATCGCACCATCGTTTCGTAAATGGCGGCGTCGCCATGGGGGTTCAGCTTCATTGTGGCGCCCACTATATTGGCAGACTTTGTGCGGTTGCCGTTTAAAAGCCCCATAGTGTACATCATATAAAGCAGTTTGCGGTGAGATGGCTTAAAACCGTCAATCTCGGGGATTGCGCGCGAAACGATAATGCTCATAGCATAGGGCATAAAGTTCGATTCGAGCGTTTCGGTAATTTGCTGTTCTATTATGTTGCCGGCGCCTGCAATATAGGCTTTAACTGCGGGCTCGGCACTTTTTTGTTCTTGTTTTTTCTTTCGTGGAGCCATATTTTATTCTCCTAAATAAGCTTTTTCTAAACTGTGTGATGCATTAAATCAGCTAACATCAACCTCATCAATATATTTATACCCGTTTTCAAAAATGAAATCCTTTCGGCCCTGAAGATTGTCGCCAAGCAGAACATCGAACATCTCAGATGTGCGTTCAGCGTCTTCAGGCATAACCTTAACAAGGCGGCGGGTTGCGGGGTTCATTGTGGTGAGGTTCATCATATCGGGCTGGTTTTCACCAAGACCTTTTGAACGCTGAATAGTATATTTCTGCCCCTCTATTTTGGCTAAAATTTCGTTCTTTTCGTTTTCGTCATAAGCGAAATAGGGCATTTCCTTTGTGTTTATTTCGTAAAGCGGGGTTTCGGCAATGAACACCTTACCTTCGGTTATAAGGGTTGGCATAAGGCGGTGGATCATTGTTAAAATAAGCGTTCTAATATGGAAGCCGTCAACGTCGGCATCGGTACAGATTATAACCTTGTTCCAGCGAAGGTTTGCAATGTTGAAGGTTGACATATCCTTCTTTTTGGTATTAACCTCAACGCCGCATCCAAGCACCTTTATAAGGTCGGTTATAATGTCGCTTTTGAAAATTCGGTCGTATTCCGATTTTAGGCAGTTAAGAATCTTGCCTCGAACCGGCATAACCGCCTGGAAGGATGAATCACGTGCTAGTTTACAAGAACCTAAAGCCGAATCACCCTCAACTATAAACAGTTCGCGCTCTGTAACGTCGCGGCTGCGGCAGTCAACAAACTTTTGAACGCGGTTGGCAAGGTCGTTACCGGTTTGCAATGTCTTTTTAAGGTTCAGCCTTTCGCGTTCGCTCTTTTCGCGGCTGCGCTTGTTTATAAGAACCTGCTCGGCAATTTTTTCGGCCTCGGCACGGTTTTCAATAAAGTAAACCTCAAGCTGGCGGCGCAAGAACTCGGTCATTGCTTCGTAAATGAATTTATTTGTAATTGCCTTTTTGGTTTGGTTTTCGTAAGACGTTTGGGTAGAGAACGATGAAACACATAAAACAAGGCATTCCTCAACGTCGGAAAAGGATATTTTGCTTTCGTTCTTTTGATACTTATTATTCTGCTTCAAATAGTTATCTATTTGGTAAACGAAGGCGTTTCTAACCGCCTTTTCGGGCGCACCGCCATATTCAAGGAAACTTGAATTATGGTAGTATTCCTTCATTGTTACCTTATTTGAAAAGCTAAGCGCCGCCTTGATTTTAACCTTGTATTCGGGCTTGTCTTCACGGTCGCGCCCCATGGTTTCGGTTTGCCAAAGCTGCGGCTCGGTTAAGGCATTTTCGCCAACCGTTTCCTGCAAATAGTCCATTATTCCGTTTTGGTATTTGAATTCGTAGGTTTCGAATTTATTTCCAACCTGGTCGCGCAGAACAAACAAAAGGTTATCGTTAACAACGGCCTGGCGTTTGATTATATCAATGTAATATTCAAGCGGAATGTTAATATCGGTGAACACCTTAAGGTCGGGTTTCCAGCGGGTTTTTGTTCCCGTGTCGCGCCCTGAATATTTTTCTTTAACAAGGCCGCCAACGTTTTCGCCCTTTTCAAAATGCAGGGTGTATTTATATCCGTCGCGCTTGATTTCAACATCCATATATTCCGAAGCATACTGGGTTGAACAAAGGCCAAGGCCGTTAAGCCCTAATGAAAACTCATAGTTTTCGCCGCCGTTTGTGTTATACTTACCGCCTGCATACATTTCGCAGTAAAGAAGTTCCCAGTTATAGCAGTTTTCTTTTTGGTTAAAGTCAACCGGGGCGCCGCGGCCGAAATCCTGCACTTCTATAGAATGGTCGGCAAAACGGGTTATTATTATCTTGTTGCCATAGCCTTCACGCGCTTCGTCGATTGAGTTTGAGATAATTTCAAACACCGAATGCTGGCAACCGTCAATTCCGTCTGACCCGAAGATTACTGCAGGGCGTTTACGCACCCTGTCGGCGCCTTTAAGCGAAGTAATACTTTCGTTATTATATTCAGGTTTTTTCGCCATAATGTTCTCCCTTTAAGCCCGATAAATTAAAGGCTTCTCTTTACTTTAGCCTGCAAACATGGCCGCAGGCTATAATATTTCAGGTTACAATTATACTTATATATAATACACCAAAAACACCCTTTAAGTCAAGCATTTTAGCGGTTTTGAGGGTTGCCTGCCGCCACCGCTAAGCCTTGCGCCAGAGCCTTTTTATCTATCGTGAGCACAGCGCGGCTATTAAACTAAAAAAAGGGCTGAACAGAAAATGACACTTTCAAAGACTGAAAGTGTCATAGTGGGTTACATAATTTAAGAAAAGCTATTACTTACCGAAAAATAAACAACTACTTTTTCGGTGCGTATAACCGATATTGCAAACTAATGTTTGCAGCGATATTTTTACCTTGTGGTAAAAGCGATATAAAAACCTTCGGCTTTTGCGGTATTATATTCGTGCCATTTTCACACGGCGAAAGCCGTATATCGCGCGGAAAAACCGCATATCGCATCAAAGATATATCGCTCGTGTGAAGCACGAATATAGCTGGGGCACACGTCCTCTTTTTTGGAGTGTGCCTCAAAAACAGCCCCTTTTTCATATTTCGTTTATTTGCTCTATAATTTTTCTAACCTCTTCTACCCCTTCGCCGTTTTGCGAAGAAAACGGGATAACCTTTGTTCCCTCGGGCAAAAATGCAAGCTCTTCTTCAAACGCTTTAAGGCGAGCGGTGCGCTCGGTTTTATTAAGCTTATCGCTTTTGGTTAAAATAACGCTGAAGTTGTAGCCCTCGTGTGCTAAAAAGCCTAACATATCAATGTCGTGTTGCGAGGGGCTATGGCGCATATCAACAAGCTGAAAAACGTGCGCTATGTTACGCTCACTTCCAAAATAATGCTCCATAAGCTCCGACCAACGCTCGCGCTCGGAAAAAGACACCTTTGCATAGCCGTAACCCGGCAGGTCGGCAAGGCGAACATTTTCAAGCTTAAAGAAGTTAACCGTAACGGTTTTCCCGGGCTTTGTGCTAACGCGAGCCATTGATTTTCGGGCTAAGATTTTATTTATAAGCGATGATTTCCCAACGTTTGAGCGCCCCGAAAAGCAAATTTCGGGCAGGGTTGATGGCGGCATCTGCGCCGCCGTTCCAACCGACATTTCAAAGTTTACGTTATTGTAATTCATAATTTGACTCCTAATGAACCGAAACTTCAGTGCGATTGCAGGCGCCCGATTCAATGTGGTATTCAATCGAAGTGGTTGCCTGCTTGCACTTAAACGGGTTTTCTGCCAGTGCAGACGCAATAATATCGTCAACGTTGCTTACAGGGATAAACTCAACAGCCGCCTTAACGGCATCGTCAACTTCCTCGATATCGGGCGTATTATCGGCAGGGATAAACACACGTTTAATTCCTGCTTTGTATGCCGCCATACTCTTTTCTTTTAAGCCCCCTATTGCCATAACGCGGCCCCTTATGGTAACTTCACCCGTCATAGCAACGTCGTGCCGAACGGGAACACCTGTAAGAGCCGACACAACCGCCGTTGTCATTGTAACGCCGGCTGACGGGCCATCTTTCGGGATGGCGGCTTCATCGGCGTGAATGTGAAGGTCGCGCGTTTTATAAAAATCAGGGGCAACGCCAAGCTCTTTAGCGCGGCTTCTAACATAGGTAACCGCCGCACGAGCCGATTCCTGCATAACATCGCCAAGCGAACCTGTTAGCTCGAGTTTTCCTGTGCCTTCAACGGCAACCGCTTCAAGCCGCATCATCGTGCCGCCAACCGCAGTCCACGCAAGGCCGTTAACAAGCCCCACCTCATCTGCCTTGTTGTTAAAGGTGTTCTTATATTTAGCCGCGCCCAAAACATCATTAAGGTTTTTAACACTAACGGTGAGCGAAGCGGCTTCACCCGAAACGATTTTTACAGCCGTTTTTCGGCATATTGCGGCAATCTCGCGCGCGAGTTGCCTAACGCCTGCTTCGCGGGTGTAGTTGTCGATAATTTCATAAATCGCGCCATCGGTTATTTTTAAATTACGCGCTGTAAGCCCGTGTTCGGCAAGCGCTTTTTTAATAAGGTGGCCGCGCGCAATATGGAATTTATCTTCGCGGGTATAGCTTCCCATTTCGATAATTTCCATTCTGTCTAAAAGCGGGGCGGGAATGTTCTCGGCAGAGTTTGCCGTTGCAATAAAGGTAACACGGCTTAAATCAAACGGCATATCAACATAATGGTCGGCAAAGCTGAAATTCTGCTCACTATCGAGCACTTCAAGCATAGCCGATGTTGGGCTGCCCTTATGGCTGTCGGCCAGTTTATCAATCTCATCTAACAGCATAAGCGGGTTTGCACTGCCCGCGCGGCGAAGCGCTTCGATAATTCGGCCCGGCATTGAACCAATATAGGTTCTGCGGTGGCCGCGAATCTCGGCTTCATCGTTAATTCCGCCAAGGGCAATGCGGGTGTACTTTTTGCCCATGCATTCGGCAACCGAGCGCGCAATAGATGTTTTGCCCACTCCTGGTGGCCCCACAAGGCAAACAATCTGGCCTTTTGCATCGCCGTTAAGCGCTTTAACCGACAGAAACTCTATCATACGTTCCTTAACCTTTTGAAGGCCGTAATGCTGGCGGTCTAAAATTTTGCGCGATTTCACAACATCGGTTAAATCTTTGGTGTATGTGCCCCAAGGCAGGTCTAAACAGCAATCAAGATAATTGCGCATAACCGCCGCCTCTTGCGAACCAGAGGGCATTTTTGTAAGGTGAGTAACCTCTTTTAAAAGCTTTTCGCGAACCTCATCGGTTGCCTTTAAAGCGTTTATTTTCTTGCGGTATCTTTCAGCCTCTTCATCGGGGTCATCTTCCCCGTAAAGCTCTTCATTAAGCACCTTTATTTGCTCGCGCATATAGTATTCGCGCTGGTTTTGCTCTAACTTTTCGGCAACCGTTCGGCCGATTTTTTCATCAATCCTTAAAATTTCGGTTTCGTGAATAAGAAGCGATAAAACCGCCTCTAACCTTTTTTGGGGGTTGCGCTGTTCTAAAACAAACTGCTTATCATCAAGCTCAATCCCCGTGTTCGATGCGATATAATCGGCAAGATAGCCCATATTTTCGCTCGACATAACGGTTAAAACTATATCGCCGGGAAGCTTTGGGTTGGCTTCGGCATATTCTTCAAATGCTTCGCGAACGCGGCGAATGAGCGCGCTGCGATAAATTTTACTGCAACGCGGCACGGTATCTTCGCACATTCTAACCTTTGAAACAAGGTAGGGCGAATATTCTTCAATTTTAAGGCATTCAGCTCGGCAAACGCCCTCAACCATAACGCGCATACCGTCATCGGGCAGTTTGAGCATCTGAACAACCTTGGCGATAACGCCCATATCATAAAGTTCTTCCCTTGTAACCTCATTTTTGCGCATATCGCGCTGGGTTAAAAGAAAAATCTTTTGATCGCTTTCCATTGCAGCTTTAAGCGCTTCGATAGATTTTGGCCTGCCAACATCGAAGTGCACAAACATACCGGGGTAAACAACAACGCCGCGAAGCGCCATTGTTGGTAAAACAAAAATATCATTTATATATTCAGGCATTGCTGACTCTCCTAAAACTTAAATTCAAGATACGGCTATTATACATTATTTTTTCGAGTTTTACAACCGACATTGCCCACAAATTATTTTTTTACGCCGATAAAATAAAGGAATAACCCCAAATTTTTTCTTAAAAATCATACTTTTCCCGTTTTCATTTAAAGAAAAAAGCTCGGCACATAACTGCGCCGAGCTTTTAAGCATTAAATATGAATTACAGCAAATAGTAAGGCATTTTGTCGCCAACTGAAACGCGGTTTGTGTTTTTTGCGGCTGCAGGTTTCTTTGCAGGCGCTTTTGGTGCTTTAGCCGCAGTTTCGGCGCTTTTTTTAGCAGGAGCTTTAGGTTTTGATGTTGTTTTGGTGCTCTTTGCCGAAGTTTTCTGCGCTGCTTTGGGAGCTGACTTTTTTTCTGTTTCAGCCGCTGCCTTTGCAGGAGCTTTTACTGCCTTTTCTTCGGTTGTTGATTTTGCCGCTCTTGATAAACTGCTTTTCCCTACTGACATTTTTCGCTTACCTCTTTCGTTAGATTTATATATTCTTTAGATGCGCGGCTTGACGGTTTATAGGCTATAACAGGCTTGCTGTTATCTTGCGCCCATTCAACCATACTGTCGGTGTGGATGATTGTGTCATACACCGTTATATCTTCAAGCCCCGACAGCGTTTCAAGGGTTTGCTTTAAATAGTTCTTTCGCGAATCTGCCTTGGTTATGGCAATGCCCGAAAGTTGAAGTTCGGGCGCGATTTCGGAAATTTTTTCAACAAATTCGAACATATTTGCAAGGCCAAACAGCCCCCAAGGGCTTGCTTCAACCGGAATTATAAGGTAATCAGATGCACACATTATGTTCATAACCCAGCCGCCGAGCGTTGGTGGCGAGTCGATTAAAATGTAGTCGTACTTGCCCGATTCCTTTATTTTTTTAAGGCATTTTCTTAAAACGAATTCCCTTTGCCATTTGGTGAAAAGTTCATATTCAATCGAGCTCATAAGGGTTGACGAGGGGATTAAATCAAGGTTATCATACCCCGTTGGCACAACGTAATCGGTTAAATCCTTTTCGTTTCTTATGGCGTTGTAAAGGTTTTTCTCGCCTGCGGCCATTGCCAGAACATCGTCTTCCGAGAAAAAAGAAAGCGACAGATTAAGCTGCATATCACCATCAATCAGCAGAACCTTTTTGCCCTCGCTTGCCAGCGCATAGCCAACATTTGAGCAGGTTGTTGATTTTCCGCTTCCGCCTTTATTATTTGCAAAAACAATTACCCTTGTGTTCGACATAGCTTCACCTAATCTTCAAGATATTTCAGTAATTCTTCTACACCTTCGCCTGTGTAGGAACTGATTTTAAAAATCTTTTTGCAGCCTGCAAGTTCTAACCAACGCACCGCTCTGTCAGGGTTGGCATCAGGCTTATCGATGCCCGTAACAATGCCTATAACCTCGCGGTTAACAAGGCTTGTTATGTTAGGGCTAAAGAGCGAATATGGTTCGTTAGCGCTTAAAACCAAGCCGCAAATATCAGCTTCATAGGCATAAAGTGCCAGCGCTGCGCCGAGTTCACGTTTTTGGCAGTATTCGCCCGGTGTGTCTATAATTGCATCTTCAAAACTTATATACTGGGTTTTGTTATATTCGATTTTACCGCCGCGAAGCGCTTGGGTTAGCGTTGTTTTGCCCGCTTCGGAACGGCCTATAAGAATAAGCTTTTTCATATTAGGTTCGGGTTGTTTCGCAAACGGTGTAGCCGAGTTTACTTTCAAGGTAACTGTTAACCGCAGTGAGCGATGCTTCAACCTGCGATACTGTTCCCGAAATTATAAGCGTGCCGCTGAACCTATCAACAAAGCTAAGCTCTGCGCCCGATGCTTTTATTGCAATATCGGCCGCGATAACCGCCGTTTCGGCAGGGCTTACGGTGAAAACACCAATAGCGGCGTGGGAATAATCCACAGCCGGGTCGAGCCCTAATTTTTGATATAAATTTTTATCGGGGTTTGCAATAATGTGCGAAAGGGTTACCTGTTTACCGGGAACAAGTTCCTGGATAATTCGCATTTTATCGCCTAAATTTGGGTTGTTCATTTCTAATTCTCCGTTCTGCTAAAAAAGCAAAAATTAATGGAAAACATGGGCATTAACCGCCTATTCGGCAATTAAGCCCTGCGCGGTTAACAACTTCTTTTAAATAGTTCATTTTAGCCGCCCCAGGCGGTTCTATCGCTTCAAGCAGATACTGCCTGCCAAGGCCTGCATATTTGTCAGACCCGAGGCGGTGATAAGGCAGCAGGTGAACCTCTTTAACATTTTGAAGGCTTGCCGCAAAGCGGGCTATCCTCAAAATTTCTTCTTCGGAATCGTTAAAGCCCGGAATTACCGGAACCCTTACAACCATATTTTTTGCGGCTGCCGAAATCTTTTTAGCGTTTTCTAAAATAAGTTCGTTAGGCCTGCCGATGAATTCCTTATGCTTTTCGCTATTTACACACTTAATATCCATAAGCACATTATCGATATAAGGCAGGCTTTTTTCGATGTTTTTAAATGGGTAGAACCCTGCGGTTTCAACCGCTGTGTTATAACCCTCATCGTGAGCCGCTTTTAATAAAGCAAAAGCAAAATCGGGCTGGCAGAAGGCTTCACCGCCTGAAAGGGTAAGCCCACCGCCCGAGCGAGCGTAGTAGGGTTTATCTTTCTGGGCTTCGGCTAAAACCTCGCGAACTGTAACATCGCGCCCAACGGTTTTGGGCTTGCCGGCTTCGGTAAGTGTTTCAATTTCGAAATTTTGCGATTCGGGGTTGCAACACCAGCGGCACCGTAAACTACAGCCCTTGAAGAACACGATTGTTCTAATACCGGGGCCATCGTGAATTGAAAAACGCTGAATATTAAAGATTCTTCCGCCGGTATTAAGCAGATTTTCCAATTTCACAACCCCCTTTATAGTTTTACTCTTTAATTAATTTGTTTACCAACCCTGAACGGTTCTGTTAATAATATCATCCTGCAGTGAACGTGAAAGGGTTGTGAACAATGCGCTGTAACCCGCAACACGAACAACAAGTGTTTTATAATTTTCAGGGTGAGCCTGAGCATCAAGCAATGTTTCGCGGCTTACAACGTTAAACTGAACGTGCATACCCTTTTGATCGAAATAGCCTTGAACGAGCGCTGCTAATTTTTCAAGCCCTTCCATACCCTCAAGTGCTGATGGGTGGAATTTTTGGTTAAGAAGTGTTCCGTTAGAGGCAATTCCGTGGTCTAACTTGGCAACAGAGTTAAGTGTTGCAGTAGGCCCTAAGGTATCACGGCCTGAAACGGGGCCAACGCCATCGGCAATTGGTGTGAAGGCGTATCTGCCATCGGGTGTGGCGCCTGTTTGAGCGCCGAGCGGAACGTTAGCAGAAACAGAATAAAGGCCTGCCTGATAAACGCCGCCGCGCGGGTTTTTATACTTTTCAACCTCTTTGGTGTAAACGTCGCCCACTTCGCGAGCGAACATATCGGTTGCGAAATCATCGTTACCGTATTTCGGGCCTTTGCCTAAAAGGTCGTAAATTTCTTCGTAACGAGCCTTTTGAGAAGCCGACATTTCGGTGCCTGAAGCTACCGCGTTTGTTACGGTTTTAATTGTTTCTTCGCCTATATTTATGCCCTTTTCGATAAGGGATTTAACAATTCCCGCAACCATTTCGGCCTTTTTAGAGGTTGGCATACCCTTGCCGAAGTTGAAATCAAGTGCCGATTTAAGCTCGGCCATTGTTATGGTTTTTTCATCGAAAACATATTTTTTAACCGCTAAAAGCGCATCGGTTACATTGGCAACACCAAAGCCCTGCGGGCCTGTGAAGTTGTAAACCGCGCCACCTTCTTGAAGGCTCTTGCCGCGGCCAATGCAATCATCAACCATGCAAGATTCAAACGGTAGCGGGCAACGAACAGCGTGAGCCACGTCAACCGCGTTATCGGCATTAACAAGAAGCGAAACCATATATTCGTTTTGCTTTTTATATGCCTCGAAAAATTCGCCGAAGGTGAGCATTTCGGTAACATCGCCCGTTTTGGGGCCAATCTGCTCGCCCTTATCCATACCGTTCGAGAAAACAAGCTCGAGCGGGCGGCACATATTATAGAATGCGGCATCGTGCCAGCCATCGGTTTTAGAGCCTTTTTGCGGCTCAACACAACCGATTATGCAGTAATCCCTTGCTTCTTCAAGGGTTAGCCCCCTGTGCATAATTGCGGGGATGATAATTTCATCGTTATAATAGGCAGGTAAACCTGTTCCGATTCTGGTGAGTGCTGCCGCCTTAATTAAAAGGTCGTGCGGTGAGCCGTTCCAAACCCTGATTGAAATTGAGGGCTGGGGCAGGCGAACGTGCATTGCGGCTTCAAGGCACATAAAGGATAAATCGTTGGTTGAATCGGTTCCAAGTTCGGTTTGGCCGCCAACAATAAGGTTTTGGAAAAGGCCATAGCCTGCAAATCCTTCGGCTGAAGCGGCATCGCGAACCTTGTTTAAGTCGTTAAGTTTAACCCAAATGCAGTCGAGCAGTTCTTGGGCTGATTCACGGGTGATAGCACCCTTGTCAAGGTCTGCCTTATAGAATGGGTACATATAACGGTCGAACCTGCCGGGCGAGATTGAGTGGCCGCTTGATTCAAGCTGTAAAAGCTGCTGAACGAACCAGAAGCTCTGGCAAGCCTGCCAGAAGTTTTGGGCCGGTTTTGCAGGAACGCGCCTGCAGTTTTGGGCTATTGTTTCAAGCTCTTTGCGGCGAACAGGGTCGGCGCATTTTTTAGCCTCGGCTTCAGCCAAATCTGCATATCTGTTAGCGTAAACAATAACTGCTTCGCAGCTTTCAATAACCGCTTCAAGGAAGTTGCGGCGGCTAACATAGTCGGCGTCAGCCGCGTGAACACATGAAAGGGCAAGTTTTGCCTCTTCAATTATGCCTTCGTAGCCCTTGGTTAAAACCTTGTTATAGTTAACATTTATATGGCCAACACCGTTGTAAAAATAGTTGCCAACGGTGAACATATCGTGCTTTGTGAATGCGGCAAACGCTTCGGGCGCCATATTTTCGGCCGCCAAATCGCTAACGGTTTTACCCTTCCAGTAAGGGTAAACCTTATGAAGCCGCCTCTTTGTTTCTTCTGATATATAGAACGGGTCGGCCTCGCGTTTTTCAACCGTGTCGAACTCCGATTCAAGCCATTCATAAGAATATTCAGGGTAAACCTGGCATCCGCGCGGCGCTTTAGAGTTGCTTCCAACAATAAGCTCGCCTTCACGGATAACAATGGGGATATTTTTAAGAATGTGAGAAAATGCTGCACTGCGGCGTTTAACAATCGGCAGGTGCTCGGTTTGCATATAGCTTTCGGTGATAAGCTCGCCTCTGTCAGCCTCGATTTCGGGCATTTTTTCATAAAGGTCGTGAACAAGTTTATCTATCCTTGCACTTTTTTCTATAACAAATTTTATTTCACTCATTGGTATTCTCCTTTATTTAAAAATAAAGTGCGCGTGGTAAAATAAAACTACATCTGCTCCCAAAGTTCTTCGTGAGGGGCTGGGATAACGCTTGAAGTGTTAAGAAGCCCAACCGACTGCGCGTGGTTAGCGCCAGCCTCAACAGCGGCCGTTACATCGCCAACGTCGCCTGTGATTAAAACAATGCCCTTGCCGCCCATACCGCGCGAAACGCGAACATCGTAAAGTGCAACCTTAGCGGTTTTAACCGCAATATCGGCTGCCTTAATTGCAGATGCGGCAGAAAATGTTTCGATTATTCCAAGCGAGCCTTTGCGCTCGGCTTCGCCCGTTCCGAAAAGGGCGGTGATAACCGATTGATCAATTCTTCCCATAACCGAATCATCGATAATATAGGTTGCAAAGAAGTTTTTAACGTGATCAATTGCGGCTGTTACATTAGAAATTGAGCCTGTGATGATAATTTCATATTTTCCGGGGCATGCAGGATGCGCAGTTATAAGGCGGATGCCTGCCGATTTAAGGGCGGCATCGCACGCTTCTATGCCCTTTGCAATGCTTTTAAGTTCGATTATTCCAACTGCGTTATACATTATCGTGCCTCCGTACTTTCGATTATAATTTTGGTGCTGTCAACTGCTGTAACCTCGCCCGAGACCGAAGCGTGAAGCGGAACATACAGTCCGCCGTCGCACGTGCCTATAACCTGGCCTTCGCTAACCTTATCGCCCACTTTAACAGTAGGTGTAACCGGTGCGCCAATGTTTTGGCGAAGTAAAAGCTCTACATGGGAAGTGCCGAGTTTTTTGTTTGTGAACTCGGGCATATCATCCATTTTATGAACACCGAGCATCATCTTCCAGCGTTCACTTGGAACAAGCCTATAATCGCGGTGCTCGCTCACCTTTGGGGTTTCGTTGCTTGTGTATCTCATTTTGTTCTTTGCAAGCACGCCTTTAAGGTTATCAATAACCGCTTTAGGCGATATAGCCTGGCAGCAGGCGGCAATTTCGCATATGCCGCAGCCGCAGCAAAGTGAAGCGGTTTTAATTATTTCGGGGTTTTCTTCGGCAACCGATGTTACCGTTCTAACAAGCCTGTGCGGTTCAAGCGGGTAGCCAAGCAGTGCGCGCGGGCACATATCGGTGCACCTTGTGCACTGGCAGCAGTTGCTTGAAGCACGGGTTGAATGAATTTCAAATGGGCTAATCTTGCCGCGAACAGCAGGAATATCCTTTGGTAAAATTAAAAGTGATTTTGTGGTTTTTGTGATTACCGCCGAGTTATGGTTAATAACCTTGCCCATTGAAGGGCCGCCGTCGATAACCACGTGGGTTGAGGGCACTGTAACGCCGAGCTTTTCAAAAAGCTCTCTAATGCGCATACCAACCGGAACTCTGAGAACCTTACGGTTCTTTATATCGCCGCCAACTGTGAGCCATTTTTCGGTTAGCGGCATTCCCTTACAAGCTCGTGCCGCATTATAAACGGTTTCAACGTTATAAACTATAATGCCAAGCGTTATTGGAAGTGCGCCCGGGGCTACTACCTTGCCTGTAACTTCATAGATCATATTGATTTCGTCGCCCATTGGGTAGGCATCGGGCAAGGTGCGAACCCTGATTCGTTCGGTTAACGGCTGCCAGTCAGACATTCCAAGCCTTTCGGCGGTGTGGTTTTTAACGGCTATGTAGCATTTTTCAATGCCTGCGCCGTCGAGTATGACATTTATACCGTCGATAACTGTTTGAAGGTGATCTTTTAACAAATGCAGGTCGGTATAAATAAGGGGTTCGCATTCGGCGCCGTTTATAATGAGAAGGTTTGCGCCTTCTGCTATTTTTGCATACGAAGGGAAGCCCGCGCCACCAGCGCCGACTATACCGCCTTCTTGTAATAATGATTTAATATCACTCATAAATTAAAACTCCAAAACTAAAATGTATCAGTCAACTATACCAACAATAACAGCGTCAACCGGGCTTGATGTGTTTTTAAGCGCAAGGCGCGCGCTGCTACCCGTTGTTATAAGCACAGTTTCACCAATACCGGCGCCTACACTGTCAACCGCGATAAGGTATTTATCGGTGCTTTGGCCGTTTTCGATAACATTAACTTCCATAAATTTTGAACCTACGAGTGATTCCTGCTTTCTTGTTGAAACAATGGTTCCCACTATTTTACCAATCATCATAAGTATCGTTTCTCCTAAAAATTACTCTGCAATTTTAACGAGGCTGCCGTTTTTAAGGCCAACTGCGTTTGCGTCGTCGGTGTCAACGTGCATTTCAAGGCGGAAATCTTTGTGAACCCTAACCTGAACGTCATACCAACGGGTTTTGCGCTCGCCAAATGCGTCGATTGTAACATAGTCGCCGTCTTTCACGCCGAAACGCGCGGCATCATCGGGGCTCATATGTATATGGCGGTTGGCGATAATGCAGCATTCGGGCACGGTTATAACTCCGCACGGGCCTGCTATTGTAAGGGCGGGGCAGCCTGCTGTTTCGCCCGAAGGCCTTACAGGCGGCTTAACCTTTAATGTGAATGAATCGGTTTTAGAAATCTCAACCTGGGTGAGCTTTCTTGCAGGGCCTAAAACCCTAACCTTTTCAATTGGCCTGAGTGAAGGGCCTATGATTGTAAGTGTTTCTTTACAAGCATACTGCCCCGGCTGCGAAAGATCTTTCAGCGGCTGGAGCTTATAGCCCTTGCCGAACAGCCTTTCAACATCCTGCTCTGATAAATGAATGTGGCGGTTGGATATGCCAATGGGAATGCCACCCTCAGAAGCAGAATCGCCCATTTGAGATAACACCTTCATAACCGCTTTGGTTATCATTTCACTGCTGTAATCCATACTTTTCACAAGCGGGGGCGTTTCGCCCTCACAGCTCCTTCATTAATAATCTATATAAAAATTCTTAATTGAACAGAAATTTCGACTTTAAGGTTGCGCTTTAAAATTCTTATTTAATCTGCCGCGAAAGCGCCGCTTGGCAGATTTTATAGCCGCCGCCAAATTTGCGGCACAAAACACTTGGGGATAACCCCCGTGTGGGGGTGAGATTGTTCACCCCCACAAAGATAACTATTAACGGGAATTATTTAATTGCGGGCAAAAGTTTTTCAACATCTGCATGAGGTCTCGGAATTACGTGTGTAGCAACAACTTCGCCGAGTGAACCAGCAGCTGCGCCGCCTGCTTCAACAGCAGCCTTAACAGCGCCAACGTCGCCACGAACCATAACGCTTACAAGTCCGCTACCGATTTTCTCAGAGCCAACGAGCACTACGTTTGCAGCCTTTACCATTGCATCTGCTGCTTCGATTGCAGCAACAAGACCTCTGGTTTCAACCATACCTAAAGCTTCCATTGTAAAATCCTCCTGTTAATTGATTGATTGTGTGTTTATATTCGGCGGAAATCCGCACGAGATAACTAATTTGTGTGTAAAAATGCCATAATGTCGGGGTGGGGGCGGGCAATTACTTCTTTACATTTAACATTGCCAACCTCACCTGCTGCGGCAGCTCCTGCTTCAAGAGCCGCTGTAACCGCCGAAACGGTGCCTTCAACAACAACCGTTACGAGCCTTCCGCCAAGGCGTTTTTCCACATGTATTAACTTTACATCGGCCGCCTTAACCATTGCATCTAATCCGGCAATGGCGGCAACCATAGCTTGAACTTCAAGCAGTGCTATTGCCTTTTCCATATCGCACCGGCCTTACTTAGATTAGTCGATTGTGGGTAAAAGCTTTTCAACGTCTGCGTGCGGTCTGGGGATTACGTGTGTAGCTACTACTTCACCCAGTGAGCCAGCAGCTGCGCCGCCTGCTTCAACAGCAGCCTTAACAGCGCCAACGTCGCCGCGAACCATAACGCTTACAAGTCCGCTACCGATCTTCTCCGAGCCAACGAGTACTACGTTTGCTGCCTTTACCATTGCATCTGCTGCTTCGATTGCTGCAACAAGACCTCTTGTTTCTACCATACCTAAAGCTTCTAACATTTTAAATTACCCCTTTACTTAATTTATTTAGTGTTGTTATTTCTTAATTTATCTCGCCCAAGAACATTAAGCTGTGCAAACCACTCAATATCCTCCGACTGCCTTGAAATCACCTTGTGGGTGATGTAAAGGTTGCGTTTTTTTGCCTCTTCGATGCCCGCTTCAACTGCGGCCTCTACTTCGGCGGCTTCGCCTTCTGCCTTGATTGCCATTACAAGCGGAACCTCGGCTGAATCGCCGTTTGCAGGCTTGTTTTTGTCAATGGCAACTATCTTTACATTAGCGGCCTTTGCCATTTTGTCGGCAACCACTATAGAAGTTGTGAAGCCATATACTTCAATCATTCCAAGTGCCATTTGTTACACCTCGACTAATCGGCAATATAGCAGATTTTGATACCCTGCTGTGAAACGTTAACTTCCATAGCTTCGTTCATCTTGTTAAGCGGGAAGCTGTGAGTGATGAGTTCCTTAATAGGAATGTTCATCTCTCTTGCCTGCTTTAAGAATGCAACGGTTGTTGGGTAGTCTTCTGCGCTGTAGTCCCATGAGCCTACAAGGTTGATTTCCTTGTTGCACATTGCAAAGTGCGGGTTAACTTCGTATGAGCCGTTGTTTACAAAGAAGCCCATTTCGCATAAACCGCCACCGCGACGGATGTATTCGTAAATATCCTTTGCGGCCATTGGTGCGCCTGTGCACTGGAAGGCGAAATCTGCGCCTAAACCGCCAAGCGAAAGATTTTTAACAATCGCAACACGGTCGGCAAGTTCTGTAACCTCGCGGAAATTAATTGTTGTTTTAGCACCGAGTTTCTTAGCCATTTCAAGGCGGGAAGCGTTGCCGTCGATTGCAATAATGTGGTTAACACCTGCCGCACGAAGAACAGCGATCTGAACAAGGCCAACGGGGCCGCAACCCTGAATAACAACCTTTGAGTTAAAGTTAATAAGACCTGTTGTTTTAGCACGGTCGAGCGCGTGAACACAAACGGTTGCAAGCTCTAACAGCATTCTTTCCTGTAAATCGAGCTCGTTAACCTGGAAGTATGTAGCGCCTTTACCGCGAATAATCATATAATCGGCAAACCAACCGTTAAGCGGCTGTTCATCGTTATGGCCTATAAGGCCGAAAACGCCCTGCTTATCGCAAAGATTGGTGTGAGCCGGCTGCATACGGCAGATGCCGCATTCGCCACAGCTTATAACCGAAGTTACAAGCTTATCGCCAACCTTTAAAGGTGTGCCTGCGGTATCGCATTTAATGTTTTTGCCAAGGTAAACAATTTCGCCTGTTCCCTCATGGCCTAAAACTACAGGAATAAGGCCGAACGGGTCGCCCTTCCATTCATGAACATCAGTTCCGCAAACGCCGCAGCCTTCAACCTTAACGAGAATGTCATCATCGCCAAGCTGGGGCATGGGGAATTCCTTAACTTCAATGTTTTGCTTTGAAGTAAGCATTGCCACCTTTGCCGTTGCAGGAATGTTACCGGCTGCGCTGCCGGTTGAGCCGCTCATTTGGCCAACGATTTTTCTAACAATGCTTTCAACCTGAGCTGCTGATAATTCCATCGGTCATTCCTCCTTTTTTAATAATTTAATGTTATATAATTCGGAAGCTGTCGGCCATTACGCAACGGCGGCGCCTTGTGAAGCTGCGCGCCGAGGTAATCCCCTCTCCCGTGGGGCCTGCGATTGTGAAGGTTGTGTGCCCTTCACCGCCAAAGCCAATGCCCGCATAAGACGGTGCATTTTTAACAAATATTGTGGTTTCAACCGCACGCGCGAACCTTGAAAGATTATCAATGTTCTTTGAATGCATGTGCGCTGTGTGGCGGTTGCCGTGCTCTGCCTTAACGGCAAGCTCGATAGCTTCGTCGATATCGGCTACGCGAACTATTGGAAGAATCGGCATCATAAGTTCTTCTTGAACAAATGGGTGATCAAAATCGGTTTCGCAGATAATGCATTTAACCGAATCATCAACCTCAATGCCAACCTTAGATAAGATAACCTTTGCATCTCTGCCAACGCAGTCGCGGTTAACTATCTTTTTAGTAATGCCTGTTTTCGGGTTCTGTTTTGATACAAGAACAATGTCGGCAAGTTTTGCCGCAACATCGCGCTCGATCATATAGGCGCCGTTTTTCATCATACCGTCGATAAGTTCATCGGCGATGTCAGCAAAGGCGAAAACCTCTTTTTCGGCAATGCAGGGAAGGTTGTTATCGAATGTGCAACCGTTGATAATGTCGCGTGCAGCTTTAGCAATGTCGGCTGTGTTATCAACGATAACGGGCGGGTTACCCGCACCTGCGCCTATTGCCTTTTTGCCAGAGGACAGAACTGCCCTTACAACGCCTGGGCCGCCTGTGCAAACAAGCAGTTTAATCGACGGGTGCTTTTGAATAACTGCAGCCGAATCCATTGTTGGCTTAACAACCGAGGTTACTAAAACCTTGGGGCCGCCTGCTGCCGCGCTTGCGCGGTTAACAAGGTCAACTGCGTAGTTAGATGTTGCAATTGCGCCCGGGTGGGGGTTGAATACAACACCGTTTCCTGCCGCTATCATACCAATGCTGTTACAAATAACAGTTTCGCTTGGGTTGGTGCTTGGAGTGATAGCCCCAACAACACCAAATGGAGCAGCTTCGGTAAGGGTTAAGCCGTGATCGCCTGTTTTAGCTTCCGAAACAATGTCTTCCGTTCCGGGGGTTTTATCGGCAACCAGGATATGTTTAGCCGTTTTGTGGTCAACCCTGCCCATTTTGGTTTCGGCAACGCCCATCTTTGCAAGAATGGGTGCTTCGGCTCTTGTGAGACGCCTGATTTCGGTTATGATTTTTTCGCGCTGATCAACCGTCATCGCTCTAACAGCCTTGTAGCCGAGCTCTGCTGCGGCTACCGCATCGTTAATATCTTCATAAACACCGATAAATTTGCGGCCGCAGTAGCTCGAAGCGTTCCAATCGGCAGCACTGTCTGTGCCATTCATTTCTGAAATTACCGATTTAACGATTTTTTCAATGTCTGACTGGGTCAAGTTTATCAAAACGCTGACCTCCTTTATTTAGAACTGATTATTTGCTAAGCTCTGCCATAACTCTTCTGGTTATTTCAGCAACCATATCGGTTGAAGGTGCTGAATGTGTGTGGCCACAGCTGCAGCTGCCACTTGAGCCGTTTGTTTTGCAACGGCACTGGTCGGTTCCGCGGTTCTTGCACTTTGAGCAACCGGGGTGACGGCCGGGGAGGTTCAACTTCTTGCGGAGTTCCATTAACTTTTCAAGTTCTTCGCAAGGAATTTCTTCAATGCCGCCGAGCTGACGAGCATACATAGCTATTTTAGCGTTGAATTCAACCTCTTCCATTACGAAAAGTGCCTTTGTAAGGGTGTTACCAACCGAAAGAGCACCGTGGTTCTTAAGTAAGAATGCATCGTGGTTCTGGATGTAGGGTGCAAGTGAATCGGGGATTTCTTCGGTTGAAGGAGTTCCGTAAACGCAGGTGGGAACAGCGCCGATTGTGAGAACTGCTTCAGGAAGAATATACTCATTCATAGGAACGCCTGCAACTGTGAATGCTGTTGCGATGGGCGGGTGAGCGTGAACTACCGCCATAACATCGGGGCGCTCTCTGTAAACGCGTAAGTGCATTTTGATTTCTGATGACGGGTTAAGCTTACCATCAAGTTTTCTGCCCTGACCGTCGATACGGATAATCATATCGGGTGTGAGCGAGCCCTTTGATACGCCTGTAGGGGTGCAGTAAAACTCGTTGTCGTTTACCTTCACCGAGATGTTACCGTCGTTTGCGGCTACAAAGCCCTTGTCGTAAAGCTTGTGGCCAACTTCGCAGATTTGTTTTTTGATTTCATAAGGTGATTGCATAGGTTAGATCTTCCCTTCCTAAAAATTTTTGTAGTTATAGGCAAAAACCAAGCGGATTTTTGCCATAGCAGGATTTTTATAGCGTAATGCTCAAAAAAAGTCATCATTTCTCTGGGCCGCCTAAAACCGTGCTACTTGTACGTATATCATAATATCACATAATTTATATTTTGTCTATATCTGGCGTAAAAAAAGAGAAATTTCCACTTGTTTTGTCAAGAATAATCAATTATAATCATAAATGAGCAAACGCGCATTAAAAGGAGGCCGTTTTATGTTACCACTCGAACGCCAAAACCAGATACTTGAAATATTAAATAAGCGCAAAGCCGTTACAGTTGAAGACCTCTGCCAAGAGCTTTATTCAAGCGGTTCAACCATTCGGCGCGACCTTAAACTTTTAGAGAAAAACGGTTTTTTAGCCAGAACACACGGCGGCGCCGTTCTTTTAGAAACGAGCACCCACGAAGCGCCGCTAATGCTTAGGCAAAACGAAAACATAACAGGCAAAAAGGCTATCGCCGCCAAAGCGATTAAACTAATTCGCGACGGGCAAACGATTTTTCTTGATTCGAGCAGCACCTGCTGCGTGCTGGCCGAGCAGCTTTCGGGCTTTAATAACCTGCGCGTTGTTACCAACAGCCTTAGAACCGTTAACATACTTGCCGAGCACGAAGGCGTTTCGGCGTACTGCACGGGCGGGCGGTTGCGCCGCCGCGCACTATCGTTTGTGGGGCCTTCGGCCGTTGAATTTATTTCATCCTTCCATGCCGATTTTGCCTTCCTTTCCTGCAGTGGGGTTGACATAAGTGCAGGAATAACCGAATCGAGCGAAGACGAAACCGCTGTTAAAGAGGCATATATTGCAGGCGCCGATAAAACGGTTGTGCTTTTCGACCGCAGCAAACTGGGCCGCCGCTATTTTTGCAAAATCAGCGAGCTTAGCAAAACGTCGCACCTGATAAGCGACGAAGAAATCCCCGAAGAATATTTAGATTTTATTAAAAAGTAGGGGCGACCTGCGGCCACCCACCACTACAGTGTAGCCGATAGCTAACGCAGAATTTGTAGGGGCGACTATTAGTCGCCCGCGTGAATTCGGAGGATAGACAAAAGCGAATTCAAAACCACGAATTTATACGGGCGTATGATAGGCGCCCGCCGCTACACACCTCATCCACCGCAGAATCCCCCAGCCAAAACCTACGGTTTTGCCAGCCCCCTTTAGGGCAAGGGGGCCTATGCGGTTCCCCTTCTCCCACCGGGGAAGGCTTGCAGTTTTGGTTTTATAAATCTACCAGCTGAAACCTAAAAACGTGAGCGCCAAAAGGCACTCACGTTTTGTTTATTATTCGGTTCTTAGCGCTATAACAGGGTCTTTTTTCGAGGCGATTCGCGAAGGGATAAGCCCTGCAATAAAGGTTAAGAACATACTTATTGCAACAAGTATTACAGCCGCGCCTATAGGTAAAGCGGCGTTTGCGTTTATTTCTGCAATATTGTGCAGCATTGAATTTATAGGGATGCACAATAAAAGTGTTGCGCCAATGCCAATAGCACCTGCAATAAAGCCTAAAATTAAGGCTTCGGCATTGAATAGCCTTGCAACATCGCGTTTCGATGCGCCTATACTGCGAAGAATACCAATTTCTTTGGTTCGCTCAAGCACCGAAATATAGGTTATAATTCCAATCATTATTGAAGAAACAACCAGCGATATGCCAACAAAGGCAATTAAAACATAGCTTATGGCATTAATTATAATGGTTATCGATGAAAGCATTAGCCCTATATAATCGTTATAAACAATTTTTTCGTTTTCATCAAGGCCGCTGTTATATTTTTCAATAAAATCTGAAACGGCATCTTTCGATTCAAAGTCTTTCGGATAGATATAAATGCTTGAAGGGTCATCAAGGCTTGAAACACCCATAAGCTCATAGTTGCCCTCAAGCGTTACATCGTCGCCCGCGCCCATGCTTTTTTCAAAGGCTTCGATTATTTTTTCATCGCTCGCGCCCGATTGCCTCATGCTGGCAATATACCCCGCCGCCTTTTGGGCATCTTCAGCCGGGAGGGATGCGATATAATTATTTATATCTTCCATTGTGGTTTTGGAATCTTCGGTTTTAAATTTAAGCCCTGTGAAAATATCAACCGTTTCATCGGCTTTTTGGTCGGCAACTATTTCGCTTTCGTTAACCCTGTTTACAAGCTCGGTCATAAGGTCGCTTCTATAGCCCACCATACCATAGTAAGATGATGATGACATTTCGGCGTCTTCCGACGGTTTTACAAGCCCTACAACCTTTATTTCGATAGCGTTGTTTAGTTTATCAGCAACATAGATATCATCGTCGGTTCGGTCTACCCAGCGGCCGTTAACCTTTTCGAAATAATCGGTGTTAACAAGCAGCTTGAATTTAAGATCTAAAAGTTCATCATAAGAATACGATGAACGCTCGGCTTTGGCAATCTCGCCCGTTTCGGCAAAGGTTTTCATCATATTTTTCAGTTCAGCCGAATCTTTAAGCCCTAACGAATAAAGGGTGTAGTCGGTAATGTCGCCGTTTTCATCAAGGATTATAACAACCTCGTTATACTTTTCGGGCATTCGGCCCTTCATAACATCATACTGCGCGTCAAGCACGTCGGTATTATCTAAAAGCTTCATCCACACATCGGTGTTAGACATCATGGCCGACATTCCGCCGCCCGACTGCTGCTGCATCTGCGCGCCCATTCCAAGCGCATCCATAACGCCGCTTGGGTTTACTTTATAAACACCGTTCGATGTGTCGGCCTTGTAAACGTTCATAACGGTTGAATAGTTGTATGAAATATCGTTAACGCTATTCTCAATGTCGCTGTAATTTTCTTCTAAATACGCCTTGAAATCTTTAAGGTTGTTGGTTGTAAGCCCGGTCATTGCCGATTCTATCATATTAACCGTAACATCTTTCGAATAAACCGTTTCATCTTCCCTTTCAAAACTTTCATTCGCGCCCGAAGTCATTGTTCCCATAAGGGCGTTCAAGTCCATTGCGGTGTTTTCAATCATAATTGGGTAGTTCGAAACTGCCTCTTCTTCGGTTTTGTCGATATACGCCTGAATTCCGTTAGAAATTGACAAAATAAGCGCAATTCCTATAATGCCAATGCTCCCCGCAAACGAGGTTAAAAAGCTTCGCGCCTTCTTTGTCATTAAATTGTTTAGGCTAAGAGAAAGCGCCGTAAAGCCCGACATTGAGGTTTTTCCATCAACCGTTTTTTTGCCCCTTTTAGCCTTTTGGCGGCTCTTTGCCGCATCTTCTTCGGCGCGCAGTTCGGCAAGTTCTTCATCGTTTAAGGGGTTCGAATCGTCGGTTATTTTGCCGTCTAACAATTTTATTATTCTTGAAGAATACTGCTCGGCAAGCTCGGGGTTGTGGGTAACCATAATAATAAGCTTATCTTTCGATATTGAGCGCAGTATTTCCATTATTTGAAGGCTGGTTTCGCTATCAAGCGCGCCTGTTGGTTCATCGGCCAGCAGTATATCGGGGTTGTTCACAAGCGCCCTTGCAATGGCAACGCGCTGCATCTGCCCGCCCGACATTTGGTTGGGCTTTTTATTAAGCTGGTCGCCAAGGCCAACCTGGTTTAAAACCTCTATGGCGCGGCGCTTTCTTTCGGCCTTTGACACGCCCGAAAGGGTTAGCGCCAGTTCAACGTTTGAAAGCACAGTTTGGTGGGGAATTAAATTATAGCTTTGGAACACAAAGCCTATTCTGTGGTTGCGGTATGAGTCCCAGTCTTTATCTTTATACTGTTTGGTTGAAACCCCATTTATCGACATTTCGCCCTTTTCATATCTATCGAGCCCGCCGATAATGTTAAGTAATGTTGTTTTGCCGCAGCCCGATGGACCTAAAACCGAAACAAACTCGCTCTTTCTAAAATCAACGCTCACATCATCAAGCGCGCGCACGGTCAAGTCGCCCGTTTTGTAGCTTTTAACTATTCCCTTTAACGAAAGCATATAACACCGTTCCTTTCATAATTCGGGTGCCAAAATTTTAGGTTATTATTTCCATTTAAATTATTGCACCACCATATACAAAATATGTTAACATAGTATAAATTTTTTAAACAAAAAGCACACCTTTAAACTTGATTTATGCCTAAAGGTATGCTTTTTTAAATCAAACAGGAATAAGCCCCGCAAGAAGCCCCGTTATAACGCCGAAAACATATAAAACAACCGTTATTTTAAGGTTTTGTTTTAGCCCCTTGTTCATTCTGAATAGCACAAGCAGCCCAACCCCTGCGTTTACCGAAACGCCCGAAATCAGCGCACCTAAACTTATTGCGCCTTTAATGTAAAGGGTTGTTAACAAAACGCTTGAAGAACAGTTAGGGATTAAGCCCACAAGCCCTGCTATAACTTCGCCTAACACGGGTCTATCTTTTAAAAGGCCTGCTAAAACATCCTCTCCGCCAAAATGGAATATAAGGCCAAGCGCCGCCGATACCACAAAAATCAACGCTATTATTTTTAATGTGTGAACAATAACCGAACGCAAAAGATGATGTTCGCATTCGCAATGCTCGCGCTCGCAAATGCCGTGAATGCTGCGCTCTAATTCGCTCTTTTTAAAAACTAAATCGGCTATAAAACCGAAAACAACGCCCGATAAAAACTTAACGCCCAAAATTATTAAAATAAGCGTTACCGAAACGCCGCCTGATATTAGTAGCGGCAGCATTTCATCGCTTGTTGCTAAAAATACCGAAACGAGCGTTCCAAGGCTAACAACCCCTGCGGCATAAAAGCTTGCCGCCGCACCCGAAAAGCCGCACTGCGGAATTATGCCAACAGCCGCGCCGAAAAGCGGGCCTAAGTGCCCCATTTTTTTAATAAGAGCCTGCGTTTTTTCGCCTGTTTTGTGCTCAAGCAATTCCATTAATAAATAGGCTAAAAATAAAACGGGGGTTAACTTTAATGTGTCAATCGCGGCCTCAATAATACATTCTAACATCTTAATCTCCGTTGTTTTTAAAATTCCACCCATAAGCAAAAAAGGGGGGGCACCCCTTATAACGCAAAAAAACGCGAGCAAGCCTGTAAGCCGAGTTCTGTTAAAGACGGTTATCTATCTCGACCGACCGTTGCCGATCGGCTCTAGCCACCTTTCCCGGCACGGCGGGCAACCGTATTGCCGGACTTGGTGTTGCTCCGGGTAAGGTTTACAGGACCGCACAGTCTCCTGCCGGCCGGTGAGCTCTTACCTCGCCTTTCCACCCTTACCCCCAAACGGGGGCGGTATATTTCTGTTGCACTATCTCTAAAGTCGCCTTCGGCGGCCGTTAGCCGCTACCCTGCCCTATGAAGCTCGGACTTTCCTCACGAATAAATTCGCGCAACCGCCCAGCTTACTCGCAAATGGAATTATACTATATTTTTTTCTAAAACACAACCGTTTTTGTATCAATAAAAATTTTTTTGGAATAGGATATAAAGAAAAGGGCGGTTAAAACTTATTTTATAGAGTTTTTGGTTGGGAGTTGATTTTTTGATAAATTATAACGATTTTCCGCAGTTTTTCCTTGGGTGCAATTCAGGGGGCGGATTTGTTTCATATTTTGATAAGTCTTATAACATTCGCGGCGGCTGGTTTGCTTACATTATAAAAGGAGGACCTGGAACAGGGAAATCAACCTTTATGAAAAAAGCAGCTATGCGTGCGGCCGATAAAGGGCTTCAGGTTATTTTAAGCCCCTGCACGGGCGACCCTGATTCACTCGACGCGGTAATGCTTCCCCAAAAACGCATAATAATTATGGATGGCACCGCGCCCCACGTTGTTGAAGGGAAGTATATTGGCGCCGCTGAGCGAATTGTTAACATAGGCGACTGCTTTGATTTTTCAAAGCTCAGAAAAAGGCGCACAGAAATTGCAGAAATAAACGATTCAATAAGCGCGCTTTACCGCCGAGTTTACCGTTACACCGCGGTTACGGCGGCACTGAAAAACGACACGACGAAGCTTGTTACCCCTGCTGTTTTAACAGGGAAAATCGATGCTTTTTGCACATCGTTCGCCAAAAAGCATTTTAAAGAACAGCCCCAAGGCAATGCCCGTGAAATGATAGCCTTTTTAGACGGGCTTACAACAAAGGGAAATGTGTTCTTTAAAGATACTGCAGGGATGCTTGCCGATAACATAACGGCAATTTGCGACAAAAACTGCGTTGTTTCAAACCTTATTGTTAAAAAAATTAGAACCGAGGCGCTGAAAAGGGGCTATAACATTATAACCTGCCCCGACCCGTTAACGCCCGAAAGAGCACTGCGGCACATTATAATCCCCGAAGCGAGAACGGCTTTAATAACCGCCGACGGGGAAGAGCCAACAGGCGCAGTGGTGAAAAAAATTCACGCAAAGCGCTTTTTAAACACCGAGAGAGAGGCCGAGCACCGCGAAAGAATTGCCTTTAATCGCCGCGCGGCGAGCGAGATAAACGAATCTATCTTCACAACCATGCGCGGTTGCAAGCAGCTTCACGACCGCCTTGAAGAAAAATACATTGATGCGGTTGATTTTACTAAGGTGGATAGCCTTTGCAAAGAAATAATAGCCGACATTGATTCACTCCCCACATATAACTAAAACAAAAAATTTAAACGCGGGCCAAAACTTAAAGCCCCCACATATTTAATTGCTCAATGCGCCGCTTTTAGCGGCGCATTTTGTTAACCCTTTGTTAATCTTATAATGATTGACACGGAAGGTTTTCGGTGGTAAAATTAACTTTGTATATAATGAAATAAAATCAATATTTTCACTGCCCTACACAAAGTGTTTTTGCAGCCAAGAAAGGAATGTTTTAAATTTTATGAAAACAAGGTACATACCCTTTATAACCTTTGTTGCCATTGCGCTTATTTTGGTTGTTGGGTTTAAGTTAGGAACCACCGACAAAACCGACAAAAGCACGCTTAACAAATACGAAATAGGCACAGTTAGCAAAATTTTATCTAACGAAAAATATTCTATCGGTTCGGGGAACGACACCATCACAACCATAACCGCGAGCGTTAAAATTAAAAACGCCGAAGAAGAAAAGCAGGTTATTCAGGAATACACTTCTCACGATGGACGAAACAATGTTGATATGCACAAGGGTGATAAAATAGTTATTATGCACACACCCGACGGCGCAACAGGCTATTACGGAATATTTATTGATTTTGTTAAAACCGATATGCTTATCGTTTTGGCTCTTTCAATTCTTATTATTTCAATACTTTTAGCGCAAATCAAAGGGCTGCCGTTTTTATTAAAAACACTTTGCCTGTGTTTTGCGGTTCTTATATTGGTTGTTACACCCTGCATTACAGGGTCGCACACATTTTTATGCGTTTGTTTCGCCGTTTTGGTAATGGCGGCCGCTTCGAACCTTTTATCTGTGAAGAGCCCTTCGGCTTCGATTTTTGGCTTTATTTTCAGCGTTGCTGCCTCCGCCGTTTCGGCGCTTGTGTCGTGGGGGCTTGTTTCACTTATAAGCCTTTCAAACTCGTTCGACCTGTCTATTTTCAATTCGACAGCCACTAACGATTATTATGTTTATTCAAACGATAAGGCTGCGGTTATTGCCGCAAGCGTTACAATTGGCGTTATATTCTCGGCTCAGGTTAGCAAATATTTTGCAAGGCTCAACACAGCAGCCGCAAACGAGGCTCACGGTTTTGCAAAATTCTATGCGCTTGCAAGCGCGCTTTTCAGCCGCTGCGTTGGCAGCCTTGGAAACATCTTAGCCGTTTTTGCTTTAGGCATTACCCCTATTTTAGGCATGATTTACTCAAACTGCCGCTCGTTCACGGCAATTATTAATAATGAATACGTTATCTACGCGCTGTGCACGATTGTTATATCGTTTGCAATATGCGTTATAACAATAATATTAGCGGCAATACTTTTAAGCCTTGGCATTGCACCAAAGGCCGCCGCACCCGTAAAGAAATAAAAGGAGCAATTTAGAATGGGATTTTTAACAAAACTTTTCGGCAACTACAGCGAAAAAGAAATAAAAAGAATAACCCCTTTGCAGCAAAAGGTTTTAAGCCTTGATGAAAAATTTTCTAAAATGAGCGATGCAGAGCTCAAATCAATGACACCCGCACTTAAAGAAAGGTTAAACGGCGGCGAAACCCTTGATGATATTTTGCCCGAAGCATTCGCCACCTGCCGCGAAGCCGCTTGGCGCGTGCTTGGGATGAAGCACTTCCCCGTTCAGATTTTGGGCGGTATAGTTTTGCACCAAGGCCGCATTGCCGAAATGAAAACAGGTGAAGGTAAAACCCTTGTGGCAACACTGCCCGCCTACCTTAACGCCCTTGCAGGCAACGGCGTTCACATTGTAACGGTTAACGATTACCTCGCCCGCCGCGACAGCGAATGGATGGGCAAGGTTTATAAGTTCTTGGGGCTCACGGTTGGGCTTATAGTTCCCGGAATGCAACCCGAAGAAAAGCGCGAATCATACAACGCCGATATTACCTACTGCACCAACAACGAATTAGGGTTCGACTATCTTCGCGATAACATGGTTGTTGAAAGCACCGGCCGCGTTCAGCGCGGGCACAGCTTTGCTATAATCGACGAGGTTGACTCAATTCTTATCGACGAAGCGAGAACCCCGCTTATTATTTCGGGCCGCGGCGAAAAGGCAAACGAACTTTATGACCGCGCCGACCAGATTGCAAGAAGGCTTAAAAAATCTGTTGTTACCGAAGTTAACAATAAGTTAACCGATGAACAGCAGGAATTCGACGGTGACTATGTTGTTGATGAAAAGGCCAAAACCTGCACACTCACACCAAGCGGTGTTGAAAAGGTTCAGGGCTTCTTTGGGATTGATAATATTAACGACCCTGAAAACCTTCAAATCGCGCACCACGTTCAGCAAGCAATTAAGGCGCACGGCATTATGAAGCGCGATGTTGACTATGTGGTTAAAGACAACGAGGTTATCATTGTTGATGAATTCACAGGCCGCCTTATGATAGGCCGCCGTTACAACGAAGGCCTTCACCAGGCTATTGAAGCCAAGGAAAAGATTAAAATTGCGCACGAATCAAAAACCCTTGCAACCATTACATTCCAGAACTTCTTCAGGCTTTACAACAAAATTTCGGGTATGACCGGAACCGCAATGACCGAAGAAATGGAATTCAGGGAAATTTACAAGCTTGATGTTATTGAAATCCCCACCAACCGCCCGCTTATAAGGCGCGATGAAACCGATGTTGTTTATAAAACCCTTAAAGCCAAATTTGAGGCAGTTATTAACGATATTGAGGCGCACCACGCGGCTCACCAGCCCATACTTGTTGGCACAATAACCATTGAAACCAGCGAATTTTTAAGCACACTTCTTAGAAAGCGCGGAATTAAGCATAACGTTCTTAACGCCAAGTTCCACGAAAAGGAAGCCGAAATTATAGCCCAGGCAGGTAAACTCGATGCCGTTACAATTGCCACCAACATGGCAGGCCGCGGAACCGATATTATGCTTGGCGGTAACTCGGAATATCTTGCAAAAGCCGAGCTTCGCAAAATGGGGTACACCGAAGAGCTTATTAACGAAGCAACAGGTTTTTCTGAAACCGATAACGAAGATATTTTAAAAGCACGCGCCGAATTTACCGAAGCAAACGAAAAATTCAAAGAGCAAATCCGCCCCGAAGCCGAGCAGGTTAGGGCGGCAGGCGGCCTTTACATTATAGGCACCGAAAGGCACGAATCACGCCGAATAGATAACCAGTTAAGGGGCCGTGCAGGAAGGCAGGGCGACCCGGGCGAAACCAAGTTCTATATTTCACTTGAAGACGACCTTATGAGGCTGTTTGGCGGCGAGCGCATTTATAATATGATGGGCGCTCTTAAGGTTGATGAAAATATGCCGCTTGAGATTAGCATTTTGGCAAAATCTATTGAAAACGCACAACAAAAGATTGAAGCGCGCAACTTTGCAATACGCAAAAGCGTTCTTGAATACGACGACGTTATGAACAACCAACGCGAGCTTATTTACAAGCAACGTAACGACGTGCTCGACGGTAAAGACATTAAAGCATCGGTTCTTAATATGGTTTACGATTGCATTGACGACGCCTGCACAAGATACCTTGGCGACACCGCCGTTCACGACGATTGGAACCTTGATGGACTGCGTAGCTATTTAAAGGGTTGGGTTACACGTGATGACGACCTGCGCTTTACAGTTAAAGAGCTTGAAAGCACCTCACGCGAGGAGGTTGCCGAAAGCCTAAAGGCGCGCGTTGATGAAATTTACGCCGCGCGCGAAGAAGAATACGGCGAAGAACTTATGCGCGAAATTGAGCGCGTTGTTCTGCTTAAAACGGTTGACTCGCACTGGATGGACCATATCGACGCGATGGACGAAATGCGCAAGGGAATCGGCCTTGTTGCCTACGGCCAGCACGACCCTGTTAGGGAATACCGCAACCAAGGGTGCGACCGCTTTAACGCAATGACCGAATCAATCCGCGAAGAAACCGCAAGAATGATTATGAGCGTTCGCGTTCGCAAAAACGAAGAAATCAAACGCGAAAAGGTTGCCGAAGAAACAGGCACAGGCGAAGGCGCAAAAACCGTTCGCGGCAAGGGCACCGTTAGCAAAAACGCCCTGTGCCCCTGTGGCAGTGGCTTAAAATACAAGCGCTGCTGCGGAAAAGAATAATTTTTGTTGACAAATAATTCTTACGGTGATATAATTTTACTATCAATTTTGAAGTGGGTACTAATTTATGAAAACCAATGGTATGTTTACAGCTTCATATTTCTTTTACTATTACTTTACAAACAAAGGTAATAGTGATTCGTGCTGTAAATAAAAGGTTTTTAGTATCTATAATAACCTGAATTTAAGGCCGCACAGGATCACTCGAATCCCGTGCGGTTTTTATTTTTTAATTTGGAGGAAACTAAAATGATTGCTGTATTAAAAAACAACGCCACAACCGACCAACGCGACCACCTTATTAACTGGTTAAAATCGCAACAAATTGAGGTTCACCTTTCCGAAGGTCAGGAATACACCGTTTTAGGCCTTGTCGGCGACACAAGCAAGATCGACACCGAGCTTTTAGAAAGCCTTGAAATGGTTCATTCGGTTAAAAGGGTTTCAGAGCCTTTTAAGCAGTGCAACCGTAAATTCCACCCCGACGACACTATTGTTGACGTTGGCGGAGTTAAAATCGGCGGAGGTAACTTTGCAATTATTGCAGGCCCTTGCTCGATTGAATCGGAAGAACAAATTATAAGCGTTGCACGCGATGTTAAGGCGGCAGGCGCAACACTTCTTCGCGGCGGCGCATTCAAACCGCGCACATCGCCATATGATTTCCAAGGCCTTAAGGCCGATGGGCTTGAACTTTTAATTGAAGCTAAAAAAGAAACCGGTATGCCCATTGTTACCGAAATTATGAACGCAAACCACCTGCCCCTTTTTGAAGAGGTTGACCTTATTCAGGTTGGTGCGCGCAATATGCAAAACTTTGAGCTTTTAAAGGAACTTGGCAAAACAAACAAGCCAATTCTTTTAAAGCGCGGCCTTGCCAACACCATGAAAGAGCTTCTTATGAGCGCGGAATACATTATGTCGGAAGGTAATGGCAACATAATTTTATGTGAGCGCGGTGTTCGCACATTTGAAACATTCACAAGGAACACGCTCGACCTTGCGGCAGTTCCAATGCTTCACGATATTTCTCATTTACCCGTTATTGTTGACCCAAGCCACGCAACAGGTATTTCAAAACTTGTTGAACCTATGGCGTTGGCAGCAGCAGCCTGCAAGGCCGACGGACTTATGATTGAAGTTCATAACGACCCAATTCACGCTTTGTGCGACGGCGCACAGTCGCTAACCCCTGCCCAGTTTAAAGATGTGGCAGAAAAGGTAGCAAAGGTTCGGGAGGTTATTTAAGTGACAGTTGGAGTTGTTGGCTTAGGGCTTATAGGAGGCTCGCTTGCGCGCTGCTATAAAAAGGCAGGGCACCGCATTTTGGCTTTCGACATTAACAAAACCGTTACCGATTTTGCGGTTATGTCGGGCGTTGTTGATGAAGAACTAAATGATGATAACATTGGGCAGTGCAACCTTATTTTGGTTGCGCTTTACCCGAAAGCATCAATTGAATATGTAAAAATGGCGGCTGATAAGATTAATAAAAACGCATTTGTTATCGACTGCTGCGGAACAAAGGCCGAAGTTTGCCGCGAGCTGTTTCCCGTTGCCCAAAACTACGGCTTCACCTTTATAGGCGGGCACCCAATGGCGGGCACCCACAATTCGGGCTTTAAGCATTCGCGCTCAAATATGTTTTCGGGCGCGCCAATGGTTATAGTTCCGCCCAGGCTCGATGACATTGAACTGCTTAACACCGTTAAAGGGTTATTATCCCCTGCGAACTTTGGCAAAATAACCGTTTCAACAGCCGAAGAACACGACAAAATGATTGCATTCACTTCGCAGCTTGCGCACGTTGTTTCAAACGCATACGTTAAAAGCCCCACCGCCGAAAGCCACAAGGGCTTTTCTGCAGGAAGTTATAAAGATTTAACCCGCGTTGCCTGGCTTAACCCCAATATGTGGGCCGAACTTTGCATTGAAAATAAAGAAAATATGCTTTTAGAAATCAGCAACATTATAAACAGCCTAACAAAATATAAAGAGGCTATTGAAGCGGGCAATATTCAGGAGTTAACAGAACTTTTCGACGAAGGAAGAAAACGCAAAGAGGAGATTGACGGCAGATGACAAGGGTTAAGGTTAACGCTTCAAAAGAATATGAAATCATCATAGGCGATGGGATACTTAAAAACCTTGGCGAATACGTTAAAAACGTTTCAAAGCCCTGCAAAATTGCCGTTATAACCGATGATATTGTTGATGAACTTTACTCGAAAACCGCTGTAAATTCGCTCGAAAATGCGGGATTTGAAACGGTTAAATTTGTTTTCAAAAACGGCGAGGCTTCGAAAAATTTTAACACCTACATAAACATTTTAGAATTTTTAGCCGAAAACCACCTAACCCGAAGCGATGCTGTGTTAGCGCTCGGCGGCGGTGTTACAGGCGATATGGCAGGCTTTGCCGCCGCAACATATTTAAGGGGAATTGGGTTTATTCAGGTTCCAACAACCCTTTTGGCGGCGGTTGATTCATCGGTTGGGGGCAAAACCGCAATTGATATTAACGCGGGCAAAAACCTGGTTGGCGCATTTTATCAGCCGAGTTTGGTTGTTTGCGATTATTCAACCCTTAAAACCCTGCCGCCCGAAATTTTCCGCGACGGTTGCGCCGAAGCCATAAAATATGGCATCTTGGGCGATACAGAGCTTTTTGAGCATTTAAAAAACAATGGAACCGAATTCGATACCGAATATGTTATAACCCGTTCGGTTGAAATGAAGCGCGACATAGTGAACGACGACGAGTTCGACAAGGGCCGCCGCCAACTTCTGAATTTAGGGCACACCCCTGCCCACGCGATTGAGCTTTTAAGTGGCTTTAAGGTTTCTCACGGCAGTGCCGTTGGCATCGGCATGGCAATCATAGCGTCTGCCGCCTGCAAAAACGGCCTTTGCAGCAGTGAAGCACGCGATGAAATAATTGGCGTTTTAAAGCGTTTAGGCCTCCCAACAGAAACCGAATTTTCAGCCGAAGAGCTTTACACCATAATGCTTTCAGATAAAAAGCGAACAGGCGGCACTATAAATTTGGTGGTTCCCCACTCGGTTGGCGACACTAAACTTATAAAATTCGGAATAGAGGATATAAAAGAATTTATAAAGGCGGGCATGATATGACGGTGAATGTAAACCCTAAAATGCTTTCGGGCAGCATCGCGGCAATACCGTCGAAATCGGTGGCTCACCGCGCGCTTATATGCGCGGCGCTGTCGAGCGCACCCACTGTGATACATTGCCCAGCCACTTCGAAAGATATTGAAGCCACCGCACAGTGCCTTGCGGGTCTTGGCGCCAAAATCGAGGCATTCCCAGGCGGATATAACGTTAAACCCATTAAAAATGTTCCCGAAAAGGCATTCATCGATTGCGGCGAAAGCGGCTCAACACTTAGGTTTTTGTTGCCGGTTATTGCAGCCCTCGGGGCCGACACCACCATTAAAATGCACGGAAGACTTGGTGAACGCCCTCTCTCTCCGCTTGATGGCGAGCTTAAAAAGCACGGCGTTTTAATTGAAAAGCTCGGTGACGACACACTTCACGTTTCGGGCGCGCTTAAACCGGGAAGCTACCAAATTGCGGCCGATGTTTCATCGCAGTTTATTAGTGGGCTTTTATTCGCGCTTCCCCTGCTTGAAGGCGGCAGCACACTCACCCTTACGGGGAAAATTGAATCGATTGGCTACATTAAAATAACCGAACAGGTTAGAAGTATGTTCGGCATAACCGATGAATACGAAGGCACATCCTACACGATTTTAGGCGGCAAGCGCTACCAAACACCGGGTGATATGGCAGTTGAGGGCGATTGGTCGAACGCTGCGTTTTGGCTGGTTGCGGGCGCTATTTCAAATTCGGCGCTCACCTGCACGGGGCTTAATTTTGCATCACTTCAGGGCGATTCGGCTATTTTAAATGTTCTTCAAAGGCTAAATTGCCGAACCGAAATAAGGGGGAACAGCGTTACGGTTCACCCAGCAGGCAAAATCACCGAATACATCGAAATTGATGCCGCTAATATCCCCGACCTTGTTCCTATAATTTCGGTGGCGCTTAGCGTTTTGTGCAAAAAGGGTGTTATTAAAAATGCCGAAAGGCTTAGAATTAAAGAATCCGACAGGCTTGAAACGGTGCATTCAATTTTAAGTTCAATTGGCGTAGGTATAAGCATTACAGCCGACGGGCTTATAATAAACGGCGGCAAGCCGCTTTCAGGCGGCGCCACAGTGGATAGCTTTGGCGACCATAGAATAGCAATGTCGGCCGCAATAGCGGCCACTGTTTGCGAAAACCCTGTTACTATCACAGGCGCTAAAGCAGTAGAAAAATCCTACCCCCATTTTTGGGAAGATTTCGCAAAACTCGGCGGGCAGGTGGAGGAAAATTTATGAGCAGCACATTTGGAAAAAATATAAAAATTTCGGTATGGGGGCAATCCCACTCTGAAGCCATTGGCGTTACGGTTGACGGGCTGCCCGCAGGGTTAGAAATAAACGAAGCCGAACTTTTAGAGTTCATGGCCAGAAGAGCCCCTGGCCAAGGCGCACACACAACCGCACGTAAAGAGGCCGACGCTCCTGTGATTTTATCGGGCGCTGTGAACGGAATAACCTGCGGCGCTCCACTTAGCGCTATGATAAAAAATGGCGACACGCGTTCGAAAGATTACAGCAATATTGTTGATTCGCCCCGCCCGGGGCACGCAGATTTCACTGCAAACGTGAAATACGGCGGCCACCAGGATGTTCGCGGCGGCGGGCATTTTTCGGGCAGGCTTACGGCCCCCTTATGCATTGCAGGAGGAATTTGCCTGCAACAGCTTAAAAAGCTTGGAATTACCGTTAAGGCCGAAATTAAAAGCATTGGCGGAATAACGGGCAGTTACGAAGAGCTTTTAAAGGTTATTGATGAGGCGCGAGCCGATGGCGATTCGGTTGGCGGAATAATCGAATGCCGCGCCGAAGGCGTGCCTGTGGGCTTAGGCGAGCCAATGTTCGATGGGCTTGAAAACCGAATTTCGCAAATGATGTTCGGCATCCCCGCTGTTAAGGGAATTGAATTTGGCGCAGGCTTTGCCGCCGCCGAAATGAAGGGATCAGAAAATAACGACGAATTCTTTGTAGATGAAGATGGCAATATTAAAACCGCAACCAATAATCACGGCGGAATTTTGGGCGGAATCAGCAGTGGAATGCCAATAGAATTCCGCGTTGCATTTAAGCCAACGCCTTCAATTTCAAAGCCACAGCAAAGCGTTAGCCTATCGAAACACCAAAACGCCGAACTTCAAATAAACGGGCGGCACGACCCGTGCATTGTTCCAAGAGCGCTGCCCTGCGTGGAAGCGGCTTTAGCGATAGTATTATTCGATGAAATTCTCGAAAACAAAAAATATGAGGTGACATTATGAGCAACACACTTGATTTAAACGAATTAAGAGGCAAAATCGACGGTATCGATGAAAAATTAATTGCACTTATTGAAGAAAGAATGGGCGTTGCCGCCGATATTTCGGAATATAAAAGGCAAAACTCGCTCCCTGTTTTAGATGCAAAACGCGAACGCGAAAAACTTTGCTCGATTGCCGAAAAATCAAGCCCCGAAATGCGCGAATATATGAGGGTTTTATATTCACTTGTTTTCGAGCTTAGCCGTTCTTATCAAAACAGGCTAATCAAGGCCGACACCGAGCTTTACAAAGCAATTAAGGGTTCACTCGAAAACACACCCAACCTTTTCCCCCCGGCGGCACAGGTTGCCTGCCAAGGGGCTGAGGGCGCAAACTCTCAAAAGGCTTGCGAAATTATATTCAAAAACCCATCAATTATGTACACTTCAAGTTTTGAAGGCGTATTTTCGGCCGTTGCCGGCGGGCTTTGCAAATATGGCGTTATCCCGATTGAGAACAGCACAGCGGGCTCGGTTAAAAGGGTTTACGATTTAATGATTTCAAATAACTTTAACATTGTTCGCAGTGTTAGGGTTAAAATCGACCATTCTTTGGTTGCTAAAAAAGGCGCAAAGATTGAAAACATTAAGGAAATCCTCTCGCACGAGCAGGCGATAAATCAGTGCGACGGTTTTATAAAATCGCTTAAAGGCGTTAAGGTTACCCCCTGCGAAAACACCGCCGTTGCGGCAAAAATTATAGCAGAATCAGGCCGCGATGATATTGCGGCAATCTGCTCGCACGACTGCGCCGACATTTACGGCCTTCAGTGCCTTAAAAGAGGAATTCAAGACGAAGGCAACAACCACACAAGGTTTATATGCATTTCGAAAGACCTTGAAATCTACCCGGGGGCCGACCGCACAAGCCTTATGATGGTGCTGCCGCATAAACCCGGCTCACTTTACAAGGTGTTATCGCGTTTTTATGCACTGGGAATCGACCTTATCAAACTTGAAAGCCGCCCATTACCCGATAGCGACTTTGAATTTATGTTCTATTTCGACCTTAAAACTTCCATTTATTCCGAAGAGTTTGTTCAGCTTATTTGCGAGCTTGATGAAATGTGCGATGAGTTTAAATATCTTGGAAGCTACAGCGAAACGGTGGGATAAACTATGCCAAACAATATTTACGGCCTGTTAGGCGAGCACCTGCCGCACAGCTTTTCGCCCTTAATTCACTCGTTTTTGGGCGATTACAGTTATGAGCTGTTTGAATTCTCGCCAAGTGGTGCCGATGATTTTTTAAAAAACCGCCCCTTTTCAGGAATTAATGTTACAATCCCCTATAAAATAAAGGCGTTTCACGCCTGCGATGAGGTTTCTGAAAGAGCCAAAAAAATTGGCTGCGTTAACACCGTTTGCAATAAAAACGGGCTCCTTTTTGGCCACAACACCGATTATTTTGGGTTTTTGCACCTTATAAACAAAAGCGGCACCAAAGTAAAGGGTAAAAAGGCAATCATCCTTGGAAGCGGCGGAGCTTCGCTCACTGCGCGCGCCGTTTTAGAAGATATGTGTGCTTTAAGCGTTACCGTTATTTCAAGAAACGGAGAAGATAATTACCAAAATATTTCGCGCCACTTTGATGCCGAAATTATTGTTAACACAACGCCTGTTGGAATGTTCCCGAATAACGGTTCATCCCCCATCAGCCTTGCCGAATTTAAAAATTGCGAAGGTGTTATCGACGTTATTTATAACCCCCATAAAACAGCTCTGCTTCTTCAAGCCGAAGCACTTGGCATTAAAAATATTGGGGGCTTGCCTATGCTTGCAGCGCAGGCAAAAGAAGCGGCCGAATATTTCACAGGGCGCGAAATTGCTGATGAAATTATCGATAAAATAACTGCCGAAATTGAATACCAAACCAAAAATATAGTTTTAATTGGAATGCCCGGGTGCGGCAAAAGCAGCGTTGGCAAGGAAATTGCCAAAACACTAAATCGCCCGTTTTATGATTTAGACGAGCAAATTGTTAAAAAGGCAGGCTGCAGCATCCCCGAGATTTTCGAAACACAGGGAGAAAAGGGCTTTAGAAAAATTGAATCCGAGGTTTGCGCAGAGTTTTGCAAAATGTCGGGCGCGGTTATTGCAACCGGCGGCGGAATAGTTGTAACGCCCGAAAACCATGATGTTATTCGCCAAAACAGCACCGCCATATGGATAAAACGCGAACTGTCAGAGTTGCCAACAAAGGGCAGGCCAATTTCGAAATCGCGAAATTTAGCCGAGCTTTATAACGAGCGCCGCCCGCTATATGAAAAGTTAGCAGAGCATACCGCCCAGTCGCAAGGCACGGCAAAAGCAACCGCCGAAAGCATTATTAAGGCGCTAAAGCCGTAATATTTACATCCTAAACAGATAAAGCACCGCTTAACACCCCTAAACAGGGTGAACAGGCGGTGTTTTTTATAAATTTTTGCTTGAATAAATTGTTGGTTTTTATATTCTTTTAATTCTTACAGGCTTCCCTTTTTTAATGCCTAAATTAATCATTGATTTCGTACCCCTGCTTTTTCCATCCCAAAAACATATAATGTAATCGCATTTTTCTGCCATAATTTCATTTCTTATAGGACCCGCCGATTTACCAAACTTCCCCCAATCGGCAAGGCACCTTTCAATTTCAAATCCGTTTTCTAATGCATACCTTTCCCCAAGCGCGTCTGCCCCTCGGCAACCTCCTGAAATAAAAATGAGTTCATACGTCTTTTTTATTTCGCTTATGCAAAAATCAATATATTCTTTTGCCAGCTCATAATCGTTAAAATTTCTGCACCCTGCAACTACTATGCGTTTTATTTTTATACTATCACACCCTGTTATATTTCTATTATTATATGACAAAACGTCATAATATTCAAGCAGCAATATGCCATACTGTCATATAGGTGATAGTATGAAAAACAATTTAAAAAAATTACGCCAAAGCAAGGGAATAACACAGGTATCCGTTCAAATGCAAACGGGTATCGAACAAGCATTACTTTCAAAATTCGAAAATGGTGAACGAGTTCCCCCCACCGAAACACTTATAAGACTTGCCGACTTCTATAATGTAAGTATGGATTACATTATGTGCCGAACCAACAACCCTAAAATCAATATATAGAACTTTGTAATAATAGTCTGTTTATAACTTTTGTAAAAACATATTAGGGTGGCTTTTATGAAAACGCGAAAGCAGGATTATGGAACGAGCAATTTAGTTGGCAAAAACATTGAGAGAATACGAAAAGAAAATGGTATAAAACAGAAGGATTTTATCTCAAAAATGCAGATTATGGGTTGTGATATTAACCCCACAAGCTATTCAAAGCTTGAAGGTCAGCTTAGAAACGCAACCGATAAAGAAGTTTATGTTATTGCAAAAATTTTAAATGTTCCAATGGAAAGTTTATTTGAAGATAGAAGCAAATAAAATATTTCTGTCAGTCGAGCACACCTACCCCTACGAGGTTTACAGTGGTTATCGAAAAGCAAAACCTTCCCCACTGGGAAGGTTTTTTGTTTTAACACTAATGTTTATTTGAAATTTTGGTGCGCACAAACAGCTTCATAAAGTCTTTGGGGTTAAAGGGGATAATCGGGTATAAATAACCATAACCGGTAACAGTTTTGGTGCAAAGCATTGTGATGATTATAATTGCCGTTCCCGTAAGAAGTCCCACCAAATCGAAAAGTTGGGTTAAGATAAGCAACAATAATCTTCCGAATTTCATTGCATAACCCATTTCGAAACTTGGCTGTACATACGAGGCTATTGCAACAAAGGCCATATACATAATGGCTTGCGGCATAAACCAGCCCGCATCAATCGCAAATTCCGATAATAAAAGGCCGCCGATTATACCAAACGATGACGCAAGCGCATTTGGTGTGTTGAGGGAGGCGAGGCGCAAACCATCGATTATAAATTCGATTATAATAAACTGCCAAAAGGTTGAAATGGGCGCGGTGTCTTCAATTTTTATGAACGACAGCCACCCCGGAATCATATTTTCGTTATTAAGCAGATACAAAATGATTGGCGTTAAAAACACCGTGCTTAGCGACACAAAAAGCCTTATGGTTCTAACAAAGGTGCCTGTTATGGGCGAGAAATAGTAATCATCAACCTCTTTGGTGAAATCGGCAAACGAGGTTGCAAAAATCATAACCGAAGGCGAATTATCCATAACCACAATAACCTTGCCCTCAAGAATCGAAGCGCTGGCATAATCGGGGCGCTCGGTGAACTTAATTTTAGGGAACGGGTTTAGGAAAAAGGTTGGCACCATTGTTTCGGTTAGCGCCTGCGCTGTCATTGAAACGCCGTCGATTTTAATGTTTTTAAGCCGCTTTTTTAAGGTGTTAACTATGCGCTGGTCGGCGGTTCCCTCTAAATAGCTTATGCACAAATCAACCTTTGATTTATTGCCAACCTGAATATACTCCATTCTAAGGCGCGGGTCGCGTATTCGGCGGCGAATCATTGCAGTGTTGAAAATTAGGGTTTCAACAAAACCATCGCGTGAGCCGCGAAGCGAACGGTCCTTTTCGGGCTCCATAATCGACCTTACGGGGTATTCCCTGGTGTCGATAAGCAGTGCGCCCTCTATCCCCTCGATTATAAGCGCTGCCTGCCCCGAAAGTATCGCCGTTTCGATTGTTTCAGGCTCATATTGCCAGGCAACCTCGATATACGGCATATATATTTTTGAAAATTCCTGCATATTTTTTATTCCGGCAAGGTCTTTTGGTTTTTTCTTAAAGAAAAACTCCATCATTTTTTCATAAATTTCATCTTTAGTGAAGCCATCAACAAAAAATAGCGCCGCATCGCGTTCGGCAACTGTTATATCCCTTCGCACTATGTCGAAATTCAGGTCAACGGCTAAATCGTTAGATACTTTTTGAATTAAATATTTACCGTCTGCGTTCATAAATAATCCCCTTTAAAGTTTTAGTCCTATATATCATTACCAAATAATATATATTTATGGGTGATATTTTTTGAAAAGCAGGAAATTTATTAAAAATGCTATGATTTTAACCGTAACTTCGCTGATACTTCGAACTGCGGGGATTATTTTTAAGGTTTGGCTGGCAAAAATTATAGGCGAAGAGGGCGTGGGGCTTTATCAGCTCACCTTTTCGGTTTATGTTTTGGCATCAACCTTTGCGGCAAGCGGAATTTGCACAGCCGTTACGCGCCTGATTGCAGAAAACCAAAACGCCGGCCGCGCCGCGGTTAAACGAATTATGCACCGCTCGGTTTTCATAACCCTTGTAATTGCGGCTGTGTCGGCAATAATACTAATTATGGGCGCTGACATAATAGCGGCCGAATTTTTAAACGACAGCCGCTGCTCACTATCTGTTAAAATACTGGCAGTGTCACTCCCGTTTATGGGCGTGTCATCCTGCCTTCGCGGATATTTCATTGCAAGAAAAAGCACCCTGCCGCCCTCGGTTTCGCAGATAACCGAGCAAATTGTTAGAATATTAATAACCGTTACGGTGATTTCAAGGTTTGCACACTACGGCCTTGCCGTTGCAACGGCCGCTGTTTTCGTTGGCGACACAGTTGCCGAAATCATATCCTGCACGATATTAGCGCTCACCTATTTTCGCGATAAAAGAAATATTCCAAAGAGCGGCGATAACCCGCGCAAGATTTGCCGAAAGATTATAGCAATATCGGCCCCCATAACAGCAGGAAGATATATTACCACGGGGCTTAAAACGGTTGAAAACATAATCGTTCCAACCCTGCTTACAGGGTTTTATTTAAAAAGCGAAACGGCTCTTGCGCTGTTTGGCGCAATTAAGGGCATGGCAATTCCGCTAATATTCTTCCCCTCTTCACTTCTTATGGCGGTTTCAACCATGCTTATCCCTGAAATTTCGGGCGCGGCGCACTCGGCCGCAACTTCGCGCAAATGTGAAAAGGTTATTTCAATTACCCTTTGCGGCGCAGTTTTGGTTGCGGGCTGCTTCTTTATGGCGGGCGAGGAACTAAGCGAAATTATCTATTCAAGCGCGCAAACAGGTTATATTGTTAAAATACTCGCGCCTGTTATACCCTTTATGTATCTTGAAAGTGTGTGCGATGGAATATTAAAAGGGCTAAACGAGCAAAACTATTCGTTTAAATATAATGTTTTTGATTCAGCGCTTCGCATAGCCGCAATTTGGGCCTTGGTTCCGCGATTTGGCATAAACGGATTTTTAGGTGTTATGATAGTTAGCAATATAATCACCTCGTCGCTTTGCGTTGCAAGGGTTTTAAAGGTGGGCTGCATAAAAATTGATGTTATAAACACCTTGGCAAAGCCGATAATTTCGGTGGCACTTGGCTGCGTAGCGGCGCATCTTGCATCAGGCGTGGTTCAGGGCGACATTTCGCAGTGCGTTATAAAGCTTGCCGCAGTTATTCTCACATTTACAGCAATAATGGTAAGCTGCGGCGGCATAAAACTGCCCGAACGGCGGTAAAATTTGAATACATATAAAAAAGGCGGCTGTTCCGATTTCGCGGAACAGCCGTTTAAATATTCTATGTTATTTTTGCTTTTTTAAAACTATTGCGCTTCTGCAAGGCAGGTAGCACGGGAAGCCAATCCAGCCGTTTTCGGCCTTAACGGTTTTATATTTTTGCAATTTATCAACACGTGAAAATCCGCCGAACTCGCCATCATCGGTTGATAACACAACCTTATAGGTGCCGCGCTCGTGGGTTGGAACGAAATACCCTTCGAACGATTTTGTTGGGTGGAAGTTGAAGATAAACACATAGTCGCCCTTGGAATAGATAATCACCTTGTCGTCTTGGTGCATCCATCTGTTTTCGGCATCGGTGTTAAGAAGATTGCCTTTTTTTAGAAGCTTTATCATTGCCATATCGAACTTATTAAGTTCTTCATAGCGAAGGTTGGGGTTATCAACCAAGCTCCACTGCCTGCGGCAGTAGTGGTAACTCCAGCCGTTGCCCTCGCGCGGGAAGTCGATCCATTCGGGGTGGCCGAACTCGTTGCCCATAAAGTTTAGGTAGCCTTCGCCAGCAAGCGAAGATGTTATAAGCCTTATCATTTTGTGAAGCGCTATGCCCCTGTCGATAATGAGGCTTTCGGTGAATTTAGCCATGCTTGTGTACATTTCGGCATCGCAAAGCCTGAACATTATGGTTTTATCGCCAACGAGCGCCTGGTCGTGCGATTCGCAGTAGCCAATGTTTTTCTCTTGCGGGCGCCTTGAGGTTAGCTCATACCATAGCCTGAACATATCCCAATCATCATCGGAATATTCTTTAAGGAATTTAATCCACAGGTCGGGCACGCCCATTGAAAGCCTGAAATCGAATCCTATTCCGCCGCTGGTTACGGGCAGGCACATACCGGGCATTCCCGACATATCTTCGGCAATGGTGATGGCATTCGGATTTATTTCGTGGATAAGCTCGTTTGCAAGCTGCAAATATGTAACGGCTTCGGTGTCGGTATTCAATGAAAAGTACATGCTGTAATCGGTGAATGCGCTGCCAAGGCCGTGGTCGTGATAGAGCATTGAGGTAACGCCGTCGAAACGGAAACCATCGAAATGGTAGGTTTCAAGCCAGAATTTAAGGTTTGATAAAAGGAAGTGAACAACTTCGTTCTTGCCGTAGTTAAATAGCTTTGTTCCCCAGGCCATATGGTCGCCCTTGCCGCCTTCGTGGAAGAACTGGTAAACGGTGCCATCAAACTCATTGGGGCCCTCGCCCGTGTTTCTAACGGCGTGGGAATGAACAACATCAAGCAGCACTGCTATGCCCATTTTGTGCGCGGCGTTTATAAGTTTTTTAAGGTCGGCCGCCGAGCCATAGCGAGAAGATGCAGCAAAGAAGTTCGAAACCTGATAGCCGAACGAGCCGTAATACGGGTGCTCCATAACCGCCATAATTTGAATGGTGTTATAACCTAATTTTTTAATTCTGGGAAGAACATTTTTGCGGAACTCATTATATGAGCTAACCTTACCCTCTTCCCCTGCCATACCTATATGGCATTCGTAAATAAGCGGGGTTTTTTCGGGGGTGAAACCTTCATCGGTCCAACCGAAATCATCATCGGCTTCAATTTCGGCGCACCATAAATATGTAACAGGGTCTTGCACAACGCGGGTTGCATAAAGTGGCACGCGGCGAAGCAGGTTGCCATTATGCACAACGATTGCCTGAACCTTGCTGCCAACGCGAAGTGCGTTTTTCCCCACAAGATGAACTTCAAACACACCATTATCTAACCTTTGCATTGGGCAGGCCCAGGTATCCCAACCGCAAAAATCCCCCGTTAGGAACATTTTCTCGGCCGCGGGAGCCCATTCCCTGTACACCCAGCCGTTTTCGGTTCTGTGAAGGCCAAAGTATTTATGGCCGTTGGCAAATTCTGAAAGACTATTATAGTTTCCTAAAAGCTCCGCTCGCTTTTTCAGGTAGAGCTCTTCGCGAAGCTTTAAATCGTCTTCGTGCGGTTTCAAATAAGGGTCTATTTCTAAAATCCTACTAACAGTTGCCTCGGTCATAAATATCCCTCCATATCTTATATATAATAATTATATCAAATAAAGGTATGATTAGGCAATAGTTATTGAAAATCTTGTAAAAATTTTTTTATCGTCGTTTAGCACGCCGTGATTATCAGCTAAAAGTAAAAAAATAAAAAAGTTTAAAAAAATAAAAAAGTTTAAATTTTGGGTTGATTTTTGAGTTTAGGTGTGGTATTATATTTTGGCAGTTTAATATTGCTTGCGCTGATAGCTCAGCTGGATAGAGTGTCTGACTACGAATCAGAAGGTCGGGGGTTCGAGTCCCTTTCAGCGCGCCAGAAAAACCTCTTTTGTCTACAAAGGCAAAAGAGGTTTTCTTTACAATTCAACACCTTCTTTGTTATAATGGTGAAAAGGGGATATAAACATGGCTAAATTCTCGATGACAAAGCAAAAATTTATAAACCAGTGGTTACGTCACTTTGCATCTGAACTTACGAAAGATCAAATCAAGAAATATGCCACAGATCAATTCATTTGGCATGTGTTTTCTTACAAACTCATTGAAGGTGATGAGCTGTTGATTGGAGATAATGCACGTAAAGCTTTTAACCAAGCAATAAAGGCCGATTGCTTTTGCTGCGATATGTATAACGGCAACGGCGTAACAAATAAACTTCCCCATCAATTTAACACAGCCGAGAAGATCGATGCTGAATTGAATGAGTTTTATGTGGTTGCCAATGATTATTCCTGGACATATATTAAAACCCATAACGGCGACCTGTGTGGGCCGTATTTTTTTAAAAAGTCGCAATAAGTTACATTGTTTAGGGGCATTTTTTGCACATATACACCTTTCGACCATACCTTCGCACAAAAAACGACAAGTTTTTAACTTGCCGTTTTTTCTCTATTAATAAAGTATCAGTTCTTTATCGGTGCATTCCGGGAGCTTAACCTTTAAATCATTGTAAATAATATTATAGGTTATTTCAAACTGATAACGCTCTTCACGCAAGAATTTAATGCACATCTCTGTTATCTGATTATCCTCAACCGTTAGCCTTACACTTGGATTACTGTAATCCTCATCGGCCATATCCATTTTTAAAAGGTCGTTTATAAACTCGTTGATATATTCCTGCTTTAGAGTGTAGGTGTTACCCTTCTTTTTAAAGAAATCCTTCTCTAAAGATTCAAAAGCATCATAATTAAATGTGGTTGCGCTTTTAAATGCTTCTTCGGTTGCTTCTTGCTTATACCAAAGGTTTTGGAAGGCTTCAGGGTTTGAATAATCAGGCTGCGAAATTATGCGGTAATGCTTTCCGCCTTCTTCGAAAAAGTAGAACTCATTACCAAATGCATATTCATAATATGTGCTGCCGTTTCTTTTATATTTTAAATCTTCGTTAAGTTCGGCTGATTCGGAATTTTCATCCATTTCTACATCGTTATACATAACCCCGTCGGATGAGGTTTCTCCAGAGGAGGCACTGGATGATGTGGTTTCTTCTTCCTCTGCCTCAAGGTCTTCCATTTGGTAGCTTGCGGTTATTTGCACTGTTTCGAAATTTTTCATATCAAGTGCTTTGGCAATAGAATTGCCACCACACCCCACAAGGGAAAACGCAAGCGTTAGGATAATAACCACACATAAAGTACTTTTTAAAAATTTCATAAAATCACCCGGATAATTTGGTTAAACAAAGCCACCGAAAACTCGGTGGCTTTGTAAATTTAGATTAGATGCGTTTAGAGTTCAACATAACCTGCGATATAGTATCTGAGGTAGGTTGCATCCATAAGGGTTACCTTGTCGTCGCCATCTAAGTCGCCATACGACTTCTGGGTTTCGTTCAAGGAAATCTTTCCGGTAACATAGTTACGGATTGTGGTTGCATCCCTTAAATCAACAACTCCGTCGAGGTTAACGTCACCCTTCATGCTTGTTGCCGGCGCTGAATCAACAATAACTCTTAAGTAGCCTTCATCGTTAGTGTTTGTTGATGATGCAGGCTTATAAATAGCACCGGTGTTTGTGGTACAGTTTTCGAAAACGTTCTTATAGAGATATGCACCACCGTTAGCACCGATAGAAAGGTTGTATGCACTACCGCCATTTATGTCGGAGGTGTAGTTGTGCTCAATGATAAGGTCTTTAGACTGGTTAGCGTAGCTAACATAGGTTGTGTGAGCAATTTGAGTACAATCTCTTAAAGCTATTGCCATTGCGCCCTTACCTTGGTAACCACCATCGATAAAGAAGCCTTGTGAATAGGTATTAGAGTTATGGCCCATACTATCACCGTTAGAATGCCACAGGTAATAGTCGCCTGTCATATAGTTATCTTTATAGGTGATATACCAGATACAGTCGCCCGACCAGTCTTGAGCGTAGAAATCTCTAAACCTGTCTTCAACGTTACCATCGTAAACAACGTCGCATGCTGCGCCGTAGAAACCGAATGAAATACCGAAATAGGTCTTGTTGTTTACAAAGTAAATATCTTCACGGATCTTACGAACGTTACATCTCGACACACCACTGATAATTTCGGTTGTGAAGGGGCGGTCAAGATAAAGCCTTGTTTTTCCGTTACCAAGCGGCTCGGCATGAACTATGGTTCTTGTTTGACCTTCGCCGATTCCCGTGAACACATAAACCTGCAAGCTCTTGAAGAACTCAGCCGTTTCGGTGTACTGAATTTCGTAAACAGTAGGTAATCCGTTTTCATCTAAAATTCTGTTACCGCTTTCATCACGCGCAACCATAAGGGTTGTGTCGGGAATATCGCATCCCATGTCGGCAACGTAAATTTCGTGGTTATTGGTTGTTCTCTTATTGAAGAACCAATCTTGGATATACATTCCCTTGCTCCATGCACCGAAACATACATCGTCGCCTTCGCCGCCGTCTAACATTGATCTCTGTGCGTAAAGTTCTCCCCAACCACCGTTGGTGTAGAAATCTTGAAGAACCCAATATTCAGCATACTTATCCCAAACAACTATCGGCCTGTGTTCAGGCTGGATAGAAGCGCTTTGGTGATAGTCTCTGAACTGGATGTTGCTGGTTTCAGCAAATGCACCAATAAGGAAGCTTCTGGTTTCGGCCCTGATTAAAGCATAAGCTTCGTTAGACGAAACAAGAACCGGACCCCATAGGGTGATAGCACCGGCATTGTGCTGATACCTGAAACGGCAGTTTTCAATGTAGATGTTTTCGGCCTTGTCGCCATAAATACCAACGAAACCACCTGTTCTTTCGGCGTATACCGAGATGTTCTTAAATTCAGCGTTACCGCCAAAGTAGAACAACTGGCTCGGAAGCTCGCCTATCATATAATAATAGTCGGAACAGATGAAGTTTGTGGTTTCTTTCGATTCACCAACGATCCTTACGTTTGAAGGAACAACGATTGGTGTATCGAACTTGTAGTAACCACCGGGGAAGTAGAGTGTACCGCCGCCATTGTTGGTGATGTAATCAAGTGCGTGAACTGTTACAGCAGCCGCGTTGTTTGATGCCTGGCCAAGGCTTGCATCAAAGTCAAGAATGCTGTATACAGTGTCGCCCCATGAATCCCTAACATCGGGTGCTACATGAATAACATAGGGGATCGACCAGCAGTAATCGTCACCGAAGTTGCTGTGAACCATAATTTCATACTTAGTGCTTACATAGTCACCGTTGTTGTCGGTGTCCATATATACATTGCCCGGGATTTTAACCTGGAGCCTGTAGTCAGATTCGATATCGTCGATCTCTAAGTTGTAGTTATGTGTTCCGTCGGTCATGTAAACCTTAACGCTGTTAAGAATTTCACGACGTTTTTCAGCATAATCTGCGCTGCTTTCGTCTAATGCCTCAAGCTGTTCATCAATATGCGGTGCAAGGTTTTCACCAATTACCTCTAAAATCTTGCCGGGTGCTGTTGTTTTACCGTCGCTACCAATGGTGTAGTCTACCCACGGAGCATTAAGATAATAGTAGTAAGCATCACCGTTTATGTTGTTGATTTTTAAGAGGTACATACCCTGTTTAAAGGTTGAAGGTATTATGAATTTGAGCGATGAATAGGTTTTCTGAACAATATTCATCTTATGGCTCTGTTTTGCACTGAATACACTTGCCATCTCTTCATTCGGGATGGGGTCGATAAAGTGCTCTGAGGTTACTTCGGCACTCTTGCCTTCTATGTATTTGGGTGTGCCGTCTACATAGTAGTACCATTTTTGTGCCGATGCATCAAGAATTACCTGCTTACCATATTCCTCGCGGCCTTCGGTTGTGCAAGTATAGGTCCAGTTGCCGGCATCATTTTTAGTTAAGTAGTTACCGTCGCAATCATAGTATACAACTCCGTTGTAGTCGTATCCTGTTCTGCTTATGTACTGCGGCAACGCGCTTGTCATTGTGTCATCAACCTCAACAAGCTCAACCGATGACACTGTATCGGAAAGTTCTTCACCATGAAGAAGAACTACTGAATCGGTATCAAGGAAGGTGTTAGAGGTGTAGTAAACAACAATGTCGTTTACTTCGGTTGTTGTCCAGTCGGCTTCGGTGTAGGATACTACAAGGTTATCGTAGTAGATGCCTGCATTGTGCGCAGCCGAAATGGCAAAGTCCCAAGTAATGTTAGGCATTGTGTATTTACCTGAATACTGGTTACCGTGTTGATCATTAAATACAAACTCAGCTGTACCAAGCTGTGAAATTGTGTAGCTAACGTCGATCTTATCCGACATCATAAGGTTGGTTTCAGCACCTTGTGCCGAAACTGTTGCCTTACCGTCTACACATTTACCCCACTTGATTTGAGCTACTTCATTCTTGTTATATAACTCAAAGAAGGTGTAGTTGCTTTGATCAAGGTATGATGTAACAACCCTGATTGGGTAGGTGTTGGTTGTTTTTTTGTAATCGTCTGCCCAGATAGTCATACTAACTGAGGTTAACCTTCTCTTATCGGGAACAAACTTATTCTTTATAGAATAGAAGTTTTGTATACCATTCAGGTAAAGAGCGTTATTGTCGTATACTTCGCCCGATTTATCAATATATACCTTATCGCCAATCTTATCAATGTAATACCATTTGCCAAGAGTAGAATCAAGGGTCATTTCGAATGTGGTTGCATCACCCTCAACAAATGCTTCGGGATAGTTTTCAGCGGTTTCGATATAGTAATAATCACCGTCAACATTAGTTAAAAGGAAGGTTCCCTCGCTGTCAACCTTGTCGCCGGTTGCGCGAACCTCTGCCGGGCCCCAGCCGCTACCCATATTCCTGTAAAGCCTTGACATAAAGCCTTCCTGGAAGTCGTAAGCGAAGGGCTTACTCATATCGCTTCTATCTTGTAATACGTAAGGTGTATCGTTAAGAGAAGGATCCATAATCACAGCAGCATCCTTTAATGTGTAAAGGATTTCTTCTGCAAGCGGGAAGTAGGTTTTAGCATCGGGGCTGAGCGCAACATAGTCTTCAATTGCACTGTTAAGAGTGTCAACGTCGGTGTTTGAAAGTGTTGCAGGGGTGAGTTTCATAAGATCTGCATACTTGCTCTCAAATGTCATCGCCTCTGCACAAGCTGCCGTGTCATTCCTTGAGTTAATTGAAATATTATCAAAGTATGATGTGAAGCCTGTTCCTTCAGCACCAAACGCAACACCAGTTGAAGAGTTACCGCTTCTGTATTTGATGTTCCACGATGTGTTGCTGGCTGTATCGTAAATTGGCGAACCAATGTTACCATCTTCAAACAAGAGCTGAACGGTTACATACTGCTTATGGTAATTAATAACGAGTTTTACCCACTGCTCGTTATAATCAACATTACCGTTCATTGTGGTAACTTCAAGCTTCATCTTTGTGTTACCGCTGCCGTTTAATGCTAAGTTGCTTGTTCTGCCAATTGTGTTTACATATACCTTCTTTGATGCGTAGCTAAGGAAAACGCCTCCCCAGTTATCGGCATCTTTGTAATCGTAATATACAACCGGTGAATTAGCACCGTTAAGATAAACGTCTACACTAACGGTGTGAAGCGGGTTACCGATATAGCTTTCATCAACAAAGGCCGTAACCTTGTTAGCATTGGTGTTGCCCGCAGATGAAACCGCCAACACTTTAGATGACGGGTTAAGTGCAGTAGCACCCGGGTTCGAGGCAACACTGAAAACAGCGCCCGAACTACCCATAATGTCAGCCGAGCCATCTTCAAAGTCTAACATGTTAAGCGGAGTTGTTGATGCAACATATTCCTTTTGAAGCTTATCAGCTAATTGCTTTGCATTTTCGATTTTTGTTTTTTCATCATCGGTAAGTTTAGCATACTCGGTTTCAGAAAGGTTTGAATAGAGCCTGTATGCGTTATCAACCTTCGGCTTTTCACTATTAACGTTATCAAGGGTTATTTCGCCAATTTCTGCAATAAGGTTTGAAACCATTTTTGCGCTTAAGAATTTAACCGAGATATCGTCGATAGAAGGCCTGTCGTTATCAACAACGGTTGAACCGATGTAAACGCCCTTAACAGGTTCAGCTACTGAATAGAAGGCTGAACCGGTAACAGTGGCATTCTTGGTGTTTACACCTGTAACTGTAACATCGTAACCCATGGTTGCGAAGTTGTAGGTTAAGGTAACATCAAGATATTGCTTTGTTTTGAATGCAATATTAGCACCGTTAGCGTCGGTAACGTTTGCCAATGTTGATGTTGTGTATTTAACATTGGTTGGGTCACTGCTGGGTTTAGAAATGTTTTTGTAAAGCGCTGTTCTTGAAGTGTTGGCTGTTAAGGTGATAGAAGTCCACGCGTTGGGATTTTCAACCGGATCAGCATATTCAAGAACGAAGAAAGTTTTCATTGCACCGGTTGCATCAAAATACAACTTTGTAGAAATTTCGTAAAGATCTCTCTCGTTGTTGCCGCCTGCTGTATCTTTAAGGTTATAAAGAACAGAGTGGCTTGATTTAGGTGCATCGTTTGTATCGGTGTAATAGAAGTTCTTTCTTAAATTAAGAGCATTATTGCCGTTTTCATCAGCAATGATACCCCAGAAGCCATTAGCTGTGGGATCGGTTACATTGTTCCAAGCAATGTCGGGCTCGCTATTCTTGCTGTTACCTAAAGTGAGGTTTTCATCCCATGTTGCAACAGGCTCCCAATAGGGGGCTGAGTTGAAATAGCTAACGCTGTCGAAGGTGTCGTAATAATCAACGCCTTGATCAAGCATAGCTTTAACAGCATTTAATGAATCGGGTGTGTAGAAATACTTAACTTCGGGTGCGAGATTGTTGTAATCTGCAACCAAAGCATCAACCTTTTCCTGTAAGTTTGGTGATACAGGGAAGGCTGTAACCTCTTCGGCAACCCTTTGTTCAAAAGCTGCAACCGTTGCCTGAACGTCAACCTCGGTTAAACCGAAGCCGGCTTCTATTTTCTTAACTACAGCATCGGTAGCAGCAGGTATAATACCTGTTGCATGCTCGCAAACCGATTCATCGAGAGTTATTTCAGAGTCAATATCGAACTTTTTAGTGCCCGATGTAAGGCTTGAGTCAACATTGATTGTACCGCCAAGGAGCATCTTGCCGCTTTCGCTGTCGTAAGATACTTCTACATCATAGATGATGGGCTTTGTTATGCTATCCCATGTGATAGCCTTTGCAGCTTTATCTGTAAAGCTGAAGAATGTGAAAACCGAAACGTAATCTTCAACAGCATTATCCTGGCTAACGTCATAATGGTTTTTAAAAGCAAGATTCTTTGAAGAGGTTGCAACTATATCGGTTATCTTGCCTTCAGCCACGGTTATTGTATAGAAGGTTGCAACGGTTTTGGTGTATGCACCGTCGATCCCTTCGATCATTTTGTTATCACTTTCGGTTTTTAAAGAAACTGCATAATACTTTGTGCCGTCTTTTGATTTTGCGTAAACTAAACTAACAGTTTCGTTGTTAGAACCGGGCACAAGAAGGTATGATGCATCGGCAGCTGCCAATTTATTGCCGTTACCATCGTCACACAGAATCTGCGTAAGTGTGTCAGCCTCGCCTTTAACGTTAAGGCCGCCATCAGCACCTTCGCTGAACACATCACCGAGATTTACTGTGTCGGTTTTTGCAATTGTTACAGAATCTGCTGTTAAACGATTAAGTTCGTTTGCAAATTCAGCGCTGTCGGTGAAGTTATATGTAACTGTTGTTGTTTTGAAAACAGAGTTAGATACCGCACCGCCAACAATAACTGTTGATGCAATAATGGTAATAGCAAGCACAACCGCCAATAATCTTTTAAAATTATATTTTTTCACGTGATTACCTCCCTACGTGGTTAGAATTAAAAGCGTTGTGCTTAGAAAATCGGTAAGCCTCTGGCTTGCCATTCTTGAATATACTTAGGTATCGGGCGATACCATGCACCTTGAAGCTGGTTGTCATAGTCGCCGCCGAAATCGTCTTGAAGTTTTCTTGCGTGAACATTGTCGATAAATACGGCTGATTCGCCAACAGCAACACCAACCTCACCGGTTACTGCCGGGTATTGGCTTTTAGCTGCAAGGAAGCCTTCGGTCATTTGCTCGTACTGAATTATTTCGGTATCGTCGAAATAAACAGTGAACACATTATCGAAGCACTTAATGTCGATATGATGCCAGGTTTCATCCTGCGAAATATCGAATGGCAATGTTATGCTATCTCTTTCTATACCGAGTGAACCCGCAACATTATCTTCTGAGTTTAATTCAAACTTAAGCGAAATCTTGGTTGCGGTGGTTTCGTATACTGCATTGCCATTTTCGTCCTGCACAGGCTGGCCGCCCGACATTTTAATGGTTGAATATGGCTGAATAAGTACAAATGCCGCTCTGTGACCGTAAATCTTATGGCCTTTATGCCTTACATAAAAACTTAAGTTGTTAGTGTATTCGGTGGGGGAATTGTTGATCATAAGGTTGCCTTTATCAAACATAAAGTCGAACCCAACGATATAGTCGGTAAGGTCGGTTCCACCAACAAATTGCGCTTTCGATTCATCGGCAATTGACCAAACTACGTTACCATCGAAATTCTTGAACACAGGGTCGCCACCGAGGTTTGTTGCCCATTTGGGGTTATTAGCCTTAATGGTACCACCTGTTAAAGACTTATCGGAAAAGGTGTCCATAAAGATAGTGTCAGCTGAAGGTTCGGGATCGGGAAGGATAACTTCTTCCTGGCCGCCCGAGCTGCCGCCACCGCCGCTTGATTCGTTTTCAAGCACGGTATACTCACCCTCTACCTTGTAATCGGAAAATTCAAAGTAAATTGGGTTGTTTTCATCAGATGAGTGCGCACCAACGCCGAAATACCACGGGTCATTGGTTGTTACACTGTTAACTGCAATACCTGAAGGCGCCCACCTGATTTCTTGATCTAACTTTTTACCGTTAGTGTCGAAACGCTGGAATCCGTAATAGATCTTTGCACCTGTTTTCCTAAGGTAAAGGGTTACCTTACCTGTTTTACAGGGAACCCAGGTTTGTTTTTCTTGTGCCATCTTACCCTTTTCTGTACGGTAAATCATATGCACAGTACCCTTAGAACGAACATTAAGCCAGAAGAAAGCTGAATCTTCATCAAGTGTGTTACGAAGCTGAATGCCAACCGATGCAGCACCTGTAACACTACCGCCGCCTTTACCGGTGATCGAATCAACATCGATAGTAGCTTGGAAGATAGCGTTATCGTTCTTGTTGTTGGTTAAGGGATATTGCTTGCACAACCATGCAAAGTCATCGCGGGCATACCAAAGCACGGCACCGTTGGTTTGTATAGCATACTGGTTTGCAGCAAGAGGCCTTTGCTCACCTTTGAGGTTAACAGCGGTATCACCCCTGCCGCCTTGCCAGAAATAGTTTGTCTGTTTCCACACCGGAAGGCTGTAGTCAGCCTCGGCGTCTGAATCGACGCAACCTTCATCGAGTAAGATGTTTTCGTCTTTAATCGGGTATGGCTCGTGTTCTGCCGAAACCATCATTCCGGAAAAAAGTGTAAACACCATAACAAACGCTAAAAGGACAGAGGTAAATTTAATATTTTGTTTATTGAACTTCATAATTTACTGCTCCTCCCTTTTGATTTTTGAAACATTGTGATATACAATTCTAAGAACCACAAAAATCACGCTGGATAATGCGGCTAAGCACAGAAGAACCCAAACTACTGCACCGATTTCACGCGTTGCAATCTTAATAAGATATTCACCCGCGCCGGTTTTATAAATAAGCTTCGTGTTTGTTTTGGTTCTTGTGTTTGTTTTAGTAACGGTGTTGGTTATAGTTTCGATTATTTCTTCAATAATTGTTTCAGCGGGGCTGTCATCTTGCTCCTCTTCTTCAAGCAAAGAAGCTGCATCTAACAACTCCATAACAATATCATAAACCGATCTTCCGCCGAAATCATCATCGGGATTTTTGAAATACGCAATAGTTCCTTCATCTAACCAACCAAGAACTGTTGCTGCAATCATAACATCGGTTTTATCGGAATATTCAAGTTCTTCGGGGGTTTTTGCAAGAATACCTGCAAATTCCGATTTAAAACGGCTAAGTTTAATATAGTTTGAGTCGGTTATTCGGCCTAAATATTCTTCAAGAACATCAACCTTCTCTGCAACGTCTGAACCGAATGCTTCAGCAAGCTTTTTCAGCATAATTGCCTCAAGCTCAGAACCTGCACTAGCCCCTGCATTAGAAAACAACTCTCTATATGCTGTTATCATATCGGCTGCTTCTTTAGCGTCGATATTTTCGGTGCCGTCTAAAAGGAATTGTTCAAAACGGCTACCCTTACCTTTAATGAAATCATTAACTATAGCGTTCGCTTCACTGATTTCTTGCTTCGTAGGGCCGTCACCTTCTTCACCTTTATTACCTGCGATTATTTCGGCAATGCGGGTTAGAAGCGACATAAGATGAGTTCTTTCACTGTAGAGTTTTGCCTGTGCGGCAAGCGGCAGCTCAACCAATGCGTTGTAGGCTGCAACAACTACACCCTTATCGTTTAATGCAACGCTATCCTTAGTAAGGCCTAACGCAATATCATGCGATGCGCGGAATTTTGCAACAACACCTGCATATATGTTGGTTGATTCATCAAGTAATCTTTGATATTCATCAATTGCATCAAACAGAACCTGAGCGTTTGATACCTGAGCTCTACTATTAACATTTAATGAATAATAAGCATTTGAAGCAGCATCGATTCTTGCTTTGCACTCATTATCAAGTGTTACTGCTCCTATTTCATTAATTAGCCCAGCTACAACGTCTGCGGGTCTATTCTCTTCCCCAATTATAATGGGAGCTGAAGGATTATCAGTGTCTGAGAATATAAAGGGGGTGTATGTAACCTTACCGCCGGATATCGACGAAGAGTACATACTATTTAGTTTAACAGTTACGGCTGTTTTCGAGCCCGTAGCAACGTTACTGTTTACCCTAAATCTCAAGTAAAAAAGCTTTTGACCATCAGCAAGGGAAACGGGGGTATCCGAATCCCATGCCAATCGAATTGAATTACCAATAGCATTTACCGAAACATTGCTGATCGTTCCGGCATAAAACGCAAGAGAATTTTGCTCGTAGGTTAAATAGGCTGTTGAGAAGGATACAGTAAAATCAAAACCATTTACCTTATCAAACCCTTTATTTACAGCAAAAACAAATGTAACCGTTTCATCGCGGTTGATAACATTATCGTCGTCTTTAGATACTAACGTAAATGAAGCAAATTTTTGAGATTCGGCAGAAACAGATGCGGGGGCTACTATCTGTGACGCAAGAACAATTATAATAAGCATCACTGATAAAACTTTAGCGATAAATTTCTTGTTCATATCTGTTCGCTCCCTTCCTTTTAATTACTGGAATTCAAAATTGCTACAATTTACTTGTTAGCAGCAACGTAGGCATCACACTGTGCCTGCATCTCCTTAACAACTTCATCCATACCGGCAACCTTAACAGCATCAAGAAGAGCTGCTTTTTTAGCTTCGAACTGGTCGCCTAATTTGTAAATTGAATAATATTCTTTTGAAGCTGATGTGATATTTGTAAGCTGGTTGGTAATTTTTGCATTGCTAACACGCATACCGTAAACAGGTGTTTTATGTAAAACATTGTTTCTTACATTCTGATAATAGTCGAGTGCGTAGTCATTCTGGCCGGGTAAATAGTATTCCGGAGGTGAAGGAATGAATGCGCTTGTAACGATCCAAAGCGGGATACCGTATGCACTTGAAGCAGAAGGCTGGTTGATATAATCGTAGCCCTTGCAAGATTCTTTAACTCCATCGCCGTCAACGTCGATTCTGTAGTAGTGCTTGTGGTCAGCAGCTGCTGCTTCAGGATCATCAGCAAGGCTTTCGTCGCCTTCAAAGCCGTAAACCAAAAGGTCAACTAATTCTCTAACTTCGGCGCCTTTTTCAGCGTCTGCAGGTGTTCTGAGAAGGTCAAGAAGCATAATTGCACGTTCGGGGTTAGCTGCTGTTACGGGAATTACGGAATATGTAGCTTCTGAACCTGCTTCTGATATACCGTTGTACATTTCTTCGCGAGAGTTGATAAGAATGTTGTAGTTCTCTACTTCGCCGTATTTGTCAGCTTCGGTGAAGATACCCTTTTGTGCATCAACGTTAAGTCTTTGGTCGAACCACATACCCTGCTCTTTAAGGTTAAGAGCGTTAGAGTTTGAACCTGCTGATGCGTTTTTGCTATCGTTGAAGAAGCCCTTTTCGTACCAAAGCTTTCTGTATTTCATAGCGAGTTCCCAAGGTTCTGAACCAACCCACTGGAACACCTTAACTTCGTCTGCGAATGCATCGTATGCAGTGTTATCACCGCTGTCGAGTTTTTCATAACCACGGTTTGCGTAGGTGTTAAGAACATCGGCTGTGAAACCTGTGAGGCCAGGGCCGTTTATTGCACCGTTTGCTTTAATGGTGTCGAGGAATTCTGTGAGGATAATGTAAACCTCTTCGGTGGTGTGAGGATCACTGTGAAGAGCTGCTAAATATCTATCTGTTGGGAAGTATTCGTAAAGACTTGCAGGAATCTGGAGATAGAAGGTTTCTTTAATCCAAGGCTGCATATTGGGGATAGCATAAAGCTTATCATCAACTTCGCCGCTTCTGTAAGCGTCAACCCAGATTTCTCTTTCCTTTTTGATGTTTGTGCCGTATTTTTCAACATAAGACTCAATGTTCTGGTAAGCCTTTAACTCACGAGCCTGGTTTTCAAGGTTATACTGATAGCCCGACCAAGCAATATCAACCTGCTGGCCTGCTGCCATCCATCTTGACCAGTTGTCAGCATCTAATGAAACGAATTCTACCTTTGTGTTAGGAAGTAATGTAGCAAGCTTTTCGTTGAATGCTTCAAACACAAGCTCGTCGTCAGCGTGGCCCAAATGCTCAGACATAATGGCCCACTTGAGTGTAACTTCGATTGATGTGTCGTCGCCTGCTCTAACAACATCATCTTTTTTACAACCTGTGAAATAGGTGGTGAAGGCTGCGAGCATTGCAACGCAGAGTACTAATGAAACAATTTTCTTTAACATAAATATCCTCCAATTCGCCGCTTTGTTAGTTTTGGCCTGCGGAAACATGTTAGCGGCTTTTGTTCCCATGGCCAATCACCTTAGTGTTTATGTATTTTAAACAGCAAAACTATAAGCTGTTATTCTTTAATAGAACCTGCCGCGATACCCTTTGCGAAATACTTCTGTATAAGCGGGAACACGCAAATTACAGGCAAGAACGCAACAACGCACATTGCGTAGTTAAGGGTTTTATCAGGGGGTGAAACTTCATTATCCAAACCGGTAATCTGCAATGCTTCTTTAATAGCGGCTGAATCCTGCAGCATTTTAAAGATAACATACTGGATTTTGTAGTATCTTGGATCGGTGAAGTATAACATCGAGGTGAAATAGTCGTTCCAACAACCAATAGCCGATGTAAAGAACTGAATAACGAAAATCGACCTTGACATTGGAAGCATTACGTGCCAAAGAATTTTCCATTCACTTGCGCCGTCGATAGTTGCGGCTTCAATAAGCGATGCGGGAACCTGTTTAAAGCAGGTTCGGTAAAGCACAATGTTCCATAGCCCTATACCCGGGATTATGTAGTTAAGTAGGCTGTTCATAAGACCTAACCACTTTGTGCGGAGAATGTAGGCAGCGATCATACCACCGCTAACAAACATAGGCACCATAAAGAACCATACAACCCATTTCTTTATAACAAAGTCGGGCCTGCAGAGCGGATAGGCAACCATCATTGCCATAGCCTGCGATAAAAGCGGCTGAATAACAGCCGATACTATTGTGATGGCTGCTGCAAGCAGAAGGCCTGAACCGCCGGATATAATCGTTTTCCACGCTTCAAGTGAAAACTGCTTTGGAATAAATGCGAAACCATCGGTTACGAAAGTCATTTCGTCGGTAAAGGAAACCGAAATAACCATTATAATCGGAACTATGCACAACAATGTCCATATAATAAGGAGTGCGTGCACAACAGTCATATAAAGTTTACTTTGTTTCAATTAAAAGCACCCCTTTCTTTAATATAGCGCATTTTCTGCGTTAATTTTCTTAACAATGGCATTAACAGTTTGAACAAGAATTGTACCGATAAGGGATGTTGCAAGGCCTGTAGCCGCCGAAACACCCATGCTACCGTACATCATCTGGTCGTATGTGTACATAGCGAATACGTTTACTGCTTTAAGTACGCTACCGCTTTGCGAGATCTGATAAATAAAGTAGCCAATACCAAGACCTGAAGCGAAGATTGTACCGATCTGGGTGATAAGAACCAAGCATCCCATAGGGATAAGCTCAGGCATTGAAATGTACCTGATTTGCTTGAAGCGGTTAGCACCGTCGAGGTTTGCAGCTTCAAACAGGCAAGGATCGATAGCGAGGAGCGCCGCAAAGAAGTAAAGCGCCGCCTGGCCGGCATTTGTCCAGAATTCGGTAAAGACGATTACGGGCGGCCAAACCGCGCCGATTTCGAAGAACGCAATAGGTTCTTTCATACCGAACGACATTAGTATTGAGTTAATAACACCGGTTTCAACGTCATCAAGTAACAGGATGATAATGTAAAGGATACACGAACCTGAAATGAAGCTTGTTAAAAGCATTGATGTTTGATAAATCTTGCTGGCAATTTTGCTTCTGATTTCATAAAGCAAAAGTGCAAAGAAGATACCGCCAAAGAAGTTGGTGGTTACAATTCTCGCAATGTTATAACCCAAAGTGTTTCTTAAAAGAACATAAATCTGGTCGGATGCGAAAATGTACCTGAAGTTTTCAAGACCAACCCACGGGCTTGCCATAATACCGTCAATAACGTTGTATTCTTTAAAGTTTATAAGCAAACCGTAAAGCGGAACGTATGAAAAGATGAATGTAAGTATAATTCCGGGTAAGCATAGCAATACGTAAGGTATGTTATGCGCTAACTGTTCGCCGAAAGTCCTTTTTCTGTTTAGGGTAGGGACAACTACCATACTTTCTTTATCCACGAGTACTATCCCCCAATTTAGAGAAATCTAACCTTCCTAATTTTCACCTTAATCAGGAAGGCTTGTTTCAATTTATTCTTCAATGTCTGCATCTACTGCGTCTTCAGCATCCGCGCTGGCGGGTGTTAAAGCTTTTATTTTTTTGGCAAGGAGTATTATTATGATAACGCCACCTGCGAGAACAATAAGTGTGAAAGCAGTTAATACAATAACAAGTATCAATTCAGAGGTGCCCATTCCTTCATTAACGCCATCTATAATGATCTCATGCTTTCCGCCACTGCCGCCTCCGCCAAGAACATCATCACTACCGCCTGATGATTCTAAGAAATCAGAACGCATAGTTTCGATAGCTTCATCAGTTAATCCTTCAACCTTCTTAAGATCGTCGATAGTTGCAAACTCGCCGTTTGCTTCTTTATATGTAGCGATAGCTTCAGCAAGCGCCTTATCGAGGCTCGGGAAAAGCTTAACAATATCATCTGCTGTTTTGCAAGAATTGAGCTCTGAAAGAAGTTCGCTGTCGTCTACTTCGTCGGTAGCGGAATCGCCGCCGTCTTCTGAGCCTGAAGAATCTGAGCCGCCACTTGAAGTGCCGCCTTCGGGAAGATCAGCCACTGCTTTAATAGTTTTACCGGTGAGCGCCTTTACTGTGGGAAGTGTTGCACCATCGGTGTAGGTTTGCCAGGTTGTGTTTGATGCAAAAGCTGCGTTGATTTCAGCCGCAGTTTTAACGGCAAAACGGTCTTTAGCAACCTTGTCGTTACTATCTTGGCTTGCACCTGTTGCAGGTGTAACAAAGTTACCCGAGCGCACAGTACCATCAACAGCTAAGGGTGTTGCACCGAGTTTGAGGTTTGAATAGCACTGCTTACATACTGTGCATACGTCAGCTTCAACGTGCGAAACACCTGCAAACGGGCCCTGAAGAGCCGAACCCGAACCTGTTGAATAACAAGCGTTTATTTTTGTTGTGTTAGTGAAAGAGCCGATAAAGCCGCCTGCGTTACACCAAACGCCGCAAGAAGCTGTACCGTCGAAGAAGCAACCGGTAAGTGTGCTTGAAATAGCATTACCGATAAAGCCGCCGAAGTTGTAGCCGGCTAATGAATCACCTTTAGGATTTGCTGCAGCACCACCCTTGGCAGTACCATAGGCATAGCAATTCTGAATGGTAGAGCCCTTTGAACCTGAAACTAAAGTTTTACCTGTTGTTGATTTGATTTCTTTAGTTGATAAACCTATAAACATACCAACGTTGTTAGCAACCGAAGAAACAGAGCCCTGTACACCGCAGTTTTTGAAGGTTGAACCTACTGCAGCACCGCAGAAGATACCTGTGGCCTGTTCATCCATACCTTTATTAGGTGTAGTGCCTTCGCCAAGGCTTCTGGGTCCGCCTAATACATCGCTGGTTACATTAGCATTTAATAGCACAATGTTTTCGAACTTTGCGCCCTTGGCAACACCAAATAAACCAGCGCACCAATTTGAGTTACCGCTGGGATCGTATTTAGCGTTCTGTGCAGTCCAATCTGCAGCACCGGTCTTCACATCAACTTTAAAGTTGGTAATAGCAAACAAAGGTTTGCCGTCAGACGAGGTGGGGCAGGTGAACGAGCCTGTAAAAGGCTTTGCAAGGTTACCTATAGGCTCTAAAACAGCGCCGCCGCAATCAATGGTTGCGCCAAGCATATAGGTGCCGCTGAGATCTTTAGAAATATTCTTAAGATCGGCAAGCGTTTTAACAGTGGTTGTGGCAGCGCCAACATATATTGTTGGTATGTAAACTGCGATAAGCAATACCGCTAACAGCACTGCCAGCAGCTTAAAAATAGGCTGCCCGGATGTTTTGCTTTTTGTCATCATAAGTATTCTCCTCCAAATTAATACTTTATTGCCGTAATAATGGTAACATACAAACGTTATAATTGCACTACCCAATTTTTATTGTAATGGTACAATTTTTCTACTTGGAAAAATATTTATATAACTTTTTCGAAATTACAGCAAACTTTTCAAAAACTCAGAAAAAAGCAAAAAAGACAAATTATGACATGAGAAAACCTATTTACTGCCAAGAGCAAAAAAACAGCCGCTGAAAAAAAGAGACTCTTCGTAAAGAAGTTATCTCCTTTTGGGTTCTATATAAAGAAAATGACACTTTCAAAGACTGAAAGTGTCATAGTGGGTTATTCATCTTGGTGAAGCTGTTGGCTCTTCATATACTGCGAAGGGGTTTGACCTGTGTGCTGTTTAAAGATAGCACCGAAATATTTAATTTGGTTGTAACCAACGCTATACGCTGTTTCCTTAACGGTATATTTTCCGCTTGCTAACATTTCCTTCGCCTTTTGCATTCTTATATTAAAAAGGTAGTCAACCAGCTTTTCGCCCGTTTCTTCTTTGAACACGCGGCCTAAATAGCTTGCATTCATAGAAAACGCATTAGCGATTGATTCGACCGATATTCCTCCACCGAAATTTCTGGATATGTAGTCTTTAATCCCCACTATAAGGTGGCGGCTTGTGGAAATATCGGTTGCAGCACGGTTCAGTAGTTCTCGCAACAGCATTATATGGTCAACACCGCCGGCCCAAAAGCCTGCCCTTTTGATAACATCTGCATAATAAACGTCGTAACGTTCTTTAAGCATAGTCACAAGGGTTTTAATAACTGTAACAATCTGCTTATCATCGCCGGTTTTGGCAACCAACTCAGTGATTTCCGCGGCTGCCTCGGCATCGTTATCGGAAAGGGCGGCAAGATACCTTGCCGAAATTCTTTTGGCTTCGTTAAATCTAACAACCTCGCCAAGGCTTGAATATTCATTCATGGTATACGCGGCGGTGATTTGATAAAGGCTTTTTAAGCTGTTTAAAAGGTTTTCTGCAAACTGTTCAACCATCAGCCTGTTTTTTTGTGCCGATAACACAACATATATTATATGATTATCGGTTGACGACACTTGGTACGCCGCAAACCTTGGGTTATCCTCTTCGCCAAGGCCTATTACGGCATCATAAAAGGTTTCTTCACTGCCGCCAAACTTTGATGCAACCTGATTCTCATAGTTTGTTATCTCGAAATCAACAACAAAGCAGTAGCATTCATAAAGCCTTCTGCCTGCCCAAAAAGCTTTTTCCTTTTTAGCCGCACCATCGAACGGAAAAAGGCCATTGTAAACCAATGAAATGTTCTGCCGTTTCCATTCCCATTCCATTAAATAACGCTCGGCAGCGTCGTGCGCTGATATGATGCGCTCCTCAACACTTTTACGTGCGGTTGCGAGCGCATCGAACAGCTGCTGCATAGAAAAGGGCTTAAGAAAAAAGCGCTCAGCCTTAAAATCGGCAGCGGCCTTGGCATAGTCGAAATTTCGGCTGTCGCTCATTAGCATTATCATCGTTTCGCTTTTGTCAAGTTGCGCCTGTTTTAAAACATCAATGCCCGACACGCCGTAAAGCTCTGCATTTATTAAGGCAACCTCGGCTTTATTTGATTTTACCGCCTTAAGAGCCATATCTCCATCGCCCATTATTTCAATAGGTGAAAACCCGCTAAACTCTTCCCTTATTCTTTTTGCAAGGCTTTTAACAAACTGCACATCTTTATCGGCAATAATTATATTGTTCAACGGTTTCACCACCTTTTGTTAAATATAGGCCGAAACCGAAGTTCCGGCCCTTTATTATGTATTATTTTATATAAACCTTTACATTGCAGGTGTCTGACTCGGTGTAATCAGGAATAATTTTGCCCTGAATCTCCTTGCCGTCAACCTCAATTTTTTCATCATTCGAGCGCTGAACCTCAATATTATAGGTAACACCGCGAAGTTTTCTTGAAATTTTAAAGCCGTTCCAGCTGCTTGGCAGGCAGGGCTTAACTTCAAGGCCTGCATATCTTGCCCTAACACCCAACATGTGCTCGGTTATTGCAAGGTACATCCAAGCAGAGGTTCCCGAAAGCCAGCTAACGTTCGCAAGGCCGAATTTATCCGATTCGGGGCCGAAGATGTTTGAAGAATAAACATAGGGTTCTGCCTTATAGCGCCACTCACCCGCCTTTTCCTGAGCCAGCATTGGCAAAAGTTGAGTGTAATACTGGTAAGCGCGGTCGCCATTGCCAAGCATACATTCGGCAATGATTGCCCAGGTGTTTGCGTGGCAGAAGATTGCGCCGTTTTCGCCGCAGCCCTTGTTATAGTTGGTTAAGGGGTTTTCTTTCGACGGGTAATCTTTAATCGAGGGGTGTATCTTCTTAATACCAAGCTCGGTGTTAAGAAGATCATAAACGCTTTGCATAGCCTTTTTGTTTTTATCTTGGTCACCCATGCCCGACATTACAGCCCAGGTTTGAGAGTTAAGCCAGATTTTAGCCTGGGGTTCAGCGTCAGACCCTAAGTATCTGCCGTCGTCCATAATTGCGCGGCGGTACCAAGCACCGTCCCACGCAAGGGTATTAACAAGAGCCTTTTGCTCTTCATAAGCTTTTTCGTATTTAGCGGTGTCTTCACCTAAAAGTGACGCCATTTGAATCATATATTTAAGTGCGGTGCCAAACTGCATCGATGTCCAGATGCTTTCACCCTTTCCCTCTTTGCACACTCTGAAGAGCTGGTCGTTCCAGTCGGAACGAAGCATAAGCGGGAAGCCCCTTTCGCCAAGGTGAGAAAGTGTAAAATCAACCGATTTTTTAAGGTGCTCCCAAATTGTGCCCTCGCCGCCATCGAAATAGCTTTGGGTTTCGTTTAAGAAGTCTACCTTACCCTCTTCTTCAACCAATTTGCCGCAAGAAAGTATTGTCCACAAATGGTCATCAGAATGAACCGAAGTTACAGGCTCCCAACCCTCGACCGGGAAGAAGTAGTGGTTAACGTGGCCGTCGTTATACTGCTGCGATAAAAGAAGCTTGATTTTATCTTCAGCGCGGGCAGTGTCGAACGGGATCATTGAAAGAATATCCTGCGCGGTGTCGCGGTAGCCAACGCCGCGGAATGTTCCTGTTGCATAATACGAAATGTTACGCGAGAACTGGAAGTTACGCTCTGCCTGGTATGGGTTCCAAATGTTAACCATTCTTTCGGCATTTTTATCGGGCAGCTCGCACTGCAGGTTCGAAAGGAAGCCTTCCCAGTGGCTGTTTAGCGCCGCGAATGATTTTTCGCAAAAATCTGCTGCACGGCATTCGGTAACATCAGCCTTTATATCTTCTTCGGTCATAGCGGCGCCAAGATAAATATGAAGCGTTTTGGTTTCGCCGGCTTTGAGCGACACAGGGATTTCAAGCGCAAAGCAGGGGTCGCCGCCTGCCATTGTTGTGTTCGTGCAGAAGCCGCGCTCAATGCCAATGGGGTTTGATTCGCTGCGATATGCACCAATAAACTCGTCGCGGTCGCAGTCGAACCCTTTAACGGGAACATCAGCCGCAAAGTAAATAAGCGGGGTTTCATCTGGTTTTGGCTGGTTTTCAACACCGTATTTGTAAACCAAAACATCATCCATATTATAAGCCGAAAGCTGGTGCTTGTTATAGCACTGCCACTGAAGCTCGCGCATAAATTCCATCATACCAAGCTCAACATACGGGAAAACTTTAACCTCGCGGTCGGTATCGGCGGTGAGCTTAAGCTCCCAAATGAGGGCATTTTTATAGGGGCCAACAAAATAAAGTGCATCGGCTTTAAGGCCGTTCTTTTTAGATTCGAATTTAGTGTAGCCCATGCCGTGCGCCACTCGCCATTCATCGGGCTTATCGGTAACGGGTTCGTTGGTTGGGCAGAAAACACTGCCCTTATCCATTATATATGTATAAAAGCCCGAGCGATCGGTTGGAACGTGGAAGAACTTATAGTGGTTTATGCGCCATATCTGGGGCGATTTATAAAACGCAACACCGCCGCCTGCCTGCGAAATCATCGTGTGGAAGGTGCCGTTGCTTAAATAGTTCATCCAAGGGGTTGGGGTGTCGTATTTTAAAATTTCTATTTCTCGTGTTTTGTCTAAAAAATTATATCTGTTGTTTTGCATTTCGTTTTCCTCCCTTATTTCTTCGGGTTCCAGTTTGTTACCTTTTCAACCCACATATCAACTATTTCTTTAAAGCATTCATCGGCGTGGGTCTTACTTGCGTTTTCGGCGCCTGCATTCCAATGGGGTTCTGAATCGGTTAAATAGTTCATCTTAACTGTGTCGTAAGCCGCTGCCATCATAGCCTCGGTTTCCTGCCGTGTTCCGTGCGCCTTGAAGTCATCCTTATCTAAAAGCGCACAGTATATCTCTACCCAAGGCTCGCCCAGCTCTAAATTATTGGTCCACCAAGCGTCGCCCAGTTCGTTTTTAACCTCATACATTGTTAATTTCATTAAAGCAAGCCTTAGCATTGCTGTAATTCCGGGGATTTGGTGGTACACAAGCAGCACTATGTGACGAAATCCCGTTTTAAAATAACCCCTTAACATTTCGCAGCAGTAGTTAACAAACAAATCAACGCTGAAATCTATGGTGTATTTCTCGGGGCCCGACACTGCGTTGCCGTTCGGGCAGCAGGTTACGGTTGGCGCTATCATAATCGGTGCCCTTTTATCAATTTCACGAAGCAATGCTTCGGGGAAAAGTATATCAGCGCCCACAGGCAACTGGCTGCCGTGATATTCAACCGTTCCGAACGGGATAAACAGCGGCATATTTTCATCCCGGCATTTATCAATATCAGCAGGGCATAAATCTATAAGACGTGGCATTTAAACTCAACTCCTTTAAATTTAACACAGGGGGCTTTTTGCCCTATTTAATTAAAGGGGAGCCTAACCACAGTTGACTCCCCTAAATTTGCGTTCACACGCGCCCTATTTATGAATTTTTCAAGGCGCGCTCAAGCCAAATTGCGCCAATATCCATAGCGTTATATAGGCCCTGTTTTTCGCTCTTTTTAACTATTCTGTCGCGGTTGCGAAGCTCGGTGTCGGTGTCCATAAGTTGCACAAGCACCTTATATGAAACATCGAGGTCTTCTATCTTCTTGCCGCTTTGAACGGTTAGCATAATAACATATTTGTCAGACATGTTGCCGTAGTAAAGAACATCATCTTTACGAACGAGCGGCCTGCCTTTGTAGGTTAAAAACTTTTCAGGCAAAGGTGGTTCCTCCTTAAAATTAATCAATTAAATAGTTGCGAACAAGGCTTTGAAGCAATGCGTCGCGATCGATCTTACGGATAAGACTTCTGGCGTTATTATGTGTTGTTATATAGGTTGGGTCTTCAGATAAGATGTAACCCACAATCTGGTTTATAGGGTTATAACCCTTTTCCTTTAATGCATTGTAAACTTCCTGCATAATGCGCCTGATTTCACGTTCCCTTTCATCACCTATCGAAAAGGTCATTGTTCTATCACTTGCCACTTAATAACACCTCTTTCATACAATTATATTTATATTTTACAACAGCGCCGCATTTATTTCAAGAGAAATATTCTTTTATCTGCGAAGGAGTGCTCCGACTGCCTCTAAACGCTTGATCATCTTGTCAACAGCGCGGTTTACCTGTTCATCGGTTAGGGTTGATTCAGCGTTTCTGAGGGTTACGCTGTAGGCAACGCTCTTCTTGCCTTCTTCAATCTGCGAGCCTGCATAAACGTCGAACAGTTTAACCTCTTCGCAAAGGTTTCCGGCACCTGCGCGGATAGCCTTTTCAATTTCGGCCACGGGAAGGTCTTTATCGCAAATAAGCGCCAAGTCGCGTTGCACGGCGGGAAATTTGGGAAGAGCCTTGTAAATTATTGTTTCAGCCTCGGCTGCGAATAATTTATCGGTTTTAATTTCGGCAACGTAAACCCTTGCATCGATTCCGAATTTATCGGCAACTAAGGGGTGAACCTCGCCAAATACGGCAACTGTTTCACCATTCACGGCAATCTCGGCCTGCCTTCCCGGGTGCAAGAACGGCTCAGCCGCCCTTGTAACCTCAGTTTCTTTGCAGAAAAGGTTAACAACGCTTTCAACTGCGCCCTTTAAGGTGAAGAAGTCTTCATCCTTGCCGTACATACCTATCGACATTGTGGGAACTTCACTGGGCTGCAGAGAATCGGCTTTAGGTTTGAACACCTTGCTTATTTCAAAAAATCTTGCTGCGGGAATTTTGCGGTTATAGTTGGTTGAAAGCACAGTTAACATGCTTGTATACAGTTGGGTTCTCATAACCGAGTATTCATCGCCCAAGGGGTTTAAAATGGTAGAACCGTTTCGGCGGGCATCATCTTCGGCCAGCATTAACATATCGGGCGCGTTTTTAGCAATAAAGGAATATGTTGAAATTTCATACATACCGTTTCCTGCAAGCAGAGCCTTAATTTTATCCGATTTAATTCTTTCGGGCAACTTTTTGCCGCGAACAACCGCACCTGTCATCTGGGTTCCAACAATGTGGTGATAGCCGTGAATTCTCATAACCTCTTCGGCTAAGTCGGCCTTACCTTCAATGTCATCGCGGATTGAGGGAACAAGGCAGTTTAAAACGCCATCTTTAAGGGTGGTTTTAATGTTAAGGCGATTAAGAATATCGCACATAGTTTCGCCCGAAATTTCAACACCGAGAAGCGCATTAATGCCTGCAACTTCGGCTGTAACCTCGCGGTCGGTCGGCAGCCCCGCGTTTATATCAACAAAACCGTCGATAATATCGGCCGCATCAAGCTCGGAAATGAGCTGTAAAGCGCGGTTCATAGCATATTCAACATTGTTAATGTCAAGCCCGCGCTCAAAGTGCGCGCTCGCTTCGGTTCGAATTCCTAAAGTGCGGCAGGTTTTTCTAACGCTGTCGCGGCGGAATTTAGCCGATTCAAGGAATACAACGTTTGTGTCGGGGTGGATTTCGCTTTCGATTCCGCCCATAACGCCCGCAATGCACGAAGGGCTTTCGCCATCGGCAATAACAAGCATATCTTCGGCGAGGTTATGCTGCTTGCCGTCGAGCGTGGTTATGCTCTCTCCCTCGGCTGCGTTTCTAACAATAATTTTATTCCCTGCGATATAGTTCATATCAAAAGCGTGCATAGGCTGGTTTGTTTCGAGCATTACAAAGTTTGTAATGTCAACAATGTTGTTTATCGGCCTCATACCTGCGGCGATAAGTGCGCGTTTCATCCAATCGGGTGATTCGCCTATGCGAACATTTTTTATAGCCCTGCCATAATATCTTGGGCAAAGATCTAAATTTTTAACCTCAACCGAAATAACATCATCAATACTGCCACCAACGGTTTTATATTCGGGCTGTGGCATTCTAAACTCGGTCCCCAATACAACCGATGCTTCGCGTGCAAGGCCTAAAATGCACTGGCAGTCGGGGCGGTTTGCGGTTACCTTGAAATCAACAATATAGTCGTAAAGGCCTAAAACCTCGCGCATATCGGTTCCGGGGGCGGCAACGTTTTCGGCTAAAATTAAAATGCCGTCAACCTCGGCGCCGGGGTAGTCGCCCTCTTTAAGGCATAATTCTTCGCCCGAGCAGAGCATACCATTGCTTGGAAGCCCGCGGAGCTTGCCTTTTTTAATGTGCATTCCGTTAGGTAAATGTGAATTATGAAGCGCGGCGGGAACGAAAGCCCCTTCAAACACGTTTTGCGCGCCTGTTATAATTTGCACGTCACCCTCGCTTCCGCCAACGTCAATCTGGCAAATCTGCAAATGATCAGAATCGGGGTGGGGTTCGATGTGAGTTATTTTACCAACAACAATGTTGTCCATCGTTTTCGACAGGTCGGTTATGCCCTCAACCTCGAAGCCTGCCATAACCATTTTGTCGCAAAGTTCCTCTATGGGAACATTTATATCAACATATTTTTTAAGCCAATTTATTGAAACCTTCATTGTGTGTTCTCCCTTTCAAGCACCTTGGGGTGATTAATTAAACTGCTCTAAAAATCTTAAATCGTTTTCGAAAAGCAGGCGGATATCGCTGATTTTGTATTTGGTTGTTGTAAGGCGGTCAAGCCCGATGCCAAACGCAAAGCCTGAATATTCTTCAGGGTCGATTCCGCAGCCTGCAAGCACCCTTGGGTGAACCATACCTGCGCCCAAGATTTCAATCCAGCCTTCACCGCGGCAAACGCGGCAGCCCTTTCCGCCGCAGGCGGTGCAGCTAACGTCAACCTCAACGCTGGGTTCGGTGAATGGGAAGAATGACGGGCGGAAACGAATGGTTGTGTCTTCGCCGTAAATTTCGTGGGCAAACTGCTCAAGTGTTCCCTTTAAATCACACATTGTGATATTCTTATCAACAACTAAACCCTCAATTTGGTGGAAAACGGGTGAATGGGTTGCATCAACCTCGTCGGCCCTATATACGCGCCCCGGGCAAATTATTCTAATAGGCGGTTTTCTTGTTTCCATTGTTCTAATCTGCGCGGCAGAGGTTTGGGTGCGAAGAAGCACGCCATCGCCGAAATAGAAGGTGTCTTGCATATCGCGCGCGGGGTGATCGGCAGGAACATTTAAAGCCTCGAAGTTATAATAATCGGTTTCAACCTCGGGGCCGTCAACAACGTCGAACCCCATTGAGCGGAAAATGTCGATCATATCTTCAAGCACAATGCTAAGTGGGTGAAGCCCACCTTTTGAAGATGTTTTGCCGGGCATTGTAACGTCGAGTGTTTCGTTTTCTAATTTTTGATTTAACGCTTTAGCTTCAAGCTCGCGGAGTTTCACTTCAAGGGTTGCCTCAATCTCGCCGCGAATTTTGTTGGCAAGCTGGCCAATTACAGGCCGCTCTTCTGCCGAAAGGCCGCCCATTTGTTTAAGTATTGCGGTGAGCTCGCCCTTTTTGCCAAGGTACTTAACGCGAACAGCGTCGAGCGCGGCAAGGTCAGGTGCAGTTTCAAGCTCGGATATAGCCTGTGATTTAATTTGTTCAAGCTGTGTTTTCATAACCTTCTCCATTCTGTTAACCGGTTTTTAGCCGGGATTTTTAAATATAAAAAAAGCTTCGCCCCAAAAGGGACGAAGGCTTAAAATAAACTTCCGCGGTACCACCCAAATTCCCAGCCAAAGGCTAGGCACTCAGCCCCTTAACGCGGGGGAAACGGCGCTAAGCGAAATAGTTTGTTCCGCTGCGCTGCTCAAAAGGTGAACTTCAAAACCCCTTACCCTGTGCGCTTTCAGCCCACGGCGCACCATCTCTGTGTGGCAGAATGATTTCTACTCTTCTTTATCACTGCATTTATGTTATATCAATATTTTTGCTATCATAAAATAATATAACACTGTTTTTACACTTTTTCAAGTACATTTTTATTGGGCTATTAAATATATTTTATTGGGCTATTAAATATATTATTGAAAACGCATTGCGCTTGTGGTATAATTTGCCCATTGCATTAACAGCTTTGTTCTTTGGAGGGTTTTATGGATATTAACGAAATCATTTCTAACATTAACAGCCACGTTTGGGGCTGGGGTTTAATACTTTTAGTTTTGGGAACGGGCGTTATTTTAAGCGTTCGCACAAAGCTTGTTCAGTTCAGGCATTTTGGTAAAGGTTTTAAATATATGTTTAAAAACGAAGGCGGCGCCGAGGGCGATGTTAGCGCTTTTGGTTCGCTTTGCACGGCGCTTTCGGCAACCATTGGAACAGGCAACATTGTTGGCGTTGCAACCGCCATTGCGGCAGGAGGACCGGGCGCGCTTTTTTGGATGGTTATGGCGGCGCTTTTAGGAATGGCAACCAAATATGCCGAAGGGCTTTTGGCGGTTAAATACCGAACATACAGCGCCGAAGGCAAAGTTTTGGGCGGCCCTTTTTATTACATAGAAACAGGGCTTCACGAAAGGTTTGGCGGCAACTGGAAATGGCTTGGCAAATTGTTTGCGCTTTTCGGCGTGCTGGCGGGGCTTCTCGGCATTGGCACCATTACACAAATAAACGGCATAACATCGGCGGCGCAAAACATTTTTGAAAATTCCAACACACTATTCACGGTTGGAAGCGGCTCGGCAGCGGTTGATATTACCCTTGCAAAGCTTATTTGCGGGGTGGTCGTAACCGTGGTTTCCGCTTTTGTTATAATCGGCGGCGTTAAACGCATTGCCAAGGTTTCAGAAATTGTTGTTCCCTTTATGTCGATCGTTTATGTGCTTTTCGCCGTTATAATTCTTCTTTGCAACGCAAAAGCTATCCCTGCGGCAATATCACTTATTTTTAAAAGCGCATTTAATATTTCGGCTGTTGGCGGCGCAATTACGGGGCTTACCCTTAAAACGGTTATTCAAAAGGGCGTTGGAAGAGGCATTTTCTCTAACGAGGCGGGCCTTGGCTCTGCACCCATTGCATCGGCGGCCGCTAAAACACGCTACCCTGTAAGGCAGGGCCTGGTTTCAATGATGGGAACATTTATCGACACGGTTGTTATCTGCACCATGACAGGGCTTACAATTATAATAACAGGCGCCTGGAATTCGGCAGGCGCAGAACAGCTTGGCGGCTTCGACATAACCGCCAAATCCTGGCAAGGAAGCCTAACATCAATTGGCCGTGCACCCGTAATAATATTATCGGTGAGTTTAATGTTCTTTGCTTTCACAACCATTGTTGGCTGGAGCTATTATTCCGAACGTTGCCTTGAATATTTAGTTGGCGGCAACAAAAAGGGCGCCACCACCGCCTTTAAAATTGCCTATATTTTAGCCGTTGCAATTGGGCCTTACCTTACCGTTTCGGCGGTTTGGAACATGGCCGACGTGTTCAACGGGCTTATGGCATTCCCAAACCTTGTGGCGCTAATACTTCTTAGCGGCATAGTGGCGCGCGAAACAAACGATTATTTTAAAAAACCACATTTAAAGTAAAACCACAAAGCGGAACGGCCCCCAGCCGTTCCGCTTTTTTACTCATCGTTTTCTTCAAACGAATAATCGTTCAGTTCATCAAAATCAAGAAATTCCGATAAAGTCATATTAAATGCTATGGCAAGCTTGTGCAACGTTTTCGCCTTCGGATTTTTTGTAATCCCTCTAACTATATTGTCAAGGGTTGATTGTTTAACATCGCTCATAGTAGACAATTTGTTGATGGATATTCCGCGTTTTGCGCATAAATCACGAATTCTTTTAACATATAACTCTGCATAGTTCATAAAAACACCTACTATAACTATTACCCATTTAAGGGTTAACATTATAATAAGCGAAAACTTTGCACTGTTTACCCGTATACGGGTTGACAAACAATATAATCAGCGGTAAAATGTTTTTACCCGTTTGCGGGTAAATTGGAGGTGCCGTTTTGTCATCATGCACATTTTTCGGGCATAGGGATGCCCCTGTAGCTTTAAAAGATAAACTTAAAAATATTATTATAAGCCTAATAGAGAAAGAGAAGGTTAACGAATTTTATGTTGGTAATCATGGTAACTTTGATTTTATGGTTGGCGAAATATTAAAAGAACTTTCAAAAATATACAAAATAAACTACTCGGTGGTTCTTGCCTATATACCAATTCACAATAGCCAAAATAAACATGATAAAAACACCCTGTTTCCTGAAGAGATAGAAAAATCACCTAAAATATTTGCAATTAACAATCGCAACAAATGGATGATAAACCATTCGGATATTGTAGTAACATATGTTAAGCACAACTTGTCAGGTGCAGGAAAATTCAAAACATTAGCCGAAAAATTGAATAAAAAGGTAATAAATTTAGCGGCAGGCAACCCGTCTTTTCCTGCGGCTAATGAACCATAAAAAACTGCCCAAATGCCATTATAAGCACTTGGGCAATCGTTTTACTGTTTTTAGTTATTGGTGGTTTTTGTTACGTTAAATTTAACAGGCGGCGAAACGCATCCCCTACGGTGTGGAATAATCGCTTAATCAAACAACTGAACCGAGGTTATGTTATCATAAGGCGGGATTTTAACCTCAATGCGTTCAAGTTTAGATGTTGGCACGTTTTTGCCAACATAATCGCCGCGAATGGGCAGTTCCCTGTGCCCCCTGTCAACCAGCACGGCAAGCTGAATAGCCGCTGCGCGGCCAAGGCTCATAAGTGCATCCATTGCGGCGCGAACCGTTCTGCCTGTGTAGAGCACATCATCAACCAAAATAATCTTTTTACCCGTAACATCAAATGGGATATCGGAATTATTAAGGGTTGGCTCATCATCGCCCGGTTTTAAATCGTCGCGGCAGAAGGTTATATCAAGCACACCCAGTTCAACCCTTGTTCCCTCAATTTGTTCAATGTTATCAACAATTTTTTGGGCAAGAGGAACCCCGCGGCGCTTTATTCCTATTATAAAAACGTTTTCGCAACCGTTGTTACGCTCGAGAATTTCGTGCGATATTCTTTTAAGTGCGCGGTTAACGGCAGCCTCATCCATAATAACTGCCTTGCACTGTTTGCTCATAAATCTTCCTCCAATAAGCCCTTATTCAAGCCCCGCAACGCGGCGCGCGAGTATAACGGCATCGAGAACATTAACAATTTTATCGCCCGTTACATCGCCCGATGCGGCCGACTTTGCTGAAATTAGCCCAACATTTGCGCTATACCTTGCAATAATAACCGAATCAACAATATTCACAATGTTGTCACCGCTGGCATCGCCCTGTTTTATTGCCGCTGTTTCAAAGCTGCTTGAGCTAACCGCGCTGCACTGTGAGCAGGTTCCTGTAACAAGCGTTTGGGTTTCATTCGTTGTAATTTCCCATTTGCCAAAGGTGTGATCATGGGTAATTGTGAAGGGGATGTTATGCTCTTCGGCATACTTTTGGGCCTCGCTCCCCTTATATCCTACAATTGTAAAGTTGCCGCAGCCTGCAAAAGCATCATCGGCAATATGGGTAACGCTTTGGGGGATGGTTATTTCTTTAAGCGAAGAACAGTTTTCAAAAGAAAGGCTTTCTATTCTTTCGAGCCCTTTGGGCAGTGTTATTTCTTCAAGAGATGTGCAACCGTAGAAGGTCCATTCGCCAATCGCTGTAACAGTGCCTTCAAAGGTTACAGTTTTTAAGTTTTCGCAACTATCGAACGCGGCAGAGCCCAGTGTTTCAAGGCTTTTCGGCAGCGTGATTTCTTCAAGGCCGCTTTTATAAAACGCACCTATGCCGATTTCGGTTACCGATTCGGGAAGGGTTACGGTTTTAAGCGAATCACATCCCCAAAAAACGCCGTCGTCGACACATTTAACGCCATTTTTAATATCAACCGTGTTAAGGGATGTGCAGTTTTGAAAGGCATACTTTCCAATTGTGTTAACCGCATAGGGAACCGTTACCTTTTCAAGGGCGGTGCAATCTGAAAAGGATAGGCCGCCTATTTTCTTTAGTGTAACAGGAAGGACAATTTCGGTTATTTTTGTGCAACCCGAAAAAGCCGAAACATCTATTTCCCTAACCAGAGCATTATTTATATTTTTAGGAACAATTAGTTTCCCGGTATACTGCGGGTTGCAGCGGGTTATGGTTCCTGTTTCGGGGTTGAAGGTTAGCACATCGTAAACCGAAGCCGATGCCGAAAAGCAACCCAACGCACAAACAGCCGCTATTAACATAAGAAGTAGCGCCCGTTTAAGATTTTTTTGCATAGAATCACCTATATTAATTTTAATAAAAGAACCGCAAGCGGCATAGTTACAACCGAAATAAGGGTTGAAATTGAAACTATCTTACCTGCATAAACCGAATCTTCGCCGAATTTTTCGGCAAAAATGCAGGTTGCCGATGCCGCAGGTGTTGCCGCGCATATAAGCGTTACTGCCAACACAACAGGGTCGATCTTAGCGCCTAAAAGCACCGCCACCTTAATTATCAAAAAGGCAACAACGGGCATAACGGCAAGGCGCAACACCATATTAAGCCACAGCGCACCGTCGCGCAGTGTGCCCCCAAATTTAACCTCGGCAAGCTTTATGCCAACAAGTATCATCGACATTGGAGCCACCATTTCTTTAAGCGCATCCATTGCGTTCATAACAATTTCGGGAATGTAGCCGTTTATGGGCAAAAAGAAGATAAGAAGCCCAATATAGGTTGGCACCGTTGCCGGGTTTATTAGAATTTTTTTAATAGAGATGTATTTTTTATCACCCGTGTAGATAAGGCAGCCGATGCTCCAAGCGTAAACATTAAAGCTGATAATATAAGCCGAAACGCAAATGGCGGCCTCAGGGCCGCAAACCGCCGTTACCAAGGGCATTCCCATATACCCCGCGTTTGAAAACACAACGCTATACCTTAAAACCTTGCGCTGCCTTTCGGGCGAAGAGCCGAAAAAGAAGTTGGTAATAAGGTAAAACGCGCCTATCGACAACGCCGAAAACACAAACGACCATAAAATATTTATAGCCGACCTTGTGTTATAGTCATACGCGAATGAGCGAACTATCATTGCAGGCTGAAGCGCATAAAGTATTAAATTTGAAATACCGCCGGCGAAGCTTTCGCCAATAAGGTTAAACTTTTTTAAGGCATACCCCGGTATTAAAAACAAAAATAAAAGTATAACACTGTTAAGCAGAATAATCGGATCAACCATAATGTATCAACCTAAAAATAATTTATAAAAGCCCATTAGGGGCGAAGCTGTGCTATAACTTCGAAAACGCCGCTTTTTGCATAAAGCGAGGGGGTTATTAAAACGGTGTAGCCGCAGCCGTTATCGCTTTGCCATTCAAGCTGGCTACGCCTTGGAAATGCACAAGCCGCCAGCAAGCTCATAATAACTCCGCCGTGCATAACAATAGCCGCATCGGTATAGCCCGACTGCGAAAGGTGGCGAACAACCTCGTTAAAGCCTAAAACTATTCGCTCGGTAAACTTTGTAAGATCTTCCCCGCCGGGAATTTTTTGGAGCCTTCCGCCGATAAAATCAAGGTAGTCTTGATTGCTTTCAAGCTCGGCGGCTGTTTTGTTTTCAAACTCGCCAAAATCAAGTTCGCTAAGGTTGTTAACAACATTTATGGGGAGCCCATCGTAAATTATCCCTGCTGTTTCGGTGCAACGCTTAAGAGGGCTTGAATAAACCATATCAACCTCAGGGTAGAGCCCTTCGGCCGCTAAGGCTTCAATTTCTTTTCTGCCCGATTCATTAAGCGGAACATCGGTTATTCCGGCATAGCGACCTTCGGTGTTTGCATTTGTTTTGCCGTGGCGAATTAAATGAATTGTATAGCACTTCATAAAGTTTCTCCGTTCACAAAAAGTATATACAAGAATTGTAAAAAACAAACTATTATTTTTTTATTATACTGTATGTTAGGTGTTTTTTCAAGTGAAATACCTCCCTTTAATGGAAATGCAATGATTATAAGGGTGCTGAAGGCAGGATTATTGGCATTAGGAAATTTACAATTAAGTGATTGAATTTGTTTTTAACACCGATTATAATAATATTTTAGAAATTTATATTTTGAGGGTTTTATATGATTGGTGTGTTGGTTAATGTTGCCGCTGTTATTGTGGGCTCGATTGTGGGGCTGTTTTTAAAAAAAGGAATGCCCGAAAACTTAAGCAAATCTATAATGAACGGTGTAGGCGTTTGCGTTGTTTGCATTGGCGTGCTTGGCATTTTCGATAAAGCGGCCGACGGGAACAAGGTTCTCATTATGATACTTGCGGTGGTTTTAGGCGTTATTATAGGCGAAGTTTTAAAAATCGATGCGCGCCTTAACAAGCTCGCAAATTCGGTTGAAAAGAAGCTTTCAAAGGGCGACAAAAACGTGAAATTTGCCGAAGGGTTCGTTTCGGCAACGCTTCTGTTCTGCGTTGGAGCAATGGCTATTGTTGGCTCGATTGATGCGGGAATACGCCACAATTACGACACCCTTTTCGCCAAAAGCATACTCGACGGTATTGCGTCAATCGTTATGGCATCAACCCTTGGGGTCGGCGTTTCATTTTCGGTTATACCGCTGTTTATTCTGCAGGGCGGCATAGCACTGCTTGCAAAGTTTGTTGAACCCTATTTAACATCTGCGATGATTGGAAATATGTCGGTTGTTGGGTCGGTTCTTATTATTATGATAGGCCTTAATATGCTTAAAATAACCTCGATAAAGGTTGCAAATTTCCTGCCTGCAATTTTAATCGCACTTGGCTTAACACCGCTTTTTGCGATGATTTAATTTGATACATAGATGTGCGGGATAACCACCGTAAAAGGCGGTGGCACACAGGTGCGACCCTACGGTATAAACAGTAGTTGCATGAAACACCCCCCGAAGCAGTTTAGCTTCGGGGGGTGTTGTTGTTATGATTAATTTAAGAATACTTCAGGTAATATGTTCTCAACATCAGGTAATTGTAATATTGGTGAAGTACCCGAAACGGTGATAGCATCGTTCTGGTTTAAAACCACGATTTCAACTTCAGGGTTTGTGAATTTCTTCATTGAATCTTTCCTCCCCTATTATTAATTATAATTATTTGCTGCTACGCCGTATGCTACCATTGCATTAAGAAGCGCTATTAAGTCAGCATCGGTTGTTGCAGCGCCAAGATCCTTGATGTAGTTGTTTACACTGTAGGTGAATGATGCAACTTTTTCGCCATCAACTGTGATTGCGAAATCGTAGCCTGCATCCATATCAGCAGGTGCAACACCCTCGCTGATAACGTAGAATCTGCCATCTGCGTTTTCAACCACTGTAAGTTCTTGGCCTTCGCATGTAACCTTAAGGTTCTTGCCTGCGAAACCTTCATGGCCGAAGATAACAACCATCTTGATTTCGTTGCCAAGCTGAACAGCTGCTGATAAGCTCATTTCGCTGTAAGCATCAGCTATAGCTGTGTTCATATCAACTGTTTCAACATCTTTATGGGTGTAATCAGTTGTTTTGTAAGCTTCGTCTACCCAGTCGTTAGCGAGAACGTCTGTGTTCCCGAAGTAAACCTGTGCTGCTGCGCCGTAGTTAGCGGTTGCAATAGCTAAAGCCTTTGTTTCAGTATCTGCTGTTCCGTTGTAAACTGATTCAAGCAATCCTGCGATTGAGATTGTGCCAGGTTCAACAACACCATCAGCCTCGATGCTGATTTTGAAAGTTTCGGTCATCTGATGAGCGTATCTTTCGATTGTGTAGGTGAATTCACCGTTAGCACCCTTATCCATATCGTAAGTTTTGCCGTTAACTGTGATTGCCATTGCAGATGCTTCGAAGTTAGGTGTTGCTGTAACAACAACATTAACCTTACCATCAAGAACTACGGTTGCTGTTTTAACGATTTCCTTGGGTATTGCATCAACATAATCATCAACATAAGATACTCCGCAAACTGAACATGTGTAGGTTGTGTAACCCTGTTCACCAACTGCAGGAGGTGTTACAACTGCGTTGTAGTCGTGACCGAGAGCGTCAACTGTTATTGTGTTACGGCTGATCTCAGCATCACATACCGAACAGTAAACAACTTCGTCGTATGAGCCTTCTGTGTCACAATCGGGAGCTACGTTATTTTCAACAACTGCTTCGGCAGGTGTATGGCCGTTGGCCGGAATTTCAGTAACTTCCGATTCGCCGCAAACTTTACAGGTTACGGTTATAGAGCCCTTGTCTTTACAGGTTGCGTCAACGGTTGTTGTTTCATTGTCGTGGCCTGTTGCCTCGATTTCTTCAACGTTCTTATAGTCGCAACGTGAGCAGGTTGTGGTTGTAGAACCAGCCTCTGTACAGGTTGCGGGAACTGTTGCAGTGCTTAAATCGTGATCGAGAGCCGGAACTTCGTCGCCTGTGTAGCTATCGCCACATTCGCTACAGGTGTAGGTTGTGTAACCTTCAGCTGTGCAGGTGGGAGCAGTTACTACTGATGTGTAGCTGTGGGTATGTACATCGCCGCCTGTTTCGCCGCCGTAGTTAACATTAAGTGAGTAAACCTGAACTGCAGGGTTGCCTGATGACGGTTTGCCATACATAACAACACCTGCTGCAGGTGCATAGTTAGATGTGGAAGTAGCGTTAGTGGTTTCAGCATAGTTGCTGTTAAGGTATTTAACGCCTGTGCTATCTGCTACAACCGGTGCAAAGATAACTTCATAGGTGTTGTCGGCTGAAGCGAATACCACCGACGGAACGATGGTGCTAACGCCATCTTTAACTGTTACGCTGTAATTGAATTTTGCTGCTGCTAATACAGCCTGGCTGATTGCAGGAAGATCGGTTGCGATATTCGCCTGGAATTTAGCATAGTTTTCAAGAGCTGCTGTGTTAAGGTTAGTTGCATAGTCTGCAACTACTTCGCCATTCTTCTTAATGGTGTAGAACTTAACTTCGCCATTCTTCTGAGTTGCAGATCCCTTCTTTAATGCCCAGTAATCATCAGTTGCAACGCCGTCAACACGGTTTGCTACGTTTCTGTATGATGTGTAGAGCTTGAAGCCGCCGAAGTATGAAAGCGTTACGAAGTAAACGTTGTTATCATCGGTTGCGTAAATAACGCCTGCGTTGTAAACTGCGTTAAGATTGTTTCTTCCTACTAAACCTGTTTCGGCTGAGTATGATGAAAGCTCTGCGCCTGCAGGAGCTTTGACTAAAAGGCCGTTGATAGGTGTATTGTAGTTTGTTGCATAACCTAATTCTAAGCTAGAAGTTGCAGAATTATATGCCGCCGTGGTTTTGCTTATAGCATTTTCAGTTTCTTGCGCGCCGTTGCCAGCAATATGAATGCTGTTTGCGAGCATATCAGATGCTTGGGTTGCATTTGTAAGATCCCAATTATAGTTTGGAACTGCGCCGATAACGGGGATTTCTTCTGTTACTACATCGCCGCAAACAGAGCAGGTTTTATGTTTTGAACCTGCTTCTTCTTTGGTTGCTTCTTTATCTGTAACCCAGTCGCCGTAGCTATGGTCTGCTTTAGGAAGCTCGGTTTCATAGCTATCACCGCAAGAACAGGTGTAAGTAATCTTACCAGCTACTGTACAAGTTGAAGGAACTGTTGTTTCCTCGTAGCTATGGCCTTTAGCCGCTGTTTCGTCATCAGTGTAGCTGTCGCCACAAGCTGAACAGGTGTAGGTTGTGTAGCCACCTACCGTGCAAGTGGGTTCTGTTACAACTGAATCATAGCTGTGGCCTAAAGCGTCAAGTTCGTTTTCTGTTGTTTCGCCGCAGTTTATGCAGGTGCCTGTTTCAACACCGGGCTCGGTGCAGGTTGGCGCCTTTGTTACTTCAGGGGCAGAAAAGCTGTGATCAGTTGCGGGAATTACTTCCTGTGCAACGATAACCTTATTACATACCGAGCAGTGCGAACCTTCGGTGAGGCCTGTTGCAGTACAGGTAGCAGCTACTGCCGCATCAACAACTTCTGTGTGGCCTGCAGCTGCGGTTTCATCGCCTGTGTAGGTATCACCGCAAAGTGAACATGTGTAGGTTGTGTAACCGGCTTTTTCGCAAGTAGGATCGGTTACTACTGAATCGTAGCTGTGCTCGCAGCCTGTATCGCCGCCTTCGCCTAAGCCATAATCAGCATCCATTGAGTAGATTTGCCAATAAGAGCCTGCAGCTGCCCAAGCCGAGCCCACACCGAATACGTTTTCGAAATTTTCGCCTACGGTGAAGTTTGCAGTGCTTGAACCGTTATAGGTAATAGCACCTGAATTCGTGATTGTTACAGGTTTAAGGATGAATTCATAATAATCCTCGCCAACTGTACCATACATTTTTGCAATAACAGTTGTAACTCCATTAGCTACCTGAACATCATATTCAATTTTAAGCGCATTTATAGCAGCTTGGGTGCCTAACGACGGAGCTGAGGTGATATTCTGACCGTTTTTCTGCATTAAATCAAACGAAGGTGATGAAGCCTGCACTGCTCTTGCATAGTTTCCGATGCTCCAACGCTCATAACCATCAGTGCTTTCTTTTAAAGCATTGGCGGTGCTTTTCTTGATTTCATAGTGATAGAGTTTAAAGCCATTGTAATATGCAAACTGTACAGCGTAAAAGCTAGTGTCGTCTTCAGCATAGGTAACAACAGCTGCACCTAAATTGTTTGTTTTTGTTGTGTCTACAAATCCGGTTACAACATTAAACGATGTAGGTGTGCCACCATCAGGTGTGTTAAGATATACCGCGTTCATTGTTGTTCCCGAGAAATTTGATGATGCTAATTCAACAGCTGCACTGTCAGCATCATAGCCGATTGTAAGGGTTGAAGATGTGGTAGTACCATTCTTCGAAGCAACCACATGCGTAGCATTCGCGAGCATATCGGCTGCTTGGGCTGCGCCGTCGGCGCCTGTGAAATCCCAACTGTAGCTCGTTGCTGCCGATGCGGTGAAGCACATCGAGAACATCGAAAATACAATTGCTATGCACAAAGCTAAGCTTAAGTGCACTTTAAGATGTTTTGCCATTGTTTTTAC
>JAZNGF010000020.1:0-10484 GCA_045576295.1 Acutalibacteraceae bacterium | reverse complement strand
ATTGAGTTAGCGAAGATTACAGGCATTACACCCGACATATTAACCTTAATAGGCAGGTGTGAGCTCTGACCGCCATACATCTTACGGCCTACAACGCGTTTTGCATATTGAACGGGAATTCTGCGCTCTGCATTGGTCATCCAAACGATAAACGCAATTACTAAAACGAAGCCGAGTATAATGCCAATAACGGCAACCTTTTGGCCTAACTGCCAGTAAGCAACGATTGCTTGAGCAGCCTGTGGGCCGCGAGAAATGATACCGGCAAACAAGAGCATTGAAATACCGTTGCCAATACCCTTTGCGTCGATCTGTTCACCAAGCCACATAACAAGGGCTGAACCTGCCGCAAGGCAGATTATGATAACAAATCCAGCAAATACGGTAGCTCCACCGGTTACGCTGAGAAGCCCATTACTCTTCAAATAGAAGAAGTAGGCAACACCCTGCATAAGGCCGAGGATTACGGTTGCATAACGGGTGATTTGAGCAAGTTTTTTCTGGCCTTCGGGGCCTTCTTTAGAAAGCCTTTCAAGAGCCGGAATAGCAACTGTCAATAACTGAATGATAATTGACGAGTTGATGTACGGTGTAACCGACATTGCAAAAATCGCGCCGTATTCTAAGCCACCGCCTGTGAGTATTGAAAGATAATTGAAGAAATCGTTTGTTGATGATTCGGCTGCCGTTTTTAATGCGTTAACATCAATATACGGAACCGGAATAACTGAACCAATACGGAACACGATGAGGATGAAAAGAGTGAACAGAATTTTCTTTCTGATGTCTTTTACAGTCCATGCATTTTTCAGTGTTTCAAACATATTAGTTCACCTCTGCCTTCCCACCTGCTGCCTCGATTTTCTCTTTAGCAGATGCTGAGAATGCGCATGCCTTAACGGTAAGCTTCTTTGTAAGGTTACCGTTTGCGAGCACCTTAACACCGTCGTACTCTTTCTTGATGATACCCTTTTCGATAAGGGCTGCAGCGTCTACTACTGCACCATCTTCGAATTTGTTGAGCGATGATAAATTAATTACAGCATACTTTGAAGCAAAGATGTTGTTGAATCCCCTTTTAGGAACTCTTCTTTGAAGTGGCATCTGACCGCCTTCAAAGCCCGGTCTCATACCGGATCCTGAACGGGCCTTTTGACCCTTATGGCCCTTACCGGCTGTTTTGCCGTTACCCGAGCCATGACCCCTGCCTATACGCTTAACCTCTCTTGTTGAGCCAGCAGCAGGAGAAAGTTCATGAATTTTCATAATTCGCACCTCCTTGCATTTACGCTTTGGTTACCTCGATTAGGTGGGTGATCTTTTTGATTTTACCTTGAGTTGCTGCATTGTCGGGCTGAACTCTGCTGTCGCCAATTTTGTTAAGCCCTAAAGCTTTAGCGGTAGCAATCTGGTCATCCTTACAGCCTATTAAGCTCTTAACGAGCTTTATGTTAAGGCCCGCAGCCTTCTTTGTTGTAGCCATTTGCTGCTCCTCCTTAACCGATTATTTCTTTAACGGTCTTGCCTCTCATTGCAGCAACCTGTTCAGCATCGCGAAGCGACTGAAGGCCTGCAATTGTTGCACGAACTACGTTAAAAGGATTGTTTGAACGAAGTGACTTTGTACGGATATCGCTGATACCTACGGTCTCAACAACCGCACGAACAGCACCGCCGGCAATAACTCCGGTACCGGGTGCAGCGGGTTTTAAAAGCACGCTGCCGGCGCCGAACTTTCCGATAACTTCGTGAGGAATTGTTGAGCCTTTAAGTGAAACCTTGATAAGGTTCTTCTTAGCGTCTTCAATACCTTTACGGATTGCATCGGGAACTTCACCTGATTTGCCGGTGCCGAAACCTACGATGCCGTTACCGTCACCAACAACAACCAAAGCCGAGAATTTCATTATGCGGCCGCCCTTAACCGTTTTTGATACACGGTTGATAGCAACGACACGCTCTTTTAAATCTAAAACAGATGCGTCAATATTTGTAGCCAAAAGTATTTCCTCCCTTTCTCTTAGAACTTGAGGCCGCCCTCGCGGGCTCCTTCGGCCAGCTCCTTGACACGGCCGTGATAAATGTATCCGCCACGATCAAATACGCAGCATTCGATACCTTTAGCAGCAGCGCGTTCAGCAACTAACTGTCCAACCTTGCGGGCCTCAGCACAGTTACCGCTTGCTTTACCGAAATCTTTTTCGATTGAAGAAGCAGCAACGAGTGTAACACCCTTTACATCATCTATAAGCTGGGCGTAAATATTGCTATTGGAGCGGAATACATTAAGTCTCGGGCATTCTGCTGTTCCGCTGATCTTAGCGCGAACACGAGCATGTCTGCGAACACGAGCTTTATTTGTGTCAGGTCTGTTAACCATTTTTCATTCTCTCCTTTATTATTTTTTACCGCCCTTACCGGCTTTACCTTCTTTGCGGCGGATGTGCTCGGTAGAATACTTGATACCCTTGCCCTTATACGGCTCAGGCGGACGTTTCTCACGAACTTCGGCTGCAAATTGGCCAACCTTTTGCTTATCAGGACCAGAAACAATGATCTTATTAGGAGCCGGAACTTCAACGGTGATACCGTCAACCTCAGGCATAATTACCTGATGTGAGTAACCGAGGTTAAGAACAAGGTCTTTACCCTGCTTTGCAGCACGGTAACCTACACCGTTAACCTCGAGCTCCTTAGAATAACCGTTTAATACACCTTCAACCATGTTAGCCACGAGTGTACGGGTTAAACCATGAAGTGAGCGATGCTTTTTGTTGTCGCTCGGGCGGGTTACGAGGATCTCGTCGCCCTCTTTAGCTATGGTTATTTCACTGCTGAAGGTTTGGTTCAATGCGCCCTTAGGTCCCTTAACTGTAACCTCTGAGCCATTGATTGCCACGTCTACACCGGCAGGGATCTTGATAGGCATCTTTCCAATACGAGACATATCTTTTTACCCCCTTACCAGATGAACGCGAGGACTTCGCCGCCAACGTTTTCACGGCGAGCCTGCTTATCAGTCATAATACCCTTTGATGTTGAAAGAATTGCTATACCAAGGCCTTTGATAACCTTAGGCATATCTTCAACGTTTGTGTATATGCGCAGACCCGGCTTTGAAACTCTGCGGAGTCCGTTGATAATCTGCGACTTGTTAGGACCGTATTTAAGTACGATCTTGATGATTCCCTGTTTGCCGTCTTCAACTACAGAGAAGCTGCTAATATATCCCTCATCTAATAAAATCTGTGCGATAGCCTTTTTAACATTAGACGCGGGAATGTCAACCGAATCATGTTTTGCTGAGCTTGCGTTACGAATTCTTGTAAGCATATCAGCTATTGTATCGGTGATTTGCATACCGTAAACCTCCTTCTGCTTATGCTGTTTACCAGCTGGCCTTCTTCACACCAGGAATTTCGCCCTTGTATGCGAGCTCTCTGAAACAAATACGGCAGATACCGTATTTGCGAAGATATGCGTGAGGGCGACCGCAGATTTTACATCTGTTATAGTGCCTTGTTGAATATTTAACAGGGCGAGCCTGCTTAATTTTCATTGCTGTTTTAGCCATGTTTCCTCACTCCTTCTTACTTAGCAAACGGAGCACCCATAAGAGTTAATAACTCTCTGGCCTGCTCATCTGTTTCCGCTGTAGTTACAAAGATGATATCCATACCGCGAACCTTGTCAATCTTGTCGTAGTCGATTTCAGGGAATATAAGCTGCTCTTTGATGCCCATAGCATAGTTGCCGCGGCCATCGAATGAGTTGGGATTAATACCTCTGAAGTCTCTTACGCGGGGCATTGCTGCGTTGAAAAGTCTGTCAACGAATTCGTACATCTTTTCGCCGCGGAGCGTTACCTTAACGCCGATCGGCATGCCTTCACGGAGCTTAAAGTTAGCAACGGATTTCTTCGCCTTACAAACAACGGGTTTCTGACCTGTGATTTGGCTTAAATCGCTAATGATAGCGTCGATAGCTTTGGAATTGTCCTTAGCTTCGCCTGCACCTACGTTGATTACTACCTTATCAAGTTTCGGAATCTGCATGACGCTTTTGTAACCGAACTTTTTCATCAAAGCAGGGGCAATTGTTGACCTGTATTCATCTCTAAGTCTTGCCATGTCATGTTCCTCCTAACTAAAAGGTTTCGCCGCACTTTTTGCACATGCGGTCTTTTTTGCCGTCGGCATAAAGCTTGTGGCCTATGCGGGTTGGCTTTTTGCATTTGGGGCATACAACCTGTACCTTGCAGGCATAGATTGCACTTTCAGCCTTAACGATACCCGAAGGATCGCCGGCCTTACGGGGTTTAACATGCTTTGAAACCATGTTCATTCCCTCAACGATTACCTTACCTTCCTTGGGGCTAACCTCAAGAACCTTACCGGTCTTCTTGCGGTCTTCCTTATCTCCTGTGAGAAGAATAACGGTATCACCGGTTTTGATGTTAAGTTTACTCATATCCATTTACCTCCAATTACAGCACTTCGGGAGCAAGAGAGAGGATCTTCATGTAATCCTTCTCGCGAAGCTCACGAGCTACTGGCCCAAAAATACGAGTACCTCTGGGGGTTTTATCATCTCTGATGATAACTGCTGCGTTCTCATCAAAACGAATATAAGTGCCATCATTACGGCGAAGCCCTTTACAGGAACGAACGATTACAGCCTTAACGACGTCGCCCTTTTTAACAACGCCGCCTGGGGCAGCCTTCTTAACAGATGCTACTACGACATCACCGATATTGGCATACCTTCTGCCGGAACCGCCCAAAACTCTAATGCACATTAATTCTTTTGCACCGGTATTGTCGGCAACCTTGAGGTAAGTCTGTTGTTGTATCACAGTCTTTTTCCTCCTTTAAACTACTTAGCTTTTTCTATGATTTCTACAACGCGCCATCTCTTGTCTTTTGAGAGAGGACGAGTTTCCATAACCGAAACGCGGTCGCCAACGCGGCACTCGTTGTTTTCGTCATGAGCTTTAAGCTTAACAGTGTTCTTAATAATCTTTTTGTAAAGGGGGTGCTTTACGTTGTCTTCAATAGCAACAACGATGGTTTTATCCATTTTGTCGCTTACAACCTTGCCCACCCTTGTTTTACGAAGGTTTCTTTCACTCATTTCCATTTACCTCCATCTTATTGCGCTTCAGCGCCGTTTTTAAGCTCGTTTTCGCGCATGATTGTTTTAACGCGAGCGATGTCTTTCTTAACGGCCTTAATGCGTGTGGGGTTTTCGAGCTGGTTAATGGTGAGTTGGAAACGAAGGTTGAAAAGCTCCTTCTGTAAGTCTTTAAGCTGCTTTTCGAGTTCAGCCGGGGTCTTTTCCCTGATCTCCTGAATCTTCATTACTGCTCACCCCCCTCTTCCTGTTTCGTGATGAACTTACATTTGATGGGAAGCTTGTTAGCTGCAAGACGCATAGCCTCGCGAGCGAGCTCTTCGCTAACGCCGCCGATTTCAAACATAACTCTGCCCGGTTTTACAACTGCAACCCAGTATTCGGGTGAACCTTTACCTGAACCCATTCGAGTTTCAGCCGGTTTTTCTGTGATTGGCTTATCCGGGAATATTTTGATCCATACCTGACCGCCACGCTTGATGTAACGGGTCATTGCGATACGGGCTGCTTCAATTTGGTTAGATGTGATCCATGCGGGCTCTGTTGCCTGAAGACCAAACTGACCGTAGGTAATTGTGTTACCTCTTGTAGCCTTACCTTTGAGGCGGCCTCTTTGCTGTCTGCGGTATTTAACGCGCTTTGGTAATAACATTAGCGGGCGCCCCCTTCCTTACGGTTCTTGCGAGCAGCACTCAGAACCTCGCCTGAGTAAAGCCAAACCTTAACACCGATTTTACCGTATGTTGTGTTTGCTTCTGCGAAACCGTAGTCGATATCTGCTCTAAGAGTTTGAAGCGGGATTGTTCCCTCGTGATAGCTCTCTGAACGGGCAATTTCTGCACCGCCTAAACGGCCTGAAACCTGAGTTTTAATACCGTTTGCACCAAGGCGCATTGCGCGGCCGATGCAGAGCTTCATTGCACGGCGGAATGATACACGCTTCTCAAGCTGTGCTGCAATGTTTTCAGCAACGAGTGTTGCGTTAAGATCCGGGTTTTTAACCTCAACAACATTAAGGTTAACCGGTTTGCCGATCATCTTCTCGCATGAAGCGCGAAGCTTGTCGATTGTTTCACCGTTACGGCCGATAACCATACCGGGTTTTGCGCAGTGGATGTTGATGCGAACACGCCTTGAGTCGCGTTCGATCTCAATCTTGGGCACGCCTGCTGTGAACAGGGTTTTCTTTAAATACTTACGGAGGTTGTAGTCCTCTACCAAGGTATCACCGAAAACGCTGTCGTTAGCGAACCAACGTGAGTCCCAGTTTTTGATAACGCCTACACGGAAGCCGTGAGGATTTACTTTCTGGCCCATAACTTAACCTCCTTTTTAGTCTTCACGTTCTCTGAGGATCAGAGTAACGTGAGATGTTCTTTTAAGGATGCGGTGTGCTCTACCGTGATCTTTAGGTCTGATTCTCTTAAGAGTCGGGCCCGGATCAACAAAGCACTCAGCTACATAGAGCTTTGAAACATCCATGTCGTGATTGTTTTGAGCATTGGCGATTGCCGATGCAAGCAGTTTTTCAAGATATTCACAAGCTGCCTTAGGTGTAAACTTGAGAATAGCCATAGCCTTGTCAGCATCCTGATTGCGGATGAGATCCAAAACAATCTTCACCTTTCTGGGTGAAATACGGGCGTATTTTAATATTGCCCTTGCTTCCATAGTCTAACTCTCCTTTCGGCTGCTTACTTTGATGTTTTTGAACCGGCGTGCCCTTTGAATGTTCTTGTGGGGGCAAATTCGCCGAATTTGTGTCCAACCATATCCTCGGTAACATATACCGGAACATGCTTTCTGCCGTCATGCACCGCGATTGTATGTCCGACGAAGTCAGGGAAAATTACCGATGAACGGCTCCAAGTTTTGATAACACGCTTTTCGCCGGCTTCATTCATTTCCTTAACCCTTTTGAGGAGTACAGGTTGAATATAAGGTCCTTTTTTAACGCTTCTTCCCATTGTTATAACTCCTTTCGTCGATTATTTCGCATTACGGCGCTTGATAATGTCCTTATCAGAAGCCTTATGCTTGCTACGAGTTTTGTAACCCAGGGTGGGTTTGCCCCAAGGTGTAACAGGGCCTGGGCGACCGATGGGGGATTTACCTTCACCACCACCGTGCGGGTGATCGTTCGGGTTCATAACAGAACCGCGTACTGTAGGTCTCCAACCCATGTGGCGCTTTCTACCAGCCTTACCAATGTTGATGTTTTCGTGTTCGGGGTTGCTTACCTGGCCGATTGTTGCCATGCAAACAACGGGAACATTACGAAGTTCACCTGAAGGAAGGCGAAGAAGTGCCTTGCCGTTTTCTTTAGCCATGAGCTGTGCCATGTTGCCGGCTGAACGAGCAAACTGAGCGCCGTTACCGGGGTAAAGCTCGATGTTGTGAACTACAGTACCAACAGGGATATCAGCAAGCTTTAATGCGTTGCCGGGTTTGATGTCGGCATCCTTGCTTGAAACGATTACATCGCCAACTTTAAGGCCGATAGGCGCGATGATGTAACGCTTCTCACCGTCTTCATACTCAACAAGAGCGATGAATGCTGTACGGTTAGGATCGTATTCGATAGTTTTAACTGTTGCTTTAATATCGAACTTATCGCGCTTGAAGTCGATAACACGATATTTTCTGCGGTTGCCGCCGCCGCGATGGCGAACGGTTATGCGGCCATAGCTGTTACGGCCGGCGTTCTTTTTAATAGGCTCCAACAGACTTTTTTCAGGTGCTACCTTGGATAATTCTGAATAATCCATTGAGGTCATACCACGTCTGCCCGGAGTAGTCGGCTTATAGTGCTTAACTGCCATATTGTTTCACTCTCCTATATTTGGCTTAGCGGGATTTTATATCCCATACATTGCCCGGAATATTAATTCCGACTTATCTCAGACCGTCAAAGAAGTCGATGGTCTTTGATTTTTCGGTAAGGGTTACGATAGCCTTTTTCCAGCTGGGTGTGTAGCCCTCATATCTTCCCATACGACGCTTCTGACCGCGAACGTTGATTGTGTTTACCTTTTCAACCTTAACACCGAAAAGCTCTTCAACTGCTCTTGCGATGTCGATCTTGGTAGCATCTTTTGCTACTTTAAAGGTATACTTTTTCTGCTCTAAGGCAGCCATGCTCTTTTCGGTTACAACCGGAGCAATGATAACTTCCTGTGCAACTTTCATTATGCGTATACCTCCTCAAGCTTAGCAACAGCATCCTTCACAACGATAAGTGTGTCGGCGTTGATGATGTCGTAAGTGTTAATTGTGTTGATCTGCGCTGTTTTAACGCCGGGGATGTTAGCGGCGCTCTTTACAGCGAAGCTGTTGTTTTCAGCAAGAACGATAAGTGCTTTCTTGCCTGCGCCGATAGCCTTTAAGCAATCAGCAACAACCTTTGTTTTGTAGCTCTCGGTAGCGAGGCTGTCGAGAACTATAAGGTCGTTTGTGAGAACCTTATCAGAAAGGGCAGATTTAAGTGCAAGTCTCTTAACCTTCTTGTTGAGAGAGTATGAATAATCTCTCGGCTTCGGTCCGAGTGCTATACCACCGTGAACCCACTGTGTAGCGCGGGTTGAACCCTGCCTTGCGTGGCCTGTACCCTTCTGTCTCCAAGGCTTGCGTCCGCCGCCTGAAACTTCTGAACGGGTTAATGTAGATTGTGTACCCTGGCGCTGGTTAGCGAGGTAATTCACTACAGCCATATGCATAACAACCGCATTGGGCTCGATACCGAAAACGGCATCGCTTAATGTGATTTCACCGACATTCTTGCCGGCCATATCAACAACTGCAACATTAGGCATTCTCTACACTCCTTTCTTAGGCTTTAACGCTGTCTTTAAGAACAACGATGCCGCCCTTGGGGCCGGGGATGGCACCCTTGATAGCGATGATGTTGTTTTCAGCGTCAACCTTAACTACATCTAAATTCTGAACCGTTACACGCTCTGCACCGAGGTGACCGGCCATCTTCTTGCCCTTCATTACACGTGAAGGTGTGCTGCTCGCACCGAGCGAACCGCCGTGACGTGCTACAGGACCTGTACCGTGAGACATTTTAAGACGTGAGAAGTTCCATCTCTTAATAACGCCTGCATATCCCTTACCTTTGCTTGTGCCTGTAACGTCAACCTTTTCGCCTTCTGCGAAGATGTCTGCCTTGATTAAATCGCCTACATTGTAAGTAGAGATGTCTGCAAGGCGGAACTCGCGAAGAACTTTCTTAGGTGCTACATCGCCTTTTGCGAAGTGGCCCTTCATAGGTTTGTTAACCTTTGAAGCCTTCAAGTCGCCGTAGCCTACCTGAATTGCTTCGTAGCCGTCATTCTCCATGGTTTTGATCTGGCTTACAAGGCAGGGGCCTGCCTCAACCACGGTTACGGGAATAACGTTGCCGTTTGCGTCAAAAAGCTGGGTCATACCGAGCTTCTTGCCAATTAAACCTTTTTGCATTTTTTATCCTCCTTAATGGTTATTGGTTGGCGTTTGCCAACATGACCTGTCCGTGCGTGAATTAAAGTTTGATTTCAAACTCAACGCCGGCCGGGAGCTCAAGACTTGTCAGAGCTTCAACAGTTTTGTTTGAAGGCCTGAGGATGTCGATAAGCCTTTTGTGGGTTCTTGACTCGAACTGCTCGCGGCTGTCTTTATATTTGTGTACAGCGCGAAGAATTGTTACGATCTCTTTTTCGGTGGGTAGCGGTACGGGACCTGAAACTCTTGCGCCTGTGCGCTTTGCTGTTTCAACGATCTTCTCTGCTGCCTGATCTACAAGAGCGTGATCATAACCTTTGAGCCTGATTCTGATTTTTTCCTTTACTGCCATGGAATTTCGCCTCCTTAAAATAGTTGGCGGGCAACTCTTAAGCCTTGTTTTACACTGCGCGCCGTGTGTTTCATCGTTGCACATTATAAAACCGGAATGGCTGTTCCGTGAGAAGTTCAGTCATATCCGGGTTGGCTTTTACAGAGTTTATGTTGCATAAACTCCCCTTGGGCGCTAAGGCGCTTTTAGGGGGCACATACAACATCAACAAGATTTGTCGCCCGGTTTAAAATCGGACATACTCCGCGGAAATTTCCCGACTCGGTGGCCGGCCACCTCCCGCATCAACGCATGACTGCACATTACGTGCCTTGTTATATTACCACAACCAAATCAATAATGCAAGCCTTTTTTTAATTTTTTTCAAATTTTTTTGTGTAGGTTTGTCAATGATGTGTTACAAAATTGGGTTAAAAAACTTCACCAGTGGTTAGAAAGCAGTTTAAGAACTCATTAGGCGACTTCCAACCAAGCGGACGCATAGGAAAATCATTGTATTTTCTGCTGTGGACAGCGA
>JAZNGF010000019.1:0-6585 GCA_045576295.1 Acutalibacteraceae bacterium | reverse complement strand
GCACTTGCAAACAGCATCCAAATCACAGGTAACGGCGTTTACGAAACCGCTAACTCATTAAGCAAAAACACCGTAACCTACAATGCAGAAACCGGCGCGTTAGAGCTCGGCTATGCAGCAAACTACAACACACCTATCAACGGTCTTTTAGTTAAGGCTCCTGCAGGCGCTGAACTTTCATCATACTCAACCGAAACAGGCTTAGTAGGAAGAAACAACCTCAACGCTATTTACAACGCAGGCGTTATCTATGCTACCGATGATAACAACGTTTACTTTGTAACACTTTCATACTTCGGCGGCTTCAAGCTCTACACATCATACAGAAACGTAGCAAACCGTGTTGACGGTGTTGCACCCGATGATTACTGGGCATTACAAAAGGGCGCAGCAACCCAAAAGAATGCTGATGTTAAGTTCTATGTAATTAAGAAGAACGGCGAAGTAGTTGCAGATTATGCAGCTGGCCTTAACACAGCAGCGCTCGACAGCTATGCTAAATTCCAGGCAAACATCGCAACCGATCTTCCTGCAATCAGCCAGGATGTATTAGCAGCAGCTAAAACCCGTTATGATGTAACAGTTAAAGATGGCGTTAGCACCATCGTAGCAACAGTTATCTTCACAACTGCTGATAACACCTATGAAGTATCATTCGCTCCTGTTGTTGCAAACAGTGAAGGTGTTACTTACCTTAACGGCACATATACAGAAGCTACTAACGCAACAACAACATCTAACTACACCCCTGCAGCCGGTGTTATCATGTATAACAAACCGTCATCAGGCAACCCTGCAGTTCAGGTTTACTCACTCAGTGTTAACTACGGCGAAACAGGCGGCGAAGGTGGCGACACCCACGAGCACAACTACACCGCAGTTGTAACCGAGCCCACCTGCGAAGCTGAAGGTTACACAACCTACACCTGCGAATGTGGCGATTCTTATGTTGATAACAAGGTAGCAGCCCTCGGCCACGATGAAAAAACAACAACTGTAGACGCTACTTGTACAGAGGCTGGTTCTAAAACCACAACCTGCTCACGGTGCGACTACAAGGTAGTAGAAGAAATCGCAGCCCTCGGTCATAAATTCACAGACCCTGTTGTTACCAAGGAAGCAACCTGTACAGAACCCGGCGTTATGACAGGAACCTGTACTGCTTGCGGTGAAACAACAACCGAAGAAATTTCGGCTCTCGGCCACGATTTGAGCACAGAAACAGTAGCGGCTACCTGTGAAACCGCAGGTTCAACAACCACCTCTTGCTCACGTTGCGACTATAAGGTAGTAGAAGAAATCGCAGCTCTTGGCCACGATTTGAGCACAGAAACTGTTAACGCAACCTGTGATACTGCTGGTTCAACAACCACAACCTGCTCACGTTGCGACTATAAGACAGTAGAAGAAATTGCAGCGCTCGGCCACGATTTGAAGACCGAAACAGTAGACGCAACCTGCACAGAGGCTGGCTCAACCACCACAGCTTGTAGCCGTTGCGACTATAAAGATGTTACCGAAATCCCCGCAAAGGGTCACACCGAGAGCGGTTGGCTCGTTGACAAGGAAGCCACCGAAACCGAAGAAGGTTTAAAGCACACAGAATGTACAGTTTGTGGTGCAACCATTAAAACCGAAACCATCCCTGTAATTGAAGTTGAAGACAAGGTAGGCGACGGTAACGGCGACGGCGTGGTTGACGTTCTTGATGCTATACTACTCGCTCGCCGCGCTTCAGGTATCGGAACCGCTACCGAAGAAGAAAAAGCAGCGCTCGACGTTGACGGCAACGGCAAAATAGATATGATCGACTGTATCTACATTGCTCGTTTCGCTGCTGGCGTTATAACTGAGTTCCCCGTTAGCAAATAATTAATCTTTCAAACCCACCGAAGCGAAAGCTTTGGTGGGTTTTCTTTTCATAGTGCCCCAAAACGGCAGGAAAATGGTGCTTGTAAATATTCCAAACAGTGGTATAATGATAATGAATATGCTGATATTATCGCTTGGAGGCAAAACTATGAAACCTACATTTTATATAACAACCGCAATTGCTTACAGTTCGCGTAAACCTCACATCGGCAACACTTATGATATTGTATTGGCCGATATGATTGCAAGATATAAGCGCAGCCGCGGTTTCGATGTTCACTTTTTAACAGGTTCTGATGAACACGGCCAAAAAATTGAAGATGCCGCAAAGGAAGCAGGCATTTCGCCTCAGGAATATGTTAACGGCATTTCTTCGCAAATCAAGGGCGTGTGGGACTGCGTTAACACAACCTACGACCGCTTTATCAGAACAACCGACGCCGACCACGAAGCCATAGTTAAGAAGATTTTCAAAAAATTATACGACCAGGGCGACATTTACAAGAGTTCCTACGAAGGCAAATATTGCGTTCCTTGCGAATCGTTCTTCACACCGTCGCAACTTGTTGACGGCAAATGCCCCGACTGTGGAAGGGAATGCACTGATGCCAGTGAAGAAGCCTACTTCTTAAAATTATCGAAATACGCCGATAAGCTTATCGAGTATTACGAAACAACCCCCGGCCTATTCCAGCCTGAATCGCGCCGCGCCGAAATGATTAATAACTTTATAAAACCGGGGCTTCAAGACCTTTGCGTATCAAGAAGCACCTTTAAGTGGGGCGTTCCCGTCGAGTTCGACGATAAGCACGTTATCTATGTGTGGATTGATGCCCTTTCAAACTATATCACAGGCCTCGGGTACGACCCCGAGGGTAATCACGGCGAGCTTTATAAAAAATACTGGCCTGCCGACCTTCACGTTATAGGTAAAGACATTGTCCGTTTCCATACAATTTATTGGCCCATTATTCTTATGGCGCTTGGCGAGCCTCTGCCCAAGCAGGTGCTTGCTCACCCGTGGTTATTATCGGGCGATGATAAAATGTCGAAATCAAAGGGCAATGTAATTTATGCCGATGACCTTGTTAGCCGCTTCGGGGTTGACGCGGTTAGGTATTATCTATTGTCAGAAATGCCCTTCGCGCAAGACGGCATTATAACTTATGAAAACTTTATAACAAGATTCAATGCCGACCTTGCCAACACACTCGGCAACCTTGTTAACCGCAGCATCGCAATGACAAATAAATATTTCGGCGGAAAAGTATCACGCCCCGAAAAGGAATTCGAATTCGATGCCGAGCTTAAAGCGTTTGCAGCCGAAACAGTAGCAAAATATTACGAGCAGATGGATAACTACCGCAATGCCGACGTTTGCGAAACGGTTATGAACCTTGCCCGCCGCTCGAATAAATATATCGATGAAACTACACCTTGGGTTCTCGCAAAGGATGAAGCCGAGAGCGAGCATCTCGCCGCTGTGCTTTATAACCTGCTTGAATGTATAAGGCTTATAGCGGCTCTTATGGAGCCAATTTGCCCAAACTGCAGTGAAAACATTTTGCTCCAGCTCGGCACCGAGATTAAAACCGATGTTTTCGGCAGCCAGGCTGAATACTCAGTTGGCGAAGCAAAGCCCTTGTTTGCAAGAATAGATGCCGAAAAAATGCTTGCCGAAATCGCAGCCGAGCAAGAGAAAAAGGCGGCCGAGGCAGTAAAGGCAGAAAAGGCCGAGGGCGTTGTAACCCTGCCGCAAATCGGCATTGAAGATTTCGCCAAGGTGGAACTTCGCACCGCGAAAATCACAAACTGCGAGCCTATTAAAAAGGCTAAAAAACTGTTAAAATTAACACTTGACGACGGAAGTGGAACCCCCCGAACCGTTGCATCGGGCATTGCAAAATGGTATTCACCCGATGAACTCATCGGCCGTACCGTAATAGTGGTTGCAAACCTAAAACCTGCAGTTCTTTGCGGAGTAGAAAGCAACGGTATGATTTTAGCTGCCGACTGCGGCGAGGACGACGTTAAGGTTATCTTCTGCGACGATATACCTGCAGGCGCTAAGGTGAGATAATGGAATTTGATATTGCAAACCCTGCTGCGGAAGGTGCCATTTTCGACACCCACGCGCATTACGACCCGTCAACCTATAAAGGCAATGCACACGAGGTTTTAGAAGCCATGCCGCGCTACGGCGTTGGCGGCGTTATAAGCTGTTCAATAAATTTATATGAATCGGCCGAGGAAAACCTTGAGCTTGCTAAGCGCTACGATTATGTTTACCCTGCCTTCGGTATTCACCCTGAATGCGTTGGTGATGAAAACCCTTTTGAATACGATCGCCTCAAAAACCAGCTTTTAGGTTGCGAAAAAGCGGTTGCAGTGGGTGAAATCGGGCTGGATTACCACTGGCGCGATGATAACAAAGCGGCACAGATTGAATGTTTTAAATGCCAGTTAAGGCTTGCAAACGAACTTGACCTTCCCGCCCTCATTCACGACCGCGACGCCCACGCCGATATGATGGAAATATTGCAAGAAGTAAAACCGAAAGGCGTTGTTCACTGCTTTTCGGGCAGTGCCGAAATGGCGCGCGAGATAGTAAAGTTAGGGCTTTACATTGGCATTGGCGGTGTTGTAACCTTTAAAAACGCAAAAAAACTTGTTTCGGTTGTAGAGGCTATTCCCCTTGATAAAATCTTGCTCGAAACCGATGCGCCCTTTATGGCGCCGGAGCCCTTGCGCGGCCGCACCAACAACTCGGCATATATTTGCTTCGTTGCCGAAAAAATTGCCGAGATTAAAGGGGTAACAAGGGAAGAAGTGCTTAAAATCAACCGCCAAAATGTTAATGCACTCTTTTTTGGCGGCGAAAACAAAAATCTTTATTAAACCAACAAACCCCTAAACGCATAGCGCTTAGGGGTTCTTCCAAAGGAGTAACTTATGAACTTAACCGAAAAATGCTTATCGCAAAAATATATCTTTAACGGCAGAATTATAAATTTAAGGGTTGACGACATCACCCTGCCAAATGGCGACCCTGCCCTTCGCGAGGTGGTTGAACACCCGGGCGGCGTTGGCGTGTTGGCGCTTGATGAAAACTATAACGTGGTTTGCGTTAGGCAATACCGCTACCCATACAGTGAAGTAACCCTCGAAATTCCTGCAGGCAAAAAAGATAAGGGCGAAGAACCGCTTAAGTGCGGCGTTCGCGAACTAAAAGAAGAAACCGGCATCACCGCCGAACAGTTTATCTCGCTCGGCCGTGTTTACCCAACCCCCGGTTATGTTAACGAGGTTATTCACCTTTTCTTGGCAACAGGGCTCAAAAAGGGTGAGGCGCGCCCCGATGAAGACGAATTTGTCGAAACCGAGCTTATCCCACTCGACAGTTTAGTGGATATGTGCATGAACGACGAAATTGCCGATGCAAAAACCCAAATCGCCGTGCTTAAAGCCGCCCACCTTCGCGCTAAGGGCGTTATATAAACTGTACAAACAAACTAAAGCACCTGCTAATTGCAGATGCTTTTTATGGTGTGGTTTCCGTGTAAAAGCAATCAAATTGCCATTTTAATGGGTTTTCGTGTATGTATTTTGCAATCTTTTCGTAATCTTTTGTATCACGAATAATGTGATCGTGGAATCTGCGTTGCCATATAACGGTGTTGCCGTGCAGCTTGTGTATCTCTCTTGATGCGTTCGTTTTGATGTATCCCACAGTCTTTGAAATTATCGACCGACTTCGTAGGGGCAATTCATGAATCGCCCTACAATGCGACATAATGTGTTAGCTCTGTTATGTGTGCATATGGTAATGAAATATGAGCCGGGTGTATTGTAATCAAAATGTTTTAATCGTAGCGGTTTTCTTTTTGGTAACTTTTCTGTCATTATAACCATCCGTGAGCAGTTAGTGTTGAGTGGGTGAGGATATGTTGTTAAGGGTTAGTGCGCTTTCTCACAATCAGCCTATATATTATAATGTAAGAGATTGCAATTCCCACTATCGCCCCTGCACTGTCGATTAAAACATCGGTCGGCGTTCCGCATCGCCCGGGCACAAAGGTTTGGTGGAATTCGTCGCTCGCGGCGTAAAGTGCGCTAAAGCCAAGCGCGCAGGCTGCCATTAAAATCTTTCTTATATTAAATGTGCAGGCAAAGCCGAACGCGCAAAATCCTAAAGATAGGTAAATCGAAAAATGCGCCGCCTTTCTAACAATAAGCTGCGTGCGGCTGTAAATTTCGGCGTATTCTTCGGCGGTGTAGTCGTCGGGCTCGCCGTAAATCACCCTAACAATAAAGCTTGTTATGCCGCCGCTATGCTTTTTTGATTCATCCGAATTCGAGGCTGAAAACAAAAATATTGTTATACAAATTAAAATTACAAGGCAAAAACTTGCCGCGCGAATTATTTTTTTATCTTTCATATTCGCTCCTTAAAATCAACATATATGTATATGCTACAAGTATAACATACATTATATTGAATGTACAGAAAAATGGTTCGAAAAACGGCAGTTTGGCGCATTAAACTGCGGTTTTCGGGAATTCAAAAAAGTCTAAAAAACTTTAAAAAAGTGCTTGACAAAGCGTTATGTGTGTGGTAAGATAATCAGGCACTGTTCAGGAGAGCAGTGGGCGGACCTTGAAAATTAAACAACGAAAGAGGGTATTTTCACTTGGAGTAATCCGGGTGAGAAT
>JAZNGF010000018.1:0-2016 GCA_045576295.1 Acutalibacteraceae bacterium | reverse complement strand
GTTTAAATGTTTTTCAAGCCTTAATTTCGCATCGGGCACAGTATGATTACATCCTAACTGTTCAAGCCCGTCAAGGCAGGCCGAAAGCGCATAGCAAATAAGCGTGTTTTCTTCTTTTATTTGCTTCATATCCTCGATATGGGTGTTTTTAAGCGCGGCAAGCTCGCCGTCTTGCCCGTTTTGATTTAAGTACCAGGTGTGCCATTTAAGTATAGCCCCAAGAATAACACCCAGCGCGGTTACTACCCCCGCCGCGGTTATTAAAGTCTGTGCATCTATCTGCATCGGTTTACCCCCCTTTTATTCTTCGGCCGCAATATCGGTTTCGGTGTACTGTCTTTCAAATTCGGCAGGGTCAATCGCTTCGGAATACAAAACCCCTTCACGCTCAAGCATTACACCTTTATCGGAATATTGCTTTTTAAAACTCTTTCCGTTAACCGTGATATTTTCTAATACAATCATTTTTTATTCCTCCGCATTTATTTTATCCCAATCGAGCGCGCCCGTTATGGTGCCGTCGACCGTATAATCCTCAATTGCAAGGAACTCGCAGGTTCCTGCGGCGTAAAGCGTTGCCCAGTTTGTAGCGGTTTGATATGCTTCAATTAAATCGCGCGGCACAAACACACGCCCGCCTGTTCCGTCTTCCGCGAAGGGGGTTTTGCTGACTGCGTTAACATTCGTAAGCGCGCATAACTCACTGTTTCGAAGAATTAATTTAGTTAAATTAGTGCAATTATAAAACGCGGTTGCGCCAATGTTTGACACAAGCGGAAGGTCTAAAGCTTTCAGGTTAATACAAGAACCAAACGCGCCGTTATTAACCGCTGTCAACAACGGCAAGCTAACGCCGCTTAATTTTTCACAGTTTGTAAATGCATTCACACCTATACTGTTCACCAGAGGAAAGTTTATATCGGTTATTTGCGAGGCAGTATAAAACGCCTGTATGCCAATGCTTGTTACCGTCGGTGCGTTAACCTCGGTTAGGCTTTTACAATTATAAAAAGCATATTCACCAATATCGGTTGCAAGCGGAGCGTCAACCACGGTTAAAGCTTCACACTCGCTAAAGGCGTATTTGCCGATTGTTGTGATTTCTTCATCTTTAAACTCGCTTACTGCCCTCTCTATGATACTTCTCACGAGTTTTTTACCATCTGCCGCTGTTACAACAATATCCCTGTCGCAGTATTTGCCGGCCGTTGGCAAGCGCACCGAACTGCCGCCCGCTAATTCCACATTAAATTCGCTCATATTGCTTCAACCTCACCTTCGTATTTAGGTAACGCCAAAATCACAGCCGCAACCAGCTCCTGCTTATCGGCTTCGGTGAAGTAATCCACACCTTTTTGAGGGGTATAACCATCGGCGCCGTCTTTGCCGTCTTTACCGTCATCACCATCAACGCCATCTTTACCGTTTAAAACATCAAACTGTTGAGATTGGAATTTATCTGTGATTACAAGGGTATGGCTATCATCATGCTCAAAAACTTCAACAAATGGTGAAAAACCATCTTCACCGTCGGCACCGTTTAGAATATCAAAAGATTTAGTGCCTGCGATGTCGGTGATTTCAACGCGGTTACCGCCGCTTATGGGGGTTATATCAACGGTGGGCGAAACACCTCCCGCACCACTGCCCGAAGCTTTTATTTCTTGCGCCTTAATAAAGGCATAGATAGCTGGCCACGCACCTATTTCATCAACCGAATTAAGCTGTAATCCGCCCAATATTACTGTGGCGCCGTTATTAATTTCCGACCAGTCAACAACCGCATAAGCCCGAATTCCATCTTCGTTTTGGGCGGTGATAACATCGTATCTTTCGGCCGTTTCGCTAAAGGTAAAGAAGGTTTTTTTGTCAGATGCGCGCTCAAGTTTTATAGTCCATTCCCCACTAACATTGCGCCCAAAAGTGATTTTATCTATACTTTGCGCAGTGTATCCAACATCGGCGGCAGAGGAAAAATCAAGGTAAAGCTCGCGCAGTATTTTATTGGCGCGGCCA
>JAZNGF010000017.1:0-4844 GCA_045576295.1 Acutalibacteraceae bacterium | reverse complement strand
GCCGCCTCTTATTTCAAATGTTATTTCTTCTGTGGCAACATCGGGCATTTTATCGCGTTCCTTTACCGTTGCTGTTATCATTTTGGTTTGAGGCTCACCTATTGGGATGATAATTTTGTGGCCGTTTTTTATTTCCTGCCCATCCATTATATATGCAAATCCCCAATCGTCGCCCACTGAATCATTTGAAATACATTCGGCGGTTATATTTATTTTGTAAACCGCGTGGGTGTATTCCACAGGTTCAGGAATTATTTCGGTGTTTTTGTTTATTTGGGCGGTATTGGTGTTTTGCGTGGTGTGTGCGCAAGCCGATAAAAGCAATACACAAATTAAAACCGAATATATTATTGTTCTTTTCGCACACATAAAACCACCCCATTAACAAAAAAGCACACCCCCGAAGAGATGTGCCGAAAAAGTGTTTCCCTTGGTTAAGCTGCGACACCAACCATTCCACCTAATGTGAGAATAAGAGAAAACACCTTTTGCCAAGGTATTTTCCCACACAGGTGGATAACTATTCTGTTGGTGTCGCAAAAATAGTTTATCACACTTTTTATGTTTTTACAACTAATTTATCGAAAATATTACATAGGCTTCTCCTTGAAGAGAGGCTCCGCCAAAGGCGGTGGTGAGGTGTAGGCACATATGTGCCGTTAATTAAATTTCGCCAAAGCACACGCCTCATCCGTCAGCTAACGCTGACACCTTGCCGCTAAGGGGAGGGCTGTGTGTGGCAGGTTGCCTGCCCTACGATATAGCTGTTAGCTTTACCAAAATTGCAAAATTTCCGTTATACCAAAATTGCAAAATTTCCGTTAATGCTTGCAATTGGTAAAAATAAATTGTATTATTATTATGTAAAAATATAATTTTTAAAATAGAGTTTACAACTTCAAAAAAGGTGGGGTGGCTAATGCAAACTATTTGCGAATATAAAGACAACTTAATAAACTTCAAACTTTCTGTTCACAACGGAAAATATGTGGAAGCGGCCGCCACCGCCAACAAGCAGTATAAAATTCTTCTTTTAGTTTCCGGCGAGGCCGAATGCAGAATAATTGACGAAGAATATTCGCTGAAATCCGGTTGCCTTGTTATTATGCGTGATGCAGAAATGCAAAAATCCAGCATAATAGGCAATGGTGAATACACCGTGTTCAACCTATGTTTTTCACCAACTGCAATTAGCGCAGTTGACCCTCAAAGATTTTTGCTCGACCCGTTTGTTAAAAGGCCATTGGGGAAAGATAATATGTTTGAACCTTCGTGCTTTAAAGAAGAACAACCGCTTGACCTTTTTAAGGCAATATGCGCTTTTTCCCAAAACCCGAACGAAATTGGGCGCGCCGAAATGCAGCTTACAGTTATTTCACACCTGTTTCCACTGCTTGTTAACATAAAGCAGGCCTTTTTAAGAAACACAAAGGAGCCTACGCGCGATGCAACGCCAACCGCAACCGCAAGCGATCTGCTTGCCTATATAAACTCGCGCCTATATACCGATATTTCTCTAAAATCAATAAGCCAGCATTTCTTTTTAAGCGTTTCACAGCTTGAAAGAATTTTTAAAAACCACGTTGGCACAACAATTTGGGAATACGTTATCGATAATCGCCTTAACGCCGCAAGGGATAAAATACTATCGGGTATGCCTGCGGGAAAAACTGCAAGCGAATGCGGCTTTGGTGATTATTCAGCCTTCTACCGCGCGTATCTTCGCAAATTCGGTGTCTCACCCACGAAGGATTATGTTGAAAAATCCGGCAAATAGGCAGCTGTAAAACAATTAATTAATAATTTTTATAAATTTATTTAACAAAGGCAAACTAAACTTAAAAGGGTAAATTAACACAAAATTGTTTTGAGGTGAACACACTTGGGTTTTTATTACGGATTCGACCATTATTATTTGGTTTTGGTGCTACCTGCAATCATTATTTCACTTATCGCTCAAATAAGGGTTAAAAGCACCTTTTCAAAATATTCAAAGGTCACAGCCGGCACAACGGGCGCTAATGCCGCCGAAAAGGTGCTGCTGTCTCACGGGATTACAAATGTTAGAATTGAGCGCGTTAGCGGAAATTTAACCGACCATTACGACCCTAAAACCAATGTTATACGCCTGTCTGACAGTGTGTATGACAGCCACAGCGTTGCCGCTGTTGGCGTTGCCTGCCACGAAGCAGGGCACGCGGTTCAGTATGCCGAAGGCTATGGCCCCATTAAGTTTCGCGCGGTTATTATCCCTGCCTGCCAATTCGGTTCGCAGTTTTCGTGGATAGCCTTAATGATTGGGCTCATTTTTAACTTTAAAGCCCTAATTATTGCAGGCATAGCGCTTTTTTCACTTGTTGTTTTGTTCCAGCTTGTAACCCTGCCGGTTGAATTCAACGCATCGCGCAGGGCAATTTCGGCAATCAGAGACAATCACATTTTATATAATGAAGAGGAAATAAGCGGAGCGCGCCGCGTGCTTTCGGCCGCAGCTATGACATACGTTGCCGCACTTTTAACCTCGCTTGCGCAGCTTTTAAGGCTGTTGCTTATCTTTGGCAGAAGACGAGATTAAAGCGGGCTAAACAAACACCCAATTTTGGAGGAATTATGAACAGAAACCTACCAATGCTGATGGACCTGTACGAGGCCACCATGGCAAACGGCATACTGCACTCGAAGCATAAAAACACCATTTGCTACTTTGATATGTTCTTTCGCAGAATCCCCGATAATGGCGGTTTTGCCATTATGGCAGGGGTTGAGCAGCTTATAGATTACCTTAAAAACTTAAAATTCACCGAAGATGATGTTAACTTTTTTCGCTCGCTTGGACTGTTTTGCGATGAGTTTTTAGAACTGCTTAAAAACTTTAAGTTCACCTGCGACGTTTGGGCAATCCCCGAAGGGACTCCCATTTTCCCCAAAGAGCCTATAATTACGGTGCGAGGCCCTGTTATTCAGGCAATGCTTATTGAAACAATGCTTCTTTTAAGCATTAATCACCAATCGCTGATTGCAACCAAGGCCAACCGAATTGTTCGCGCAGCCGAAGGCAGAGCTGTTATGGAATTCGGCGCCCGCCGCGCCCACGGGTATGACGCAAGCGTTTACGGCGCACGCGCGGCATATATTGCAGGAGTGAGCAGCACTTCCTGCGTTAAGGCAGGAAAAGATTTCGGCATTCCCGTTTCGGGAACTATGGCGCATTCTTGGGTTCAGCTTTTCGATAATGAATATGAAGCATTTAAAACCTATGCCGAACTATACCCCGACAGCTGCCTTTTGTTGGTTGACACATATAATGTTTTAAAATCGGGTGTGCCAAACGCTATCCGCGTGTTTAACGAGGTTTTAAAACCCCTTGGCAAACGCCCTGTTGGAATCAGGATTGACAGTGGCGACATCACCTACCTTACCAAAAAGGTTCGCAAGATGCTTGATAATGCAGGCTACAGTGATTGCAAAATCTGCGTTTCAAATTCGCTTGATGAATATATTATTCGCGATATGATAATTCAGGGCGCAAAGGTTGACACATTCGGCGTTGGCGAACGGCTTATAACCGCTAAAAGCGAAGCAGTTTTTGGCGGAGTTTATAAAATTGTTGCAACCGAAGACCAAAACGGCCAAATAACCCCACGCATTAAAATCAGCGAAAATGTTGAAAAAATAACGCTCCCCTGCTTTAAATCGTGCTGGAGGCTTTACGATAACGACACAGGCAAGGCAATTGCCGATGTTATCACATTGGCAGATGAAGTGATAAGCGGTAGCGCGCCTTATGAAATATTCGACCCTGAGCACACCTGGAAGCGCAAAACCGTTACAAACTTTACCGCGCGCCGCCTGCAGGAGCAGATTTTTAAAAACGGCAAATGCGTTTATATTAGCCCCGAAACGGCCGAAATCAAAGCCTACTGCGCTTCTCAGGTTGATTCGCTTTGGGATGAGGTTAAGCGCTTTGAAAAACCGCACACCTATTATGTTGATTTATCAGAAAAACTTTGGAACCAGCGTTTTGAACTTTTAAAAAAGCATTCAAATTCACAATAATTTATGGAGGTTAAAAAATGAAAAGATTAATTGCACTCATACTCGCGCTTTGCTTAATGTTGCCGCTTGCAGGCTGCAAAAAAGATGAAGAGGAAGCGCCAGAAATCACAACGCAAATTGATGCCGAGCTTGTTGAAGAAAATGCATCTAAGGGTATCATCCCCGAAATCCCCTTTGGGATAGGCGCTGATATTGAAGAAATTAAAAAGCATTATGTTGAAGAATCAGATGACGGAAAGCATGATACATACGACCAAACCTCACAAGGTGCCTACACCCGAATCAGAACCGACGAAGCGCTTTATTATTACGATAAAAATAACCCCGACGACGGTGTTTTAGCAATAATTTGCTATAACGAAAATGTTTATAACTTTGTTATTGGCCAAACACCAATTGCCGATGCGCGCTATTTCCTTGGTAACGGCTATGAAGAAAGCCCCGATGAAAGCGAGCTTTTCTACCTCCCACCCGGCGGCATGGCAGGAACCCCAAAAACACTCACCTATGCCTACACCGAATATGGGCTTCGCCTTGTTTTCAGCGACAGCACCCTGTTTGCGGTGATTCTGTTTAATAACAGTAAGTTCGATTTCAGCAAAGGCGAACGCGAAATCTAAAGTAAATAAAAAAACAAACGGCGAAGCTTGCCCAAGTGTCCTTAAGGACACTTGGGCAGTTTTATTCACCTAACGGCGAGTTATATTGCTTCGCAGTGATATTCGGCTAATGCCGAGTGTTATTCGCTTTGCGAGTTTTAAAAGGCGAATAAAATATCACTAAAACCG
>JAZNGF010000016.1:0-29669 GCA_045576295.1 Acutalibacteraceae bacterium | reverse complement strand
AGTTAATAATATGGATAGCGCTTTAGACAGTAAGCGTTCTGTTAATTTATGCGACAAAGGAAATAAAATTGTTAGAAAAATAAAAACACTGGAAGAGACTATGCAGTTAGGCGCAGATGTTGCACTAAAAAGCGCAACATCTTATGAGAATGTTGATACCATATTAAGACGAGAGATGGAAAACTTACCTGATTCAGTATCTAACACGCTACCTTCAAACCAAACCGTTGTTCTCTCTTTCGAAGAAAAGGTTGAACGCTTAAAAAACACTGATGGTTTTAAGCAGGGGGAATATTGGGGTAACAATAGCCGTTATCAAGGCAATTACAAAGGTTACTATATTAGTGCGTGGAGTTGTTGCGCCAAAGCAAAGCAAATGCAAATAGAGGTAACAGGAAAGCTCGGTGAACGCACCGGAATCACAGATGCATCAAAAATCCAACCGGGTGATGTTATTCATTATTATTATCCCGGCACATATTGGTTCAATGGCAAGGAATATCCTAATGAACACTGGGTGTTTGTAACAGCGGTTGACGGAGATACTATTTCAGTGGGCGAAGGAAACGCTTGGGATGGCCATAACCGCGAACGCGTTAATTATAGAGATATGAACATTAATGATTTTTATAATATTGAAAGCATTTATAGATGAGTTTTTAATTTATTAATTATTTGTGCATCCCGACTATAAGGTAGACTCATAAATCACATAATAAAGCGCGCGATGCCTTTAGCAATGAAGAATATTGCGCGCTTAAAGGTTTTTGTTCTACTCACCTGCTGAACCGCAATTTATGCAGAGTTAAGGCATTAACAACACGGCGTTACAAATCATTTTAACGTTCTTATTTAGAATCAGTTTAATTAAACTTGTATTAATCAATACGAATAAATTTTACAACAAATGAAAAACAGCACACCAAAACATTAAGCCTAACAACATCTTTGTTTCTAAAAACAAAGATGTTACGTTGGGCAGTTTTGACGTTTACTATGAAAATTTAAAGTTTATGATATCCCCTACCCTAATAGTATAAAAAGACACTAAAACAAATATATAAAAGAGGTTTTTTCATGCTTGATTTCGCAATGCTGACAAATGCCGGCGATCGCTCGGTTAACGAAGATGCCATTGGGTGTTTTAATAATGGCCCTAACCAATGTTTCATTCTGTGCGATGGTTTAGGTGGCCATGGAATGGGTGATGCTGCATCTGCTCTTGTTAAAGAGGTTTTTGAAGATCAATTTTTAAAAACTGATGATATGGTGAACTTTTTAGGCCAGACCTTTTCAGCCGCACAAGATATTCTTATGATGGAGCAAATTGAACGTCACGCAAAGCGAAAAATGAAAACAACCGCAGTTGCTCTTGCAACTGATGAAAAAACTGCTTATATCGGTCATATTGGCGACTCACGCCTTTATATTTTTAACAAAAACAAGGTTAAACTTCGCACTTTAGACCATAGCATTCCTCAAATGCTTGTTTTATCACGAGATATTAAAGAAAGTGAAATTAGAAATCACCCCGATCGTAATATAGTTCTTCGTGTTATGGGTATAGATTGGGAAGAACCCATGTATGAACTAATGGCACCAATTCAGCTCAAAAAATGCCAGGCCTTCCTTTTGTGTTCTGATGGTTTTTGGGAATTAATTGAAGAAAAAGAAATGTGCGACTTACTTAAAAAAGCAAGTTCACCCCAAGAGTGGCTATTTAAAATGGCAGAAGTGGTAAAAAAGAACGGCGCAAACAAAAATATGGATAATTTCTCAGCTATTGCTGTTTGGAATAAATAGGAGAGGATGGCGAGAATGCAAAACCATAAAGACAACTTTCAAATATATGATGAAAATTCTTTGTTTGAACTCTCTGTTATTTCGGTTATAGGCGATCGCGAAGAGCAACAAGACAACGTGGGTTATGAAATTAAACCGGATGAAGGCTTAGTTGTTATATGCGATGGCATGGGCGGCCACAATGGTGGAAAGTTAGCAAGTTCTATTGCGGTGGACTCACTTATTAAAAGATATTTAGAAATGTATCCAGCGCATAATATGCATAACATAATAATTGACTCAATAAAAAACATAGACCATAAAATTGCTACCCTTACCGATAATTCCGGAAAAAGTATGCAGGCGGGTTCAACAATAGTTACCGTGTTGATTTCCGGCCACTCATTGCATTGGGTATCTGTTGGGGATAGCCGAATTTACCTTTTTAGAAACGATGAACTGGTACAGGCTACAGAAGATCACATCTACCAATCTGTTCTTGACGCAAAAAAAGAGCGTGGAATGATTGATGATTTAGAGTATCAAACTCAATCACGCCAAGGAGAAGCACTGATTAGTTTTTTAGGTGTAAACGACCTGCCCTTAATTGACACAAATGATCATCCTTTTACACTGATGAAAGATGATAAAATATTGCTTATGTCGGACGGACTGTACAAATTAGTTTCGCATGATGAAATTTTGAGGATTTTATCAAATTTCAGCAATATTGAAGATGCGTTAAAAGCTTTAGATATTAAAGCAAAAAAGGCCGCGAAAAACCAAAATGCTAAGCGCGACAATATGACTGTGGCTCTTATAAAAATAAAGTAAGTGGAGAAAACAACAATGAATGTAACGAAATGTATAAACGGACATTTTTTTGACTCGGATAAATATCAAAACTGCCCTCATTGCGGCGCTGTAGCCAACACATCTGAATCTAAAAAAATATCATCAGAAAACAAAAAAAGCCACACACCATTTTGGGGCAGAAAGAAATATGAATCTGATAATAGGAATGTTGTTGAAATGCCCGACAAAACAATCGGCAAAACATTCGGTATTTTCGGCAACGAAGAAAAGAAAAAAGTTGAGACCGAACAAATAAAAAGTGTGCTACCAACTGTAAACGAAGTAGAGGAAAATAAAATTACAACATGTTCTAACTGCGGCAAGGAATACGAAATATCGTTAAACGTATGCCCGTATTGTACACCTAATCACGTAAATAATGATAAAGCTTATGTTGAACAAGATTCAAACCTTGAGCATAATTCTAACACCGCCGCTAAAGGCTCGCTGCACGATGCTGTAAAAAAGGCGGTTTCCGGCGGTGAAGGAAAAACAGTAGGCTTCTTTAGCACAGGCCAAACTGAAAGCGTTTCTGCAAACAGTGAACCGGTTGTTGGTTGGCTTGTTTGCATCAAAGGAAACCATTTTGGCGAATCATTTAATATTGCCGCGGGGCGCAACTCTATTGGCCGCGGTGCTTCAAATAAAATTAATATTTCAAAAGACAATGCTGTTTCTCGCAGCAAACACGCTTGGTTAACATATGAACCTAAAAAACGCGATTTCTATATTCAGCCCGGAGAAGGCAGTGGTTTAACTTATCTTAACGGAGATAATGTTATGGAATCGAAAAAGTTAAAAGAAAAAGATGTGCTTGAATTTGGTAATGGCCAATATCTTTTGATCCCTTTGTGTGGAGAAACATTTACATGGGAAGACTATATCTGTAAGGAGTAACGGTGATGAACAGATGCTATTCTTGCTTCAAGGAATATGATCAAAAATATGATATTTGCCCACATTGCGGTACATTAAAAATCACAAACCCTAAAGAACCGATTTATTTATATCCCGGAACTCTTTTAGCCGACCGCTATATTCTTGGTGAAACGGTTGGAGCAGGCGGATTTGGTATAATTTATAAAGCTTGGGATACCAAATTAGAAACGGTTGTTGCCGTTAAAGAGTTTTTTGCAAGCCGCCTTATGACGAGAGCTGCAGGAGAAAAAGAGGTTATCGTTAACAAAAAATCTCAAGCGGAATTTAATTACAGAAAAAAACGTTTTTTGGCTGAAGCTAGAAACATGGCTAAGTTCGGCACGCATAGAAGTATTCCTAATGTATTTGAATTCTTTGAAGATAACGGTACAGCTTATATTGTTATGGAACTGTTGCACGGGCAAGGGCTCAATGAATACCTGCAACAGGTAAATGGCAAAGTAGATCAGGATTTTGTTGTTTTGGTCGCCAACGAAATAGGTAATGCTTTAATATCACTCCATCAACAAGGAATCATTCATAGAGATGTCTCACCTGATAACGTTTACATATGCTCCGACAAAGAGCTCAGAATAAAATTATTAGATTTAGGTGCCGCAAAATTAGCCGACACAACCGATGAAGTTATTGATATTATTTTAAAACCGGGTTATTCTCCTGTTGAACAGTATGACAACACCAAAAGTATAGGGGCTTGGACTGATGTATATGCTTTAGGTGCTACCCTTTATATAATGTTAACCGGAATCAAGCCCGATGAATCAACCAATCGTAAGATCAACGATACGGTTACTCCCCCGCACGAATTGGATCATTCTATTCCTGAAAACTTAAGTAACACAATTATGAAAGCTATGGCCATCGAAAAGCATATGCGTTTTAAAAATGTTACTGAATTTTTAAAAGCTCTCAATGGTGAAAAAAAGGTAACCACGTTAGCAAAAGAAAGAAAACGCCGCAAACGCAAACGTTTTACCGGCATATTGGCCGCCCTTTTAGTGGTTGCAACTATAGCAACAAGTGTTCTGCATTCTTATAACGCAAAAAGAGCAGAACAAGCACTTGATGATGCTTCAATCAGTATTTGGTTTTCCACCGAAGATGCTTCAACCGAAAATGATGCTGTTGATAGCATAATTAATGACTTTACCGGCAAATTCCCGAACATTGAAGTTGAAGTGCGAGCTATACCTGAGAAGCAGTACTTATCCGAGATTACTTCAGCAGCAAAAAACGGTAATCTGCCCACACTTTTTGAAAGCACCGACCTTCCGGATAAGTTGCTTAAAAACGCATCCAGCGTTAAGAATGTTTTGGAATCGGAGCAAGCAGCATCGTGTTTATTTATTGATCAATACGATTCATATTACAATAACACAAAACGCATTCCGCTGGCGATTGAATTGCCAATGGCCTATGTTATTACGAGCGGTGCATCATCAGTGGAATACAGCGACGCCTATTATACTAAAATATCCGATTTTGGTGATGCAACTAAAATTGCCACCGATGAAAATTATACAGATTTGCTTAAGAACAATAACTTGACTGCCGAAGGACTTGGCCAACGCAAAGAGTTTCTTAACAACGAAGCTAACTCTTGCGCTGTTATGCTTTCTTCTTCCATGGCAATGAACGAGGTTCGCGAAACACTTACTAATTACAAAAAGAATTTTGTGTTTTATAAAAACAGTAACATTCACTGTTGCTTTGAGTATGAATGGAGCATCGGTAATGGTAGCGAAAGTGAAATTAAGGCAGCCGAGCGATTGTTGTCTTGGATGCTTGGAAATGCATATCAAAACACACTAATGATCAGCAAATGCACTGATGGGCAAATCCCTATAAACTCAACTTGCTTTACAGAAAAAATTAATCAGAAGAATTACAGTGCAATAAAAGACATTTACAAAGATTTTGTCTTTGTAAAATAATGAGGTGAATTTGATGAGCAAAAGATGTATGGGATGTATGGAGCTTTTCGGCAATGAATTCGATATATGCCCACATTGCGGATATGTTGAAGGCACAAAAGCCGAAGAAGCAATACATATGGAACCGGGCACTCTTCTTTATGACCGATATATCATAGGAAAGGTGCTGGGTTTTGGAGGATTTGGCGTAACTTATATTGGATGGGATGGAAAGCTCGAACAAAAAGTTGCTATTAAAGAGTATCTCCCCAGCGAATTTTCAACTAGAATGCCGGGGCAGTCTTCTGTTACGGTTTTCAATGGTGATAAGAGCGAACAATTTAGAGACGGGCTTGATAAGTTTGTTGAAGAAGCAAAAAGACTAGCAAAATTCCAGAATGAACCTGGTATTGTAAAGGTTTTTGATAGTTTTACCGAAAATGAAACTGCATATATAGTTATGGAATTTCTCGATGGTGAAACACTAACCGAACGCCTTAAAAGAGATAAAACCATTTCTGAAGATGAAGCTGTAGGTATGCTGTTACCGGTAATGAATTCCTTACAGGACGTTCATAGCGAAGGAATACTCCATAGAGATATTGCACCTGATAATATTTTTCTCACAAAATCAGGTGATGTTAAACTTATTGACTTCGGCGCCTCTCGTTATGCAACAACTTCGCATAGCCGCAGCCTTACAGTTATTATTAAGCCGGGATATTCTCCTGAAGAGCAATATCGTAGCCGCGGAGACCAAGGCCCCCACACCGATGTATACGCTTTAGCTGCAACATTGTATAAAATGATAACCGGAAAAACCCCTCCGGATGCAATGGAGCGCAGAGCAAAAATTGAAAATCAGAAAAAAGAAATATTAGAGGATCCTCACAAAATAAACAAAAACATTTCTCTTAACAGAGAAAACGCAATTCTTAATGCGATGAATGTTAGAATTGAGGATCGAACTGCTGATGTTGGGTCTTTTATTAACGAACTCAACGCTGATCCGCCTGTTAAACGCAGACATGGAAAAATCAAAAAAATAGACTTGTATGCTTGGCCTATTTGGTTGAAGATCCTGTTGCCTGCGATATTAGCTATTCTTATAACATTCGGTGTGCTTTTAGGCACAGGTGTGATTAGTTTCCCCTCTCTATTCTCAGATGAAGTGGTAGTTCCTGAGGGTGTTGTTATTGTTCCTGATGTAGAAGGTATGGATAAAGATGAAGCCTTAAAACTTATCAACGACAATAACCTCGCACCGTCGCCCGAAGGAAACATTGAATCTGAATATGTGGAGGCAGGTAAAATTGTACTTCAAACTCCGATTGGTGGCTCATATTTAGACGAAAACGGCATTGTTGTTTTAACTGTAAGTAGCGGTGTAGGTGTTGTTGGAGCTGAAAACGGCATCTCAACGGTTCCTTACGTGATTTGGGACAACCAAGACGATGCTATTGCTAAATTAAAGGCCGCTGGTCTTGCTGAGCCAATTATCATAACTCAAAGTGATGAAAACGTTGCCGAAGGTAAGGTAATTAGTCAAAGTGTAGACTCCGGAACAAAGGTAGCTGAAGGCACACAAATTACCATTACTGTTTCTACAGGCCCCGCACTATTCAATATGCCTAATGTAGTTGGATCTTCTAAAGCGAATGCTGAAAAAACACTCTCTTCTAAAGGCCTTATTGTAAGTATTCAATATGAAAAGAATGACAATGTGGCAGAAGGAAACGTTATAACGCAAAGTGTTAAGGCCGGCACATCTGTAAAGAAGGGTACAAATGTTACTTTAACTGTTTCAAGCGGCAAACCTACCATATTGGTTTCTAACGTTGTTGGAAAAGGAAAAAATAATGCAATTGATATATTAGAACGGCAAGGCTTTAAAGTTTCTGTGCTCGAAAACTATGATTCTACTGTTGAAAGCGGAAAGGTAATTAGCCAATCTCCGGCGGCTGGTACCAGCCAAATAAAAGGTTCAACCATAACAATATATGTGAGCAAAGGTGAAAGACCTTGGATATATGCAGATAATTTAGACGGTATAGATAAATCCAAGGTTGAGATTCAATATTCTTACAGAGACAAATCTACAACCACCTCTACTTCATCGAGTTTAAGCGGTTGGACGTCGAACGGCTCATTTGTAGAATATGGTTCTTGGACTAATGTTGGATGGACATCAACAAAACCAACTGAAAGTGCAACGCTTGAAATTACTGATACTAAAACAATTCCTGCAACATATAAAACACAATATAATTATAGCAGGTATTTTCAGTATTCAAACTTCACAGGTAAACACGGCCCTTGGAAAAGAGAATGGGGCGGAATATACTGCCAATATTATCAAGAACGCGGTTGGAGCGATTCGAAGCTTTCTGTGTATGAAGTACAGAGGGCTAAAAACCCCAACACCAATAATTACGAAAATTTCAATTGTTATGGTAGTAGTTCAAATGCATGGTTTAACGAGGATACCAGGTCAGTGCAAGTAACCCCGGCTTATACACAATGGTATTACAGAACACGCACTGCTACAACAAAGTATAACTACTACAAATGGGGCTCTTGGTCCGGCTACAGCACTTCATCCGTTTCACCGTCATCTACGCGTGAAGTACGCTATAGATACAGATTAAAATAGCCAAACTTCGAGTTGATAGTAAGTGACTATAAAATTGGTTGCCGATATTTCGTTAAACCCGTATTAAGCACTTAAATGAAAAGCCGCCTCTGCAAAAGCAGAGGCGGGTTTGGTATTTGTTACACAAAATTAGTTTTCGTTATAATTAACGTATTCAGTGCCGAAATATTTGTTTAACCAAAAATGAATAATAATATAAGCGGCACACAAACACACTGCACTTGCTATACTTTTGATGCCACCATGTGAAACCAAGGCCATTAAAATTTTAACCACAGCCATAAAAAGTGCGCAGTTTTTTGTTTTGCTGAAATGTTCAAGGTTAAGCTCGCCTACATCAACGCTTTTATACATTGATTTTGCAAGTTTGTGGGCAGGATTATAAAACAAAATATTAGTAAGAGCGAAAACTACCGCGTAGATGATATACACCAAAAACATAATAATACCTATATCAACTGCCAAAAACTCGAAAAGCGAATTGTAATAGTTAAATGTGTTATGAAAAGTACTTGCCGTAAGGCTTGGAACCGCCAATGAAAATATTGCTATCAAAACATATACTCCAAACCCAAACCAAAACATTATTTTTATAGTGTAAACCATTCCGCTGGTGAAACGCATATATTTAGAATATATTACACCTTTTTTAGCAACGCTATATGTAAGCCACATAAATATAGCGAATAGAATTCCTATAATATCCACAAAGCCGCTTACCGATGAAATAACAGCTGAAATGGTTGTGAGAATACAAACTATCATAAAAGAATTGTCGGAAAATGCCGAAATAAATTTATCTTCAACCAACTTTCTGCGAACCTCTGACTTACTTCCTTTGGTTTTGGTTTGATTACCCGAATTCTTAGTTAAGGCTCCACCGCAATCTGCGCATACCGTTTGACCTTTTTTATACTGCTTTTTGCATTTTTCACAAACCATAAACTCACCTTTAACTTTCTAAACTTTTTGTTTTATCATATTTGAAATATCGGCAAGCTGGTTTATTGTTAGTTTTTCAGCTCGTATATCCTCGGGTATTTGAAGCTCGTTTAATATTTCTATAAGCTCTGATTTTGGAAACTTCATAACCGACGAAACCGAATTAACAAAGGTTTTTCTTCGCTGTGAAAAGGCGGTTTTAACAACCTTAAAGAACAGCTTTTTATCTAAAAGCTCAACAGGCGGAGTTTTTCTTATATTAAGCTTTATAACTTCGCTGTCAACATTGGGCGCCGGCATAAACGAACCCCTTGAAACCTTAAAAAGGTGCTGCGGCTCACTGTAGTAACTCACCGCAACCGAAACCGCACCCGCTTCTCTTGAGCCAATATCGGCACACAGGCGGTCGGCCGCTTCTTTTTGAACCATAACCGTAACCGATTCTATGGGAAGCGCGCTTTCAAGCAACATCATAATTATGGGCGAGGTTATATAATATGGCAAATTGGCGCATATTACAACAGGCATTGTGCCGAACTTTTGTTTAATAAGTTCCGCTAAATCAATCTTGCAAACATCGCCGAACACAACCTCGGCGTTATCAAACTCTGAAAGCGTTTGGGCAAGAACGGGTTTTAGCCGTTCATCGATCTCAACCGCAACAACACGGCGTGCACGCTTTGCAAGCTCGGCAGTTAAAACGCCTATACCCGGGCCTATTTCAATAACACCGTAGCCCTCATTTGGCACTGCAGCTTCGGCCATTTTGGGGCAAACAGAAGGGTTTATTAAAAAATTCTGCCCTAATGACTTTTTAAAATTAAAATTATTCTTGCTTAATATCTCTTTAACTATTTTAGGGTTTGTTAAATCGGGCATTGCTTTCTCCTTAACATAAATAAAGATATTTTTTTATAATGATACCATATTTTTTTGAAAAAACAAAACTTTTCTTGAAAAAGGCGCTCTATTTGTTATACTATATTATAAGGAACAGACTGGATGGTGAGCTATGAAAATTTTTAAAACAAAAAATTCAAAAAACCATATATGGCTTTCGGCATTTATATTTGCTGCAGCTGTAATAGTTTTTTATAAAATTGTTGACTGGATCCCTGAAATACTCAGTAATCTTCTTTCGTTTTTATCAATTTTAAGCCCCTTTATTGGCGGTTTTATTATTGCATTCATTTTAGCCGCACCCCAAAAAAGAATTGAAAAATTCTTAAAAAACCGAAAATCGAAGTTCGTTAACAAAAAATCTCGGGGCATTTCAATTGCAATAACCTATGTTCTGTTTATTGCATTGTTAGCTCTTTTGTTCTATTTTGTTATACCGGCAGTTATTAAAAGCATTGGCGACCTTATAGGCAATGCTCCAAAATATTATGAGATTGCATCGGAAAAATTTTCTGCCTTTGCAGATTCACACGGCGATATGATTAGCTCAGCAATTGATAAAATTTCTGAATTCTTAACACCCTCTAAAATTATTTCTCTATTCAACTTCTCCTCCATTTCTAAATATGCTCAAGGCATTTATAAATTTGGGTCGGGAGTTGTAAAAACAGCTATTTCGTTTATTGTTTCGGCATATATGCTTGCAGCAAGAGAAAAGCTGCTCCGCGCAGTTAACAAGATATTCTCACTATTTATTCCAAAACAAAGGCTTACAAGCATAAAAACCTATTTAAGCAAAATTGGTAGCATATTTTATAAATATGTGTACAGCCAAATCACCGATGCGGTTATTGTTGCAATTCTTATGACAGTAACCTTCCTTATAATCGATGTCCCCTACCCGCTTTTATCGGGTATTCTTATAGGGCTGTGCAATCTTATTCCGTATTTCGGCGCAATAATCGCAGGTGCGGTTGTTGCACTGTTCACCCTTATTGCTAACGGTTTTGTTCCTGCAATTATAGCGCTTGCCTGCATAATTATTATTCAACAGGTTGATGCTAACCTTATTCAGCCGCGTATTGTTGGCGAAAGCGTTGGAATTCACCCAATATATGTTCTTCTTGCAATCATAGTAGGCGGCGGATTATTCGGCTTTGTTGGAATATTAATCGGCGTTCCTGTTATTGCAACCATTAAAATGATTGTGGTTGACTTAATTGAACGCAAAGAAGCTCGCGAAGCACAAAAAGCTGCAAGATACCACCGCACTGTTAGCCCCAAAAACGTTAATGAACAACCTGAAAATGATGCAGCCCCAAACAAAGAAGAGTAAATTTTCAAGGCATATAAAAACCGGCTTTATGGGAAAAACCATAAAGTCGGTTTAGTTTTACTTGAATTAATCTTCAATAGCCGCCTTGCGAGAAACTATGGCTTTAATCTTATCGGTGTCGAACTTGGGGGTGCGGTCGTAATAAAATAGTCCGTTACACTCCTGCTCAACATCGGTAAGCTGGGTGTAGCACAGCGAGAACATTTTGTGGTTATCAAGCAGTGCATCGGTAAGCCCCTTAAAACGGGTGTAGAACTCTTCTATTGTTTTAGGTGCATTGCCATATCCCCAAGATGAGCTATCGTCACTCCACTGAATTCCGCCGTATTCACTTAAAATAACCGGTTCGGTTGTTCTGTGCTGGCGGTTAAAGTGGTTGGTTTCGTTATTGGTCCAATCTTCAAAGGTGTCGTCAACCATTAATTGGTCGTAAACCTTTTTGAACTTTTCAGGATCCTGCTCGTAATCGTGAACATCGAAAACATCGGTTTCAACGTGGAACCAACCGCTTGAATCAATGCAGGGCCTTTGCGGGTCGATAGCCTTGGTTGTGCGGTACAAGAGCCTTAAAACATCGTCTTTTTGAAGCCTGTCTTCAAAAGGCCAGGTTTCATTCATCGGGCACCACGCAACAATTGACGGATGGTTAAAATCGCGCGTAACCTGCTCTAACCATTCGGGCAAAATTGCATAAATTGCTTCGGCGCTTGAATGGTCAATACCCCAAGCGGGGAATTCGCCCCAGGTTATGTAGCCCAATTTATCGCAATAATAAATGTATCTTTCTTCAAAAATCTTTTGGTGCATTCTTGCGCCGTTAAAGCCGCAAGCAAGCGACAGTTCAATATCTTTTTTAAGGTCGGCATCGGTGGGTGCGGTGTAAATGCCATCAGGGTAAAAGCCTTGGTCGAGAATAAGGCGCTGGAACACCGAACGCCCGTTTAATAAAAAGCGGTCGCCATCCATGGTTATTTCCCTTAAGCCGAAATAACTTTTAACCTTATCATCACCAAAACAAATTTCGGTGTCGTATAAATTGCCGCAGCCTATATCCCACAAATGGGTTTCCGACAGCGCAACATCAACCTGGTTAATACCGTTTTGAGCCGAAATTTCAGCACAGCCTACCTCGTGCCCTTCAAAAAGCACCTTAACCGAAAGCAGACCTTCGCCCTTAACATCCAGCTGCATATTAACCGACGACTGTTTTACATTGGGGTAGTATTTCACGCTGTTAACATAAGACTGAGGGGTGAATTCAAGCCAAACAGTTTGCCAAATACCCGTTGTTCTGGTATAGTAGCAACCGGTTGACGCATATTCTTCGCACTGCTTACCTGTTGGGATAAAGTGGTTGCGTGTATCATCCATAGCGTAAACCGCAATGGTGTTTTCGCCCGCCTTTACATATTTGGTTATATCAAATTTAAACGAAATATAACCACCCTTGTGGGTTCCAACCTTTTGCTCGTTTATGTAAACCTCGGCTATATAATCAACCGCACCAAAATGAATAAATGTGCGGCCTGCGGCCTGCTCACTTGTGATATTAAAGCTGCGCTTATACCAAACGCCATACATAAAATCTTTATGTTCAACGCCCGAAAGTTTACTTTCGGGGCAGAAAGGTACAAGAATTTCGCGCTCAAGGGTTTTATCGTTTTTAAAAAGTTCCCTTGCAACGCCGCTTCTGCCATTGTCTATTTCAAATTGCCATGTACCGTTTAGGTTCATCCAATTCTCTCTGAAAAATTGCGGTTTTGGATGTTCAGGCCTTGGAATATTGTTCATAAGCTTAATTCTCCTTTGAAGATATTACTGTTATTATATATCAGCGGCATTTTATTTTCAATAAATTTATCCTAAAAAACGCAAATACCGTTTAAAAACGCGAATTTTTTTGTTATAATAAATTTGTTATGTGCATTGTTAATTAAATGTTCACATAATATATTAAAGCTTGTAACAACAAACAAGTAGAATTTAATTGTTAATTATAACCCAAGAGAGGAACACTTAGTATGAACGACAACACAAATTTCGAACTTAACGGTTTTGATTCTGCATATAAAAGCAACTCGGCAGGGCCCTTGAATCAAAACCTTGAAACAGGCAGTTTAAACAATACAGAACCTGTAAGCACCGGCGGTGATATACCTCAACCCTTTTCTACACAAGAAAACGCTGCCGGCGCACAAAGCTTTAACAACGCATACATACAGCACACCCCTGTTAACGCTGAATCGGCGCAACCACAAACTGATATTTCAACACCTGCTACAGAAGCTGTCTTTACACCTAATTCAAATTTAGGCAATGCACAGAACCCACCCTACGTTTTTTCTGCTCACGGCGCACCAATTAACCGCACACCGCCCTCACCCCCACAAAAACCTAAAGAGAAAAAACGCTTTTCTTGGTTAACGGTTGTAATATCGGTTGCTTGCTCAGCAATAATTGCATTTACTTCGGCAGTTTTTGGAGCATCATATTATTTTAATAGCAATTCAGGCAGCGGCTCTGAGATGGCAAGCTCGTCTTCACACGAGGTTAAGAATATATATGTTGATGAAGAAGGCTTTTCGGTTGTTGAGGCGGTATATGAAAAATGCGGCCAAAGCATTGTGGGAATTAGAACAACCAGCTCGGTTATGAGCTTTTTCGGTGGCCAAGAGGTTAGCGGAGAAGGTTCGGGCATTATATATTCGGCCGACGGATATATTCTAACCAACTACCACGTTATATCAGATTCTTCAGGTTCTTCATCATACTATGGAAGCGGCAGTGGAGTAGCCTCTAAAATAGATGTTTATTTACCTAACGACCCTGAAACTGCTATACCCGCCAAGGTTGTTGGTTACAACATAAGCTCCGACCTTGCTGTTCTTAAAATTGACAAAACAGGGCTTCCTGCAATTGAAACTGGTGATTCTTCAGATGTAAAGGTTGGTCAGTTTGTTGTTGCAATAGGCAACCCCGGAGGCCTTCAGTTTATGAGTTCGGTAACCTACGGTGTTGTTAGCGGTGTTAACAGAACATTAGAGGTTGATGCCATTGGAACCATGAAGCTTATCCAAACCGATGCCGCTATAAACCCCGGCAACTCGGGCGGTGCACTTGTTAACACCGAAGGCAAGCTTATAGGAATAAATTCATCAAAACTTGTTGATGAAAGCTACGAAGGAATGGGATTTGCAATCCCAATAAATGAAGCGCTTGAAATTTGCGATAAAATTATCGAAAATAAAGACGAAGCCTCGCCCTATATTGGTATCGAAGTTAGCACGCGCTATACTTCAAAGGTGCTTGATTACTACAACTACCCTGCCGGAGCTGTTGTTGCGAACGTTGATAGCGGCAGCCCCGCCGATAAAGCCGGCATACAACGCGGTGATATCATAACCGAGTTCAATGGCGTTAAAATTACCGAATACACTGTTTTAAACGATACATTAAGGCAATGCAAAGTTGGGCAAACTGTTAAAGCAATTATTTACCGTTCAGGTAAATACCTAACCTGTGAAATAGCCATTGGCTCAAGCAATTAAGAATTTGAACAAAAAACTGACGCAGCAATTAAGCTGCGGCAGTTTTACTTTTGCTGAATATTACTTTATTTTTGTATCGAAAGCTGAAATATCAAGTTCCTTCTGCTGTTCAAAGAAGGGTTTAACTGTTTTAAGAATTTCGTTTACGCCGCCCCAAACATCGCTTTCGGCATTCATTGGCATAATCGGGTCGTGAACGCTAAGGCGCAGAAGAACCCAGCCACTGCCGTTAAAGGCACGTATGCCTTCACGGTTATCGTCGGCAATGTTCCAGCCGGGCTGCACTGCCATATATTTTTCAAATTCGGCAATAACGCCCTCGCCGTATTCCCTGAAATTATCGCATTTAATGTTAAAGCGAAGTTCATCTGCCTCAATCGGCTGTTTAAGGCTTGAAATAAGCGCTTCAATGGTTGTGCCATTCTTTTTAAGCTGCGCCATCTTTATTATAATCTTGGTCATAAGATATGCGCCGTCGTCTAAAAAGTAATTTTCTTTAAGCGCCGCATGGCCCGATGTTTCAATGGCAAGGGGGGAATTCACACCATTTTCGCAAAGCCTTACAGCCTCGTTTATAACGTTTTTGTATCCTCGCTTAAACCTGTGGTGATGACCGCCAAGGTCGTTTTCGATAAACTGCTTTAAACCGTCGCTTGTAACGCTATCGGTAACGATGGTGGCACCGAGGTTATCTTCCATAACTATTGCCGAAGCGAGCGCTATTAGCCTGTTGCGGTTAATTTCTTCACCCCGCGCATCAACGCAACCTGCACGGTCAACATCGGTGTCGAAAATAACGCCAAGGTCGGCGCCTGATGAGCGAACAGCACCGCAAATGCTCTTCATCGCGTCGGCGTCTTCAGGGTTGGGAATGTGGTTCGGGAACATTCCATCCGGTTCTAAGCACACTGAACCTGTTGTATCAGCGCCAAGCCTTGCCAAAACATCATTTGCATAAAATCCACCTGCGCCGTTTCCTGCATCAACAACTATATGGAAGCCTGCAAGCGGTTTACTTTCTTCGCTTGCATTCAGTGCATCGCATATAATCTTGCGAAGGATTGCTGCATAATCTGCCATAAAATTAATTTTTTGAACGCTGCCACTCTCGCTTTCAGGGATAACGGCCGAATCGGCATATTCAATTATTTCAGAAATATCAGGCGAATCAAGGCCGCCTTCGGGCAGGAAGAATTTTAGGCCGTTGCGATCAGCAGGGTGGTGAGATGCGGTGATTTGAACAGCGGCGTCGGCTGCTGTGTGAATTGTTGACATGAACATTGCAGGGGTTGAAGAAAGCCCGCAATCAAGCACCGACACACCGAGTGCCGATAAGGTTTTAATAACATTACCGCTTATTAAATCGGCGGTTATTCTTGAATCGTGCCCAACGGCCACCGTTAAATCGGCGGCACTTTTTTGAAGGCGGCGTTCTAAAAACTTTGCAAAGCCTGCTGTTATATCGCAAACAGCCTGCGGTGTGAGATTTACCTCTTTGCCGAAAATATCGCTTGCAACACCGCGAATATCGGTGCCGCTTTTTAAACTTTTATATTTACATATCATATTAGTTTTCTCCGTTTTCAATTTCTGCTTTAGCAACGCGAACGCAGTAGCCGTATCTGTAAGGGAAATAGGTGAAGGCAACGCCAACGCTTTCGCCCTCAACATAAAAATCTAATTCTTCGTTATTGTCCATCCAATATATTTTTGAGATTTTGTCGGTAACGCCCTTGAAATAGGTTACCTTGGTTTCGCCCATTTCAACCGTTACGTTTTCATCGCCTCCCATACCGGGGCGGAAACAGAAGAAATAAAGATATTTGCCGTCAAGCGATTTCATAACGAAATCTTCGCCGCCGTTATCGTAAACATACGGCCTGCCATCGTAAATTGCTTCACCGTAAATATTGGTCCATTTGCCAATCATTCTAAGGTATTCGCGCTGAATAACGGGGATTGAGCCCTGTGCTGTGGGCCCGATATTTAAAAGGTAGTTTGCGCCAACCTTGCGGCAAGCACAAAGGCATTCAATAAGCTCGCGGGGTGATTTGTATTCAATATCGTTAACGCAAATGCCCCAATGGTCGTTCATAGTGTGGCACATTTCGGCAGCGCGGTATTTATCGTGCCCCTCGCGGTCCATCGGGGTTGGCCTTCCCTGCTCGAAGGTAACCGAATCGATTTCTTTAACGCCAACAGCACCGCGCGCGTGAAGGCCCGAATTATTTATAATCATAGCTTCAGGCTGGTGTTTTCTTATAACGCCGTAAAGCTTGTCGTCTTCCCAGTCGTCATCAGGTCTGTCCCAGTTGCCGTCGAACCAGAAGCCGCCTATTTTGCCATAGTTAGTGCAAAGCACCTCAATGCTGTCGCGAAGGTATTGAAGGTATGTTTTGAAATCTTCTTTATATTCCTTGCGATGCCAGTCGAGTGTTGTGTGATATAAAAATGGCGAAACACCGTGGCGGTTGCAAGCATCAACAAATTCACGAACAAGGTCGCGCTTTGCGGGTGAATGAAGTGAATCGAAGGTTGATAAACCTTTTGTATCGTAAAGTGAAAAGCCTTCGTGGTGGCGGGTTGTTAATACTATATAATTACAGCCTGCGTTCTTTGCCTCTTTCACTATTTCCTCAGCGTCGAAATCCTCGGCTGTGAAGGTTTCGGCCAACTTTTCATATTCATTCATATCAAGCTTTTCAATGCTGTATATCCATTCGCCTTGGCCTATTTGAGAATAAAGCCCGAAATGAATGAACATACCAAAGCCCATTTGTTCAAAATCTAATATGTATTTTGCCGGTGTTGGTATTGCCATATTTATCCCCCATTCGCCGCTTAATCAACGGCAATTATATTTCTTCAACATTGTAGCACAAAAGCTCACAAAAATCTACCCATAATAAAAAAAGCAGAGATATATTTTATATCTCTGCTACAGTTAAAATATAATGCATTAACCGCCAAGGTAAGCCTTTTTAACCTCATCACTTTGAAGAAGCTCTTCGCCCGTTCCCGAAAGAACAATTCTGCCATTTTCAAGAACATAGGCATGGTCGGATATTGCGAGTGATTTACCTGCGTTTTGCTCAACAAGTAAAACTGTTGTACCCTCTGCGTGAATTTCCTTGATAATATCAAAAACCTGGTCAACAAGCAAAGGTGATAATCCCATTGAAGGTTCATCAAGCATAAGAAGGTCGGGGTGGATCATTAAAGATCTTCCCATTGCCAGCATCTGCTGCTCACCGCCTGATAAGGTGCCTGCAACCTGGTTGCGGCGTTCCTTAAGCCTTGGGAATTTATCGTAAATTCTTTCAATATCATTCTTAATGGTGGCCTTAGACTTGTTGGTGTAGGCGCCCATTAAAAGGTTTTCGTAAACGGTAAGTTCTTGGAAAATTCTGCGGCCTTCGGGAACCTGGGTTATGCCAAGCTCAACAATCTTGTGGCAGGGCATCTTGCTAAGGTCGGTTCCGTTGTAGGTTACGGTTCCGCCCTTTGCGGGGATAAGCCCCATAATGCTTTGCATAGTTGTTGTTTTACCCGCGCCGTTAGCACCGATAAGGGTAACGATTTCACCCTTGTTAACCTCAAAGCTGATGCCCTTAAGCGCTTGAATGACGCCGTAATAAACCTCTAAATCTTTAACCTCTAACAGTGCCATCATTAACCTCCTATATAGGCCTTAATAACCTCTGGGTCATTAAGGGCGCTTCTGGTTTCGCCTTCGGCCAAAACTGTTCCGAAGTTAAGAACAGTAACCTCATCGCAAAGGCCCGAAACGAACTTCATATCGTGCTCAATAAGCAGAATGGTTGTATCGAAGTTATCGCGAATGTAGCGGATAACGCTCATAAGTTCTTCGGTTTCGTGAGGGTTCATGCCGGCTGCAGGCTCATCTAACAATAAAAGCTTTGGATTAGTGGCAAGTGCGCGCGCTATTTCAAGTTTTCTTTGCTTTCCGTAAGGCAGGTTGCAAGAAAGGTTGTTGCGTTCCTCTTCAAGGCCTACTATGCGGAGAATTTCCTTAGCCTTTTCGCGCATTTTTCTTTCGGTTTCAAAGTAGCGCGGTAAACGGAACATACTTGCAAAGGGGCCGCACTTGAATTCAGGCCTGTTATGAAGCCCAACCAAAACATTCCTTATAACACTCATATTGCTGAAAAGGCGGATATTTTGGAATGTTCTTGCAATACCTTTATGGTTAATTTCTTCTTGGGTTTTACCAACAAGCTCTTCGCCATCAAGGAAGAAGGTTCCTGTTGTTGGCTGGTAAACACCGGTTAAAATATTAAAAACTGTTGTTTTTCCGGCACCGTTAGGCCCAACAAGACCATAAAACTGGCCCTTTTTAATTTTAAGGTTCAAATTGTCAAGGGCTTTAAGGCCGCCGAAAGAAATGCCGAGTTCTTTTGTTTCAAGTATAATGTCCGACATATTATTTACCCGCCTTTCTTGGCTTATCGGGTTCAAATACTTCATTACCCGGCTGAATTTCGGTTGAAAGCAGTTCATCCATTTTAATCTTTGATTCAATTCTGTTCCAAGCCGCATCATCATCGCGAACGGTTGAGGGCTTGTGCCGCTTACCACTCTTGGCAAATATTTTCTTGAAACTTAGATTTTCTTTAATATTTTTAAATGCGGGCGCATTATTAAATATAACCATAAAGATAAGGATGAGCGCATATATTAAAAGCTTAAGCGCCGCCAAATCACCCGTAAGATTGTTTTGAAGAACAAAGTTTATATAGGTTATAAGGGTTGCCGCAATAATTGAGCCTGTGATGCTACCCATACCACCGAGCACCACCATAACCAATATTTCGATAGAATAGTTATATGAGAAGAATGTGTATAAAACAGGTGTTGTGTAATGGCCGTAGATTACACCTGCTATGCCTGCAAAAAATGCCGCAATTATAAAAACAAAGAGCTTATAGAATGTAACATTTATACCCATTGCTTTAGCCGCAATTTCGTTATCTCTGATTGAGGTAATTGCCCTACCGTGCTTTGAACGAATAAGGTTTTGCGATAAAATTAAAACCAAAATTACAACAACAAACGCAACTATAAAAAGTGTTTTTGAGTTGTATTTAATGGTGCTGTAACCCATTGCACCGCCGAAAATATCAAGGTTTTTAAATATGTTACGAACAATTTCGCCAAATGCTAAGGTTACTATAGCCAAATAGTCGCCCTTGAGCCTAAGCGCTGGAAGGCCGATGATAAATCCAAACACCGCTGCAACAACGCCACCAATAAGCATTGAAATAACAAAAACTAACAAATCGTTAGGTATAACGCTGTGCAAATATGTTGCCGAGAAACAGCCAATGTAGGCGCCAACACACATAAATCCTGCGTGACCAAGACTAAGTTCACCCAAAAAGCCAACAACAAGGTTTAATGACACAGCCAAAACAATGCTGTAGGCAATTCTTGTAAGAAGGCTTACAGTTGATCTCATAAGCATGCCGTTTGCATTAAACACAATCATTAATACCAAAAATGCCGCAACAGCAAGATAGTTGATGCAATGTTTGAACTTGAAAGAATTTTTTACATTTTTAAAATAGTTCATTATTACACCTTCTCTCTTCTTTTCTTGCCTAACAAACCTATTGGTTTAACAAGAAGTATAAGTATCAATAAGCCAAACTCAATAGCGGTTGTGTAAGAACTAATGAATGGAATGCTAAGGCAAACCTTTTCAATAACGCCTAAAAGCACACCGCCAATCATAGCGCCGGGGATTGAACCGATACCACCAATAACGGCCGCTGTGAATGCCTTAATACCGGGCATTGAACCAAGCGTTGGGCTGGTTGACGGAATTTGCATTAGGTAGAAAAGGCTGGCGAATGCCGCGAGTGCCGAACCTATTGCAAAGGTTATGGTTATAATTCTATTAACATTAACGCCCATTAACTGTGCGGCGCCTCTATCTTCTGAAACTGCAAGCATTGCCCTGCCGGTTCTTGTTTTGTTAACAAACAGGGTGAGCGCAACCATAATGGCCGCACCTACTAACAGTGTTATTATCGTACTTATATTTATCTTCGACCCAAAAATTTCAACAGTACCGAAGTTGGTAATCGAAACAGGGCGTGATTTAGCGCCGTAAATAAGCTGCGCTATACTTTGAAGGAAAAAGCTAACGCCAATAGCGGTGATAAGAACCGCCAAAGGTGAAGCAGACCTAAGCGGCCTGTAGGCGAGCCTTTCAATAATTATTCCGGTTGCCGTGCACACAACAATAGCAACCACTATAGCTACAATAGGGTTACCAACCATCATTAAGGTTGATAAAATAGCATAAGCTCCCACCATAATAACATCGCCGTGGGCAAAATTAAGCATTTTTGCTATGCCGTATACCATTGTATACCCCAAAGCGATGAGAGCATATATGGCTCCAAGACTTAATCCGTCTAAAAATATGCTCATAATCAGTCTCCATTCTGCCGCTTAATCTAAACGCTTTTTTAATAATCTCCAAAGCGGCTGATGGAGATTTGCACCGAGCACCTCACCCCCCCCCCGATTTTTCGGAAATGGGTGAGAAAAAATAAAATTTCAATGTAGTAAAGCCAAAATTTGCGATTTATTTGCCGTAATTTATAAATAGGCATATGGCCGGGGGTAGCCCCGACCATATGTATGTTCATCTAACTTCTGTGCCAAATGTTTTGCGCCTAAAAAGGGCAACCTTAATTAATCAAGTTCAACAATAACAGGAACCTTTGTGCAAGCACCTGACTTGTCCCAAGTCATACCACCGGTTACACCCTGATATGAGAAAGACTTGTCAACAATAGCAGCCTTAACAAGGTCGCAAAGATCGCTGTAATCGATAGTTACATCATCAACGCCTGCAGCCTTCATAGCTTCGAAGATTACATAGATAGCATCGTAACCGTCAGCAGCGAACTGGTCGGGCTTTGAATCGTATTTTGCTTCGTAGTTTTTAACGAATTCAGCAGTTTTAGCATCGGTGCTGTTTACATCAAAAGGAGTGATGTATTTGATCTTGTTTGTAACAGTGTCATCGATCTGATCTTTAACACCATCAAGACCGTCGCAACCGAATAATACAGCGTTAACACCCTTTGATGCGCAAGCCTTTGCAATTAAGCCAGCTTCGGTGTAATAGATGGGGAGGAAGATAACATCGCAGTCTTTTAATGCTTCAACCTGTGTTGAGAAGTCTTTCTTATTCTCAGCATCAAAGCTCTGTGTTGTGTAATCAACCTTTAATTCCTTCATCTTTTCATCGAATGCTTCATAGATACCGCTTGAGTAAGCATCACTTGTATCGTAGATAGCACCGATTTTTGTGAAGTTCTTGGTGAGCTCTTCAGCAGCAAGGATACCCTGGTCAGGGTCGCCGAAGCAAACGCGGAATGCGTTATCTCTGCCTTCGATAACGTTAGCAGCAGAAGCTGAAGGTGTGATGAAGAAAAGGTTATCTTCAGCAGCCTTTGAAGCGAAAGATTCGCATGAGCCTGATGTTACACTACCGATAGAAATCTGCATACCTTCATCCATAAGTGCATCATAGCCGCTGGCAGCATCTTCTGCAGTTGCCTTATCGTCTTTAATTTCGAACTTAAATTCAACACCGTTTAAACCGCCTGCAGCATTGATTTCATCAATAGCAAGCTGAGCGCCCTGCTGTACAGAAATACCGTATGAAGCAGCGTCGCCGGTTAAGGGGCCTGTTGCGCCAATGAAATATGCGGTTTGTTCTTCCGCGCCGCAGCCTGCGAACATGCAAACTGCCATTGCTACTGCCATTACTACAGCAACAACTCTTAATAACTTTTTCATTTTTTAAACCTCTTTCTTGTTATTTATTAATAGCAGCTTATTTGTGCCGCCAATAACCCAATTTGAATTTACCGCTTAAACACTTTTTATGTATGTGCAAATCCTTGAAGCGCATAGGCTTATTATAGCCTATTACAACTATCAATCAACTAACAAAATAACTGATAGGTATTATAAAATAAAATTAACAATTTGTCAATATACTGCTTGCCTTTTGTTAATCTTTAAGCCATTTGCCGCACGCCTATTTTGCATAGGCTGTGTATAAATTAACGTGATCGTGAACAGCCTTCCACTTATCACTACCACCTGCAGTAACGCACACATATTTATGGCCGTTTTCACCCTCGGCAAATGAGGCTATACAGTTGCCGGCTTCAATGGTGTATCCCGTTTTACCTGCAGTTATAACCGCACCTTCAGGCTCGTCGCCGTATATGCGGCTAAAAAGGGTGCTTTCAACCTTAATACCTTCAGGGTGTTGTTCTGTAGGTTCGGTTGTATAATTAACCGCAGTCAAAACTTCGCGGCACTGCTCGTTATTCATTGCATAATCAAGAAGAACTGCCATATCGGTAACGCTGCACTTGTGTTCATTATTGTGCAAACCGCTTGCATTGGTGAAATTAAGCGTTGTAATACCAAGCTCACGCGCTTTTTCATTCATAAGCGTAACAAAAGCTTCTTCGCTTCCGGCAATGGTTATAGCAAGGCCTGTTGTGGCATCCGCACCCGAAGCTAAAATTGAACCATAAAGCATATCACGAACTCCCACCGTTTCATCAGCCAAGAAACCTACAACCGATGCCTCTTGAATATACAAAGGGTCGGTTACAGCGTATGAAAAGGTAAAGGTAGCCTCAGGGTTGGTCATATTTTCAACCGCTGTAATAAGGGTTAAAATCTTAGTCATAGATGCAGGGAATATAATTTCATCTGCACCCTTTTGGGCAACTATCCTGTTTTCGGTTATATCGGTTAAAATGCAATTTTTTGCATCAACATCTTCACCGAGTGTTACTGTGTGAGCATCGGCTATGGGTGCGTTTGCTTTAGGTTTTTCGCCCTCGTTTTCATCTGGTATTCCTGTTGAAACATAAGCACCGGCTTTTGTTTTTGTGCCCAACATATTAGGAAGCAACAAAACCGAAAGCGTAAAAACAAGAACCAAGGCTGTTAAAGCAAGAAGTGCGCTTTTAAACTGCGGTTTAAGCCTTGTTTTCACGCGGCGTCGGGGAGCATTCGCTCTGCTTTGCGGCTGAGCCCCGCCGCTTGTTCTTATCTTGCGCGGAAGGTTTACAGGCGCCTGCTCGGCAGGGGCAATAGGCTTCATATTGTATTGTTCTTCAAAATTATTAAAAAACTCATCATCATATTTATTCATATATTCATAATCAGACATAATCATTTAACCTCAAAAAAATATCTCTTTAATTATACATATATAAAGCAATATAAACAAGAGTATTTTTAATTTTTAGGTCACATTTTTTGTTTTAACCTAAATGTGGTAAAACGCCTGCAACAGTTAAACCGTTGCAGGCGCAAATATAAAATTATTCAGTTATGATAAAAGCGCACGATCGTTAGAAAATTCAGAACCACTTAGCTTTGCAAAAGCATCAAGCAAATACTCAACAGTGAGTTTTTTCTTTTCTTCACCCGAAACATCAAGAATAATCTGACCGTTGTTCATCATAATTAAGCGGTTGCCGTAAGCAATAGCATCCCTCATATTATGGGTTACCATCATAGCAGTTAAATGTTCTTCAGCTATAAATTTTTCAGAAAGCTCTAACACCTTTGCTGCAGTTTTAGGGTCACGCGCCGCGGTGTGCTCGTCGAGCAATAAAAGCTTAGGTTTTTTCATAACCGCCATTAATAATGTAAGCGCCTGGCGCTGGCCGCCCGAAAGCAGGCCAACTTTAGCCGAAAGGCGTTCTTCAAGGCCGAGTTCCAACTCCGCTAACATTTCTTTAAATTGGGCGCGTTCATTTCTGTTGATTGCCCATTTTAAGCCCCTTATCTGCCCCCTGCGGCTCGCAAGAGCCATATTCTCTTCAATCCACATATCAGAGGCTGTTCCCATCATCGGGTCTTGGAACACGCGGCCCATAAACTTTGCGCGTTTATGTTCAGGAAGTTTGGTAATGTCAACCCCATCGATAACGATCGAACCGCTGTCAACCGGGTACACACCGGCAACCATATTAAGCATGGTTGATTTACCGGCACCGTTACCACCAATCACAGTTACAAAGTCACCATCATTAAGTGTAAGGGTTAAACCGTTCAACGCGCGCTTTTCATTAATTGTGCCGGGGTTAAAGGTTTTGAAAACATTTTTTATCTCAAGCATTTGCTGCACCTCCTGGATTGTTTTTAGCAGTCTTTTGAGCTATTATGCGCTTCCAATAAGGAATTCCTAAGAAGAGCGCAACAACCGCTGCCGACAACAACTTAAGGTCGCTTGCCGAAAGACCTAATCTTAAAACAAAGGTGATAACAATATAGTAAATTACACCGCCAAGAACTGCGCCGAAAAGTTTTAAACCGAAGTTTCGGAATATTTTGCCGAAAGCAACCTCGCCTATAATTATGGCCGCAAGACCTATAACGATAGCGCCCTTACCCATATTAACATCGGCATAGCCTTGGTACTGCGCAAGAAGCCCTGCAGAAAGCGCAACAACACCGTTTGAAAGCACAAAACCGATAATTTTATTGGTTGAAGTGTTAATTCCGTTAGCCCTTGACATAGCTTGGTTACAACCTGTTGCCCTAAGTGAATGGCCAAGCTCTGTTCCGAAGAACCAGTAAAGCAGAGCTATTAAAACAACAATGAAAATGGCTATAACAATAAGCGATTTATTTATATGGCGCAAAGAAACCATAAGATCGTATTTCACAACCGAAAGCGGTTGGTTTGCTTTGCCGCCGAGTATTCTAAGGTTAATAGAATACAGTGCAAGCTGGGTTAAGATTCCCGCAAGAATTGCAGGAATACCGAATTTTGTGTGAAGTATACCTGTTATAAGGCCGGCAATGCAGCCTGCAGCAAAAGCTACTAATAAAGCAAGATAAATATTCATGCCGCTTGTTGTGCATACAACAAGAACTGCGCCACCGGTACTAAACGAGCCGTCAACCGTGAGGTCGGCAAGGTCGAGTATTTTATAGGTTATATAAAGGCCAACAGCCATAATACCCCAAATAGCACCCTGCGCTATAGCGCCGGGCATAGAATTTAAAAAAGACAACATAGTTTTAATCCTTTCGGTGATAAAATAAAACGTTCTTTAAACCACAAACAAGCGATAGGGTGGTATTCGCCCTATCGCTGTTGATTATTATTCAGAAGGTAAAATTATTATTCTTCGATTGCTGCGTATGTATCAGGCACGGTAACACCTAAGGTTTCGCAACGTGAAGCAACATACTGCTTTGTAAGGTCATCGGCATATTCGATTTCCATTTCAGCAGGATCAGCACCGTTCACAAGAATTTCATATGCCATTTCGCCTGCCTTGTAGCCAATGCTGTAATAGTCGATAGAAAGTGTTGCAACACCGCAACCCTTGCAGATACCGGCTTCACCTGCAACAATCGGAACACCTGCAGGCTCAGCAACGTTGTTAACGATTTCAGTGCTTGATGCCATTGAGTTATCGGTAGGAACATAAAGAACTTCGCACTCTGCACAAGCAGCTGTTACAACAGCAGCGATATCGTTAGAATCTGCGGTTGTGAACTCTTTTGTTTCAATGCCGAGTTCTTTAAGATATTTTGTGATTTCGTCAGCCTGATATTTTGAGTTAGCCTCACCGGAGTTATATACGATGCCAACCTTTTTAACATCAGGGAATAATTCTTTAATCATTTCAGCCTGATCTTTTAAAGGTGCTAAATCGGCAGTACCTGTAACGTTAATGCCGGTTGTACCACTCCAATCGGTGATTTCAAGAGCTGTTGCATAATCGGTAATTGATGTTGCAACAATCGGAATGTCGCCTGTAGCAGCGGTTGCAGCCTGTAAAGCAGGTGTTGCGTTTGCCATGATAAGGTCAACATCGCTTGAAACGAACTGGTTTGCGATTGTTGCGCAGTTAGCAGATTCACCCGAAGCATTCTGCTCGTCAAATGCAACATCGTCGCCAAGTTTTTCTTTTAATGCAGCTTTAAAGCCCTTTGTTGCAGCATCGAGTGCTTCGTGCTGAACTAACTGGCAGATACCAACTGTGTATTTTGCTTTGTTTGCACCTGAACAGCCCGAAAGAACTGCGCAAGCAGTAATCATAAGAACTACTGCAATTGCTAATGCTAATAATCTTTTTGCTTTCATAACTAAACTCCTCTTTTGTTAAGTGATAACAACAATATATCACTTTAAAGCGCTAAAGTCAAGAGGGTTTTTCAAAAAAGTTTAAAATATTTAAAATAGGGTTTGGGCGCTAAAATGTATCAATTACCAATTATCAATTGACAGTTATATATATAATAGTGTAAAATAAATATGAATATTGCGAAAATTAACAACTTGTTATAAATGGAGACTTATTTATGAAAAAAATTCTATGTTTTGTTCTTGCTGTGCTTTTATTAACCTTTAGTTTTAGTGTTATGGCAGAAGATACCGTTAAAGCCGATCTTATTGCGAACCTTAAAACCATGATAAAGCCTTATTTCGGCAACGGCTATAACTACGCAATTGAAAAGGTTTTAAAACCGGTTGACGTAACCGAAGATCAAGCCTCACAGGTCGTTGATAGGTTCACGCAGATGACTAAATCGGTATCACCGCGCGGCGAAAATAGCACGCTAAACAGTTATTCGTATTTCGAAATGTTAACGATGTATTCATGTGTAACCGACTGTTGCGAAATTTTGAACATACAACATGATATTTCTTTGTTAAACAGAACCTGCACACTTAAATACAACGGTAAAAACATTACCGACACAGTAAATATGAAAGGCTCAACCTGCACAAAAACAGGTTACAGCGGTGATGTGGTTTGCCCCGTTTGCTTCAAGGTTTACACGCAAGGTCAGGTAACCCCAAAAGCCGAGCACACCCCGTCAGGCTGGATTATAGAAAGCGAAGCAACCTACGAAACCGACGGTTTACAATATATGGAATGCTTGGTTTGCGATGAACGCTTTTTAGAAGAGGTTATCCCCAAACTTCAGATTTTATTAGGCGACGCAACCAACGATGGCAGCGTTAACGTTGCCGATGCAGTTATTGTTGCGAAGCATAACGCAGGCATCAGCACAATATTAGAGAGCGCTATAACCGCAGCAGATGTTAACGGTAACGGTAAAATAGATATAATCGATGCAATTGTAATTGCAAGATTCAGCGCAGGGCTGATTGAAGAGCTCAAAGCTGCTTAAAATTTAGCATGAAACAAATACAAACGAAAATCCGTTCTCTTTCGAGAACGGATTTTCGTTTGGGTAGTATGAACTTAATGACACGAATTTAATGTGACTGAAAACTGAGATAATTCTTATATTACAATACTTTAGACATTATTTGCTGACTATTTTCTAAAGAAATTTCCCCTGTATCAATGAAATTAAATGCCAACCAAAAAGGAATACCAGTAACTGCATCAGATGTTAACCAAATATTTTTAACACCCTTTTCTTTAAAGAATTTTTCACACTGATTAACAAGCTTTTTGCCTATTCCTCTTCTTCTATGAGTTTTCTTTACAAAAAACTCCATTATATATCCCCAATCAGGTCTAATATATCCCTTATCTCCCATTCTATCTATCTTGGCATAGCAAAAAGCAATCGGTTCATCTTCTACATATACGATTTGCAATAAACGGTTTTCATCTATTTTGTCAATCATACTTTTTGTTATATTAGGGATAATTTCCTGCGGTGTTTTAATATTTTGGTGCGAATCCGTTTCTGCAACATATCCAACCATCAAGTTGTATAGTGCGTCATAGTACGTGCTATCATTCATTTTTAATTTAATAAAATTCATTAAATTCCTACCTTATGTTTTTTCTTTCAAGGTTTTACAACTTGTAATCAATATTCTTCTAATACGACCACAAAGATTTCTATTCTTTTTATATGTATCTTCATCAATAGCATTTGTATTAAATAAAAGTTTTAACCAACTTTCTGTTTCTATGCATTCTTTACGCGCAATTTTGAATTTAGAAAGCATATCGGCAAGACTTTGTGGATATTGGGCTTCAGATACATTAGCAAAAACACTTGAGGAAGACTTGCGTATTTGAAAGATGATAAAGGATTATCTTTCATACACTCACCTCTCTATACAGTATAGCCGAATCTATATGTTAAATCAAGGCGTAGCCTTGTATGTAATCCGTCGCAAGACGGAATGTAATCACGGCAACGCCGTGGATGAAATCAACACAAAGTGTTGTATGTAATCAATCCGACAGTAAGATTAATACAGCCTATTGGCTGATGCCATACAGTTCGCAAAGCGAACTGATTACATACGCCGTACGGCGATTACATACCAAGCCTGTCGGATTGGATAGAAAAAAGACCGTTCGAAAACGGTCTTTTTTCTTGGCGCCTCAAACAGGGCTCGAACCTGTGACACCGCGGTTAACAGCCGCGTGCTCTACCGACTGAGCTATTGAGGCATCGGTATATTTTAATATATGCGCTTTGCATACATTATATAATAAAAAATGTCGGCGCTGACCTATTTTCCCGGGCGGTCACCCACCAAGTATCTTCGGCACGAATGAGCTTAACTTCCGTGTTCGGGATGGGAACGGGTGGACCCTCATCGTAATAAGCACCGACTTTATATAAAGCATTTCTGCCTTATGTCTTTAATTGTTGGTGACCCGTACGAGATTCGAACTCGTGTTGCCGGCGTGAGAGGCCGGAGTCTTAGGCCACTTGACCAACGGGCCATTATATATTACTCAGCTTACGCTGTTGTA
>JAZNGF010000015.1:0-33412 GCA_045576295.1 Acutalibacteraceae bacterium | reverse complement strand
ACAATTTTATTTCCTTTGTCGCATAAATTAACAGAACGCTTACTGTCTAAAGCGCTATCCATATTATTAACTGCATTGGATAGAGTACTGTGGAGTTCACCGATTTGTATTGATAAATCCTTTAATTGTTGGGCGTACTGCTTTAATTCTGTTGTTGTGATTACAATTTTATCAGCCATATTACACCTCTATTTTTATTTGCCGAAATCCACATCATCAAAACTGCATACCTTTAAATCATTTGTTAAACTGCCTAAAGAATAATTCTCTAAACCACCCGAAACGTGAACATTTTTCGATATGGTTGAAGCGATTTTTTCAGAATTGGTTCCTATATTGCTTGTGATATTTTGTGAACCGATTGCGAAATAATCCGCAAAAGAGTTCTCTAAAGATTGGTATTGATTTGGGATAGCATTTTCAAAACTTTCGAATTGTGATGCTACATTTTTTAATGTGCCTGAAAAATAGTCAATATTATTATTAAGACTAAGCACTTTAGATTTTGTGGTCAGAAGTGATTCGTTAACGTAGTCTCTTTCAATGCAGTTCCAATCGTTGTGTTCAGTTAAGGAAGATATAATTTTTACACATGATTCTAAAACATCTTTAGTTTGCATTGCTAAAGAAGACATAGCAAAGATTTTCTCTGTATCAACTATAATCAAAATGGTTACCTCCTTTATTTACTGCAACTGTTGCCATTTGTTTTATGTATACCAACAGCGTCTAAAATGCCGATTCGTTCCATATCATCCAAAATGCCTATTTTATCAAAAATAGACAGTATAGCGTTGATAGCTTTATCAACCTTTTCCAAATCTTCTCTGCAAGATTTAGAATATTTGCGCAACTCGTCAATCGTTGCTTTGCTATCGGCGATCTTTTGTGCTTGGTTGCGAAGACGTCGAATAAATTCTTCGCTTGCGGCGCCATCCCAAACTACTTCTAATTCGTTCGCGATAGTATTAGTTTTATCTTTTAGTGCAATAGAATTTGCCGAAACCTTTTTAAAAGAAGCCTCGGCTTGTTTTAGCATTTCAATATTACATTTAAGCGATGCCATAAACTTCCCTCACAGTTCAATAATTTCTTTAATTTTTTTATCAATAGCCTGATACTTGTTTACTATCTTTGTGATGTTATCTTTGGTATTGTCGGTATAAGACATCAAGTCTGAAATTTCTTTCATAAGATATGTCGAAACCGAGTTGATGACCGTTGCTGTATTGCCTTGCATATCTGTTGATAAATAGTTAATTTGCGTAACTAAGTCATATGCCTGTTCAAGTTGAGATATTGTTAAGTTTAACTTGTTAATATCATTTAGTGCAGCATTTTCATCAATAGTAATTTTTCCGTTTTCATCTCTGAAAGCCATCGTTTAAGCCCCCTTTACAATTTCACAAACATTTGAAATAAACATTTCTTTGCTGATGCTTTCGATGTTTTCTTCATTCTCTTGATAGAGTACGTTGCCGGCCTCGATATATGTTTTTACGGTCGAAGTGTTCCCAACTAAAATACTTTTTGCTGCAATAAAACGAGTAACTTCAAGATCAGCGATATCGGATATGGTGATTGATTTAGGGTTGTAGTTAGCCGGTAAAAGTTTTTCTACAATTTGCTGAATTTCTATTAGGTCGATAGATTTAACTATCAGTTTTTCTTGGTGACCGGTAACCATAGTAATAGTTTCATCATAAAAATGGAATTTGTAAACTGTTACAGAACTATTGACGCCAATTTCGCAAATATCAAGAGAAGTTTCAGTTTCTCCAAAGAATATAGGAGTTAAAAGGGTGCGGACTGATTCGTCAATCTCGATATTTCCTGCAAAGTCTTCTATTATAATACCAGAAGATACAAGAGATGCTCTTGTTTCCTTTTCAAACAGCTTGTAATTTTGTTTTATATCGCTCATAGCAGCAATATATGCATAGTCTATATACTTCGCCTGAAGAAAACTTCCTAAATAATAAAGTTCTTCAGGTGTTAAGATTATTTCTTTGTTCATGTGCTTTACTCCTTTACGTTAAATTGATTTTCGAAGAAATATCAGACTCCTGTTGCTCGTATGTATATGCAAAACTTTTGAGAAGACCGGCATATTCCTCAAAGAAGTTTGCAATATTTGCGAACTGTTTTTTTACATAGAGGATTTTCTCAGAGAAAGCCCTCTCTGCGTCACCTTGCCATCCGCCGTTTACAGAAAGAATAAGAATTTCAATCTGCTCCATAATATTAGATAACTCGGTTCTCAGGGCGTTAATTTCACTGCTTCTTTCAACTAATTGAGAAGTGTCAACCTGTATATTCATAACATCATCCCCTCCTTGTTTGATGTATTATTTTGAAATTAGTTTAATAGATAAGTTAATTTCAAAATAACACATACTTCATAGCAGGGCAACAAACAAAAGAAAGTCGCCCTGCTATGAATTGTATTCACTACAATTAGCCGCCGAAGCTATTCATAGTGCCCTGCAAAGCAGTATCTGTTTCCTGAAGCCTTTGAGCTGCAGTGTTCATCAGCTTTGCATACTCTTCAAGCATCTGAGAGAAGTTAGTGAAGGTAGACTGCATGCTTTCATATTTTGCAACGAACGCATCTTGAGCGTCACCTTTCCATACTTCATTTAATCCCATAATAAGGGTGCGCATTTTGCTCATTGCCTCATCATGCTGACTCTTGAGAGTACGTAGATCGTTAGCCTTGCCGTTGAGCAAGTCGGGTGTCACTTGAATAAGTGCCATGGTTGTTTCCACCTTTCAAAAAATATATATTTGATGCCAAATGGCAGTCAAATCAAAGTAATATCTTCCTCGGCCAAAACCTCGCCTATTGCTGAAAGTTTAACAAGTGCTTCGGAAAGTTCGGTTAAAGATTTTGTAAGTTCACTGCTTACATATTCTAACTTCAGGCGGCATGCATCGGCAGATGCGCCGGTCCAACCGGAATCAATGCAGCCTTCAGCCTTTTTTAAATTTTTCTTAATTGTTTCAACTTCGTCTGAAACTTCTTTAAGCTTTAATTGATAATGGGATAAAACATCAACAAATGTGATTTCGTCCATTTGTTTACACCTCGATTATTGTGATATAGTCGCCGTTCCATACACCGGCACTTTCTAATGTTTCGTTAGATTTTAGCTGGCGCCCGAATCGATTGCAAAACAGTTCGGTAGTGGCGGTTTGCAAAAATAAATCAGGTTTATAGCCATTCAATGCTTCTACAATATCATTTTTAAGTTTGTCAATAGAAACATTTGTAGGTACTTCTAAGTCGTATAAATAGGCTTTGTTAAGGTTTGTTACTGTAACAATAATATTTTCCACTAAACAATACCTCTCTTTGCGCTAAGTTTGAATTTTGAACCTATACATCCCGTTATCATCGTGGGAGATAATGATTCAAACCGTAACACGTTGTTTTCATCTAAGTGTAATGAAATCGTGTGATTGTCTATACAAACTAACAGTGTGTTATAAACGGTTTTATATAAGTTCTTGTCTTTAGCATAAATTTGAACACTCATATATCCGCAGTTTCCTGCGAGAATTTTAGTGATAATCTTACTGGCTTTGCTATCATTAATATGTTTTTGAATACGGGTTTCGGCCTGTTCATGGTTAAAAGACGCGATTTGATTGTGTATGTATTCAGCCTCTTCGAACAACATTATCTCGTGAATTTCACTGTGGTGTGATGAAAGTATTTCTCGTGGTATAACCTTTTTTAAAGGAACTGTATCAGTGAGACAGATGCTGTAATTGTCATTACTTGAACGTTCAAGTAAAACAACAGTGTTTTTACTTTCCATTATGTAGGTTGAAGATTTTTTGCCCGACTTAAGATTTGTTGAAAACAATCCAACAGATTCGGCATTACAAATACAATCTATTGCTTTCTTTAAGACAGGAGCAATATATAAAATCCCGCTCAAATCATATTGAATAAGCTTTTTCCTTTCTAATCGCCGAACGCACTGCCTTATTAAAGGGTTAATGTTGGCATCGCGTTTAAAAAAGCCTCCATCCTTTACACCGAATATACTTTTATATCCAAGCAATGCGGCAAGTGTTAACACTTCTTTAGAGGACAACTTGATTTGAAAATCTTCGTTCATGGTATTCCTCCATTAATAATTTTCGGTAAGATCTTCAATTTCAGATATTTCGTATTCTTCTCTAACAGCTTTAGTTAAAGCGGCGATGTTAGTTGCCTGCATTTCTTCAACACCGTCAGCCACCATTTGCTGAATTATATTTTGAGACTCAATATCGTTGTTATGCTCAACAGGAGTAATGCTGTTGGAAATAATTGCTGCGTTATAGTCAACGCTTATATTATCCATCATTGCCGACATTCGGTTTAAAGCATCCTTGTTCCTTTTTTCGGTTTCTTGATATGTGGTTGCAATAGATAACAAGGTGTTCTTTAACGATTGCAAAACATCATTTCCTCGGTTGATTGCATCAAGTGACCCTGAAACAGCTTCGAGTGCTATTGAAGATTGTGGGTATAAAGGCAATTCAACATCGTTGTGCATTTCGTTGAAAATCTGGCGCAATCGATTTAATACCTCATCGGAATCAGAGGAAACCTTAATCAAAATATCTGTTAAAGTTTCTATTTCTGCCATATTTACTTTAATCATATTTCCACCTCTTTACTGTATCGGTTTAATCTTTATGCATTTTCCACCGTCAAACTGATATGAAAAACCTTCTCCGGCTTCAATATCGCGCTCGGTAAACTTAAGATTGTTTTGGAAGTATTCGTGCTGTGCAGGTGTTCCGTTCATAACTAATCCATTCTGATTGCCAACAATTACCCTTGTGAGAGATTCGATTTCGTTATATTTCGCTATATCTGCCATTCTTCCTGCACAAAGAACAATAACTCCTAAGTCTTGCGCCATTCTGCAGATTCTCTCCATTGTGTTTTTGTTTGCATCTGAAACGGTGTCGATGAATTCTTTTAGATCATCAATAACAATGCAAAGAAGTTCATAATTCGCGATAAAATCTTTTTCTTTGAAACTTTCTCCATCTATCTGCTTTGCTTGATTCTGTGCTTTTTTTCGTTCGTTCAAAAAACTTACAAGTTCATCAAGTGATGCAGTAACAGCTAAATCGTCATCGATTGAAGTGTATTTGTGTGCTATATTCTGTGTATCGTTAAGTGCTTTAGATAAACTATCGAATATAAAAATCTTAGAATCAACGAAACGTGACACCACCATATTGGTGATCTGAGATAGTTTTCGTGTTTTTCCTGAATGAACCGATCCTGAAATGAGCAATGAATAGTTTGTAGAAAGGTCTATGTATGAAGGTCGAATATCGTCGCAACTAATTCCAACCGGGATTAGCGTTCTTACCGAATATTCAGATATCATTTCTTCGCTGGTTACATTTTCAGGCATAACCGGTATGGGTTTGGGGCGCGGGCCTTCCCAAGCTGCGTTCATTTCTGCTGTGAGTTCTTTTACAGCTAACATTGTTTCCCTGTCGTTTTCGCCGTTAGCAGAAAGCGCAGCATGAAATTCAACGGGTGGGTTGCCTTTATAAAATGCACGCCCGATTATTTTGGGCAACACCATACCATCTAAACGCCCAACAATGGTTGCGTAATCACCTTTGTCGGTTAGTTCAAATGCAATGGCCCCGCGGATGTTTTGTAACACCTTGTATCGCACTCCGGATGTGCTGTTAGCAGTGTATATCATATAAATACCGTATGTAGCACCGTCACGTGCAATAGTTACAAACAGATTTTCTAAATCCGGATATAAGTCGAAAATAGGAATTATATTATCAATTGCGATAACAATTGCAGGCATATCGGAAGAAACTGTTTCACGGTATGCTTTAAGTGAACTTACTGCGTTTTTCAGAAAAATTCTTTTTCGTGATTCGAATTCTTGCATAATAAGTTTTTCAAACTTAAAGAATTTTTCCTCTTCGCTATCTAATGCTATACCGCCAACGTGCGGCATACCGCTAAACATACTCATGCTCCAGCCGCCACAGTCAAGAATATAAATATTGACATCTTGTGGAGAATAATGAAGCCCTAACGACATAACCACAGACTTCAAAAGGCTGGTTTTTCCGGTTCCCGGGGCACCGTAAATGCCGTAATGGCCTTCGGCTGCAAGGTCCATATATTGAGTCCCTTGAGCTTGCAGCTTAGGTGCATCATATTTGCCTATGGGGAAGGATAGCCATTTAGGTGATTTAGGCCATTCGCTTCCGTCAAAAGTGCCTTTTTCGTTTGTTTCGTAAAGATATATTTTTTCGGGAAGTTCAGGCAACCAAGGGCCTTGAAGTTTTTCGATGTTGTTTTCATCGGCAACACTACACACATAGCGAACAATAGCCGTTAATTCGTCTAAATCAGATTTAAAACGTGTTTTTTCATCTGCTACTGTTTTGATGCGCTTTCCGGTTACATCAACTACTCTAACCTGGTTGCTAATGTTTTCTTCAGCGCTAACCGCGCCAAAATAAGGAGCGCCACTCCAGAAAGATTGGAACAAATCGAAGTATTCGTCTTCGCCAACTCGAATGTATGAGCGGCCGGCTTGAGTTAATTTAGCTGCATCGGGCCTTTTAATCATTTCTCGGCTATCGTTAACATCTTGCACCTTTAAGCACAAACGGAAACGAGAGTTACTTTGGATCTGATCATCAACCACGCCGCCAGGTTTTTGTGTTGCAAGAACCAAGTGGATACCAATACTACGGCCAACACGTGCTGCACTAATAAGTCCCGTCATAAACTCCGGTTCTTCTTTTTTCAGTTCAGCAAACTCATCCGAAACAATGATTAAGTGGGGCATTGGTTCTGTAGCCTTGCCGGATTTATAAAGCTTTTGGTATTTATCAATATGGTTAACACCGTATTCATCGAAGATCGCATATCGCCTTTTGATTTCGCTTTGAAGAGAAGTAAGAGATCTGGAAATGTTAGAGCCTATGTTTGTGATTTTGCCAACTACATGTGGGAGGGGTTCTAAAAGATTTGCCATACCACCGCCCTTATAGTCGATAATAACAAAAGAAACATCATGCGGATGGTAACAAAGTGACATTGATAAAATCCATGTTTGAAGAAGTTCACTTTTACCCGATCCGGTTGTGCCGGCTACAAGCCCGTGTGGACCATGTTTCTTTTCGTGAATATCAAAATAGAACGGTTTGTTACCTGCCATTATTCCAATTGGAGCTGCCAAGCTCTTGTATGGAACAGCCGAGTTCCACCTGTTTACTACATCTAATTGTTCAACGGTTTGTGCTCCAAAACCTTGTAAAAATGTAATACCATTTGGCAAACCAACCGTTTTAGCAAAACCATCTAAACTTACTGCCGACATTCTGCGTGCAAAAGTATCCCAATGAATATCATTAGTTCCAGAATCCGGTGTGAAATAGAACTTGTTGTTAGCTTCATTGCGGTCGAAAACACAGGGGCCGTTATCAAGATCAACAATACATCTGCAATCGTTAGGTAACATATACATATCGTCAAACAAGAATAACGAAGTAACACCCATTGCCGAGTCGTTAACAAACAAATTGTGCATTATTTCTTCTTTTTCAACCAAATCTTTAGATCCGAAGATAAAAATATAAAATGGCTGTGGTATTGCTTTTCTGCCATATGAACTGTCTTTGATTTCTTCGCGCCTTTTTTTCAATATATCGTTGAACATTTCGCAAAGGTTGTGGGCGTTTTCTTTATCAAAGGCTAAGGTTCTAAACTGCTTGTTATCATCCCACACATGCGGCAGCCATTTAAGCGACTCCCATTTTTCGCGCTCTTTAGAATCGAAGATACCTACAACTCTAACATCCTCAAAGCAATGTGATGTGGTTAATGATATGAGCATATTTTTAACCAACTTAATAGTTTTGTCTCTATCACCTACAAAACCTATAGTGTTTTTGTTTAATAGAGAAATTCGCGCAGGGACGTTATCTACAATTCGGGTTTCTTCAATAATTTGTTCAGATAACTCTCTTGTTTCATCATCTTCCATTTGAAATCCGTTGCTATCTGTGCGGCTTTTCACTGTAACGCATAAATCTTCGTATCCCATTCCAACACGCACGTCAAGAAAATCTCGGTCAGAGGGCATTCTTTCCCAAAGGTTGCGCTTTAATCCATAGAGGATATTTATGCATTCCTTGGGTTCAGGATTTTCACGAGAGATGATATCTCTTTGTACTTTAGCTACCGATTCAATACGCGCTTTCTGGTCGTTAATATAGGCGCCATATTTTTCGCGTCGTAGGGTTTCATATTGTTCAAGGCTCATTTTTCTTTTTTTGTTCGAGCCGCTTGAGCTTGCAATGCTTGTGATTGGTGAAACCAAACTTGCTGCTCTGGCAGCAAGCAAAGCCGGTGATGCTGCAGCGGTGAACATATTAGCCGCGAACATAGCACCGGTCCCCGCAAGCGAGGCAAACATACCGCGATTCTTTTCAAATTTTTGGGCCTTGGTTGGTGCACTTGCAAGAATGATATCTTCGTGCGGCAACTGATCTTGGGTGCGAGGTGAACGCCTGTAGACAAGTTGATTGTTATTACTGCTTGTGTGGTTTGTGTTATCAACTAAATTGTTAATTTCACCAATGTGCAGTTTTTCACCAACATTTTCGAAGAATAAGCTTCCGTTAAATAGTTTGATTTTTGCGCTTAAAATTGAAAGTTCATCGCCGGATTTCATTTTAGCGATATTAACCTTTTTTCCGTTTAAAAATAATCCGTTGGTACTGCCTTGATCTTCAATGCGAACATTGCCCGATTCATTCTTTAAAATGAAATGATTACTTGAAACAAAAGGGAGTTTTAAAACTACATCACAATTTTCTGAACGACCAAATTTAAGAATACAGTTATACGGCAATTTAATTGACTCGCTTGATTGGGATGTTAAAGAGCTAAGATATAAAACGGTTTTTGTGCTTTTATCCAGCACCATAATTGTATCAAGCGGCACAGATTCTTTATCAAAATCATAGGCTTTTTTTGCGTTAACAGAAAAACCGGTTCTTTTCCATTTAACAACAATTTGTTCAGCAGAAAACTCGCTAACAAATAAATTATCTTTTTTATGAGAGCCAATTGAAATTTCTTGCCCCATTTCTATTGTAGAATGATAGATGTTGTCATTGTGTAAAAGAACTATTGTTACTACCATATTATCCCCTCAAAACCCAACGTTTTAATAAAACTTTTAGAACATACCGGTGAGCATATTCTTTTTTATTTCAATGCAAATAATTGTTATGTTATCCTTGCCGCCGTTTTTAAGTGCCGCAGACATAAGTGATTTAACAGCAATTTTAACATTAGAAGAATTATTTATAATTTGATTTATAGTGGTTAATTCCACCATATCTGTAAGGCCATCACTGCAAATTAAAAATTTATCACCTGAAAAAATGTTACCTGAAGCGTTAAAAGGCTCAATAGCCATTTCTTCAGGGAAAATTCCAAGATGTTGTGTAAGTTTAAATTTTCGCCCTGCTTGTGAAGTGCCTGTAAGGCGTTCGTACATTTCGCGCTCGCTGTGCTCTGCAGAAATACGGAACAGTTTGTTTTGCCGATGAATAAAAACAGGGCTGTCGCCGATATTACAAACATAGTAATTGGTACCCTGCAAACAAAGCATTGCTGCGGTTGATCCCATACGTTTTTTAGCGCCGTTAACCATCTCATTACATATAATATAATTAGATTGGTTACAAATATAGTTCATTAATAAAGTTGCATTAGAGTTGCTGTGCTTTTTGTATTCGTTTTTTGCTGTAGTTGCCGATAATTGAGAAGCTCTATCTCCGGCACTCATACCGCCCATTCCGTCAAACACGGCAAATAAGTTTAGTTTACTGCTTAGTGAAAAACTATTTGAAGAAAAGTATTGATCGCTTTTTGCATCAGCCAGTGTGGAACCCAAATAATAAAAATTATCCTCATTCTTTTCTCTAACGTTACCTTGGTGGGTAATTAGTGCAGAATTAATCCACATAGCTATCTCCTTTAAGATTTATTATCGGAATATATGTCCTTTAAAGTTTTTGAATAGATCCCGAAAATTTCAAGCAGTTTATTTGTTTCTTTGTTTTGCGAGAAGACAAATAACAGTGATAAAAATGTACTCCAAGTCATTTTGCGTTTTCTGTTTTCAATAGAAACAAGGCTTTGCCTGCCCAATCCAATCATCTCTGCTAATTCGGCCTGCGAAAGGTGAAGCATTGTTCGTAGCGTAGTTAAATTTTTCAACATATTTTCAATGGCCAATTCTTTTAGGTTTTCGTCAATTTTCAACGGCATTAATTTCCCTCTTTTCTAATTATCTACCGCAAACACAAAAAACACTGCTTTGTCGCAACTGAAATAACTACACTTATTATAAAAAGATAACATAATTAATATATCATACCAAAACGAGCGTGTCAATAAAAATACGACATTTTGTCGCAAAAATGTGTGTGCGTTGCGGCGATGTTGGCAGATCAAAAACGTGGTGTTTTTTATTTTATGGCTTGTGCAGAGATTCTTTGATCGCGTAGTGTGTGCAATAGAATAGGGTACATTTTAGTGATATGAATTTTGTAAGTATAGATTAAAAATTCAGCAGGCTCTGCTTTTGCAGAGCCGGATTTACTTTATAAATATTTATTCCTTAGGTTCAACAAACAGTGTTTTATTATGGGTGAAAATAACCATTCCCGCTTTTGCTCCTGCAGGCTTTTTAACGTGCTTTACAAGTGTGTAATCAACAGGCACCTGCGAAGAGTTTTTGGCTTTCGAATAAAATGCGGCCTTTTGGGCGGCGAAGATAATGGTGCTGTCAGGCGGTTCGGCGCCTTCGCAAATTATAATAACGTGCGAGCCCGGGATGTTTTTTGTGTGAAGCCAAATATCGCTTTTTTGGGCGGTTTTGGTGGTTAACTCATCGTTTTGGCGGTTATTGCGCCCAACCAAAATCTTAAAGCCATCGGGCGATATAAATTCGCGCGGCGGCGGTGATTTTACAGGCTTTCGGGATTTAGAGGTAGATTTTGCATAACCCGACCGCACAAGCTCATCGCGTATGGCCTCAAGCTCGGCTATCGATTCGGCACGCTCAAGCTCATCGGCAACGCTTTCGATATATTCAAGCTCTGCCTTGCCTTCATCAATAAGCGAAGTTAGAAGCTGCGCCGCAACGCAGCCCTTTTTATAATCTTTAAAATATTTTTGCGCGTTATCGGCAGGGGAAAGCGCACTGTTAAGTGGAATTTTTATTTCTGCAAACTCAGGGTCGTAATAATTGTTCACCGTAACTGATGTTGCTCCACGTTCAATTAAGTGAAGGTTTGCTTTTATAAGCTCGCCGTATATGCGGTATTTTTCGCGCTTTTCACTTTTCTTAAGGTCTTGCATTCGCGCGTTTAATTTTCGGTTGATTCGGCTTTGCAGGTTTGAAACAAGCTTTTGAAGCCCTGCTGCTGCCGAATGTATTCTGTCGCGGTTGGCGCGTTCGCTGTAAAACATTTCGGTAGCGGCAGAAAAGCTTTCACCGTTTTTAGTTTTAAAGCCTGCGCCGTACTGCGTTATATCAATAAATGAAAATTCCAACGGATTTTCATTTTCATAAACAACGCAGGCGGTTTTGCTGTTTTTAACCTCATCTATAAACTGTTCAAACGATGCTTGCAGTGCAGATTTGTGCGTATCTGTAAGGCCTTGGCAATCGGCCTCGAAATCAATTTGGGCGCGTGTGCAAAGCTCCCTTGCTACTAAGGGGGATAGCCCCTCAAAAAGGTTAACAATTGCTTTTTGCAGGCCGCCTGTTGAAGATAGAATAAGATTTAACGCTTCATTTGCTGAAAGGTTACGTAAATCTTGTTTATCGGGCCTATCGGGGTAAACGTATTTAGCCCCCGGTTGAATAAGCCGTTCAGAGCTTTCAATGCTTGAGCGCTTAACGCAGTCGATAATTCTGCCGGTTTCATCTGCTAAAATTATGTTCGAGCTTCTGCCCATAAGCTCGATTATGAGCGAAACCGTAACCCTGTCGTGCATTTCGTTTTTAGTTTCAAACTTAAAAACCGCAACTCTTTCAAAGCCGGGTTGTTCAATAGTAACAAAGGCAGCGCCCGTTAGGTGCTTTCTGAGAAGCATGCAAAACATTGGCGGTGTGGCAGGGTTTTCGGGCTGATTTTCGGTAAAGCATATTCTTGCCGAGGTTGATTTTATGCTTATCAGCAGTTTGCGTGTAACCCCTTTTTTGCGCATAATAAGCACCAGCTCTTCTTTAGAAGGCTGGTAGATCTTATCAATATGCATATCTGATAATTCGTTAGCGGTTTCTTCACACAGCTTGTGAAGGAATATTCCATCAAGTGCCATTTTTCACCTATTTATTTTCTAAAAGTTCTTTTGCGCGTGTAACAACGGCTTGAAGTTCCTGCCGTTTTTGTGCCATCCTCTCGGAGCCTGCCATTTCGCTTATTTGCTTAGATAAAATGTTAACTGTCCATTCAATGTAAGCACGGCTAATGTCAGTGTTTGTTTCAAACAGCTTGCCAAAGTAATAAAAAAGGTCATCATACTTATTTTCACTGTTTGTGAACTTCACCTTTAAAACGGTGTAAAGCCTGCCTGCGCTTGAAACCGCCGTTTCGGCAAGAATTTCGAACCCGTTTTCGCAAAGAAAGCGTCGCAGGTTATAAGCGCTCGACATAGGCTGCAAAATAATGTTATAGCCTTCATTTTTCACCCAAGGCGAACCTTCTAAAATATCGGCAATTACCTCGCCGCCCATTCCTGCAATAATAACGGTGTTTATTTCATTGGGGTGTATAGGTTCAAGCCCGCTTCCAAGCCTTGTTTCAATGTTTTGAACGCCACATTTTGCAATGTTGGCGGCCGCATTTTTTAAAGGCCCTTCGTTTATATCGCAGGCATAAACATATTCTGCTATGCCTTTTCGAATAAGGTGAATGGGCAGGTGGGCGTGGTCGGTCCCAATATCAGCAACGCGGCTGCCACACTCAACATACGCGGCAGCCGCTAATAAACGTGCATCTAAATTCATTATGCGTTTTTGCTTTCAAAATAGTTGTTGAGCTTTTCAATAAGTTCATCGGCGCTTACTCCGTGAACTGCGCAGGCATCGGCCACCGATTCAGCGCGCGAAGCAGGGCAACCAAGGCAGTGCATACCCATTTCGAGGAAGTATTCTGCTGTGCCCCTGTCCATATCTAAAATATCGCCTATGCACATATCTTTTGTGATTTTCATTTTTAAAACTCCTTTTTATTTATTAATCTAAACCTTTAATACTGTTTAAAAGTTTAGATGAAAAATCTTCAATTTTTTTAAGGCTTTGCTCGTTAATAAGCGATGGCGCCTTGCCTAAAAATTCGCCGATTTTTGGCGGGCGGCCTAAAAGCGAATGAGTATCGCTGCCTATTAGGCAGTAAAAGCCTTGATTAGCTAAATATATTGCTTCGCTTTTATTAACCCCTGTAAGAACCGAATCAACGTTCAGCTGAGCCAGTGCCTTGCCTGTTTCAACAAGGTTTAACGCCTTATTATAGTTGGCATAATATGAATAACGCTCAACATGGGCTAAAATTGGGGTGAGCCCGCAGGTGCTTTTCATATTTGCAATTTCATCAATTGCGCCGTCGGTTATGCCGCCCCAATCAAGCTCTAAAAGAAGATAATTTGTTTTTCCAAGGGTGAGTTTTTTTAAATACGCTTTGTTCGACATTCCCTTAAAATACTTAACCTCATACCCTAAATAAATTTCGTCAAAGCCCGATGCTTTTTTTAACTTTTCAAGCGCTAATTCGGTTTTTGAAATGTATTCTTCGGGATTATGTTTATAGTTATAAAAATGCGGCGTTGCAAGAACGGCATTAACACCTTGCGCTTTTAGCATACTTAAAAGGCGCGTTGCTTCCGATTCGTTTTTTGCGCCGTCATCAATTGCGGGGAGAATATGCGAATGTGCATCTAAAATCATAAACAAACACACCCTTTCAAAAAATCTTAATACAAATTAATTATATACCATTGCCCCGTTAATAACAAGCAAATTTGCAAAAAAAGCAATTAATTTTAGCTAAGCACAACAATATTTAAAAATTATTTTTAAAAAACATATTGGTGGGTATAATTCTAATAACCGAGTGTTGGTAAAAATTCAAGGAGGAATTATAAATGAAAAAGTTAATAATTTTATTTTTATCGCTGATTCTTATTATAACAGTCTTTGCAGGCTGCGGTGGTTCGGGCGGCGAAGGCGAAGTTTCGGTTTTTTATTACACCTATAGCGACACATATATTTCAAGCGTAAGAACCGCGATGGACAAGTATTTAAAGGATGCAGGATATAAGTTTAATAACTATGATGCAAACGGCAACCAAACAACCCAAACCGAGCAGGTGCAAACAGCCATTGCAAAGGGTTCGAGAATGCTGATTGTAAACGTTGTTGACACAGGCTCGAACGATGCCGCAATGAATATTATTGAACTGGCAAAGTCGGCCGGTATTCCGGTTATTTTCTTTAACCGTTCGGTTGATCAAACAGTGGTTGAAAGCTACGATAAGTGCGTGTTTGTTGGAACCGACTACGAAATGGCAGGCCATATGCAGGGGCAGATGGTTGGCGAATATCTTATAAAAAACTACGACACGGTTGACCTGAATGGCGACGGAGTTATAAGCTACGTAATGTTTAAAGGCCAAGAGGGTAATATGGAGGCGATCGCCCGCACACAGTATGGTGCAGAAGACTGCAACGAGCTTTTAAAGGGCGATGGAAAGCCTGAACTCAAATTCTACGACCCATCTAACACAAACAAATACCTTGTTGACCAAAACGGCCAGTGGTCGTCGGCCGCGGCAACCGACTATATGAGCACAATTTTAGCCCAGTATAGCGAAGCCAACAAAAATATGGTTGAGGTTGTAATTGCAAATAACGATGAAATGGCGCTTGGCGCTGTGTCGGCTCTTCAGGCGGCAGGCTATAACAAAAAGGGCGGCAAAACTATCCCCGTGTTTGGGGTTGACGCAACCGATGCCGCTCGCGAGGCAATAGCTTCGGGCAGCATGACGGGAACAATCAAGCAGGATGCCGAAGGAATGGCTAAAACTATAACCCAGATTTCTAAAAACCTTTTAGAAGAATCGGGAGAAATGTTAAGCGGCATTGCCACAGAAGGCATAATCGGCAACTGGCGTGTTAACATCCCGTATGCCACCTACACAGGGGAATAATCGAATTACTCTTTTGGAGATGTATTATGGAGCAAAATGTGAAAGAGAACCAACCGGTTCTTTTAAAAATGGAGGGCATTGAAAAGGTTTTCCCCGGTGTTAAGGCGCTTGATAAGGTAAACCTCACCGTAAAGGCAGGCACCGTTCACGCACTTATGGGGGAAAACGGCGCGGGCAAATCAACCCTTATGAAATGCCTGTTCGGAGTTTACGGTAAAGACGGCGGAAAAATATTCCTTGAGGGCAGGGAAGTAAACTTTAAAAACTCTAAAGAGGCCCTTGAGAACGGGGTTGCAATGGTGCACCAAGAGTTAAATCAGGCTTTAAAACGCAATGTTATGGATAATATGTGGCTTGGGCGTTTTCCAACCGTTGCTAAAGGCGTTCCCTTAACGAGCGAAAAGAAAATGATGGCCGATACAAGGAAGATATTTGAAGATTTAGGGCTTAATATCGACCCGAAAACGGTGATGAGCAGGCTACCCGTTTCGCAGCGACAGATGGTTGAAATAGCCAAGGCTGTTTCATACAATTCAAGGGTTATAGTTTTTGACGAGCCAACGTCATCGTTAACCGAAGCCGAGGTTGAAAGGCTATTTAGTATTATTGAAATGCTTAAAAAACGTGGCTGCGGAATAATTTATATATCGCACAAAATGGAAGAAATCCTTCGCATTTCAGATGAAGTAACCATCATGCGTGACGGTAAGTGGATCGCCACAAAATCGGCAAAAGACCTAACAATGGACGAAATTATCCGCCTGATGGTGGGCAGGGAACTAACAAACCGCTACCCGCAAAAGGATCATGAGATAGGCGATGTTTTGCTTGATGTTACGGGGCTTACGTCAGAGTATTCAAAGTTAAACGATGTTAGCTTTACTGCGTGCCGTGGCGAAATATTAGGGGTTGCCGGGCTTGATGGCTCTGGCAGAACCGAGCTTCTTGAAAACTTGTTTGGTATATCCACGCGCCGTTCGGGCACAATAATGCTTAACGGGCGCGAGGTTCGCAACCGAACCCCAAGGGAATCGATAAAAAATGGTTTCGCAATGCTAACCGAAGAGCGGCGCGCAAGCGGAATATTCGGTATTCTCGGCATTAGCGATAACACCGTTATTTCGAGCCTTCGAAAATATCAAACGGGGCCCTTTTTAAGCGATAAAAAAATAAGAAAAGGCACCGATTGGTGCATAAAATCAATGAGGGTGAAAACCCCTACAAGAGACACTAAAATTCGCACGCTTTCGGGCGGGAACCAGCAAAAGGTTATCTTGGGGCGGTGGCTTTTAACCGAACCCACCGTGCTTTTGCTTGATGAGCCAACAAGAGGAATTGACGTTGGCGCAAAATATGAAATTTATCAGCTTATAATAGATTTAGCCAAAAAAGGCAAAACGGTAATTATGGTGTCATCAGAAATGCCTGAGCTTCTTGGCGTGTGTGATAGAATTCTTGTTATGTCGGGCGGGAGGCTCGCAGGCGAGGTGGATGCCTCAAATACGACACAGGAAGAGATAATGTCTCTTGCTGCAAAATATGTTTAGGGTGAACGAGATGTCTAATGTTAATCAACAAACAAAAAGGGGCTTAACCCATAAATGGGAGGAGTTTAAACGCCTTCCATCATCTGATAAAAAGCGGCTTGTAACCGATGCTGTTTTTAATAACGCAATGTATATTATTATAGTTATTGCAATTATTTTTATAGCAATCAGGGTTCCTGCGTTTATCTCAACGTCATCAATTGTTAATATTATTTCGTTAACAGCGGCAAGGCTGCCAATAGCGCTTGGCATTGGCGGCGCGATAGTTTTAACCGGAACCGATATTTCGGCAGGTAGAGCTGTTGGCCTTACAGCCTGCATATCGGCATCACTCTTGCAGATGACGGGCTATGCCAATAAAATGTTCCCGAACCTGCCTGTAATGCCTTTATGGCTTGTGGTTTTAATTATATTGGCAGTGGGCGCGGTTATAGGCCTTGTTAACGGCTTTTTCGTTGCAAAATTTAAATTGCACCCCTTTATTGTAACGCTATCAACCCAGCTTATACTTTTCGGTGCAGTGCTAATGTACCTTATGATAGGCACCAATAACGGGCAAACGCTTTCAGGGCTTGACCCGTCTTACACAAATTTTGTGCGCGGCACATTATTTACAATCGGTTCGGTTGCGGTTCCGAAATATGTTCTTTATTCGGCCATACTAACCGTTATAATGTGGATTATTTGGAACAAAACCAAGTTTGGTAAAAATATGTTTGCTGTTGGCTCTAATGAAGAGGCAGCTAATGTTTCGGGTGTAAACGTTTTTTGGACTATTGTTTTAGTTTTTGTACTTGCGGGAATGATGTATGGCATAACCGGCTTTATTGAGGGCGCAAGAATATCTTCTTGTTCTGCAAACACAGGTATGAACTACGAAAGCGATGCCATTGCGGCCTGCGTTATCGGCGGCGTATCATTCGTTGGCGGAACGGGTAAAATCAGCGGCATTGTTATAGGTGTTCTTCTGCTTCAAATTATCTTTGTTGGGCTTAACATTCTTTCGGTTGATGCAAATATGCTTTATGTTATAAAGGGTTTGATTATTCTTGTGGCCTGCTCGATCGATATGAGAAAGTATCTTGCAAGAAGGTAAGAACAATGAAAAACAACACTGAAAATGCAAAAAATCCTCCTGAGCAAACTGCAAAAAGCTCAGGAGGGCTGTATAGCCGAATAAAAATGTCGGTAAAAACGGCGAACCGAATTGTTTTGTTAGGTTCGGTGGCTCTGCTTGCCGCAATTATTGTAATTTCATCAAACGGTGGTTTTACACTTAAGTTTGATTCTAACGGCGGAACCGCTATCCCTTCGCAAAAGGTGATGTATGGCGATAGGGTAGAGGGAGAGTTAGAGCCCACAAGGCAGGGCTATGAATTTACGGGCTGGTATTTAGACCCTGCCTGCCAAACCCCGTGGGATATTGAATCTGATGAGGTAACCGGCAGCTTAACCCTATATGCCGGTTGGAAGCAAACAAAAGAACAGTAAGCAAAAGATTTAACCCTTTTGAGATTTAACTGTTTTGTCAATCGCATCACCTAAAAATGAAACAATGGCGGTTATAACTGCTAACTTTTCGGCTGTAAGTGCTAAATGCTCGCCAAAGAAGTATAGGTCAGAGGGGAAGCGAGCTTTAATAAAACAAACAAGAGCCATTGCAAAAAGCATTAAAACCGTTATCATACCAATTCTTAAAACAACTAAATATTTATATCCTAAAGTTAACCTGCTTTTCATTAATTTCACCCTTTAATGCAAGTAGTGTTAACTTTATTTTATATTTTGATGTGGTGGGCATCAACCCACAAAAATTGTCGTAAAAACCAAAATTGTGAATTATTTTAACATTTTGCTTGACAAACCATATTTTAGGAGTTATATTATATGTAGATTTGTGAATGAAGTTCACAAATGTTGAAGTTTGGAGGCTTAGAGGATAAAATGGAGAACAAAAAGTTTAATTATCAATTATTGTCGAGTGAAATAATGGTTGAAGGGCAGGGCGTTACCACATACGGTATTCGCGCAACCGATGAAAACGGAATAGAGCTTATGGTTATTGAAGATATAAGCGACGAAAGGGAATGGGTTGAGCGGCTAATTTACCAGTTTACTAAATTCGATCTATGCCCCGAACACCTGGTTTGCGCGGTTGAAGATTTTTTGGTTGAACTTCCTCGGTAAGGGCTTAAAGGGTAAAATCGAGTATGGTTATATCGCCCTCGGGCGTTATGCTAACCGATTGCCGCCCACTGTCGCAAAAGCCAACCCGCCTGATGGCTTCGTATGAAACCGAAATGCCTATTATTAATATAATTATGGCGCCGAAAATAATTGCCGAGAAAGCAAAACTTCGCGCGAATGTTTTTTTATCCTGTTTTGTGAGTTTTTTCATTGTTGTGTCCTTGTGTTAATTTATTTATAGTCGTTTAAAAATTGTGTTAAAGCGTTGCCAAGCAGCTCGCCTGAATAAAGCGCTTCATCTAATGAGTTTGCGTCGGTCCCTACTTCAATTAGCAGGCAGAAAGGCGCAAGATTTTGGTTATAAACGCTTTCATAAACAATCATTGGCCTTGCAAGCCCTGGGTAGAGCACTTCGAGTGTTTGCTGAAATTTTAGCGCAAATGCAAAGTTTTGCTCGCTTCCCTTATAACCCGTGCTAACAATCAGCATAACCTGTGCCGCTTTTTTGCCACCGATTTCGCAAACCGCGGCGGTTTTTCCACCATTTCCGTCAGGGATCGAATCGCGGTGAATATCAATCATTATTTGGGTGCTTGGGTGCTTTTTTAGCGCATCTTTCATGGTTTCGGCGCTTCTTTTATAACTGCCCGAATAGGCAGGGTGGTCGTGCTGGGTTCTATCGTGAAGGGCTTGTATGCCGCCTGAATTTAATGTTTTGGCAATTTTTTCGCCAACCGCGGTAACGTTTTTAGAATTATCGGTGTTTCTTGCAAGGTCTAAATCGGTGTAGTAATCTCTTTCTTCTAAAACATAACTTTCGGTTGCGTGGGTATGGTAAATAAAAACCTCGGGTGAATCCCCGCTGACAGAAAGGTCGATTTTTTGCGAAAGCGACTTTTTTATGTTAATATCCTTGTTTGATTTGTTGTTAAGGCGTATTTTATCGTATATTAACGAACCTCCCCCAATTGTTTTGCGGGTTATAGGCCCTAAAACATTGCCCGAAGAAGCGGCAGCCACTGCCGCTTCTTCGCTTTTTTTATCATCTGGTTGGTTATCTATGCTTGTGTCGGTGCTTGGTTTATTAGTGCTTTTTTGGGGCTTTGTTGCGCCGTTTATAACGGTGTACCGAGAATCTTGTTTGCCAAACAGCGTAACCGCAGAATGGGTTAAATTAACCGCGCGGTCTATAAGCCCGTAAACGGGGGTGAGCCCGAAATTATAATATATTATAAATAAGGCGGTAACCGCCGAAAGCGCAAATATTTTTGAAAAATTAATCTTCATTTATGTTTCACCCCGCATAATTCATATTATGAATCGGGAACGAAAATTAGAAGAAGTTTAATTTAATGAATTTAATATTTCGGGTGGCACCGATGGCTGAAGCACGCAGTTTATGCTGTGGCTCATAAGTTTTGCGGTTCGCTCAATAAGGGAATCAATTTCTCGTTGGGTTACTATCATATCGCGGCTTCCGGCGTTTTCTTTGCCGGTTAGCTCGTAAACCAGTGTTGATGCATCAACAACGGTGGGTATTCCCACCGCGAAAACTGGAACACCTAAGGTTTTTTTGCTTATTTCCGCCCTGCTGTTGCCAACGCCCGAGCCGGGTGTTATGCCGGTGTTTGATATTTGAATGGTGCACCCAAGGCGGCTGAGGTCTTTGGCGGCAAACGCATCAATCACCAGCACTGCATCGGGCTTTATTTGGTTAACAGTGCTTTTAATTATTTCGGCGCTTTCAATCCCCGTTTGGCCTAAAACCCCGGGGGTTATAACCGCAACCGAGCGTAGGTTTTCAAGGCCGATGCTTTTCGCAAGCTCTGCAGATATATGGCGTGTTGCCAGCACTAACTGTGCGGCCTTGGGGCCAATTGCATCGGGGGTTATTTGGCGATTTCCAAGGCCAACAACCAGCATTTTGCCGCTGCTTGGCAGAATGCTTTCAAGCTCACGGCAGAGTATGTCGTGCGCCTCTTTTTCACAACTGTTATTCATAAGGGGGCCAAATTCAATGGTTATATATTTCCCTTTTTGCCTGCCTATAAGCTTTGCGGCGTTATCATCGGTAATTTCAATTGAAGTAACTTTAATAGAATTTTCTGAATACTCTTTGCGGCTTATTCCTGCCATAGGGGCAACTGTTTCGCAACTTTCAATGCACAGGTCGGTTCTCGAGTCCAAATTAATCACCTCATAAATATTTTTTGCTTTGGAGCATTTGCGTATTCAAAATATCAGGTGAAATTTTAAAATATTAAATAAAAAAATCTAAAATGAGGAAAAACTTAAAAAAAGGTATTGAAAAAATATTTCCAAGGTGTTATTATGTATTAGCTGTATTGTTACTGTGAGAGGGTATGTTTCTAAGAGGGTGTGTACGAATTGAAGAAATTTATGCTTTTCATAGTTTGTTTAACAATGGCTGTGTCCGTGTTAGCAGCCTGTGAAACGAAGAACAATAATAGTAATGTTAATAACAGTTCATCGCACTCCAGCAGCAGCGATGAGCAGGTTTCGTCTGAGCCTCAAGTTCCCTTAAATCCGGAATATTCCGCGTATTATGCCATTGTCGATCAGCTCACACGGCAATATGGCGAGGGTCAAATTGTTTACGGGAAAGACGAAAACGGAAATACAACCGATTTGGGTGTGGCCGGTGTTTCGGTCGTTAGAATTTACGACTTTAACGGCGATGGCGTTTACGAAATGTACGTCGCTTACGGCGCAAGACCTGAAGACCCGGCAGCTGTTTCTGTTCCGCAGTATCAGTGCTTCTATGGTTATTCGGGCGGCAATCTTTATGTTATTGCTGATAACATTCCCATCTCAAACGGGGAACTTGCTGTTTCACCGTTTGCGCAGTTCTTTAATTGCGACGGAAAGGTTTATTATCATTCACAAAACGCGCAAAAGGGCTCGGTTTACACCGTGGCGGATGGCGCAATGCAAACCGTTTTAACCTACGATTACGACCCTTGGGGCCAATCCGCAACAGGGCCAACACTTAACGGTCAGCCGGCCTTAACTGAAGAAATCGACACTGCTTTGTCTGAGTATTCTTCAAAAGGTCAGAATGATTACATAAGCCTTTACCCCGAAAACGGCTCAAACAATAATTTAGAGGCCGTTTTAAGCGAAACTGCCGAGGTTATTTCAATTTTAAAGGGCGAATAATTTAATTTTTAAATTTATATATTTTAAGGAGATGCAAAAATGCCAAACATTAAATCTGCTAAAAAACGTGTTCTTATAAGCGAAGCTAACTACCAACGCAACAAAAGCTACCGCACAGCTTTAAAAACAGCTGTTAAAAAGGCTGATGCTGCTATCGAAAACGGCGCTGCTGACAAGGCTGACTGCGTTAAGGTTGCTGTTAAGAAGATCGACCAGCTCGTTGCAAAGGGTATCCTTCATAAGAATACAGCTGCAAGAAAGAAATCAAACCTTGTTAACAAGCTTAACAAGTCTAACTAATTATAGTTGTAATTTCACTGCCGAACAAAAAGTTCGGCAGTGTTTTTATGTAAAAAAGAAAACCCGCGCCTCGCGCGGGTTTTGTGTTTAATAAATTATTCAACACTGGGGAGCTTAGAAAGGCTTTTCTGAATTTCCTCGTCTGACGGAACATAGTTTTCCATGTTTTTGTTATGGAACTTTTCATAAGCATACATATCGAAGTAGCCTGTTCCCGTAAGGCCGAATACAATGGTTTTTTCTTCGCCTGTTTCTTTGCATTTCATTGCTTCATCGATTGCAACCTTAATTGCGTGGCTGCTTTCGGGGGCGGGGAGTATGCCTTCAATTCTTGCAAACTTTTCAGCCGCTTCGAAAACGTCGGTTTGGTTAACAGATACAGCTTCCATTAAACCGTCGTCGTAAAGTTGTGAAAGGGTTGAACTCATACCGTGGTAGCGAAGGCCGCCTGCGTGGTTAGGTGCGGGGATGTAGCCGCTGCCTAAGGTGTACATTTTTGAAAGCGGGCAAACCATGCCTGTATCGCAATAGTCGTAGGCGTATTTACCTCTTGTAAGGCTCGGGCATGAAACAGGCTCAACTGCTATAATGCGGTAATCTTTCTCGCCGCGAATCTTTTCGCCCATAAATGGAGCAATAAGTCCGCCAAGGTTTGAGCCGCCGCCTGCGCAACCGATAATAATATCGGGCTCGATGCCGTATTTGTCGAGTGCGGTTTTGGTTTCAAGGCCTATAATGGTTTGGTGAAGCATAACCTGGTTTAAAACGCTGCCTAAAACATAGCGGTAGCCTTCGAGTGAGGTTGCCTTTTCAACCGCTTCTGAAATTGCGCAGCCAAGGCTCCCTGTGGTTCCGGGGTGCTCTGCCAAAATGCGTTTACCAACTTCGGTTTCCATTGAAGGCGAAGGTGTAACCGATGCACCATAGGTTCTCATAACCTCGCGCCTGAAGGGCTTTTGCTCGTATGAAACCTTAACCATATAAACCTTGCAGTCTAAATCGAAATATGAGCAAGCCATTGAAAGAGCTGTGCCCCATTGGCCGGCACCTGTTTCGGTTGTAACACCTTTAAGGCCCTGCTTTTTAGCATAATAAGCCTGAGCGATTGCAGAATTTAACTTATGGCTTCCGCTTGTGTTGTTGCCTTCGAATTTGTAATAAATCTTGGCTGGCGTTTGAAGCTTTTCTTCTAAGCAGTAGGCTCTAACAAGGGGCGCCGGGCGATACATTTTATAGAATTTTAAAATTTCTTCAGGGATGTCGAAATATGCGGTTTTGTCGTCGATTTCCTGCTGTACCAATTCTTCGCAAAATACCACCGAAAGTTCTTCGGCTGTCATAGGTTTGTGGGTTTGCGGGTTGAGAAGCGGAGCAGGTTTGTTTATCATATCTGCGCGAAGGTTATACCACTGCTTTGGCATCTCGCTTTCTTCTAAATATATTTTGTAGGGGATTTCTTTGTTTGGCATAATGCTTTCTCCTTTCATATTTGAGACGAAAAATAAAAAAACCCGTCCCAAAACAATAAATGCTGGGACAGGAGTAAATTCCTGCGGTGCCACCCGGCTTGGCGTTTTAACGCCCACTTTACGCATACTAACATATGCCGACTTTTGGTTACGAAGTGCCGTTACTCCGTCGCGCATACTCCGCCTAAGCGTTTCTGGTTGCCCTTAGAAGCCCATTCAAATTCACATTTCCTGCCGCGTTCACAGCAAAGGCGGCTCTCTGAAAGGAAAGAGGTAAACTCTACTTACTCTTCTTCAACGGTTTATTCTATGTTATCACCGTGCGCCGATTTTGTCAAGTTTTTTAATACAAGTAAATCTTTCAAATAAGGCTCAAACTAACGGTGGCCCCCTTTTGCTTGATACGGCGAAAGATTTTTGTTATAATTAAAATAATAGTAATAAAGGTGGTGGATTTTATGAATAATGCTAACCCCAAACTGAACGAACTAAAGCAAAAGGCGAATAAGCTTCCTCTTTCGCCGGGAGTTTATATAATGCGCGATAAGGGCGGCAATATAATTTACATTGGCAAGGCTGTTCAGCTAAAAAACAGGGTGAGCCAGTATTTCGGTGCGGGCAACCAGCACGGCGAAAAGGTTCACAGAATGGTTTTAAATGTTAATGACTTTGAGTATATATTATGCGACAGCGAGTTTGAAGCATTAATTCTTGAAAATTCACTTATTAAACAACACCAGCCCAAATATAATATTTTATTGAAAGACGACAAGGGCTATCACTACATTAAGGTAACAAAGGGTGATTACCCCAAAATCAGCGCCGTTAAGCAAATAGACGACGATGGCGCTGAATATATAGGCCCTTATAATTCGGCATTTGTTGTTAAGAAAACCGTTGATGAGGTTTGCAAGGCGTTTAGCCTTCCGCAGTGCTCAAAAACTGCGTTTGGTAATAAAACGGGAAGGCCCTGCCTTAATTACCATATAGGAATGTGTTCGGCACCTTGCTGCGGCAAAATAACAGCAGCCGAATACCGCGACAGTGTAGCGCAGGCCGTTAAATATATTAAAGGCGGCGCGGCTGATTCGGTTAAAGAACTTAAAAGAAAAATGGAGCAGGCGGCAGAAAACCTTCAGTTTGAAAGGGCTGCCCGCCTTCGCGATAAAATTCGCGCGGTTGAAAAAATTAAGGAAAAGCAAAAGGTTATTTACGGAACCTATGAAAGGCAGGACGTTATTGCCTTTGCCGAAAGCGAAACAAATGCCTGCTTTGAGGTTTTTGTGTTTAAAAATTCCAAACTATGCGATAGGGAAGAGTTTATAACCGAGCGTGTGCTTCACTCGGGTGACGCATACGGCGAATTTTTAAGGCAGTATTATTCGCTTCGCGAGATTCCGCCAAGGGTTGCCGTGGCAGAAGATTTTGGCGACCGCGAGCTTACCGAAAAGTATTTAAGCGAAAAGGCAGAAAGAAAAGTAACCATAGCCGTTCCCCAAAAGGGCGAGCAGCTAAAACTTACCGAAATGTGCCGCGCAAATGCATTTGAAGCACTTTCAAGAGGCTCTTCGCTTAGCGGTAAATCGGTGAGGGCGTTAAAAGAACTTGCCGATTTATTAGGCCTTGCCGAGCCGCCAAAATATATCGAGGCTTATGATATTTCGAACACCGCAGGCAGCGAAAACGTTGGCGCGATGGTAACTTTTTTGAACGGTGAGCCACACAAGGCAGGGTATAGGCTTTTTAAGATTAAAGGCTTTGAAGGGCAGGATGACTACCGTTCAATGGCCGAGGTAATAACAAGAAGGTTTACTGAATATGTAAATGCCGAAAATCGTGAATCGGGGTTTGGCAAAATGCCTGATCTTATTCTGCTTGATGGTGGTGCAGGGCAGTTATCGGTTGTGAAGGATGCCTTAAAACAACTGGGAATAACCGTGCCCGTTTTTGGAATGGTGAAAGACAGCGCTCATAAAACCCGTGCAGTCGCATCCGACGGTGGAGAAATTGCCATTAAGGCTAACCGTCTTGTTTATTCGCTTTTGTTCTCGGTTCAGGAAGAGGTTCATAGGTTTGCAATCTCGTTCCATAAAAAGCGCCGTTCTAAAAAAACGCTCGGGTCGGATCTACGCAATATTCCCGGTGTTGGCGAGGTAACGGCTAAAAAACTGCTATCTCACTTTAAGTCGGTTAAAGCAATACGCAAGTGCTCGGCGGAAGATTTAGCATCACTTAGTTTTATTAACGCCAAAACCGCTAATAATATATATGAATACTATCATAGCGAGGATAATATTTGAGTTTTAACGGTTAATTATCGTAATCTTGCAAAACTTCACTTAGCTCTTCGGTGTTAGAAACCTCAACTCCTTCGCCTAAAGCCTGCCTGTCGGCAAAAGGGAGATCTCTTACAAGGGGCGATTCTAAAATATAATCGGGGTTGGAATTATCGCCTGAAAAAACTGCAATTCTGCCGCCGTATTCGCGAACGGTGTAGGCGGCAGTTGCAGGAGTGTAGCGCGACTGGTTTATATTTTGCCCTGTTGTGTTGCGGTCTTTACAGCTGCTGAGAATTGTGGTCATTGCCACTAAAGCTATTAAAAGAGTAATAACCGAACGGTATAATAATTTAAACTTAGGGTTCATAAAAGTCCTCCTTGAATACTATTGCAGATTAAATAGCTTTTTGCTATAAGGCTATTTTTAGTATTTTTACCAAAAACAAATCAAATATTCGCATAAAAAGCAATTCAGTAACAAATCTGTAATATTATTTGGAGTAAAATTATGCTAAAATGATAACTATATTGAGGAGGTGTGCTCAAATGTACGACGACGACAATATGGATTTTATTTACGAAGAAGAGAACGGCTCGAAAAATGAAGATGACGGAGTGGTAGATCTTAACAGCTTCAAAAGTCGCACCGAAACTCCTAAAGGTTTTTGGGGAAAGATGAAGAAAATTTTTGCTAAAAAAGAAAAAGATATAGAAAAACCGCGCAGTTTAAAGCGCACAATCTTAACTGCTTTTCTTGTTTGCGTTATTTCGGTTTGCCTTATTTTAGGCTCAATAGCTGTTTATCTGTTCTGCTTTTTCGACTATGAGATGGAGCAAGATCTTGATGAGTTAACGCTCAATCTTACAACTACGATTTATGTTCAAAACAGTGAAAGCGGAGAATGGGAAGAATACCAGCGACTATATAGTGAAGAAAACCGAATATGGATTGGTATTGATACCATGCCGCAGCAACTGCTTGATGCCTTTGTTGCAATTGAAGACGAGCGCTTTTATGAACACGCCGGCGTTGACTGGAAAAGAACGGGTTATGCATTTTTAAACAGTGTGTTCAAGTTTGCTCCAACACAGGGTGGTTCAACTATCGACCAACAGCTGGTTAAAAACCTTACAAACGATAAGGAACAAAGCGCCAGCCGAAAACTGCGTGAAATTATGCGCGCGCTTGATATTGATAAAAAATATTCTAAAGACACTATTTTGGAATGTTACTTAAACACAATATCTTTGGGCGGAACAATGTGCGGCGTTGAGGTTGCTTCGAACTATTATTTCGGCAAGCCTGCAAGCCAAATGACTCTTAATGAATGCGCCGCTTTAGCCGCTATGACAAAGGGCCCTGAAATTTACAGGCCCGACATTTACCCCGAAGAAAATAAAGAGCGCCGTAAACTCGTGCTTGATAAAATGCTCTCGCTCGGGAAAATCAGCCAAGAAGAGTATGATGCAGCCATGGCAGAAGAACTTGTTATTGTTGCATCAAACGCAAATCTTAAAACAGTTAGCGTTAACTCGTATTTTGTTGATACACTTATCGAAGAAGTTATAGAAGACCTTATGAAGGCATACGATTACGATAAGAGCTATGCTGAATATAAGTTCTACACAGGCGGTTACAAAATTTATGCAACTGTTGACCCCGCCGTGCAAAATTCTGTTGAACAGGTTTTCCTTAACACAGATAGGTATTTCACTCAAAAAAGCAGAAAGCAAGAGGGAGCAACGCCCGAAGCCGCTATGACGGTTATGGATTATGAAGGCCATATAGTTGGCATTGTTGGCGGTAAAGGCGTGAAAGATCGTAGCCGAGGCCTTAACCGTGCTTATGCTTCCCCAAGGCAACCCGGTTCAACAATGAAACCGATTGGGTCGTATGCGTTAGCTGTTGAAAAGAATATGATTACCTATTCAAGTATGGTTAACGATCAGCCCATAAAGAACTATTTCGGCCCCGGAAGGCCCGGCCCTCGAAACCATTACGGAAGCTACAAGGGTGATGTAACTGTAAAGTATGCATTGCAGGATTCGGTTAACACCATACCATGCAAGCTTATTCAGCAGTTAACACCTGAAACTTCATATAACTTCTTAACCGAATCGTTAGGGCTTAAACACTTAACCGAGAATGATATAAACCTTTCTTCGCTTGGTATTGGCGGTTGCGAATACGGTATGACCACAACCGAATCAGCAGGTGCTTTTGCAATATTCGGCAACGGCGGCGTGTTCTACGAGCCAACAACCTATTATAAAATAACCGATCAAACGGGCAAAGAAATCATTCTTGAGCAGGGTGAACCTATTTACGCGGTTAGCGAAGAAACAGCAACCGTAATGAATAGGCTTCTGCAAAATGTAATTAACGGCGGTACCGGTGGTGGAGCTCGCGGATATAGCAGTTTGCCAACCTTTGCAAAAACCGGTACATCTGATGCATCTAACAACCTTTGGTTCGTTGGTGGGTCGCCATATTATGTTGCTTCGGTTTGGTATGGATTCGATTTAGAAGAAAAAATCTCAAACCAAGCGGCAGCGCAGCGCATTTGGGTTGCAGCTATGAAGGATATTCACACAGGGCTTAAATATAAAGATTTCGAATATTCTAAAAATGTTGTAAAGCGCCTATATTGCAATGAAACAGGCCTGCTTGCAACGGCAAACTGCCCTTCAACCTCTATTGGTTATTATAAAAAGAGTTATATGCCTGTTTGCTCACATGGCGGAGCGGTGAGGCATGATACCAACGCAGGTGATATAACCTCATCGGAAAATGTTTCAAGCGCAGGAGAAACAACCTCGTCTGGTGCTTCGCAAAGCGGCTCAAGTTCTTCGGGCTCGTCTTCTACAACATCAGGGTCAGATGGTAGCTCCTCTCAAACACCGGACTGGCAAACATCATCTGGCCAAACGTCAAGCGCCGGCGGTTAATGGTGTTATAACCCAAAATTTTTAAACCGATATTTAAAACAAAGCCGGCGGCAAATGTTCTTTGCCGCCGGCTTTTGTTAAAAGCGTTATTTTGTGGCATAAAACGCCCCAAAAAACTCTTTGCTTGTTTAAAGAGGGATCATAATGAAGAATTTAAAGAAAAACCGAATTACCAGTTTTATTATTGTTGCAATTGTTTACATATTAGCGGCAATCGTTGGGGTGATTACTTATAGTAGCCTTGACCTTTCTTGGTGGCTTTCGCTTTTGATTGCCGATGTTGTTGCAACCATTTTCACCTTTGTGTTTAGCGTAATCCTGAATAACGCATCGTTATACGACCCTTATTGGAGTGTGCAACCGCCCGTGATTTTGCTTGCCTTTATGATTGGTAAAAAACCAACCGTGCTTACTGTGCTCCTGCTGTTCGCTGTGCTGTTTTGGGGCATTCGCCTCACAATAAACTGGGGCTACACCTTTAAAAATCTATATCATCAAGACTGGCGCTATACAATGCTTAAAGAAAAAACAAAGGCTTTCTATCCAATCATCAATTTTACAGGCATTCATATGGTTCCAACGCTGATTGTCTATGCTTGCATATTACCTGCCGTTTATGCAGTAAGAAATGGAATCTCAGCCAACGTTGGCAGTGTTTTGTTTGTTTGCTTGTCGGTTGCGGCTGCCGTGATGCAGGGCATTTCCGACCTGCAAATGCACAAATTCCGCAAAAACCGAAACAGCGTATTTATAAAAAACGGGTTTTGGAAATATTCGCGTCACCCCAACTATCTTGGTGAGATTTTGATGTGGTGGGGCATTGGCCTTGCCGTTGTATCCGCCGCGCCTGAAGCGTGGCATCTGCTCCTTGGCGCCTTTCTTAACACGGTGCTGTTCCTTGTTGTTAGCATTCCAATGGCCGATGGCAGGCAGTCTAATAAAGTTGGCTTTGCGGAATATAAAAAGCAAACAAGAATGCTGTTACCAATTAAAAAATAAGATAGAACTAATATTATATAAAGTAAAACCTCGGCGAATTAGAAGACATCTATTATGCCGAGGTTTGTAGCCTGTGAAAAAACCGGCATTCTTCAAAAGAAGAACGCCGAATTTGGGAACGGCCCCTAATTTTAATACAAATGCACCCCGCTTTTGAGGTTTAGGGTGTGCAATCAGCATAGTTTTTTACTATGTTGATTGTTCCGGATGTGCTTTTTTCAAAGTAGCCATCAAAACAATAACGCGTGTCCCATGTGCGAACCTTGAACGTAAGTTCGCTTATATCATCATGAGGATAACCAAAGTAATTGCGCAAACCATCATAAGTCATATTATCGAGCAGAGACACTTCAATTTCTCCGCCAAATCTGTTGTTGCCATTTTCGAAAAATTCAATAGCGGCTTTTTCAGCGTTAGCAAAGGAAAGCGAATATTGGATCAACTCTTCTTTAGATGAAGTATCAAGATGCTGTGTAGCAAACTGCAAAAGATAGGTATAATAGTCATCTGGGAAATGATGTATTACAATCGGATTTTCAAATTGACTGTTTTTTATGTAAATAGTTTCAATACTATTTTCGGTTCGAATATCAACATCAAATTCTGAAAAAATTTCCTTCATAAAAGAAAAATGCATACTATAACCTCCTTTTTATAATTATACTACAAAAAGAAAACAACCGCAACCTTGCATCAAGATTGCGGTTGTTCTTTGTGAAGCGACTACATACGAGATATTTTCGCTTTGTTTTTAGCAGTGATTGAACTCTCACATTGTTTTCAGCAGTCGAGCAGTGATTGTTTGATTTTGAGACCGCCTATAAAAATCACTGTGATCTGCTCTTTGGAATCTACCGTTACGCATTCGAGTATCTGTCTGACCATTTGGTCATCATACTCCATCGGTCGATTCTTCAGTCCATCGAGGATGGTATAGATATCGTCGAGTCGGTGTTTGGTGTTGATTCGTTTTTGCTGAATCTCATGCAGTTGTTCGAGTTGCTTTTGCAGTTCGGTCTTTTCTGTGATCAGTGCGGATGCTTTTGCATCGTCGAAGGCATCTACCGTATCAGACGATACGCCACTCAGCATTGCTTTGAACTCTGCATCGATTTCTGCGATCCGCACCTGAATATTCAGCGCATTGTCCTCGGTAGTGTTTTCCTCGAAGCCCATTCCAATGTGGAGCTTCAGCATTTTCAGCACATCGCTGTTCTTGAGCGCGGTATCCATAATCGCTCTCATGATTGCGCGGTGTAGTACGCTTTCTTCGATACTCGGTGAGTTGTGGCAGTATTTCTTGCCGAAGTCGAGCCGACTGATACATCTCCACACGATCTTCTTTTGACCGCTGATCGTCCATGTGCATCTGCGGTAGAGGAAGGAGTCGCCCACGGTGAAGGGGTTGCCGTCGCCTTCGTCAATATTACCCGTCAAGGGAAAATACAGGCTCATCTTCACGGGGCCGAGCGCCAAGGTTCTGTCCTTGATATCGTTTATCAGCTCCGCAGCTGTGCCGTATTGGTCGTAGTAGATATCATGTTCCAGGTCGGTCTTGATGCCTTCGTCTGCGGTCTGTACGAGGTAGGCGGTGGTGTTCACGTCGCCGAGGCTGTTCTCGGTATTGAACAGTCGGCACAAGTGCTGACCGATTCGGCTGCTTGATGCGAGCTGCACATCGATCTCCGCATCCTCACCGCCGAACAGCTTAATGTTCTGCGGCAGTGTCCTCACTCCAATGGAGAGCAGCTTGATTTGCAGGTCGGTGTTGGCTCTCGGAAGCTCCACCACCAGGGTGTCTTTTTTATGCTGAATTACTGCTGTTATCATTGTTACATACCTCCCATACGGATTCCTTGTTCATTGTCGAGTACGTCGCTGATGGAGTATCCCGATTCCATGCACACGAAGCCGGAGGAGACGAACAGACCGTTCAGCTCATCGGCAATATGCTCACCGAGCATATCGTAGTCGATGAAATCCACCACGGTTTCGGGTACGCCGTAGTCGGGATCGTGTTCCACAAAATGCTTGCCCACATCTTCATTATCCTCGGCACCCTCGATCAGTGTGAAGAGACCGAGACTGTTGGCGAGAGCTGTGATGGACTTTGCATCCTCGACTCCGGCGTATTCTGCTAAGGATTACTTTATGCAAGTCAAAGAAGCGCAAGAACTCAACAAGAAAATCTGCGGGAACTGTTACAACTATCAATATGATGGATTTGTATTTGTGGATGAAATGGGCGAACGTATGAAATCAAATTATTTAACCTGCTCATTCCCTAAGTTCTTGGAAAGGCACGGACTGAAAAGAATGCGCTTTCACGATCTTCGACACAGTTGTGCGAGCTTACTGCTTGCCAACGGTGTACCCTTGAAGCACATTCAAGAGTGGTTAGGTCATTCGGATTTTTCTACAACGGCAAATATTTATGCTCACCTTGATTACAGTTCAAAGATTTCTTCGGCGCAGGCAATGGAAAACGGACTGGTAATGCCTGAGAACGGAAGCTTTGAAAGCAAGTGGAAAACAATTGAAAACGAGAAATGATTTTGAAGAAGTGGTCAAGAAAAAAGCCTGTAAACGGGCTTGTTTACAGGCTTTTTGGCGGAGAGTTAGGGATTCGAACCCTAGGTTCCTTTAGGGAACACATCATTTCGAGTCAAGTGTCAAAAAACGAACTTGACGGAATTTAACGGAAGATAACGGCAATAGTGAGAACCCCGAAAACCCCGATGTTTTCAGGGTTCTTTCGGTTATTATATCAAAAAACACAGTGAAAATCAAGGTCTAAAAGTCTTCTCCGATTTTGCCGAGTTCTAATGGATTTTTGGAAAAGTCTATTAGAACTTTTCGTAGAACTGCGCCTATTTTCGCCCCGAAATTACCCTTTTGGCAGTGCAATAAAAAGCACCGGTTGAAGCATACAAGACACAAAATCGTGTTGACTTTTTACAACCGAGAATAAAAATGCGGTAATCTTTATGGCATTATTTCGAAAAAATTATAAGATACAACGTTTATTAAAAATTATAAGATACAACGTTTATATATTGCTATTTTAGTGATTTTATTGTATAATATAGTATCCTGGAATAGTTGTATCTAATATTAAATCATCACAAAATGTTTTATACATTTGTTTAGGAGATAAAAGACAGTGGCAAAACATTCAAAGAAAAAGACTAACTTTTTTCA
>JAZNGF010000014.1:0-10882 GCA_045576295.1 Acutalibacteraceae bacterium | reverse complement strand
ATCTTCAAGGAACATAAATGCACGTTTTATCAATGGTGCTGTGTTCGTGTTGCTAACCAATGTTTCTTTAACTGTTGTTGCAACAGTTTCAGCACTATCTTTATCTATAACTTTCTTAATTCCGCGCACAACATCATTTATAAAACCAATTCTGCCCATATCCTGTGCTTGCAGGTGAGCGAATTCATCTGGAAGGTCATATGCATCCATATCTTTATAACAAGGAATAAGTAACTTTGAACGTTCTTTTTTTATTAATTTTAAATATCTCGACCATTCATTCTTTACCCATACAGCATTAAAATACTCGGGCTTTGTACCAATAGCAAGCATAACCTTTGCGCTGTTTAAGGCAGCAAAAATGCATGGTTCATATGCTGAACCCAATTTATCCTCTAAGGTTATTGCCGCATAGAACACCTTAAAGCCCTCTTGTGTTAATTGGTAATATATATCATTTGCGATAACACTGTCTTGTGTTCTCTTACCTGTTTCATCTGTTTCCTTGTAACATATAAATACGTCATACGGCTCTTCTTTTTGCGACAATTCTATAATCTCTTTTTGGATACGGTCGATCTCTTTCGCTTCGGTTTCATATATGCTCTTTTGAAGAACATCGGCATATTCAAGCGCTGATTTATAATCTTCGTCTGCAATTATAGAATCGAAAGACGCACGATGGCAGGTTGGAATTCTCTTAAAAGTTTTGGGGTCTTCAACATATTCTATACCGTATTTACATAGAATAAGTCCCCAATAGGCCTCTGCCTGTGTTATATCCGATTGCAGAATCTTTTCATATAACTGCTCTGCCTTATCAAATTCCGATTTAATACGCAAAGTATTTGCACGGTTATAAATACCGTGCAAGTTCTCATCTTTTATCGACGGAACAGTTTGTTTCGTTCCACAATAATCGCAGTCACAAATGGTTATACCTTCGTTAATTTCAAGGTTTCCACCGCACATTTTACACTTAAATATCGCCACGATTCTTCGCCCCTTAACAAATTAATCAACCCTACTATTTTAGTGTTAATAACCCTATGGATAATTACTTTTATCACCAATCAACAATTAAATTAACCCACACAAACAAAATTATAAAATCTCTGAAAGTAGTTGCGCCTTCATACTATTAAACTCTTCTTCCGAAAGCATACCTGCTTCTTTCATCATTGTTAGTTTGTCAACCTTTGCTTTAAATGCAGCCATATCATTGCTGGGAGTTGCAGATGTAGTAGGAGCGGCTGCGGGAGCAGTTACAACGTTCATAGCATCATTCATCATACCGCCGACCATACCGCCAACGGCACCCCCAACACCAGCCATTGTTCCAAAGCCAACACCCATATTAGTAAATTCACCAACTGCCTCATTTTTGGCAACTTCGGATGCAACATCAAATCCTCTTTCTTGCTGATAGGTGTATCCTTCTTGAGCGCGTTTAGTAGCTTGTGCCTGTGAATCAATCACAACCTTTTGCGCTTCAGCCTGTGCACGAATGAGTTCTCTTTCTGCTTCGCGTCGAGCAACTTCGGTTTCTGTTGTTTCCTGCTCAAGAACAATTTGCCTCTCAGCAGCAGTAACCGTTGCAGCAGACTCTGCCTTGGCTGTTTTAATAACAGTTTCTGCTTCGATCATCTTTTTCTGTAAAGAAATAGTGTGTAAATCACGAATTTTCTTAAAGTTCGCATCATTTTCAGGAAGAACAACACCCGTAACATAAAACTCCGGAATAGTAAGGCCGTATTCCTCAAAGCCAGGAAGCATACTTACCCTTAGCGCCTCAGACAATATACCTAAGTTTTCATCCACTTCAAGAATATTAATGTTTTGTGATTTAATGCAACTTGAAAGATTAGTTTTAACCGCCGTTGAAATTAACGGGCGAAATGAGTCTAAAAGGGATTTTGTAAATCCCATACTTCTACTATCCCAAGAAACTCCTTTCATCGTTCCAACAATTTTAACAAGGAGTTTTCGTGGATCTAAAACCATAATGTTCATTTCACCGGATGCGCCAATTTCAACAGGTATACCGAAGGTTGGTTCAATAAAGCGAACCCTGGTATCTGTTCCCCACTTAACAGCCATTTGAACGGTTTTATTTACAAAATAAACCTCACAATGAAAGGGGGTTTCTCCACCGGTAGTTCGGTTGAAGAATTTACCAATTTTAGGGATGTTCTGTGTTTCAAGGGTATGACGCCCTGGGCCGAACGAATCAAGGATCTGGCCATTCATAAAAAATATAGCTTCTTGGCTTTCATGAACAATAAGCTGTGTTAAACTGTTGAAATCTTCGCTTGGGTGCTTCCAAATAAAGGTGCTATTATCCCCTTCATATTTTATGATTTGAGCAATTGGTGCCATAATTTTACCTCCTATTAATACATCTCAAAACCTATGCCTTGAGCGCAATTCAAACATTGTACATTTTACCACAATAAAGTGCTTGTTTCAACCCTTTTTGACAATATTTTGAATTAGAGGAGTGTGTTGTAAACGTCAACTTTTTTCTGTAAATGCAATTCTGTTATGATCTATGCAAGAAGATTTTCAAGGCAGCGCGAAATCGTGCATTACCAACGTTTCGGCGAAGGGCTTAGAATAGTGCAAGACCGCTTAAACTCTAAAAACTTCTACGAAATCAACCCCGCATTTGATAAGTAGTTTATACAGCAGCACACCCGGCTCAAAAGTGCCGGGTGTGCTGTTTTCTAATAATTAAAATAATTAGTTACGTGGGCTAACAAAGTAAATCGCATCGGTTTAGTTGTTTATCACAAACAAACTAAAACAAATCATTCTTATTAATGTTATACATAATTTGGGCAACCTCGCAACGCTGTGCGCCTGCAAACGGGGCAATCTGGTTGCCGTTTTTTCCGCTTATAACGCCCCTGTCAATTGCCCAAAGAACGGCGTCACTCGCATAGCCTGACACATTTGTAAAATCAGGGTATTTTGTCTTAATCGTTTGCGCCGATTGCGCTGAAACGTCAGTGTTTAATCCTTTATATTTCGCATAACGGTAAAGGAAGGTTACAATCTGTTCGCGGTTAATCATATCGCCAACGCCGAAGTTTCCGTTTTCGTAGCCGTTAACAATTCCGTTTTTATAACCCCAGTTAACTGCAGCTTCAAAATACGAACCTGTTGCCACATCGCCGAATTTACTGCCGCCGCTGTATTCATTAAGGTCGGCGCCATCAAAACGGGCTAACATTACAAGGAAATCTTGCCTTTGAATACCGTCGGCCGTGCCGAATTTGCCGTTGGCATAGCCGGTCATTATTCCGGCTTCAACCGCATACCTTACGGCATTGCTATACCATGCATTATTGGCGGTATCGGGGAAATTATCTAAAACATCCGCTTTCACAAACTCGTACTTGTTGCAAGAAGTATCGTTCTCATCGGTATATGTATGCTCACCTTCGCAAATGCAAATTATCTTTGCATTTGCAAACTGTTCATCTTCTGCATAAATCATATTTTCCCAATCGCTGTGTGTGCCTTTGAAATAAATTGTTGTTAAATCGCAACTTACAAATGCCACTTCATCTATGTTTGTTGTGTTTTTGCTTAAGGTTAAAGTTTTTAAATTATAACATTCTTGAAATGCTCTATCACCTATGCTGGTTACGCTGTTTGGAATGCTCACGCTCTTAAGCCCGGTGCAATTATAAAACGCATAAGCACCTATATTCTCAACACCCTCGGGTATTACAACATTTTTAACAAGCATACCGTTTAAATACAAATTATCGGCGTAAACAAGTGGGCTTGAGGGTAACTCGCTGTCATCAACATCAAACTGAATGTTGCACCAAGCGGCAATATCGGTTATATATACATTCGAAAGATTATAACATCCATCAAACGCACCATCACCTATACTTGTTACGCTATTTGGTATTGTTACACTTTCAAGGCTTGTGCAACCCCAAAACGCATAATCACCTATGCTTGTTACACTGTTTCCAATAGTAACACTTTTAAGGCTTGTGCAATAATAAAACGCATTATAACCTATGCTTGTTACGGGGTAACCACCCAAGGTTGAAGGGATGGTTACATTACCGCTGATTGATGTATCAACATCGTCGATTACCGCTTCGCCATCGTACACATAATAGGTATAATAACCGCTTATGTCGGCACTTGCAGTTAGGTTAAACAGCCCCATTGGCATAACCGCAAAAGCCAAAACCACCACTAAAATGATTGATAACAGCTTTTTCATTCTAACTCCTCCTAAACAATAGAACCCTATATATAAATCAGAAATGCATTTTACCATATTTGTTTTAATATTACAATATTTAAAAAGGCGAAAAAACTTAGCCTCCCTTGCCTCACGGAGGGGGAGCGACAGCGAGGACTGAGGGAGAGAAAAACTACGACTACCCCTCCGTCTGCGGCGTTGCCGCAGCCACCTCCCCTGACAAGGGAAGGAATGGGATCGCTCCGCTTCTTTTTCTTCCCCCGGTAGAACCGGGGGTTTGTTTTCCGCGTCTAAAGACACCAATCACAACACACCCGGCTCTTTTGAGCGGGTGTGTTGTAATTTATACATATTTTATTCTTTATCCTTTTTATTACTATGCCCTTTGGTTGCGGCGCTGATAATATAGGTTGCGGCAACTATAATGCCAATAATTATAAACACGCCAAGCATACCAAAGCCCATATACTTAAGGTTATTAATAAATTCTATAGGTTCAAAATACATAGCAAGAATTCCTTTCTTTTTAGCTTATTTAGCGAAGAAACCGAGAACAAGCGCACCTGCAATAACCGATGCAATCTGCCCCGAAACATTTACGCCTATTGAGTGCATTAAAAGGAAGTTCTGATTATCTTCTTTTTGGCCCATTTTATGCACTATTCTGCCCGACATGGGGAATGCCGAAATTCCTGCCGCGCCTATCATTGGGTTTATAAGATCCATTCCGAACATTCTTGCAAACACATTATAAAGCTTTGCAAAAAGCACACCGCCGGCAGTGTCAACCACAAAGGCGATAAGTCCAAGCCCCATAATAAGCAGGGTGTCAACAGCCAAGAACTGCTCTGCCGTCATATTAAATGCCACAGTAATTCCAAGGAAAATAGTAATAAGGTTTGCTAAAACCTTCTGCGCTGTTTCTGAAATTGAATCGAGCACACCACATTCCCTTATAAGGTTACCGAACATAAGGAACCCGATAAGCGAGCCCGCGCCGGGTGCGAATATACAAGCAACAACCGCAATAATAATTGGGAAGAGTATTTTGGTTGTTTTAGATACACTGGCGGGTTTATACGGCATACGGATGAGGCGTTCTTTCTTTGTGGTAAGAAGCTTTATCACTGGTGGCTGAATTATGGGAACCAGCGCCATATACGAATAGGCGGCAACGGTTATAGGCCCAATATAGTTTGAGCCAAGGGTGTTTGCAACAACTATAGATGTTGGGCCATCGGCCGCACCGATAATTGCAATTGACGCAAAGTCTTTGGCTTCGGGGAAGAAAATCGACGCCATACAAAGGGTGAAGAATATACCGAACTGAGCCGCCGCGCCGAAAATCATTAGTTTTGGGTTGCTAAGCAGTGGGCCGAAATCAATCATCGCGCCTATACCGATAAACAGTATTAGCGGAAAAAGTTCGTTTGCGATTCCGGCATTATATAGCGTTTTAAGCGGTTCTGCAATGCCGGCATTCGGGAAGTTCATAAGAATGGCACCAAAGCCCATTGGAAGAAGAAGCGTTGGCTCCATTTCCTTTTTAATAGCAAGGAAAATAAGCACACCACCGATGATCCACATAATTATCATCTTCCAGTTATCACCTTGGGCGAACTCTAACACATTTTCGAATAATACTTTCAAAGCGTCCATTGTTTACCTTCTTTACATAAAAATTATGAATAAAATTGTAACACACAAACTAAAACATGTCAATTCGTTACAAGTTATCTTTGTTATTTTAGTTGAATTATAACTTGTTTTTAAAATAATTTTGATGAAACCAAAGATTTCGACAAAAACCAACAAAAAGCAACAAAATTAATACCTAAAAACCAATTTTTTGTTCTATGCATAGGGGATATAATAATAAAAATACTTTCAAACTCTTTTGTTTTTATGGAACGATATAGTTAAGCAAACACTTACCTAAATACACCTTCAAAAGGTGGGCGTTCCGCTATAAACCCTTTGCCGGAAAACCTCTTGTATGTAATGGCAGGCCGTCTCCTAAACACTGCCGTTTATATGAGGGGTTTTTCTTTTTTTGTGGTATTTCATTTTAATAACGGCAAATTCAATTGAATTTCTAACAAAATCTTATCAAAAAATTTACTTTTAATACGGCAAAAAAATTCTTTACTTTATAAAAAAAATCATATATTATTATATGTGGGCTATTTTTCAAACGTTTTATATGGAGGTGAACGCGAAGGTTGGTGTTATATTAAACCTTTACCACGCGATTATCTGATAACATTCACCTTAACCGCCAATTAAACCTTTAATATTAACCAACTTATAAACTGGGGCCCATTATGTCAACCAAAAAGGCTATAATCACAAACGACTTGCATATCAAGTCAAGGCACAAGGCATTACAATGCTTTGAAATTTCTTTAATTTAATTATGAGGTGAAACTATATGAAATTTATTATTTGCGAAAATTACGATGAAATGTCAACAAAAGCAGCAGAAATGTACAAAGACCTTATTACCTCTAAACCCGATTGCGTTTTAGGCCTTGCAACAGGTGATACACCTAAAGGTACTTATAAAAAGTTGGTTGAATACTATAACGCCGGAAAGCTTGATTTCTCTGGCATTACCACCTTCAATCTCGACGAATACTACCCAATGAAGAAGGATAACCCGCAAAGTTATAATTGGTTTATGAACGAAAACCTGTTTTCGCTTGTTAACTTCAAAAAAGAAAACATCAACATTCCTGATGGCAGCACCGAAAACCCCGAAGAATTTTGCGAAAATTATGATAAAAAGATTGAATCCTATGGCATTGACCTTATGCTGTTAGGCATTGGTAAAAACGGCCACATAGGCTTCAACGAACCTGATGACCAGCTTATTACAGGCACCCACGTTACCAAACTTACACAAAGCACTATTGATGCTAACTCAAGGTTCTTCAGCCCTGATGAAGAGCTTCCCACAAGCGCCATCAGCATGGGAATGGCAAGCATAATCAAAAACTCGCGCAGCATACTGCTTATTGCAAACGGCGCAGGAAAGCACGAAGCGATCGAAAGCCTTAAAGATAATAAAATAGACCCGCAAATTCCTGCAACCCTTTTAAAGGTTCACCCTGATGTTACAATAATTTGCGATAAAGCTGCATATTACGGCGAATAAATTCATTAACGATTTGCCCCTGTTTAACAGGGGCTTTATTTGTATTATTCAGTATGTTCAATCGGTAACACAAAGGAGACATTAAAATGGAATTTCAATTTTCAAACCGAATAAGCTCGCTAAAAGGCTCTGCCATACGCGAAATATTCAAATACGCGGCCGACCCTGAGGTTATTTCGCTTGCAGGCGGCAACCCCGCAGCTGAGCTCTTTCCAAACGCAGAGCTTGCAGAAATAGCCGAAGAACTACTTAAAACACAGCCTGTGCTTTCGCTTCAATATGGCATAACCGAAGGTTATTCGCCGCTTCGCGAGGCTGTTAAAACAAGGCTTGCCGCTACCGAAAACATTAATCACCCAAATGACGATATTATTATAGTTTCGGGAGCACAGCAATCTATAGAACTTACTGCGAAAGTGCTTTTAAACGAAGGCGACACTGTTATTGTTGAAGAACCGAGTTTTATTGGTGCTACCAATGCGCTCCGCTCATACGGTGCTAAACTTGTTGGGGTTCCCATGGATGAAGACGGAATAAACATAGAAGCACTTGAAAGAGTGGTTAAACAAAATAAGGCAAAACTCATTTACACTATCCCCTCTTTTCAAAACCCAACCGGTGTTACAATGAGCCTGGATAAACGCCGCAAACTTTACGAAATCGCGCGTGATAATAACATTTTAATTTTGGAAGATAACCCCTATGGAGATTTATCTTTCGACGGTTCGAAAATTCCAACAATAAAATCGTTCGACAGTGAGGGGATTGTAATTTACAACGGGTCGTTTTCAAAAATTCTCGCACCCGGGCTTCGCGTTGGTTTTTTATGTGCCGACAAGCGCATCACCCAAAAAATTGTGGTTGCAAAGCAGGTGGCAGACGTTCACACCTCTATGCTCCCCCAACTTTTAGCCTATGAATTTATGTGCAGGCACGATTTAGATGCACTTATTGAAAAAATGCGCGAAAATTATGCGCACAAATGCCGAACAATGCTAAACGCAATCGATAAATTCTTTCCTAAAACCGTAACACATACGAAACCAAATGGCGGATTGTTCATTTGGTGCGATTTAAATGGCGAGGTCGACACCCTTGAGCTTTCTAAAAAAGCAATTGAAAAGAAGGTTGTTTATGTTCCGGGCAACACCTTTATGGTTGATATGACTAGGCCCTGCAGCACCCTTAGGCTTAACTATTCAACTATGAGTGATGAACTCATATATGAAGGAATTAAGCGGTTAGGCGAGGTTTTTAAAGAATCTTTATAATAAATTAGGCTACCTAATGCTTTTGCTTTAGGTAGCCTTTTCACTTATATACATTCATCGGCACGGCGTATGTGGAAAAACGCACATCCTGCGATATATCAAAATTATCAATTGCTTTAATAAGGCCGATACACCCTATTTGAAAAAGATCATCAAGGTCGTCGCACCGATTACTAAAGCGTTGTATAACGCTTAAAACAAGCCTTAAATTTCCACCAATCAGTTTCTCCCTTGCTGCAGTATTACCATCTTTGGTTGCCTTCAAAAGCTCTGTTTTCTCCTTTTCTGACAAAATAGGAAGTTTAGCCGTGTTCACACCGCAAATTTCAACCTTGTTATACCTCATATTAATCCCCCGTTCGGCCGATGAATAACCCTGTTCAGCCAAAAATTTAAACAGCAAAATAGTCAAAAAACAAAATCTCCTGCGCGCCGTAATTAAATTATTACCGCGCCAGGAGATTAAAATGCATAAGAGGGCGAGCTTTAAATTTTTTCGCTCGACAAAATTTTATTGACCGTTAAAAATGTTTATTCGCCTGCCGGGAAATCAAACTCTTCGGAATATTCGCGTTCATCTTTATCAGGCTTTGAATCTCCGCCATCTGCCTCAACTTTTGGAGAAGTTGAATAGCTTGATGAGCCGGCATCTTCATCTAATTCAACCTGATAGTTTAAAGACTGTTTTGTGTTTGCATCGTAAACTGTAATGTGAATTTTATCGCCTGCAGAAGATGAATCTATCACATCAAGCATAACGCTGCTGTTTGTTATGGGCATATCGTTAACATGGGTTATGATGTCGCCCTTTTTAAGTCCAACCTCTGCAACGGGGCAATCAGCCGAAACAGAAGCAACATAAAGGCCGCGAGGAAGATCTGCAACATTTGAATAAACACTGTCAACCTCGGTGTATGTTATGCCAAGCTTGGCTCTGCCCTTAACGTAACCCTCTTTAATAAGAAGGTCAACAATCTTTTTAGTAGATACCGATGGAATAGCATAGCCAACACCTTCCCAATCCTCGTTAGCTATTTTAGCTGATGTTATGCCAACAACCTGCGAATACATATTAACAAGAACGCCACCCGAGCTTCCGGGGTTAATTGCTGTATCGGTTTGTATAAATTTTGTTGAATACGAAGTGGTTGTTGATGCCCTTGCTTCTAAAGCGGATACAATGCCGCAAGTAATAGAAGAATTATTATAAGAAGATGCGCCTGGGTAGCCAATTGCCGCAACCTGTTCACCAATTGCTAATTCATCAGAGTTACCGAAGGTGGCAGCCGGTAAACCATTTGCATCAATTTTTAAAACTGCCAAATCGCTTCGTGCGTCCCCCGCAACGTACTCTGCTTTGTATTCAGTTCCATCATTCATAATAACTAAAAATTCAGGTGAAGTAATCTCACTGTAAATATGATCATTTGTGATAATATAACCATCTTCGGTATAAATAACGCCACTTGCAGTAGAAATAGCTTCTGAATTATATGTTTTTATTTGAACAACGGAATTGATAACATTACCGAACACTTCTTCTATACCTGCTTGCTCGGCATCTGCTTTAGACTCAATTCCGGGTGTTACAGTATTGCGCCATTTTAATCCATTACCACGACCTAAAAAATAACCTCCGGTGAAAAGCGAAACAGCTATCAAAACAACAATAAGAACTGCTGCAAAAACACGCATACCGCTTTTATTTGAAGGATCATCCTCAATTTGCTTCGGAAGTGTATAACCTGTAACCGCATCGTTTAACGGCTGCGGCGCCCTATAAACGTCTCCTCCGTAATATTTTGCAGCAGGTTGAGTGTTATCTGTTACAAAACCATTTGAATCACCTGCAGATTGCTCTTCCCCACTCTGGCCCGGTTGGTATTCATATTCAACCGAACCTTCTTCCCGTGGTTTAAAGGCATTTTCCTCAGTGTTTTCATTTAAAAATGATTTCCACTCTTCATTAAAGTTCACTTCAGAAGGTTTAGCCGAACTATCGCTATTAGCACCTATATTAGATTGTTGTTCGGTTAATGCGGGGTCATTAGCAACCTCGGGTGTAAATTCATTATTGTTTAAATTGTTGTTTTCCATTATTAATGCTCCGTTTCGGTTGTGTTTTCAGGGATTTTGTTAGTCAATTCGCGCTTTGGCAGGCGAACATCAAACTCAGCATATTCGCCGGGCTTGCTTCTAACGGTTATGCTCCCCGAA
>JAZNGF010000013.1:0-6651 GCA_045576295.1 Acutalibacteraceae bacterium | reverse complement strand
CACTACCCCTCAGCCGCTAAGCGCTGTCCAGCTCCCCTGACAAGGGGAGCCGAGCGGGCGACCACAGGTGCGCCCCTACGGTGTAGCCGATAGCCGCCGCGTATATTGTAGGGGCGATCTAAAATCGCCCGTTAAGGTGTGCGGTTTCTCAAAATCTAACGTCTGCCTCGTAGGGGCTTCATGCCCACATCCGCCCGAGCAGATTTGCGGATTTGAAATTTCCTCTGTCTATCACATTAATAACCTAAGGGGCGATGTGGGCATCGCCCCCTACAATATAACCGTTGGTTTCGTTAAAACCGCAAACCACACCTCATCCACCGCTTTGAATCCCCTCAGTCATAACCTACGTTTTTGCCAGCCCACTTTTTATATCCCTCCACCAACGCTTGCGCGTTGGTCCCCCTTCCCCTCTGGGGAAGGCATATTTATTCGGCGGCTTTAGCCGAAACCGAAATTATTCATTATTCAATATTCACTCTTCGCTGCGCCGTGAAACGGCGCTTCGCCCGAAAACAAAACAAACCAAAATTTTTTAGAAAGGGGGAATTTTCTCTGAAATTATTTAAAAAACCAAGGCAGGGTGCAGCCTCGCCCCAAACGGCACACACCCTGTCGGCAAGGTCGGGCCTGCCAAAATCTATTGGCATGGGGCATGATCTGCGCCTTTATGAATCGGTGCGTTCGGCGGTTCCGATAATCGATGCGGCAATTCTTAAAATAATTCGCCTTATTGGCGGGTTTTCGGTTGAGTGCGAAACGAATGAAGCCGAGCGCCGCTTAAAATCATTTTTAGAAACCGTTCCCGTTGGGGCTGTTTCAAGCGGCATTAACAGCTTTTTAGCCGCCCATCTCGACAGCCTTTTAACCTATGGCACCGCCGTTGGCGAGCTTGTGATTAACGAAAAAACGGGCGAGATTGCTGGGCTTTATAATGCCGACCTTCGCGATGTTAACATCGAAATCGGGCAGAACCCATTTTGCCCCGTTATTACCGCCGCAGGCGAATCAGCTTCGGCGCCCCACCCCGAGCGCATTTTTGTTTCGGCCATAAATCCAACCCCCAAAAGCCCTTTGGGGCGCTCACTTCTTGAGGGCTTGCCCTTTATCAGCGATATTTTGATGAAGATTTTTTGCTGCATCGGAACTAATTGGGAGCGCGCAGGCAACATTCGTTACGCCGTTACCTATAACCCGAAAGACGGTGCTTTTGGCTCACTGCCCGAAGGCTGTGCCGAAAAAATTGCCGAGGAATGGTCGGCCGCGATGAACGACCCCACCTGCGTACGCGATTTTGTTGCCGTTGGCGATATTGCCGTTAAGGTTATTGGGGCCGATAGCCAAATTCTCGATTCAAAAATCCCCGTTCAACAACTCTTAGAGCAGATTATTGCAAAAACGGGCCTGCCCCCCTTCACTCTCGGGCTTTCCTGGTCAACCACCGAGCGAATGTCTTCCCAACAGGCAGATATTTTAACCAGCGAACTTGAATACTACCGTTCGGTTTTAACCCCTGTTATCGCCAAAATCTGCCGCACATATTTACAGCGCGAAGGCTATTTTGGGGCACCCGAAATCATTTGGGATAATATTTCGCTTCAAGACGAGGTAGACCTTGCCCGCGCACGCCTTTACAACGCTCAGGCGGCGTTGCTTGAGGGGCAAAACGGGGCGAAATTTTAAACCATTTAAAGGAGGAATGCTTTATGAAAAACGGCACTGTGGGCGCGCTGGCAGCGCCCGACGAAACCGAGATGGGCCTTATAAACCGCTTCACAAGGAAAGAGCTAACGCCGCAAGAGGTTTACACCTTCAGCGTTGTTCTGTGTGATAACGAGGTCGACCGCGATTTCGAACAGTTTTCAAAAAACTCGCTTCAAACGCTTGCCGAAATGTTTGTTGGCAAAACGGGAATTTTCGATCATTCCCAAAAAGGGCGCGATCAGTGCGCAAGGATTTATTATGCCGAGGTTATTGAAGGCGGCGGCCTTACAACCGAAAACGGCGAGCCTTATTTTATGCTAAAGGCGCGCGCCTATATGCCAAGGCTTGAAAGCAACCGCGAGCTTATTGCCGAGATTGACGCAGGCATTAAAAAAGAGGTTAGCGTTGGCTGCAGTTGCGCCGAAAGGGTGTGCTCAATATGCGGCTCGCCCGCGGGAACCTGCGAGCACAGGCGCGGCCGCCGTTATAAAACCGGTGGCGGCGAAAAACTTTGCTTTTTCCGCCTTGAAAACCCCACCGACGCTTACGAATGGTCGTTTGTGGCGGTTCCGGCACAGCGAAACGCCGGCGTTACAAAGGCGTTTAGCACCATTAAGGAGGAAACCATGAAAACAGAAGAAATTATAAAATCACTTAAAACAAATTCGGGCGAGGTTGCGTTTTCGGCAGAAGAGGCCGCCTGCCTTAAAAATTATATTGAAGAGCTTGAAGATGCGGCCAAAGCGGCCGATGATTTCTTGGCCGAAAAGAAGCGCGAAATTATGCGCCACTGCGCGATGAGCGCCGATATGGGAACATTAAACCTTGTTTCGGCGGCGCTTGACCGCATGAGCGGCGCCGAGCTTTTCAAGCTGTTTGGCGAATTAGACGGCGGCAAGGCAAAAAGCGAGCCAAAAGCACACCCGCGCACCCAAACCCGCCCTGCGGGAGCAAACCGTTCTAAATCGGCGCAAAACAGCGCATTTTCACTTTAATTTTGAAAGGAAGATAATTTATGTTAAGTTTCAACGGATATAATTCAACATCACTCACCTTTTTAGGCGACGAAACAATTAAAGCGGGCACTGCCGTTAAGGTAAATGGCGACGCAACAGTTTCAGCATGCGCCGCGGGCGACGCGTTTTTCGGCGCCTGCGAAATAAACCGCGGCGGCGTTATCACCGTTCAGGCAAGCGGCTATGTTGAGATGCCCTATTCAGGAACCGCGCCTGCCTATGGTTTCGGTTCATTAGTGGCCGATGGAAACGGCGGCGTTAAAACAGGTTCGGGCCGCAGCGTTACCGTTGTTAAGGTTGACACTGCTGGCAAAATCTGTGGCTTTATTTTTTAAAGAGAACAGTCTTTAAATCGTTTTAAAACATAAAAATTCATACATCACGCACATGTATTTCACACAAACACAAAATTAACATAAAGGAGTTACCATTATGGCATTTGATTCTGTAAAAATTGAAAAATCTATGTATACCCACCCAACCAAAAGCTTTTCACAGATTCTTGAAGAGCTCGACCCATCTGCCGAATACGGCGGCACCGAGCTTGAAGGACTCGACGCCTTCGGCAGGCAGCTTAAACGCTTCGACATTAAGGTTAGCGGCAAAGGCTCTGACTGCGTTAACAAATTCTTTTCAACCGCTGCTTCATCTGCGCTGTTCCCGGAATATGTTTCACGCGCGGTAAGGCAGGGCGTGGGGGAGGCTAACGTGCTCCCTCAGATTGTTGCAACCACAACGGTTATCGACAGCCTCGACTACCGCACAATCACAAGTGTTCCGGCTGATAGCGATAAGGAGCTTGCAACCGTTGGTGAAGGTGCGCTTATTCCCCAAACCGTTATTAAGGCGCAGGAAAACCTTGTTAAACTCAACAAGCGCGGCAGAATGCTTGTTGCATCTTACGAAGCGCTTAAATTCCAGCGAATCGACCTTTTCACCGTAACCCTTAAGCAGATTGGCGCATACATTGCGCGCTGCCAGCTTAAAGACGCCATCGATGTTTTAATCGGCGGTGACGGCAATAATAACGCAGCAGGCGTTATCACAGCGGCGGCTGATGGCACAGTTTCTTACGGCGACCTTTTAAATTTAGTGTCGGCACTTCACCCGCATGATATGACAACACTTATTATGTCGCCCTCAACCATGCTTAAAATTATGCAGCTTGAAGAGTTCAAAAACCCCTTAACAGGCGTGAACTTCGCGGGGACAGGCAAGCCCGGCAATCCGCTTGGCGCGAACATTATTAAGTCGGCCGCCTGCCCCGATGATAAAATTATCGGCCTTGATTCAAGCTCGGCGCTTGAAATGGTTGTTGCAAACGACATTTCACTCGATTACGACAAGCTTATCGACCGCCAGCTTGAGCGCGCGGCAATCACAACTACATCGGGCTTTGCAAAAATCTTTGCCGATGCCAGCGCTGTTTTATCGGTATAAAAAGGCGGTGTTTAAATGGCACCAAAGATTGATATAAACCTTGTTTCCACCGTTTTCGAGGGAATTGCTGGCGCCGATTACGCTTCCGATGGCGCGGTTTTTTGCCGCGCCGCTGCCGACAGCACCGAGCGCCTTGTAAAACGTGAGTGTATAACCCCCGAAAATATGTACTCGATTTGCTATGCGGCGGGCTGCCTCGCGGCATACCGACTGCGGCTGAAACTCAGCTTCGATCCGTCGCCTTCTTTTACTGCGGGCGATGTTAGGGTTTTAGAAAGCGGAACTTCGGCAGATGCGGCACGGGCGCTTTATGAAGAAGCGATGAGGGCAATATCGCACCTTTTGCGCCGCGGCGACGGAACACTTTTAAGCGTTAGGGGTAAAGTATGAACGAGATAGAAACCTTTAACAAAATTTTAAAGCGCTACGGGCGTGAAGCGGTAGTTGATATTTCCGGCGAGCGAACCCAAATATTCGCCTTTATTCAACCGGTTCGATACCAAAATAAAATGTATCTTAACCACGAAAACTACGACATGGGGCTGCACGACAATAGCTGCCTATTGTTTATTGGCCCTGCCGAGCCTGATTTTACCCGCTCGGTTGACAACACCTTTATAGGCGCCGGCCGCGAAAGGTTTTTTGTTAAGCGCGCAGACTTAATGTATATAGGGCGAAAGCCACTGTACATTAGGGCGATTTTGGTTCCAAGGTACCTGAACGGAGTGAAAGAAAGTGTATAGCGATATTATAAATATAACCAACATTTTAAAGCAAAGCGAGAACCTTGCCGATATGGATATTAAAACTGCATATTATGGGCAGCGGCACGATATTCCGATAAGGAAACTCACTGTTGTTGTGGGGCCCGAGGAATGCGTTATGACACCGAGCTTGCCTGATGTGCATAAATACCTTAACGAAACCAACGATAGTATTCGCCTTAAAATCAGCATTCGTATTTATGCCCCGAAAAAAGAAAAGGGCGAGGTGCTTATGATGGCATTCGACCGTGTGGGCAATGTTATAAGAAAACAGGCAAGCTTTGCAACCGAGATTTCTTGCGGGAATTTAGAGTTCTCAACCCCGCTTGCCGCTGTTTGCCTGCCCTGCTTTGTAACACTCGAATTTCTTTGCGCGGCTATTTAGTAACATTTTTGTAACCATTTTCGCGCTTGACAAAATTTTTTCGCTTTACATAAAAATTTATGTCGAATTTTGCGCATAAAAAGAATTCCACATTATCCACACGGTTTTCCACACTGTTTTGGCCCAAAAAAGGTGTGATTTTCACCAAAATTCAAAAATTACGGTTAATAAATGTGAAAAACTCGGTGGAAAATGTGGATAACTTTTAGGTTACAAGGTTTACATAACGCCTGAATATGCATTTTATTTAGGTTAAATATGCAAAAAATTATTTTGGCGGCGAGATGCACAGCGGCCTCGGCTGCTGTGGCTTGCCGCCTTATTTATTTTAAACAATGAAAGGAGAAAAATTTATGAAAACAATTAACATAACGGTTGATTCGGCGGGAGTTTGCCAATTGTCAGACAATAGTGCGGGAAGCTGCGGCGAACACAACAGCCTAACCCTTAAAATAAATGTTAGCCCCGTGTTTTTCGGGGATTGCGAATTTTTTAAACTGAATATCGACGGCCGTTATTCCGATGTGCTCACCCTAAACGGCACCGAGCTTAACTATGTTGTTCCGCAGGGCGCGCTCTGCCCACCCGAGATAAACTGCCAGGTTGTGGGCTTTAAAACAATCAACGAAAAATCGGTTTTAATTTGCCGAACAAAAACCTTTAAACTAAAGGTTGAGTCATCGCCCGGGGCATACCTTTCAATCAACACCGATGTTTTCGAGCCGCTTGAAACCGCCATTGCAGATTGCGGCAAGGTGATTTCAGTGGCCGAAGAGCAGATTGCCGAGCTTGAATTGGTGGCCGAAAATTTATCAGCCCGCGCAGGCGAGATTGAAGGGGTTGCATTGGCAGCTTCGGCAGATGCCAAATCTTACGCTAATGCAGCACAAGCGGCGGCAGAGGCGGCAGCGCAGTCGCAAGAGGTTGCTCAGGGCTATGCTAAAGCGGCAGAAGAATCGGCGCAGAATTCGTTGAACAGCGCAGTTTTGGCCGGCAAATCACGGGATGAGGCCGCCCAAATCGCTGCCGATGCCGCCCAAAACGCCGCTGATGCCGCCGCAGAGGTTTTCGAAAATATTACAGAAACCACCGATGCGCTATCAGCCGATATTGAGGCACTTAGCGAAACTACTGAAACATTATCGGGCGATATTAACCTGCTTAAAAAACGATTGAATGTTGATGTATCAGGTCTTTGGGATGGCCGCGCCAATAAAATACTGCGCGAGCTTTACCTTGATTTTTCCTCTGCCGCCGATGTTGGATACACTGCGCAAAGTATAGATAAAATCACTTTTGGGCGCAATGTTAGTGGGGAATGGACTATAAAACTTGAGCGCGC
>JAZNGF010000012.1:0-48968 GCA_045576295.1 Acutalibacteraceae bacterium | reverse complement strand
GAAATCGTTTGCGTTAACGTAATGCCTGCGGTTGCCAACCGATATTCGTCAGACGATATGACAGGAACCTACCTCGTATCGTCGGGCTGTACTGAACTTCTTGATAATGCCTATAACTTCGGCAAAATCCCTGCCGAAAGCCTTTACTATGCAAACAACGTTGCGGTTAACGGCAACGATGTTAACATCGATTTTTCAATGTTCCCGTTAAAATATATTAAACCGGGGGTTTTCCCAAGCGGAACACACCTAAACCTTAACGGAAAAAGTGTTTACTCTCGCTTCAGAAAGGTGAACGCAGGCAACGCATCATTTAACAGCACAAGCCTTTTTGATGAATACGGCAACGATATCGGCTATTTAGTCGAAGATGTTCCCGCCGCGAAAGATTGGGAAGCAAGGCAGAGCGGCGCATACACCGTGCTTGATGACGGCAGGCTGCACATTAAAACCACCGCCGCACTTTCGGGCACGGCAATTGCAAGCTTTACAGTAAACGATGTTGATGTTAGCACTTACCGCAGATATTCTATTGATAATTCAAAAATTGAACTAATAAGCGGCGACTACACCAAAATTCTTTATAGTGTATCGTTTGTTAATAGCGGCGGCAGCGCTCTTGCAAGTGTTCCCGTAACCCCTGAAAACGCGGGCGACTGCAAATATGTTGCCACGGGTATATCGGGCGCTACCGAGCCTGTTATGGGCAAGATGATTGTAACGCTTCAAATTACATCACCTGTAACCGGCGCTGCAAACCCGCTTGAGGTTATAATTCCGCCCATTGAAATCGAAAGGTACAGCGGTTTCTCTACGGGTGAAGCTACTACACTTAACACCTTTAAAACAGGAACCGATTATTCGGTTGTGGGCGCCGATTACGACGCACTTTATGCCGAAGCAGATGATGTTTCGGGCTTTGCTTCATCAGATGTTGAAAGAGTTTATTTCAACGAAACCTACGGCCACCTTCGCACCGTTACCATTAACGGCGCAGAGGTTAAGAACGACACTTATGCCCTTCAAACAGCCCTTAACGATATTAAAGACACGAATAAAGAACTTGTTATTGAAGAAGGTTCATACAACCTTATGTATAATATGAACCTTGCCAAAAAGGGCTATAAAAGTGGTAGCCTTTATTTCGAAGGCGGCCACACCTACCGCATCCGCGCTGTAGGCGAAGTTAAGTTCAGCTTTAAATCAGATATGGATTCGGGCGCTTTCTTCTACCAAAAGGGTAAGGGCGAAGTTAGCGGTTATATGATAAATATCGACACAGGCAAGCCCTTTGAAAACGTTGAAAAGGGCGCTGTGTTCCACGAAATTAACTTCAAAAACTTCGTGATAGACGATTGCACACTTTGCGGCGCTTATTCATTGTTTGAAAACTGCACATTCGATCGCAGTATTTATCAAAACGGTTATGTTGCAAAATCAAACAAGATTTTCAACAACTCCAAAGTTACAGATTCTGCAATTATTAACAACTATGTTCACATTGGATGGGTTTCGGCCGAAGGCGTTGGCCAAGAAAACCAAATGGATGCGGGCTGGCTGTTCTATGATTCTGCATTCCTTAACAGTACATTCCAAGATAACTGGAGCGAATACATTCGCTTTAATAACGGCGGCTGGTATGAGAAAAACGGCTATAAGCCCAGCAATTCGCTTTTTACCGGTAACATTTTAGACTATACCTGTGAAATCAGGCTCGGCTATGGCGATATTGCCATTGGTAACGGTAACTACCACTGCAGCAAGTGGGATTTAATGTATAACGATAAGAACGTTTCTAATATGACCTATGATATTGTTAACCGTTCGGTTGGTACATACCACGTAAGCTCGGGAGTTAGCGTTATTGGTAACTCATTCACAGGCACAGCTACCGTGTCGCCCGCGATATATTTCGATGGCAGCACAAATGCGTGGAACGCCGACGGCACCAAGGCAATTAAAAACGCAACCGTTTTCGGCAATAACTACACTTATGGCGTTAACGATTACGATGCAGAAAACGGTATGTTTGCAGTAGAAGGCGAGTTAGCCGAAACAACACCAAGCCTTGATGTTGATTTAGAAACAAGCCTTTATAAAACCCTTGATGCCAAGGGTTCAACCGGCAACTATTTTGATTTTGCCCAGATTAACTTCCATTCGGTTCCCCATTACTGGATGCCCGGAATGGTTGTTCAGTCGGGCGATGTTATGGGCGTTATGGGCTATAACGAAAAAAGCGGCGAAATAGAAGTGTTAACCCCATCGGGCACCGCTACAGGGCTTAAACCCCTTTCGGCCGATATGTTTATTGATTTTGAACCGATTGCATACTACAACAACGGCAATGCAACCTGGCCCGAAATCACCCTTAAAGATGGCGATTATGAACTAAAACAAGGCGTTGACTATGCCGTTTCTGCAAGCAGCAATAACATCAGAACCGATGCGATTTTAAGAATCGAAGGTATGGGCAAATATTACGGCACCATAAAGAGCTATTATGAAATCACAAAGGCGCCGATAGAGAAAGCCAATGTTAAGCTCTCATTCGATACCGCCGAGTACGACGGCACCGATAAAAAGCCCACAGTAGTTTTTGCATATTACAACCATGCAGATATTGCAGGGCAGTATTCGGTTAGCTATTCATCTCACACCGCGCTTGGAACTGCCTATGTAACATTAACTGCAAATGCATCGAGCACCTACTTTACAGGCAGCAAAACAGTGGCATATAACGTTCACAGCGATACTGTTTCGCTCGAAAAGCAGTCCACCGTGGCGCCCACCTGCGAAGCCGAGGGCTACACAACCTACCTTTGCCCGCATTGCCCTGAAGTTATAAAAACCGATTACACAGAACCCACCGGGCACGATATGCAGGTAACCTCAAAATTAGATGCAACCTGCACCACCACAGGATATATTAAGTACACCTGTGCGGGTGGTTGCGGCAAAACCGAAACCGAAACAATCGACCCCACATCCCACATTAACAGGTTCTATGAAATCCCTGCAACCTGCACGGCATCGGGCGAATCGGGCCGCAAGTGCATAGTTTGCGGCGGCAATAAAACTATTTCGGCAACCTTTGCGGCCAAGGGGCACGCGGCAACCTCTGAAAAGATTATCGATGGCAACTGCAAAACCGCAGGCAAACTCCAGCATATCTGTAAAGATTGCGGAAAGGTTGTTTCGGAAGATGCATTCAGCCTTAACCCCGATGCCCACGTTTGGAATGTTGAAACACTCAAAACCGCGCCAACCTGCACCGAAGACGGCGTTGCTTCGGCAAGTTGCAGTGTGTGCGGAATACACGATAATAACGCGGTTATCCCCGCAACGGGGCACACCGCAGGAACTACAACAACAAACGGCGCCGAAAAGGTTACAACCTGTAGTGTTTGCGGAAAGGTATGCGGAAAAGAATACATCTATGATTGGGACTTTACCGACCCTGAAAACGGCGCGGCTGATGCCGAAGAATTTGAAGAATCAACCGTAATTGGGGTAAATAATTCCGATAATTACTATAATTCGTCTAAGGGCAGCTACATTATCCCGTTTGTATCAACAAGCACCACAACAGCGGTTGTTTTTGGAGTTCCAAACGGCGCAGTGCCCAAAACATTCGATATTACCACCAAGGGCGACCCATACGGCAACTGCATTTCGGTTCCGGGCGTTATTTTCGCTAAAGACGAAAACGGTGTATACAGCTATTCCGTTTATATGACTTCAAATTCAAGCATAAACGAAGTTGTTTATTATGTGCCCTTCGTTAAAACCTCGGGCGAAATAACAGGCTTTAGCACACCTTGGCTTTTGATGGAAAATGCAACCAATAAGGCGGTTGTTTACACCGAGGTTGACGGCAGGCAAACCTTGGTTGATAGCCTTTACAACACCTTTGGCTTTATGCCGGGCGCAAATGAAAGCAAATATTCAACCTACGACTACCATCTGTCGGTTAGCGGAAACACCGTTACCGTTTATGCCGATATTCACTTCAATTTCGATTTAGTTCTCGACGCCGACCCTGTAAAATTCGACCTTGTAACCGAAAAGAAAACCTTCTCGCTTGATAGCATTACTTTAAATGCACCCAAATTTTACAACACCAATTTCTACTTAAGAACCGATGTATCTCACGATGAGTTTGAGCCTGCATTTGGTGTTTACCAGTACACAAGGGATGCGGTAAACTCCACTTACCAGCAAGGTGTTGGCGAAATTAAGGGCGCCACCCTTAATTACACAGTTGCTATCGACTGCAAGCACGCAAAAACATATAAAACAGGTGCAATTGCGCCAACCTGCCTTAAAGACGGCAAGGAGGCCGACACAGTTTGCGCCGATTGTGGTTCTGTAATCTCCTCGGGCGACCTTATTAAACCGCTGGGGCACGATGAACAGGTTGAAACGGTAGAGCCCACCTGCACCGAGCTTGGAAGCGCAACCACAACCTGCAGCCGCTGCGATTATTATAGCTTTGTTAACCTCCCCGCCACAGGGCACAGCCTTTCGGAATATGAGCTTACAACCCCTGCAAGCTGTGAAGCGAACGGCGTTGAAACGGCTAAGTGTTCTAACTGCGGCAAAACGGTTAACCGTTATATTAAAGCCGAAGGGCATTTATACGAAAACTGGAAGATAGTAACGGCCCCCACCGCCACAGCTGACGGCAAAAAGCAGAGCACCTGCACCGTTTGCGGCAAGGTTAACACTAAAACTATGCTATCGGGCCAGTATGTAGAATACGATTGGGATTATACCGACAAGGTTTCGGGCAAAAACTATGTAGAAGAAACTGCCGATAAGGCTATGTTTGTGGATACCTCAAAAGGAAACCTTTCAGGGCCTGATTACCGTTATTATAACGAAAAAACACGCACCTACGATATTAAGTCGGCAAGCTCGAACACCCAAATGACAATCTTAACCCCGGGCGAAGGCTACAACGCAAGCAGCTTCACAATTTCGGCCTACACCGAGTCATTCTCAAGCTACTATACAACACCGGGTGTTATCGTTGCGGAAGACGCAAACTACTATTACTACCTGCAGATATACTTTATGCAACAATCGCTTTACTATAACATTAGGGGTATAAAGAAATCGGCAATAACCGCAACCTCGACCGAGGGTGTTTACAGCGTGCTTACAAGCACTATAAGCAAAAACAAATCGGCCGTTGTAATAAAGGGTTATAAGCGTAACGGAACCACGCTTTCAAGCGCTGACCAAACAAACAATATTGTAAAGCTTATAGGTGAAGAGAATTTAACCCAGCACACAACGTCTGACGGTTCAACAGTTGCTTACGCATTGCCGCTAACCTTCAATTACAGTTATGTTTTAGCCGACGGCAGAAGGTATTTCAACACAACGCTTGATTATTATAACGAATCAACGGGCGAAACAATAAGTGTTGATCTTACCCAGCTTTTCATAACGCCCTATAATATAGGCCTTGCAAGCACAAACGCCATCACCCCTGCGTTTGGTTATATTGTAAATTCTTCGGGCACCCCGTTTGATTGCTATTTAACCGAAAACACGGGCATTTGCAAAATTAATTCTGTAAATGCGGTGTACACAGCGGGCGAAGGCGCGCACATCCACAGCTACACAGCGGGCGAAACGGCTGAAGCCACCTGCGAAAATTCAGGCTACACCCTTTACAGCTGTTCCTGCGGCGATAGTTATAAGCTTGCAGGGGCTGCGGCTTTAGGTCACGATGAAACGGTAGAGCGAACCGAGCCCACCTGCACCAAGGCGGGCAAGCTTAAGATAACCTGCAGTCGTTGCGACTATATTGTAGACGAAACGTTGTCATCCCTCGGGCACGATTACCTGTATAATATAACTGAAGCTACCTGCATGGCGGCGGGCAGAAAAGTAACCACCTGTACCCGCTGCGATTATTCAAGAACAATAGTTATTCAAAAACTTAACCACAAATACGAAACAGTAACGGTAGACCCAACCTGCACTGAAGTTGGAACCGTAACGACAACCTGCACACTTTGCGGTACTTCAACAACCACGGAAACTGCGGCGCTTGGCCACACCGAGAGCGACTGGATAATCGACAAGGCCGAAACCGCAACTGAAGACGGTTTAAGGCACACCGAATGCACCGTTTGCGGTGAAACTGTTAAAACCGAGGTGATTCCTGCAACGGGCGTTAGCGAGGTAGTTTATGGCGACGTCAACGGCGACGGAAATGTTACAATCAACGATGCCGTTGCTATTGCAAGGTATTCGTCTAACTTAGGTTCGATTGATAGTGAACAGTTCACCGCGTCTGATGTAAATGGCGATGGCAAGCTAACAGTTCTTGATGCAATTATTGTTGCAAGGTATGCATCAAAAATTATCACGCAGTTCCCTGTGGAACAGTAAACTGCGCATTGAAATCAAAGCAATAATTTTAGCCCACCGAAGATTTTCTTCGTGGGCATTTTTTGTGAAAGAATCCAAATTAATGCATTTACAATAAACTATGGCGAAAAAAGCAATACAAAAAACGGGGAATATGTGTTATAATTAATAAAATGGTGTAGTTTTTGCTTTAAAAGCTAAATGCTTTCAGCAAAATCTACAATTAATGCAACGAACCTATCAAGGAGGACATTATGAAAAAGGGGCTTATTAAACAAATAATAGCTGTTATTCTTGCTTTTTCGCTAATCGTAACGGTGTTTTCAGGCGTGTTTACCGTTTCGGCAGAATGCAACCATAATTATGCATACACTCTAACCAAGGCACCGTCGGAATCGGTGAACGGTTCGAGGCGCGGGGTGTGCACCCTTTGCGGCGATGAAACCACCGAGGTTGTTGAGGGTATGCTAACAAATATTAATTTTGCCCCTGCGGCAGGTTATAACTACGGCACAACCCACGACGTTGTTGGCGCCGTTTTACCCGAGCAACCAACGGTTGACACCGCGCTTCATTTTGTGGATGACCTTGGCGGTATTGAAGGTAACGACCCTGCCAACGCCGCACATAACACCCAAATTTTAACCGAGCACCTTAAGGCTCAGGTTAGTAAATACTATGCGCTAAAACAAGAACATGTTGACCACATCTATTTTGGCGAGGGCACATACTACTTTGCGCCAATCCCTGTATCTATCTGGACTGATGGTTCTTGGATCTATTATGGCCGCTTCACCTTCGACGGTGTAAAGGGCAAAACAAAACTTATAGTTGATGATGTTACATATAAGCAAAGTACGGGCCATTACGGTATGTTCACAAACCCTGCTGATTCCTATTCGCAGCTTTACACAACATTCACAGATATTAACTTCACAACCAGAACCTTCGACACCACAGGCAAGCCCTCGGAAAGCATGAACTTTGTTGACGGAGGCAAAAAATCAAACGGCACAAACCTGCCAATGAACCTTTATCAGTTCAAGGCTAAAAACTGCGTTGTTTCGGGCTTTAATTCAATCTTCACAGGTTGTTCTTCCATCACAGGGCCTTATATCAGCAACAGCGATTTTGTTGATTTTGGCGACACCTTCTTCCAAGGCTGCGGCCTTGTTGATATGAAGGTTACAAACAACGTAATCAGGGGATATGGCTACAAAACAAGCAGCGGTTATGAGCCTTCGTATTTTCAGGCGCGAAGCAGTTATTGCTCGGGCATAATTTCTAACAATAAGCTATATAATATGCAGTTCGATGGTGATAACCGTTCAGGGCGTGTTCAGTCAACGGGCGTTGTTGTAACACCGTTTTCAAACAACTATTGCCAAAGGGTTTACGGCGTAACAGGTGTTCAAAACGTGGCAGGGAACGATTTTGCAGATTGCTCAAAGCAGGATATGACCGATTTCCTAAAAACGCGCGGAACCGTTTCAAGCAAATATACAAGCAAAACCATTACTGTTATCACAATGCCGTCGGTTGCTAACAGATATTCATCAGCCGATATGACAGGAACCTACTTAATGTCGTCGAGCTGTAATGAAGCGTTAGATAACGCCTATAATTTTGGCAAAATCGGGTGCGACCACCTATTTTACAAAACAGCCAACGCCACCGATGGCAACGATGTTAATATCGACCTTTCGATGTTCCCGCTAAAATATATTCCACATAACGCTTATTACAGCGGAACACACCTAAACCTTAACGGCAAGAGCGTTTATGCGCGCTACAGCAAAAATTTATCAAATCACGGCAACACAAGCCTTTTTGATGAATTCGGCAACGATGTTGCATTTGTGAGCGATCAAGTTCCCGAAGCTAAAACCTGGGTAAACCAAGGTTATAGCTATGAAACACTTAGCGACAGCAGAATTAAACTTAAAAGCACAAGCACCCTTGCAACCAACACAACTATTGCAAAATTTGTTATAGATAACGCTGATGTTTCGGTCTACCGTAGATATTTCATTGATGAATCAAAAATTGAGCTTATAAGCGGCGATTATTCCTCACTTCGTTACCTTATAACCATTGCAGATTCAGGCGGCAAAACCCTTTCGAGCTTTGCTATAACCCCTGAGCTTACAGGCACACAGGGCTATGTTGCGCAAAGCGGCGGCAGCACCCCGGGGCAAACAGGCACAATAACCGTTAGCCTTCAAACAACTTCGCCGATTGCATCGGCAAATGCACCGCTTGAGGTTATAATTCCGCCCCTTGAAATTGAAAAATACAGCGGAATGTTCACGGGTGAGGCCCCGGCGCTTAACATATTCAAAACCGCAACCGATTACACAAAGGTTGGCGCCGATTATGATAAACTTTATGCCGATATTGATAAGGTAACAGGCTTTGCATCGCCCGAAACGGTTGAAAAGGTTTATTTCAACGAAACCTATGGCCACCTTCGCACCGTTACCATTAACGGAAAAGAAATTCAAAACGATACCCACGCACTTCAAACTGCGCTTAATGATATTAAAGACACGAATAAAGAACTTGTTATCGAAGAAGGCTCGTATAACCTTATGTATAATATGAGCCTTGCAAAACAGGGCTATAAAAGCGGCAGCCTTTATTTCGAAGGTGGGCACACCTACCGCATTCGCGCAATGGGCGAAGTTAGGTTCGGCATTAAATCAGATATGGATTCGGGCGCAATGTTCTTCCAAAAGGGCGAGGGCGAAGTTAGCGGTTATATGATTAATATCGAAACAACCAAACCCTTTGAATCAACACACAAGGGTTGCGTGTTCGATAGAATTAACTTCAAAAACTTTATGATAGACGATTGCATCTTAGGCGGCGCTTATTCGCTGTTTGAAAACTGCACCTTCGATTCAAGCATTTATCAAAACGGTTACCTTGCAAAATCAACCAAGGTGTTCAACAATTCAACCGTTACTAATTCTTCGGTTATTAATAACTATGTTCACATTGGTTGGGTTCCTGCCGAGGGCTACGGCCAGAAAGGCTTAATGGATGCAGGCTGGCTTTTCTATGATTCGGCATTCTTAAACAGCACCTATCAAGATAACTGGTGTGAATACATCCGCTTTAATAACGGCGGCTGGTATGAAAAGAACGGCTACCAGGCAAGCCATTCACTGTTTACGGGCAATATTTTAGACTACACCGTTGAAATGCGGCTCGGCTATGGCGATATTGCCGTTGGTAACGGCCATTATCACTGCAGCAAGTGGGACCTTTTGTATAACGATAAGGGCGTTTCGAATATGACCTATGAGATCGTTAACCGCTCGGTTGGTACATACCACATAAGCTCGGGCGTTACGGTTATAGGTAACTCATTCACAACAACACACGCCGCATCGCCCGCAATATACTTTGAAGGCAAAACAAACGCGCCCAGTGCTGACGGCACCAAGGCGATAAAAAATGCAACCGTTTTTGGTAACAAATACACCTACGGCGGATCTGAAAACACTGTTTTCGCTGTGGCAGGTGAAGTAGCGCTTGATGTTCCAAGCCTCGATATCGACCGCGAAAACAGCCTTTATAACAAGCTTGATATTAAGGGCTCAACCGGCAACTATTTCGACTATGCTCAGGTTAATTTTGTAACAACCCCGAACCACACAATGCCCGGCAGCGTTGTTCAATCGGGCGATGTTATGGGAATTTTGGGCTATAACGAATCAACAGGTGCTATTGACACATTAACGCCAACAGGCACTGCCGTTGGTGGCTGTGGCATAACGCCCGATATGATGGAAGGCTTTACGGGAACTGCCTATTATAACAACGGCAACATTGCCATTCCCGAATTCACCCTTAAAGACGGCGATTACGAGCTAAAAGAGGGTATCGACTATCACACAATTTCAACCGGCAAAACCATTAAAACAGGATATATTTTAAGGATCGATGGTAAAGGTAAGTATTACGGCAGCTTTAAGGTTAAATTCGATATTGTCAAAGCGCCGATAAGTCTTGCTAATGTTAAACTCTCGTTCGATACTGCCGCGTACGACGGTGCCGATAAAAAGCCAACCGTAGTGTTTGCATATTATAATCACGCAGATATTTCGGGGCATTTTAAGGTTAGCTATCCTGCTCACACCGCGTTTGGAAAGTCTTATGTTCTTCTAACTGCAAATTCAACCAGCTCTTATTTCACCGGTAGCAAAAAGGTTGAATTTGAGGTAACGGGCGGCGAATATGAATTCGAAAAGGAATATGATGTTGCCCCAAGCTGCACAGCCGAGGGCTACACAAGTTATTTCTGCTGGCACTGCTTAGAAACCGTTCAGGCCGATTTTGTTCCGGCACTCGGGCACAATATGCAGGTTTCAGAAAAGAAAGACCCAACCTGCACAGCCGATGGTTACATTAAAACCGCCTGTGCGAATGGCTGCGGCAAAACTGCAACCGAAACGCAGGGAATGATTGTTCACGTTAACAGGTTTTATGAAATTCCTGCAACCTGCACCACCGCGGGCGAAGACGGCCGCAGGTGCATATATTGCGGCGGAAACCAGGTAATAACCGGAACCAGCGAGCCTTTAGGCCACGCAAAGACCTATGAAAAGGTTGTAGAGGGCAACTGCCAAACCGCGGGTGAAATTCAGCATATATGTTCCGATTGCGGCGAGGTTCTGTCATGCGACAAATTTAATATCGACGAAAACGCACACACCTGGGTTATAAAGCAGCTAACTAAAGCACCAACCTGCACCGAAGACGGCGCCGCTGTTGCAAGTTGCTCGGTATGCGGCGAATATAGCGAAAGTGCCGTTATCCCCGCAACGGGGCACACAGCCGGCGACGTTTCAGAAAATGGTTCTGAACAGCTTCGCAACTGCACCGTTTGCGGAAAAGTGTGCGGCAAGGAATACGTTTACGATTGGGACTTCACCGATGAAGAAAATGGCGCGGCCGATGCTAAAGAGCTTGAAGCGGCAACCTCGATTTTGGTGAATGGCAGTGAGAACTACTATCATTCATCAATGGGAAGTTACCTTATCCCGTTTGTGTCATCGCTCACCACAAGTGCAATGGTTTTCGAAACACCGAGCGATGCAGTGCCGAAGACATTTGATGTTACAACCAAGGGCGACCCATATAACAACTGCAACTCGGTGCCCGGCGTTATCTTCGCGCACGATGAAAACGGTATCTACACCTATGCGGTTTATATGAATGCGTCGTCAAGCGTAACCGAAGTTGTGTATTATGTTCCCTATTCAAGAACTTCGGGCGAGGTAACAGGGTTCCAGACACCGTGGCTTTTGATGCCAAACGCAACAAACATTGCCTCGGTTCATTCTGAAATTGGCGGCAGAATAATAGAGGTTAGCGATATTTATTCGGTTTATGGGTTCAAACCCGGCGCGGCCGAAGCTAAATACGCAACCTATGATTACCACCTATCGGTTAGCGGAAACACCGTTACCATTTATGCCGATATTCACTTCAGTTTCGATAAGGTGCCAAATGCCGACCCAATTAAGTTCGACCTTGTAACCGAAAAAAGAACCTTCTCGCTTGATAGCATCATAATGGATGCGCCGTTATATTATAACACTAACTATTATACCAAAACCGATGTAACCCACGCTGAGTTTAAACTCGGTTTTGGTGTGTATCAGTACACAAGGGATAATATTAACACGGCTTACCAGCAAGGACTTGGCGAAATCAAAGGGGCAACAGTTAATTACACCGTTGCTATCGACTGCAAGCACGCAAAAACCTATAAGTCGGGCGCTGTGGCTCCAACCTGCATTAAAAGCGGAAAACAGGCCGACGAGATTTGCGCCGATTGCGGTGCCATAGTTGTTCCGGGCGAAATAATAATGCCGCTTGGTCACGATAAGCAGATCGTAACGGTAGAGCCCACCTGCACCGAGCTTGGAAGCACAACAACTTCGTGTAGCCGTTGCGATTATAACACCTTTGTTAACCTTCCGGCCGTGGGCCACAATCTTTCAGAGTATGAGCTTTCAAGCCCTGCAGATTGCGAAAACGAGGGCGTTGAATCGGCCAAGTGCTATAATTGCGGCGGTGTGGTTAATCGCTATTTGCCGGCTCTTGGGCACTCATACCAAAATTGGCAGATCACAACCGAGCCCACCGCCACAACCGATGGCATAAAGCAAGCAACCTGCACGGTGTGCGGCAAACTTACAACCGAAACCGTTCTGGCGCGCAAATATATCGAATACGACTGGGATTTCAGTGATAGAATTTCAGGTGCATATAATGCATCTTATTCGGCAGAAAAGGTTATGCTTATCGACACTGCTAATGGTAATTATTCAAAATCTAACTACCGTTACTACAATGCCGAAACCCGCACGCTCGATATTAAATCGGTAAGCGGCAACACTCAGGTGGCTATTATAACCCCCGATGAAGGCTACACCCCAACATCATTCTCGGTGTCGGCATACACCGAAAGCTTCTGGACATATAATAACACCCCCGGTGTAATAATCGCGCAAGACGCCGACTATTACTATTACCTGCAGGTGTATTTCCTCCGCCAGGTGCTTTACTATAATGTTAGGGGAATAAAGAAATCGGCCATTAGCGCCACCAACACCGAAGGCATTTACGGTATGCTTGCAAGCAATTTAAGCAAAAATAAATCGGCCGTTAAGATAAACGGTGTTGCGGTTAATGGGGCGGCGCTATCAACGCCCACCAACAGCATTACAAAACTTATCGGTGCCGATAATCTAACCGAATACACAACGTCAGACGGTGCTACGGTTGCCTATGCGTTGCCCTTAACCTTTGATTATAATATTAAGGTTGCCGATGGAGTTCCCGTTTTAGATACAACCCTTAATTATGTTAAAGATGGAACAGGCGAAACAATTACCATTGAGCTTGAGCAGCTTGAAATTACGCCCACACTTTTCGGCCTTGCAGAAACAACCGAGCTCACCCCCATATTCGGTTATATAGTTAACTCATCGGGAACGTCGTTCTCGTGTTATAAAACCGAAAACACTGGTATTTGCAAGGTAAATTACGTTAATGCACTGTACACTGCTGGTGAAGGCGCGCATATTCACGAATATACCGCGGGCGAAGCCGTTGCCGAAACCTGCGAAGAATCGGGCTACACACCCTACACCTGCCCGTGTGGCGACAATTACAAGCTTATAAGCACGCTGCCGCTTGGCCACATTGGAACACCCGTAAAGGTTGAACCAACCTGCAACAAAAAGGGTAGCATAACAACCGTTTGCACCCGTTGCGGAAACGAAGAGGTTGAAACCATAGCGGCATTTGGGCACGATTATGTATATGAACAGATTGACGCCACCTGCACCGAGCGCGGAAAGAAGATAACAACCTGCACCCGTTGCGATTATTCAAGAACCATAAATATTGCAGCCCTTGGGCATAAATATTTAACCGAAACGGTAGATGCAACCTGCACTGCCGAGGGCAGCGTAACCACCACCTGCTCGCGTTGCGATTACAGCAGCACCGAAGTGCTGGCGGCCCTTGGGCATACCGCGGGCGACTGGATTATCGACAAAGAACCTTCCGAGACCGAAGAGGGAAGCGCACACACTGTGTGCACCGTGTGCGGCGAGGTGGCTGAAACCAAGGTTCTCGATAAAGTGGTTAAGATAATTTATGGCGATAGCGATGGCGACGGAGCTGTTACCGCGGCCGATGCAATTATGGTTGCAAGGGTAATTTCAGGCATCGCAAATCTCGATGAAGAGCGCGAGCCTTACCTTGATGTTAACGGCGACGGAAAAATCAATTCGGTTGATGCAATTTTAGTTGCGCGCTATGCCGCAAAAATTATAACCTCGTTCCCTGTTGAAGAGCAGGCTTAAACCCCTTTTTTCAAGCGGCAAAACACAAAAACAAAAACCACGCAGAATAATCTGTGTGGTTTTTATGTTGGTTATTAAAAATTAAGCTCTAATTATTTACCGTTTTTTGCGGCAACAGCCTTTTTAGCAAGTTCGGCAATGTTAACTGCGCGGAAACCAAACTTATCTAAAAGCTCTGCCGCCGGGCCCGACATACCAAACTGGTCGTTCATGCCAAGTTTAAGAACCGGAACAGGGCACTTTTCGCAAACAACATCGCAAACTGCGCTGCCAAGGCCACCTATAACCGAATGTTCTTCGGCGGTAACAATAGCGCCTGTTTCTTTAGCAGCCTTAACAATAATTTCTTCATCAATAGGCTTAATGGTTGCCATGTTAATAATGCGGGCGTTAATGCCTTCGGCCTTTAATAATTCATAAGCCTCAAGCGCTTCTTTAACCATAAGGCCTGTTGCAATAACGGTAACGTCACTGCCTTCTTTAAGTTCAACGCCTTTGCCGATTTCAAACTTGTAGTTTTCATCGAAAACAACGGGAACTGCAAGCCTGCCAAAACGAATGTAAACAGGGCCGTTATGTTCATAAGCTGCAAGCATTGCAAGCCTTCCCTCAACTGTGTCGGCAGGGTTGATAACTGTCATCCCGGGGATGGTGCGCATAAGTGCTATATCTTCGTTGCACTGGTGGGTTGCACCGTCTTCACCAACCGAAATGCCTGCGTGTGTTGCGCAGATTACAACATTAAGCTCGGGGTAGCCGATTGAGTTTCTAATTTGTTCAAATGCGCGGCCTGCCGCAAACATCGCAAACGAGCTTGCAAAAACCTTTTTGCCTGTTGCAGCAACACCTGCCGCAATGCTCATCATATTTTGTTCTGCAATACCGCAGTCGTAAAATCTTTCGGGGAATGCCTTTTTAAACATGCCAGCCTTTGTTGCAGCTGCAAGGTCAGCATCAAAAACGATAAAATCATCGTGTTTTTCGCCTAATTCAATAAGTGTTCTGCCGTAGGCTTCGCGGGTTGCTTCATTCTTAATTTCACTCATAATTTATCTCCGTTCTATTGTAATTCGTAAAATTTCAAATTAAAGGGCAGCGTATGCGGCTTTTAGCTCTTCCATTGCCTTTTCAAACTGTTCGGCATTGGGGGCCGAGCCGTGCCAGCCAACCTGGTTTTCCATAAATGAAACACCCTTGCCCTTAACGGTTGTCATAACAACTGCTGTGGGCTTTTCTGATGCATCAGCCGCTTTAACGGCAGTTTCGATTTCTTCAAAATTATGTCCATCAATGCAAATTACATTCCAGCCGAATGCTTCGAACTTCTTATCGATAGGCTTTGGTGAGTTAACTTCATCAATGGTTCCGTCAATCTGAAGGTTGTTACAGTCAACAAAAACGGTAAGGTTTGAAAGGTTTTTATGAGCCGCAAACATAGCAGCTTCCCAAACCTGGCCTTCCTGAATTTCGCCGTCGCCGCAAATGCAGAACACGCGGTAGTCGTTGCCAAAATGCTTTGCGCTTAATGCCATTCCGCAGGCGGCCGAAATGCCCTGGCCGAGCGACCCGGTTGACATATCAACGCCGGGGATATTTTTCATGTCGGGGTGGCCCTGAAGCAGTTTGCCTGTGTGGCGAAGCACCTGAATATTATCATAGGTGAAATAACCCTTTTCGCAAAGTGCCGCATAGAGAGCCGGCGCTGCGTGGCCCTTTGAAAGCACTAAACGGTCGCGCTCGGGCATAGCGGGGTTCTTAGGGTCGATGTTCATTCTTTCAAAATACAGGTATGCTAAAACATCTGCAATTGAAAGTGAACCGCCGGGGTGCCCCGATTTTGCGTTAAAGGTTCCTTCAATAACGCCCATTCTGATTTTGGTGGCTATTTTTTTAAGTTGGGTGTTCTTTGCGTTGTCCATACTCGTCTCCTTCAGTTGCTTTAGTATTTAATATGCTAAAATGCTTTTGGTGCCGCAGTTAGCGGCCGTTTGTTAGTTTGCATTTCTTTAAAAAGTTTAAAAAATAATCGGGTAGTTCGCTTTCAAATTCTATATATTCTTTGGTTTTTGGGTGAATAAACCCGATTTTTTTAGCGTGCAGGCACTGGCCATGAAGGCCGGTGCTGTCTTTTTTAGGGCCGTAAACATCATCGCCCGCAACGGGGTGGCCAATGTGCGCCATGTGCACCCTTATTTGGTGGGTGCGGCCCGTTTCAAGCCGAATTCGCAGGTGCGAAAATTCGCCGTATTGTTCAATAACGCGGTAGTGTGTAACCGCATTTTTTGAGTTGGTTGGCGTTACCGCCATCTGCTTTCTTTTAACGGGGTGCCGCCCTATAGGCAGGTTTATAGTGCCCTCGGTGTTTTCTTTAAAGCCGCCGTAAACCACCGCTTCATATTCACGTGTAAAGGAATGTTCTTTAATTTGTTCGGCTAAAAAGGTGTGGGCGAAATCGTTTTTCGCAACCATTAAAAGTCCGCTTGTGTTTTTGTCAATTCGGTGCAAAATCCCAGGGCGAATAACCCCGTTTATACCCGAAAGGCTTGCTCCGCAGTGGGCAAGCAGCGCGTTAACCAGCGTTCCGCTGGGGTTTCCCGGTGCGGGGTGCACCACCATTCCGCGCGGCTTGTTAACAACAAGTAGGTCGCTGTCTTCATAAATTATGTCAAGCGGGATGTCTTGCGGCTTTGCCGCCATTTCGGCAGGGTCGTTAATTACAACCGTAATTTCATCGCCCGCGTTTAATTTATCACGCTTTTTAAGGGGTTTACCATTCTTTGTTACGCCGCCGCTTTCAATAACTTTTGCCGCGTTCGAGCGCGTTATATCAAGCGCCGCCGCCACAAAAACATCGGTGCGCTCGGCTCCGGTTTCGGCGGTTAAAACGTGGGTTATCATTTTTTGTTTTCCTTGCCTAAAAATTCATCAAAGTTTTCGGTTGTGGGCTTGTTTTTGCGCATGGTTTTCATAATGTCTATTAGGAAATAAAGGAACATAAGCCCCGCGCCCACACAAACCGAAATATCGGCAACATTGAAAACAGGGAAATCTATAAATGCTGTTTCAATAAAATCAACAACCTGCCCGCCGCGCAAAAAACGGTCGATCATATTGCCGATGCCGCCGGCTAAAATAAGCATAACCGACCAGTAGATAAGCGGCGTGCGGTAGGTTTTTTTGATTATCATACCAACGCAAATAAGCATCATAAAAAAGGTTAAACTTAATAAAAGCCATGTTTTGCCTTGAAGCATACCAAATGCGGCGCCGCCGTTATTAATGTAGGTTAGGTTGAAAACCCCTTTTATAATAGGGTGTGATTCGCCGTAAACCATATTTGAAGAAACAAGGTATTTTGTAACCTGGTCGAGCACTAAGCACAGCACTCCGCAGATTGTGGCAATTATATAGGTCATAAATCGTTTACCTTTCTAAGTTTTGTTGCGTGTTATACGCCAAAGATTATTCTGAAATAACCTTTGCACAACGCTCGCAAAGGGTTGGGTGCTCGGCGCAGTTGCCAACAGTTTCTGAATAAATCCAGCAGCGTTCGCATTTTTCTGCGGCAAACTTTTTGGCTTCTACGCCAATTCCTGTGTCGCCCTTGTTACCACCCTCACCATTTACGAGGTTTAATTTTGAAATGATGAAGATTTCGGGAAGCATAGCTTCAACCGATTTAATAAAGTCATACATTTCGCCTGTGGCGTAAATTGTAACCTCGGCTTCAAGCGAAGCACCGATTACCTTGGCAGCCCTTGCAGATTCAAGTTCCTTTTTAACATCATCGCGAATAGCGTGAATCTTATCCCAACGGGCAAGAAGTTCGGTGTCAACATTTTCATCTGCTACGGGGAAACTGTTGAACACAACGTTTCTAACATCGTCACCCTCAACGTGCGGCATAAAGCGCCAAATTTCGTCGCCTGTGAAGGCAAGAATGGGTGCAATAAGCCTTGTAAGGGTGTCGAGAATTTTGTAAATTGCTGTTTGAGCCGCACGGCGAGTAACCGAATCGGCCTTTTCAGCATAAAGCCTGTCTTTAAGTGCGTCGAGATAGAAGTTCGACATATCAACAACGCAGAAGTTGTGAAGTGAATGCACAATAATGTGATATTCAAAGTTATCGTAAGCTTCGGTGCACTTCTTAACAAGCTCGTTAAGGCGCTCAAGCGCGAAACGGTCGATTTCTTCGAACTTGTCAGCTTCAACACAGTCGGTGTTTGGGTTGAAATCACCAATGCAGCCCAAGATAAAGCGTGCAGTGTTACGGATTTTTCTGTAAACTTCGCTAAGCTGCTTTAAAATATCGTTCGACACGCGAATATCGGCATGGTAGTCGGATGATGCTACCCAAAGCCTTAAAATATCGGCGCCGTATTTGCTAACAATATCGTCGGGGTTGATGGTGTTACCAATCGATTTCGACATTTTCTTGCCTTCACCGTCAACAACCCAGCCGTGTGTAACAACGGTTTTGTAAGGCGCAACACCTTTGGTTGCAACCGATGTTAAGAGTGAAGACTGGAACCAACCTCTGTATTGGTCGGCACCTTCTAAATAAAGGTCGGCAGGTTCGCGCAGGTAGTCGCGTTCGCCGCAAACAGCAGCGTGTGAAACGCCTGAATCGAACCAAACGTCCATAATGTCGGTTTCTTTTTTGAAGTGCTCGCTGCCGCATTTCGGGCATTTTGTGCCTGCGGGAACAAGCTCTGCTTCATCAAGTGCATACCAAGCGTCGGCCCCCTGCTCGCGGAAAAGGTTTGCAACGTGGGCTATTGTGTCGGGATTTATAATTTCCTGTCCGCAGTCTTCACAATATAAAATAGGGATGGGAACGCCCCATGTGCGCTGGCGGGAAATGCACCAGTCGCTACGGTCAACAACCATTCCTGTAATGCGGTCGCCGCCCCAAGCGGGAACCCAGTTAACGGTTTTGATTGCTTCTACTGCACTTTCTGCAAAGTCTTTAATCGAGCAGAACCATTGCTCGGTTGCCCTGAACAGAATGGGCGATTTACATCTCCAGCAGTGGGGGTATTGGTGAATGATTTTATTAAGTGCGAAAAGGTGGCCTGTTTCGTCAAGCTTCATTGCGATTGCTTTGTTAGCATCGTCGGTTGAAAGGCCGGCAAATTCGCCTGCTTCTTCGGTTAAAATTCCCTTGTTATCAACCGGAACCACCATTGGGATTTCGGGGTATTTGCGGCAAACCTCAAAGTCGTCAACACCGTGGCCGGGCGCTGTGTGAACGCAGCCTGTGCCGCTTTCAAGTGTAACGTGGTCGCCAACTATTATAAGCGATTCGCGTGAAAGGAAGGGGTGAGCCGCTTTCATATATTCAAATTCGCGGCCATTCATTGTTCCAACTGTTTCGTAATCAGAAATTTCGGCAACCTTCATACAGCCGTCAACAAGCTCGCTTGCCATGATAAGGTATTCATCATTCGCCTTCACAACCGAATATTCATATTCAGGACCGAGGCATATTGCAAGGTTTGCAGGCAAGGTCCAGGTTGTGGTTGTCCAAATAACGAAATAGGTTTTCGCAAGGTCGGCTCCCATTGCGGTGAGCAGGCCTTTATCGTCGGTTACATTAAATTTAACATAAATTGAATGGCACGGATCTTCTGCATATTCAATTTCAGCTTCGGCAAGTGCTGTTTGGCATTCAGGGCACCAGTAAACAGGCTTTAAGCCCTTGTAGATGTAGCCCTTTTCGGCCATTTCACCGAAAACCTCAACCTGTTTTGCAACATAGTTATTTCTAAGGGTCATATACGGGTTGTCCCATTCGCCTAAAACTCCCAAACGCTCAAACTGCTTGCGTTGGTCTTCGGCGAAGTTAACTGCATATTCGCGGCAAAGCTTGCGAAGCTCAAGCGCTGAAACGTGCTCTGCCGATTTCATACCTGCCGATTTTCTTGCTTTAAGCTCGGTGGGAAGGCCGTGTGTATCATAACCCGGAACGTAAGGAGCCTTAAAGCCCGACATATTTTTATAGCGGATAACGAAATCTTTAAGTGATTTGTTAAGCGCTGTTCCCATGTGGATAATTCCATTGGCATACGGAGGGCCGTCGTGCAAAATGTAAAGAGGTTTACCCTCGTTAAGTTTCATAAGTTCTTCATAAACGTTGTTATCTTGCCAAGATTTAAGCGCAACAGGTTCGCTTGTGGGAAGGCCTGCCCTCATGGGGAAGTCGGTTTTTGGCAAGTTAAGAGTTTGATTGTAATCCATATGTGTTAACCTCTTTTATTGTTTTTTCTCTTTCTGAACAGGCCCTTGGGCTCGTCTTTATCTTCGGTGTCGTCTTGGTTGTATTCTTCGAAGAATTCGGCTGAATTCTTGCGGCGCTCTTCACTTTCTTCCGATGGCACCATTATGGGGGAAGGAGCAGCCTTTTCGGGTTCGTTTTCTTCTGAGCCTTCAAACAAGTTTAAAGCATCAGCTTCTTTTTCGCTTGAAATGCTTGCGTTAACATTGGCTGCGTGTTCAATTTCTGCTGTAGGGCCTTCGTGCACGATTTCAGCTTCGGCAGCCGTGTCGATCGCCTTTTCCAGCGGTGTTATATCGGCAGGTTGCTCGCGGCCAGTAATGAATGATTCGGGCTGCGGGTGGCTGTCGATTATAAATTCAACTGCGCGCGCCATATCGGCAGGGTTGGCAGGAACCTCGTCGGGCATGGTTGAAACAATCTCAAGCTGCTTTTTATAGATTGTAATAAGCTCTTTCTTATAGGCAGCAACCGATATTTTGAGTTTATCGAATAATAACTGCTGGCGTGCAACGCTGTCGTGCGCGGCAGAAATCATGCTATCAGATTTAGAGGTTGCGGTTTTAATAAGGTCGTTCGACTTTTTATCAGATTCTTCAATAACCGATTTAATCTTTTCTTGTGTTTGCTCAAGCTGTGCGCGAAGCTTGGTGTTGCTGGCTTGCGCTTTTTGCTCGGCTTCTGCAATTATTGCAGAAGCCTTTTCGCGTGCGTCGGCAATTATAGTGTCGGCTGTGCGCTGGGCAGAAATAAGCAGATTTTGAAGCCCTTCTTCTGAAATTCCGCTTATGCTCGACTGCTTTACAGGGGCCGGAGCCGCTGGTGCGCTCGGCGCGGGTGCGGGAGCAGCAGCTTTTGCCTTTATCATAGCCTCCATCTGTTGGGCAATTTCTTCTAAAAATGCCTCAACATCGCCGGTCTTATAGCCGCTTACCGACCTTTGGAAGGTAACGTTCCTTATATCTTCAGGTGTATACATTGTTTGTCCCCCTAAATATATTTTTTGTATTTTAAAACCAATCGGCCTTTTTTAGTAACAGTAGATAAATCATCGATTATAAATTTACCCTTGCCTTTAAGGGAAAGGCGGTCGCCCGGTTTCACGGCGGCATCTGCCTTCTTGCAGGGAAAGCCATTTATAATAACCAAGCCTTCATTAATAAGGCGCGAAGCATCATTTCGGCTTGTTCTGAATATTTCGGCGGCAACGCAGTCGGCCCGCGCCGAAGCTACTGTTCCGTTCAAATCTTCAAATCCTGTGTGCCTTTCAACAAAATCGGGTTCGCATTCGGCCGCGGTTACCCCTATTCTGCCAACGCGTGAAAGTTCGTTTATAACATAACCCGAAATCGCCGAAGATAAAAACACAAGCGCTTTACCTTCGCCGATTAAAATATCGCCAACCGAATCGCGTTCAATCCCAAGCCCCATTAAGGCGCCTAATATGTCAGAATGCGAGGGCGTGTCTAAGCGGCGGTAGGTAAGCCCAACAGCTGTTATGGGGAATAGCGAACCTTCGGGTTCACACCATTCAGGGAACACGCCTATGTAAACGCGCTCGCAGTCGTCGGTTCCGCCGAATAAAAGGTGTTTAAGCCCCATTCTTTCAGCGGCGGTGGCGAGTTCATACTTTTCTTCGGTTCTCAAAAAACCGATGAAGGCGGGAATACCCTTGTTTTCTGCGCGCTCGGCTGCGTCGTTCAGGCGCGATAAAAGAACCGATTGCTTCATATATTAAAGGTAAAGGTTGCTGCTTTCGAGTTCGTCAAGAACCAGGTCACCCATAATGTCAACATTAAAGGGTGTAACAATAAAGGTTTTAGCTGCAACGCGCTTCATCTGGCCGTTAATTGCGTAGGCCGCGCCGCTTAAAAAGTCAACAATGCGGCGAATGTCGTCTCTTGTGGTTGTTTCAAGGTTTAAAACAACGGTTCTTTTGCTGTTAAGATGGTCAACTATCGAGGGGGCTTCTTCATACCTTTCGGGCTTAACAAGCACCACCTGAAGGTTGGTTGTTGCGCTGATGTTTACATATTTATTACGTTTTTCAGCAGGGAACGGGGTGGTTGCGGGCTCGCGGCGCGGCCTTCTAACCTCGCGCTCTTCGGGTTCATGTGTAGCCGAAGGTGCAGTTTCCTCTTCCATTGCTTCGTCTTCTTCGTAGTATTCTTCAGTTGATGTAACCATGTCTTTGATTTTATCAAAAAATCCCATGTTTATTCTCCCTTCATTTTGCGGCTCTGCCACTAATATTATTTGTAATTCCTTTGCCCGAAAAGTGATGTGCCGATTCTAACAATATTGGCACCCTCTTCAATGGCAATATGGTAGTCGTTCGACATTCCCATAGATAAATAGTCCATACTAACATTATCTAATTTTTTTGCTCCAATGTCAATAAACAGTTTGTACATTAAGGCAAAATATTTGCGGCTTTGCTCACTTTTTTCGCAAATTGGGGGTATTGCCATCAATCCTTTAACCGAAATGCCGGGTAATTTTGCAATTTCGGCGGCGGCAGCTTCAATTTCTTGTGTTTCGAAGCCCGATTTGCTTTCCTCTTCGCCTATGTTAACTTCAAGCAAAACATTCATAGTTTTGCCGTGAAGCAAGGCCTGTTTTGAAATTTCACGCGCGAGTCTTACCGAGTCAACCGATTCAATCATTTCAACGCGGTTTATAATGTCTTTAACCTTGTTGGTTTGCAGGTGACCTATAAAATGTCGGTGTGCAGGCGCGATTAAATCGTCTTTCGCTAAAAGTTCCTGCACGCGGTTTTGCCCAATGTAGTTAACGCCGTTTTCTATTGCAAAGTTTATAAGGTCGGGTTCAACCGTTTTAACTGCCGCCAGCATTATAATATCGGCGGCATTGCGGCCCGATTTTTCTGCCGCGCAGCGGATGTTTTCTTTAATTTCGTTATAATTTTCGGTGAAATGTTTTTGCATATCGGTCATTGCCATTACCTCTCACTATGAAATAATTTTCCCGTCGTAAAGGTTTTTGCCCTTTATAACAACCTCGTCGTATAATTTTAATCGGTTCTGCCCCGAGGCTTGCTTTTCGCAAATAACAAAGCTATCGCTTGTGTAAAGAATGTTGATTTCCCTAAAGCGGATTTCTTGCCCTATAAGAGCATAAACGCCCTTAACACCGTTTTTTATTCTGATTGCCTTGCTGTTAACCCGAAGGCCCGAATAACTTTCGGTTATAATTTTAAACGAAACATCGCGCGTTTCGGCAAGTTCTTTGTTCATATTCTCACACGAGAATATAACGGCCACGTTTTCACCGCTGTCGGTGCGGTTTATTTTTTCAATATCGGCGTTTAAAACCGTTTCATTTTTAAGGCTTAGCGACAGGCGAACGCTATCGCCTTCTTCCATTGATATTGCTTTATCAAGTGGGATGAGAGCCGCTATGTACCACTTATAGTCAGACACAAGCTTTCCAATGTGGTTTTCATTTGTTTTGGCAGGTTTTATGTTTTCAATAACCTCGGGTGTAATGGCCGATAAATCGTCAAGCGGGATCGCACCTTCATACCCGTCGGTTCCGGCAATGAAATATCCGCTGTCGGCCGCGGTGATGGTGCCTGTTATGTTGGTGGCAGCCGCTTCAAGCGATTGCTTTTCGGCAGAAAGTGTGGCTATAAGTGCCGAATAATCCTGTGCTTGACCCGTTATAATCAGCTTGCGGTTAAGCGCATCGGTAAGAGCTTCTTGGTGCTCACCCGCGCCCACAAGGCAACCGCTTTGAGCCGAGGTTAAAAGAGCATTAATGCAGTTGGTGATGTTTTTGTTTAAAATATCCAGGTCAGACGCGTTATAGTTATTATAACTTTGCGCCTTTTGGAGCGATGCAACTTGCCTGTCGATTTCGGCAATGCGCGATGTAGCCGCGGCGCCGCTTTTATCCGCGTAGATATTGGCAATAACACCGCCTTTTGCAACTCGCTCGCCCGACCCTATAACAAACCCAAGTGTGCCGCCTGTGTAGGCGATTGGGGTTTCACCCCGCAGAACAATGCCCGAAACGTCAAATCCGCCGTCGTAAGAATAGGCAATAACATTTTCGGTTTTAAACGAGCCGGTGGTGATAGAATATAAGTGGTATATTAAAATAATTGCAATAAGAATTATAGAAATGTTTCTTAAAAGGTTGCGTTTAAAAAATATTTGCAAAAGGTTTCACCGCCCTTAAGTTTTATAATTTCGGTGGCGGCCGCCGCAACATTGTCACAGCGGTCAACCGTTATCCAGTTGATGTTTTGGTTTTTCGAAAACCAGGTCATCTGCCGTTTGGCATACTGGCGAGTGCTTATAATAAGCCGTTCGGTGCATTCTTCTAAAGATTTTTCGCCCCGAAAATACGGGTAAAATTCCTTGTGCCCAATTGCCTGAACGGCGGTTTTTCCAAGCCCTTTTTTGTAAAAATGCTCGGCTTCTTCTAAAATGCCGTTTTGAAGCATTTGGCCCACCCGCTTTTCAATTCTTTGGCATAAAAGTTCGCGGTTTTCAAATTTAAGGCCAATAAACAGCGGCTCATAGGGCGAGGGCGCGCTTGCCGCGCGAGCGTCGAGCTCGGTTTTGGTTATTCCGTGAAGCTCGTATATTTCAAGCGCGCGGATAATGCGCTTGCGGTCACTTAGGCTTAGTTTACTTGCAGCCCCAGGGTCGATTTTTTTAAGTCGCTCAAACAGCGGTTCTATGCCGTGCGTGTATGCCTCAGCCATAAGCCTTGCGCGAATTTCATCGGTGTTTTCTTCATATGAAAACTGAATGTTGTTAACAAGGCTGTCGATATAAAGCCCCGTTCCGCCAACCAAAACGGGCAGTTTGCCGCGGGCAGAAATATCTTTTATTAGTTCTGCGGCTAAGCGCGTGTAATCGGCAACTGTAAAGTTTGTATCAACCGATAAAAAGCTTGTTAAATGGCAGGGGGTGTTAGCAGTTTCTTCGGCTGTTGGTGCGGCCGAGGCTATCTCCATGCCTTTGTATATCTGCATTGAATGGGCCGAAATCATTTCGGCATTTATGTTATCGGAAAGGCGTGACGCCAGCCCCGTTTTTCCGCTTGCGGTTGGCCCTAAAATAACAAGTAATGGGGTTTTAGTCATTCTACTGTATTCTCCCAAACTGCTTTTCAATCTCGCGGCGGGTGAGTTCAATGGCAACCGGCCTGCCGTGAGGGCAGTACATAATATCGTTGTTTTCAAGTATCTTTTCGGCAAAGGCTTTAAGCTCTTGCGGTGAGCTTAAATTCCCCGCCTTAACCGCCGCGCGGCAGGCAATGCTGTGGTAAAGCCAATCGAGCTTTTCGGTGGTTATCTGGCGGCGTGATGTAATGTTTTCGATAATTTCTAAAATCGCGCCCTTAATATCGCAGCCCGTTAAAACGGCAGGAACACTGCGAACAATAATCTGGCTGTCGCCGAATTCTTCAATCTCGAAGCCGGCTTTTGTAAGCTCGGGTATCCAGTCGAGTATAACGGCGAAATCTTCTTTTGTGAGTTCCACCATTTGGGGAATAAGCAGAAGCTGGGTTTCGGTTTTTGCCTCTTTCATCAGGCGGTTGAAAATAACCCTTTCGTGAGCCGCGTGCTTATCTATAAGGTAAAGGCTGTTGCCCTTTTTGGCTATTATATAGGTTGAAAATGCTTCGCCGATATATTCGGTTGCGGGCGCTGTGATTTTAGGCGCAGCTGTAGGCTCTTCTGTTAAAGGCTCTGTTTGCGGCGCAGGTTCGATTTTTGCTTCGGGTTCTGTTTTCGGCACCGCTGCCCCGAGCGGCGCTTTCGGCTCAGCCTTTGGCGGTTCCGGCTGTGAAATAGGCTTGTTAACGCCAACATATTCTGCAGTTTTAGTTGGTCCTGAAGCCGCTTGCGAATCTGAAAAGTCAACCTTTACATCAAGCTTTTCGGCCTGTTTAAAGCTTTCCTTCATGGCGTTTAAAACCTTTTTATAGGTTTCGGGTGTTTCGGTGCTCCTTTGCTGTGCGGCAGGCTTTGAAGTGCCGCTACTGTGCGCGCTGAATGCCGCGGGACCACTGTGAATAGGGGGCTGCGGCTTTTTAGGCGCGGTGTTTTCGTCAACCGTTAACTGGCGGTATTGTTCAACCGACATTCGGTTTTGTGCCGCCGAAAGGTTGGCTTTTTTGCGTGTGTCGCCGCCCGTTATCGCGTTTTTTGCGGTAAAGTAAACGGCATCCCAAATTCGCTTTTCATCAGAAAAGCGCACCTCAATTTTAGTTGGGTGAACGTTAACGTCAACAGTTTGGGGAGGTACGTTCAAGTTTAAAACAGCGGCAGGGTATCTGCCAACCATAAGGCTGTTTTCATAGGCGCGGTCGAGCGCCGATATAACGGTTTTTGAAAATATGTACCTGCCGTTTAAAAACACAAAAATGCCGTTGCGATTGTTTCGGCAGGCCGATGGGCGGCTAACATATCCGCTAACTCCAATTCCGCCAAGCTCGCCTTCGGCAGGGGTAAGCGAATCGCAAAACTCTTTGCCGCAAACGGCATAAACTGTGGCCTTAAGGTCGCCGTTTCCGGGGGTTTGCATGGTGCACTTGCCGTCTTTTATAAATTTAAAGGCAATTTCGGGGTGCGACAGGGCAATCTTGTCCATTATTGCCGCAACCGTAATTCCCTCGTATGCGTCTTTTTTTAAAAATTTCATTCGGGCAGGGGTGTTGTAAAACAAGTCCCTCACCACAATGGTTGTGCCTTCGGGGCAGCCTGCATCTTCGGGTGCAGTTCCTTCGCCGCCCGCTATTTCATAGCGCGTTCCAATTGTTTCATCTTTGGTGCGCGTTAGCATTTCAACACGGGAAACTGCCGAGATCGAGGCAAGCGCCTCGCCCCTGAAGCCGAGTGTTGCAATGCAGTCAAGGTCGTTTTCGGTTAAAATTTTGCTGGTGGCGTGGCGCAAGAATGCCGTTTCAACATCTTCGCGGCTAATTCCGCAACCATTATCTGAAACGCGAATAAAGCTAATGCCGCCGCGCTGAATTTCAACCGTTATGCGGCACGCTCCCGCGTCAACCGAGTTTTCAACAAGCTCTTTTATAACCGATGCAGGCCTTTCAACAACCTCACCCGCGGCTATAAGCTCGGCAACGTTCTTTTTAAGAAGATTAATTTTAGGCATAATTACACCTGCCCTTCATAAATTATAGTGATTTAGTCAATTGGGGTTTCGAATTGTTTTAGGTGTTTTTTAAACCTTTTTAAAAGCACCTTTTTGGGCGTTCCTCGCCCGAATCCGCATAAATATATTAAAGATGCGGCCGTTGCCGCCACTGCGGCTGCCCACATAACGCCAAGCTGCATATTACCTAAAATGCAAACAAGCAACAAAATAACCGATGCTATAAGGCAAAGCAGTGCGGTGGCGCGGCTTTGTAAAAAGGCTAAAACGTCAAAGCAGGTGGAGTATTTCACCTTGGTGGCTTCACCGTTTGCAAGCGGTTTTGTGCCCACGGCCAAAACGCTTAAGCCGCCACCTTCGGGTTTTAAAATAATTATATTACCCTGTTTGCTTGCGCTGAATTCGCCTGCCGATGTAATAATTTCTTCGGCCTGTGAATCTGGGGTGTTAAGCAAAAATTTATCGGGTTTTGATGTTTTAATATATCTTGTGGATAGTTTCATTTAAACTTCCGCCTTAAGAAAGATTTTTTGCGCGGTTAACAATGTCATATAGTTTCGACATAGCCTCAATAGGTGTTAGCGTGTTAACGTCGGTTGCGGCGATTAAATCAATAAGCTCGTTTTTAAGCGCGGCATCTTCGCCTGTTTCGGTGGTGCGGTTAATTGCAGGCGATGTAACATTCGGTGCCGCAGTGCCTGATTCCATGCTTTCAAGAATATCTTTGGCGCGGTTTATAACGGCATCGGGTATGCCTGAAAGGCGCGCAACCTCAACACCGTAGCTTTGGTCGGCCCCGCCGCGCACAATGCGGCGCAAGAAGGTTATATCGTCGCCACGTTTTTTAACCGCAACGTTGTAGTTTTTAACGCCGTCAAGCTCGCCTTCAAGAACGGTTAGCTCGTGGTAATGGGTTGCAAAAAGGGTTTTAGCGCCAATTTTTTCGGCTGATGACACATATTCTAAAACGGCGCGTGCAATGCTCATACCATCGTAGGTTGAGGTGCCCCTGCCGATTTCATCTAAAATTATAAGGCTGTTTTTAGTGGCGTGCTCTAAAATAAAGGCAACCTCGCTCATTTCAACCATAAAGGTTGAACGCCCTGTTGCAAGGTCGTCAGACGCGCCAACACGGGTAAACACACTGTCGGCAACGGCAAGGTTTGCGCTCGCGGCCGGAACAAACGACCCAATTTGCGACATAAGTGTGATAAGCGCCACCTGCCTCATATAGGTTGATTTACCTGCCATGTTAGGGCCTGTTATTATTGCGCAGCGGTTATCGTTTTCATCAAGCAATGTGTCGTTCGGAACAAAGGGCGATTTCATCATAAGCTCAACCACAGGGTGGCGGCCATCTTTAATTTCTATAACGCCTTCGGTGTTAAGCAAAGGGCGGCAATAGTTGTTAGCCATTGCAACGTATGCAAGCGAGCACAAAACGTCTGTAAGTGCCACTGCATCAGCAGTGCCTTGAATTCGCCCAAGCGCTTCGGCGGTTTTCTTTCTTATTTCGGTAAAGATTTCATATTCGAGCCTCACGCGCTTTTCTTTAGCGCCCAAAACTCGCGCTTCCAAGTCTTTAAGTTCTTCGGTTATGTAGCGCTCGCAGTTTGTAAGGGTTTGCTTTCTAATGTAACGGTCGGGCACGCGGTCGGCATTTGAGTTTGAAACTTCAATGTAATAACCAAATACGCGGTTATAGCGAACCTTAAGGTTTTTAATGCCTGTTGCCTCGCGCTCTCGCTCCTCAACGGCCGATATTATGCCTGTGCCGTCGGAATAGTCGGTACTTAACATGTCAAGCTCTTCGCTGTAACCCTCTTTAATAATTCCGCCTTCGCGAACCGAAAACGGCGGGTTTTCAACAATAGCTTCATCTATCATTTGGCAAATGTCTTCGAGTGGGTCGAGCATTAAATCGGCGCGCTTTAAAAGCGGCGCTTCGCAGCTATTAAGCAAAGCTTTAAGCTGGGGCAGGCGGGCGGCTGTGTTGCAAAGCGAGCGAAGCTCTCGGCCGCCTGCGGTGCCGTAAACTATTCTTGTCATAAGGCGTTCAATATCGCTCATACCGCTAAGCGCTTCGCGAAGCTCGGTTAAAAGCATATTGTTGCCCGAAAGTGTCTCAACCGCATCGTGGCGTTCGGTAATAGAAGCATAATCGGTTAAAGGCCTTTTCACCCAGTTTGCCAAAAGGCGGCGGCCAAGCGCCGTTCTGGTTTTATCAAGCACCCATAAAAGCGAGCCTTTTTTCTCGCCGTCGCGCATTGAGGTGGTGAGTTCAAGGTTTTTAATTGCAGTAACATCAAGGTGCATATACTGCTGTTCTTCATAAATGTTAACGGTGCGAATGCGCTCAAGTCCGCCCATTTGGGTTTTGCTTATGTAAGTTACAGCCCCTGCAACGGCGTGTTGCACCGCTTCGTTTGGGTGCGTTATTAGTGCCGTAATGTTGCTTTGGTCAAACTGTGCGCTTAAAACTTCTTTTGTTTGCTCGGGATTAAAATATTGCGGGCCCGATTTGGTTATGCTGCAGCCAATTCGCTCGCAAAATTCTGCCAAACCGCTAATTTCGCGGTTAATGATAAGCTCGCGCGGTAAAAATCGGCCAAGTTCATCGCAGATTTTCGAGGTGTTAAGTGAATTTATGCCTGTGGCGTAAACAGCTCCGGTTGAAACATCGGTAAAGCTCGCGGCTGAGCCTTCGGCTGACACATAAACCGATGCAAGAAAGTTGTTTTTCGATTCATCGAGCATGCTTTCTTCAATGATTGTTCCGGGTGTGATAACCCTCACAATATCGCGCTTAACAATGCCTTTAGCCGCCGCAGGGTCCTCGGTTTGCTCGCAAATGGCAACGTGATAACCCTTTTCAACCAAGCGCGCAATATAGGCTTCGCAGCTGTGGTAGGGAACACCGCACATTGGTGCGCGCTCTTCGAGCCCGCAGTCTCTTCCTGTTAAAACAAGGTCGAGCTCGCTCGATGCGGTTTTGGCATCTTCGAAAAACATCTCGTAAAAGTCGCCAAGGCGGAAGAACAAGATGCAGTCTTCATATTTAGCTTTAATTTCTTTATATTGCCTCATCATCGGCGAAAGCCCGGCCATTTTAACACCTCGTAAATTTAAGTTTAGTTATGTATCGGCGCAGGTGCGCCGCTTTTTTAGTGGCAACCGCCGCAGGTTGAGCAGCTACCCGAGCAGTTGTGCTCTTCAAATTTTGCAGTTTCAGGGTCTTCGCCGTTTAAAATGAGTTCTAAAAGGCCGTAAACCTGTTTTACAACTTCATCAAGTGCGGTTTTAGCAATGTTGTAATCGGTCATTTCCTTGCTCTGCATAATTTTTGCATAAAGGCCGCGTAATTTTTCGTTAAGTTCCTGAACCTTTGCTTCGTCTTTTTCTTCGGCCTGTAAAAGCTCGTCCATGTTCATTCTTGTAACGTTGAACTCGCCAATCATATCCTGAAGTTCTTTAGAATTGTCGTTAGCGGTTTTAGCAGCAACAAAATTTTTGTACTCTTCGCTGCCCTGAATTTCTGCACCTAATTTTCTTGTAAGATTGATGATGTTTTCCATTGTTTTTATCTCCTTTAAATTTAAAATTTATATAATTTTGCCTTTTAAAATACCGTTATATTCGGTAATTAAAACATTTTGAAACGTGCCGATAAGCGAAGAGTCGCCCTCGAAATCAACTGCGGCGTAGCCGCTCGATCGGCCCGAAAGCATTCCGTCAGTGCGGTCGCTCTCGTCGCACAGCACCCTTACTGTTTTGCCCACAAGCGAGCGGTTTATTTCGTGAGAAATTTCCTCTTGCGCGCGAAGCAATTCGGTGAACCAGCGTGATTTTTCTGCGCGGGTGATGTTATCTTCCATAATGGCGGCAGGTGTTCCGCCGCGCTTTGAATAAATAAATGTGAAAAGCGAGTAATACCCAACTTTTTTAATAAGCTCGGTTGTTTTTAAAAAGTCTTCGTAAGTTTCACCTGGGAAGCCCACGATAATGTCGCTTGTTAGCTGTAAATCGGGCATAAGCTCTTTTGCGGTTTTAATCAGCGATAAATATTTTTGGGCGGTGTAGCGGCGGTTCATTCGGTTTAATATTTCGTCAGATCCGCACTGAACAGGCAGGTGCAGGTGGTGGCACACCTTTTTGCAGCGCGCCATGGTTTGAAGTAATTCTTCGGTGCAGTCTTTCGGGTGCGAGGTCATAAACCTGATTCTGAAATCACCCTCAAGGTTGTTTATCTTTTCTAACAGTTCGGGGAAGGTTAACCCCCCGCCGTTATAAGAGTTAACGTTTTGGCCTAAAAGCGTTATTTCGCGAACACCGTTTTTAATAAGCTCGCGCGCTTCGTTTAAAACGTATTCGGGTTCTCTTGAAACTTCTCGCCCCCTAACATAGGGAACTATGCAGTAGGTGCAAAAATTGTTACAGCCGCTCATAATTGGGAGCCAGGCTTTAAACTTGCCATCGCGCTTAATCGGCATATCTTCGGCAATAATGTTTTCATCTTCCGATATATCAAAAACGCGGCGCTTGCCCGTTATTCTTTTATAAACAAGCTCGGGCAGGCGATGGCGCACGTGGGTTCCCATAACAATGTCAACATAAGGGTAGCTACGCCTCAGGCGCTCGCAAACGGCGGGCTGTTGCGCCATGCAACCGGCAACGCAAATCATCATACCTTCGCGATTCGCCTTAATATTTTTATATATTCCAATGTTGCCAAAAACCCTGTCTTCTGCGTGCTCGCGCACGGCGCAGGTGTTAAACAGAACAAAATCGGCATCTTCTGCATTTTCTATGATTTGGTAGCCCATTTCGGTTAAAAGGCCTTTAAGCCTTTCGGAATCGCTCACGTTTTGTTGGCAGCCGAAGGTTTCAACGGCGGCGGTTGGAGCCGAGCTGTATCTTTTATTTAAAATCTGGCGAACACGCGCGGCATATGCCAATTGTTCGGCGGCAGGTGACGCCGTTTTCTCACCAAAACCTATATTAAGCAAGCTACAATCCTCCCATAATAATTATATCAATTAATTATACCGCAAACGGCATTCTAATTCAAGAACCAATTGCAATTTTAGGCTGTAAAATGCGGCCAAAATTTGCCGCCCGCAGGCACAAAAAATAACAAGCCAAGGGGCATACCCTTGGCTTGTGTTAAATTAAGGTTTATTTTATAACATTTGCCGACATTTTGTCGCCGCCTGTTGCGTGATTATACAGCTTGCGGTTGTCAAGGCACCAAAGCCTGTCGGAAAATTCGTTGGGCTTGGTTTTGAAAACGGCATCGGCCATTTCGTATATGGTTGCATCAAGGCTGTCAAGCTGGCTTAACACCTCGGCTTCAATGAACATCGGCCTTACAGCGGCGCCGAATTCAGGTTCGCCGTGATGCGATAACACCATGTGCTGAAGCATAATTTTTGTTTTTTCGGGGGTTTGGCATTTTGCGGCAAACTCTTCAATAATAATTGCGCCCTTTGCAAGGTGGCCTATAAGGTTTCCTTCAACCGTGTAGCCTGCTGCCGTGCCCGATTCGGTGATTTGAAATTCATATATCTTGGCAATATCGTGCAGTATAACACCTGCTTTCAACAAATCGGCGTTAATGAAGGGGTAGATTTTGCAAACGGCTTCTGCTAATCTTAGAATTGAAAGGGTGTGATATAAAAGGCCGCCGCGAATTGCGTGGTGAAGTTTAAATGCCGCGGGCCAGAAAAGCAGCTGTTCTTTGTGCGCCGTAATAATTTGCGAGGTAATGGTTTTAATGTCCTCGTCGGTAATTGAGTCAATTGCCGCGGTTAATTCACCGTACATTTTCTCACCCGAAAATTCAGCCGATTTCACAAAATCTTCAGGGTTAACATTGTCAGATGGCTCTGATTTTCTAATGCGGTCAACCCTTAACTGGTCGGCCCCGTTATACTGCGAAATAACCCCGCGCACCTTAACAATGTCGCCAACTGCAAAGCCGCCGTGAGCATCCTCTGAATAGTCCCAAAGCTTGCCGTTTATTTCACCGCTTGAATCTGAAAGGGTAAGGTCGAGGTATTTCATCCCCTTGGCGGTTGTTTTAAGGCTAAGCGTCGAAATTAGGCAAAAACCGTCGGATGAGCCGTTTGGCAAAGTGCTAAAGTTCATTGTGAAATCTCCTTCTGCCACTAAAGTATGCGGCTTATATTTAAGTGAAACAGCGTGAAAATTCACGCTGTTTCTTTAAAATTATCTTCTGATAATAATGTCTTCTCTGGCAGGGCCGTTTGATACCATATCAATCGGGAAGCCAATTTCTTTTTCGATAAACTCAACATATTTGCGGCAATTTTCGGGGAGCTTATCGTATTCTCTAATGCCTGTAATATCGCACTTCCAGCCGGGGAGTGTAACCAAAACGGGCTTTGCTTTTTCAAGCAAAGGTGTAACGGGGAAGTCTTTAGTAACTTCGCCGTCGATCTCATAGCCAACGCAGATTTTGATTTCATCAAGGTAGCCGAGCGCGTCAACAACTGTGAGCACTGCCGATGTTGTTCCCTGAACCTCGCAGCCGTAGCGCGTTGCAACAGCATCAAACCAGCCCATTCTGCGCGGGCGGCCTGTTGTTGCGCCGTATTCGCCGCAGTCGCCGCCGTGCTGCCTCATAAGTTCGGCTTCTTCGCCGAAAATTTCGCTAACAAATGCGCCTGCGCCAACTGCTGATGAATAAGCCTTAACAACGGTTACGATTTCTTTAATTGCATAGGGCGGAACGCCAGCGCCGATTGCGCCGTAGCCTGCTGTTGTGCTTGATGAAGTAACCATTGGGTAAATGCCGTGGTCGGTATCTTTAAGTGAACCTAACTGGCCTTCTAAAAGGATGGTTTTGCCAGCCTTTTCGGCATCATACACAAGCTTTCTAACATCGCCAACATAAGGTGCAATGCCGTCGCGCCATCTGATAAGGGTTTCAAAAAGTTCGTTTTCGTCGATCGGGTCTTTACCGTAAACGTTTTTAACAATAATATTCTTAACTTCAAGAACCGATTTTATTTTTGCTTTAAGCCTTTCTTCATCGAAAAGTTCGCAAACCTGAAAACCGATTTTTGCATATTTATCGGAATAGAATGGCGCAATGCCCGATTTGGTTGAGCCAAAGCTTGCCTTGCCAAGGCGCTCTTCTTCGTAAACATCAAAAAGAATATGGTAGGGCATAACCATCTGTGCACGTTCCGACACAACAAGGCGGGGTGTGGGAACGCCCTTTTCTATAACTTCGTTTAACTCTTTTAAAAGCTTTTCAATATCGAGTGCAACGCCGCCCCCAATGCAGTTTATAACGCCTTCGTTAAATACGCCTGAGGGGAGTGTGTGAAGCGCGAATTTGCCGTATTTGTTTTTAATTGTGTGCCCTGCGTTCGCACCGCCTTGGTAACGAATAACTATGTCGGCATCGGTTGCCAACATATCGGTGATTTTACCCTTGCCTTCGTCGCCCCAGTTTGCGCCTACTACTGCTTTTACCATTTGAAATCTCTCCTATATGCGGGCGTTTAGCCCGGTAATATTGGTATGCTTAATACATATAAAGTATGCCCGATTTAAACGTCAAAAACGCCCTTTGTTATTTACAGCAAAGGGGCGTTTTTGTTTTTTGTTTTGTGAATTACTCTGCAGCTTCTTCTGCAACTGTTTCTGCAGCTTCTTCAGCGGCCTCTTCAGCGGCATCTTCTTTAGCAATTAAAGCGCGGATAGAAAGGCTAACGCGCTTTCTTTCGTTGTCAACGTCGATAATCTTTGCCTGAACTTCTTCGCCCACTTTGAGTTCATCAGCGGGTTTAGCAATGTGCTTGTCGGCAATTTGTGAAATATGGATAAGGCCGTCGATTCCGGGGATTACCCTTGCGAACGCGCCGTATGAAGTAAGGCTAACGATTTTAACGTCGGCAACATCGCCAACTGCAAATTTGTTATTGAAAATAACCCAAGGGTTATCTTCAGCCTTTTTGTAGCCAAGTGAAATCTTTTTCTTTTCGGTGTCGAGTTCTTTTATGTACACTTCGATTTCGTCGCCAACGGCCACAACCTCTGACGGGTTCTTGATTCTCTGCCATGAAAGCTCAGAAATGTGAACCATACCGTCAACTCCGCCAATGTCAACAAATGCGCCGTAGCCTGTGAGTGACTTAACAACACCCTTAATTCTGTCGCCAACTGCGATCGTGCTCCAAGCCTTTTCTTCAGCCTCTTTGCGAGCTTCAATAAGAAGCTGCTTAGCCGAACCGATAGCGCGGCGACCGCGGCCGATTTCGATGATTTTAAAGCTAATCTTTGTGCCCTTAAGCTCTGCAAGGTCAGCGTTTCTGTTAAGGGTTGCGTGTGAAGCGGGGATGAACACCCTAACGCCTTCGTAGTTAACTGTGATGCCGCCCTTGATAACGTCTGTAACAACACCTTCAAGAACTGCTTCGGTTTCTTTAGCTTCTGTAACTTTCGACCAGCCTGCGATAGAATCGAAACGCCTTTTTGAAAGCATAACTGTGCCATCGGCATCGTTTGTTTTCATAATGATAAGGTCAAGCTCGTCGCCAACCTTAACAGCATCGGTGAGAACGATGGTTGGGTCGTTTGAGTATTCGTTTGCGGGAATGTAGCCAGCGTGCTTTCTGCCGATGTCAACCTGAATTTCGGTTGGGCTAACAGCTAAAACTATACCCTTAACCTTCTGGTCAGTATTTAAACTGTTGAGAGAGGCCTCAAGAGCCTCTTCAAAAGACATTTCATCAAAGTTTTTTTCAATAGTTGTTTCCGACATGGTTTTTAGAACCTCCTTTATTATATCGGCGGGTGTTGAAGCCCCCGCCACGATGCCAACCCTTTTGGCACCGTTTGCACAGCTAACATCTAAATCAAGTGCGGTTTCAACCGCAATTACACGGCTGCAGTTTTCTTCGCAGATTTCTTGCAACTTTTTGGTGTTTGAACTGTGTTTGCCCCCAACCACCACCATTAGATCACACCTACGGCTTAAGTTGCGAGCCTCCTCCTGCCTTTTAGCAGTAGCATTGCATATTGTATCAAAAATTTTTGCGTTTGTACATACCTTTTTTAAACTTTTTTGACATTTTTTCCACAAAATTTCATTAAAAGTAGTTTGAGCCACCGCTGTAACACCTTTGTTTTGGGAAATAATTGCATTTTTGAACAAATCTTCAAGTTCACTTTCGTTTGAAAAAACTATGCATTTACCTAAGGTATGCCCCATAATGCCTATAACTTCTTGGTGCGATGAGTCGCCCGCGATTAAAATAATATCGCCTTTTGCCGATTGCTCGTTAACGATTTTGTGTATTCTTGAAACGAAGGGGCAGGTGGCATCGCATATTTTAATGCCGCGAGCCTTCGCGTCTTCAAAAACGCTTTTTGCAACCCCGTGCGAGCGAATGGTTAAAACTTCTCCCGGTAAAACTTCCGATGGTGTTTCAACCGTTCTAACCCCGATGCTTTCAAGGCGTTCAACCATTTGGCGGTTGTGAATAATGGGCCCTAAAGTGCAAACCTTTTCGCCTTTTTCTGCAAGGTCATACACCGATTGAACGGCTCTGTTAACCCCAAAGCAAAAACCGGCAGTTTCGGCTAAAATGATTTCCCTCAATAGCCTTCCTCCCATTGCTTTGTGATATTGTCCATAATAACTCCCGAAACGCGCTTGATTTCGGTTTTGCTGTTATCGGTGAGCTTTATTTCGTCGGTTAGCATTTTGCCGTATCTAACCGTAGCGCGAGCAAAAGGTGTGAGCTTTTCGCGGTGTATGGAAACGGGGATAACAGGTGCCCCTGTTTTTGAAATAATAAGGGCAACGCCGGCCTTTCCGCGCCCCGGTTTCCCCACAGGGTTTCTTGTGCCTTCGGGGAATATTCCCATCACCTTGCCGCTTTCAACAATGTCAACCGCGGCCTTAATGCCGTCGGATCCGCCGGTTCCGCGGGCTACCGCAAAGGCGCCCATGTTTTTAATGAACCACTTAACAATTCGGTTTTTGAAAAGTTCCGATTTCGACATAAAGAATATCTGCCTTGGAAATGTTGAAATAAGCAACCACGCATCTGAAATGGATGTGTGATTACAGCAAACAATAACCGAACCCTTTTCGGGAATGTTCTCTCGCCCAACAACGCGAAGCCTGAAATAAAGGTAGGCAAAGGGGCGAACAATGAATCTTACAACGGCATAAAACGGTTTCATATCTTTGCCTCCTTAACAACCTTGAAAAGTTTTTCAAGGCTTTGTTCTAATGAACATTCGGTTGTGTCAACCAAAACCGAATCTTCTGCGGCGGCAAGAGGTGAAAACTTTCGGTGGGTGTCGTTATAATCGCGCTTGATCATATCGGCAAGCACTTCATCGTAACTCACGGCCTCGCCCTTTTCGCAAAGTTCGTTATATCGGCGCAAAGCCCTCGCTTCGGGTTTTGCGGTTAAGAATATCTTAAGTTCGGCATTCGGCAAAACAACAGTGCCAATATCGCGCCCATCCATAACAACATCATAATCGTTCGCAAGTGAGCGCTGAAGTTCTAACAAAAATGCCCTAACCTCAGGCAGTGCCGAACAGGCCGATGCCTTCATTGAAATTTCGGGTGTGCGTATCTCGTTCGATACATCTTCGCCGTTTAGAAAAACGTGTTGCTCACCGTTTTCTCGCGTGATGGTAACTTTTTCTCCTTTAAGGTGGGCTTCAACCGCAGCGTTATCTTCAAGGTTAATGCCGCCCCTTATAATGCTTAAAGCAACTGCGCGGTAGAGCGCGCCCGTGTCAACATATATGTAGCCTATTTTTTCGGCAAGCGCGCGTGATAGCGTGCTTTTACCTGCTCCTGCAGGCCCGTCGATAGCTATTGCAGGCATAAAATCGCCTCCGTTCGTGGTGATTTTTAATAAACTTATTTTCAGTTTCGCAGAACGTGGGCGCCTGCTGCGGCGCCTGTTGAAAATGCAATTTGAAGGTTGAAGCCGCCCGTGTACGCGTCAACATCTATAACCTCGCCTGCAAAGTGAACATTTTTTTGAAGTTTTGATTCCATTGAAGATGGAACGATTTCCGAAACCTTAACCCCGCCGCTTGTAACAATTGCTTCGGCAACGGGGCGGTGCTCAACAACCTCAAGCTCGAGCCCCTTTAAAAGCGAAACAAGTTCTAAACGTTGTGCCCTGGTTACCTGCGCTGTGCGGGTGTGGGGCGGAATTTTCGAAAGTTTTACTATTATTGGGATAAGCTTGCGTGGCAACAGCTTGCCCAAGGAATTAACAAAATCGCAGCCCGAAAACTCTGAAAAATCACGCTGGATTCGCGCATCTAACTTGGCTTCGTCAAGCGCGGGTTTTAAATCGATTTTGAATTTATAATGTTTTTCGGGTAAATCGCGCATGTGTGCGCTGGCGCTAAGTGCCACAGGGCCGCTGATGCCGTAGGATGTGAATATTAAATCGCCAAAATCGGTGAAACACGGCTTTTTATCGCCAATGCGTGTAACCGTAACGCCAACATTTTTAAGCGAAAGCCCTTCAAGTGCTACGCAGAATCCTTCAAAACAAACAAGCGGAACAATAGATGCTTTAAGCGGTGTAACCGTGTGGCCGAGGCGGCGTGCGAATTCATACCCGTCGCCTGTTGAGCCTGTAAGCGGGTAGGATTTTCCGCCCGTTGAAATAATCACAGCTTTGCATTCAACCGTTTCGCCGTTTTTAAGTTCAACCGCAGAAAGGTCGCCGTTTTCGGTGATGATTTTTGAAGCGGCCTCGAAAATAAATCGAACTTCGAGCCGTTTGGCACAGTTAACAAGCGCATCAACAATGTCGCTCGCCTTGTCAGATACGGGGAAAACCCGCCTGCCGCGTTCGGTTTTAAGGGGAACGCCTTCCGACTCGAAAAAGCTCATAGTGTCGGCCGGGCCGAACTCAGAAAAAGCGGAATATAAAAATCTTGGGTTTTTGGGTGTGGCCGCCAAAAGGCCTTCTAAATCGGTGTTGTTAGTAACATTGCACCTTCCCTTGCCTGTAATCATCAGCTTGCGCGCAGGGCGGTGCATCTTTTCTATAACGGTAACGCTAAGGCCCCTTTTAGCAGCGGTTATTGCCGCCATAAGCCCCGCCGCGCCACCGCCGATTACGGCAACGTGTGTGTGCATTGGTGTTCTCCTTTTGCGGAAGTGTTTTAGGGGTGTGTGGGTGGTTTTATATCCTTTGTTTTTATGCGTTGCCCATACTCCCCAATATACTGTCAATATGTTTCTATTTTACAATATTAATTCGTTTATGTCAATCAACAAAATAGCGCATATACTTAAATTTTTAAGTTGATGAAGGCTTGTTTTAGGTTTGAAAAAATTTTTCAAAATCTTATAATTCGGTGTTGATTTTTTTAATATTTCTGTTAACATAGGGTTTAAGGGGTGGAATTTGGCGAAATTTGAATTTTCACCCTGAAATCAATAACAATTTAATCGGTAAAAATCATCAAAAATCAGGGTTTCGTTTAAACTAACGAAATCGGCTTTAAGTTGAAGGAAAGGGATTGCAAATGGATATTTTCTCGGTATTTACCCTGTGCGGCGGGCTCGCCTTCTTCCTTTACGGAATGAAGATAATGTCTTCAGGCCTTGAAAAGATGGCAGGCGGCAAGCTTGAACAAATGATTAAAAAGCTAACCTCAAACCGTTTTAAGGGCTTAATTTTAGGTTCGGTTGTAACGGTTGCCATTCAGTCATCTTCTGCGCTCACGGTTATGCTTGTTGGCCTTGTAAACTCAGGCATTATGAAACTTAGCCAAACCATTGCGGTTATTATGGGCTCTAATGTTGGAACAACCCTCACCGCTTGGATAACCAGCCTTGCCGGTATTGAAAGCAATAACATTTGGCTTAAAATGTTAAAACCCGAAAGTTTTTCACCTCTTATTGCTTTAATTGGTATACTTTTAATTATGGTTGCCAAGAAAGATAAATATCAAAGCGTTGGTAACATTTTTGTTGGTTTTGCTATTTTAATGTACGGTATGACTTTAATGGGCAACTCGGTTGAAGGCTTGGCAGAGCTTCCCCAGTTCTCAGAAATAATGCTTGCGTTCAAAAACCCGATACTCGGCGTGCTTGTTGGTGCGGTTGTTACCGGTATTGTTCAAAGCTCGGCTGCATCGGTTGGTATATTACAGGCCCTTTCTATGACAGGAAACGTTACATACGGCATGGCAATGCCCATTATTATGGGCCAAAATATCGGAACCTGCGTAACTGCACTTCTTTCAAGCTTTGGTGTTAACCGCAATGCAAAGCGCGTTACGGTTGTGCATTTTTCCTTTAACCTTATAGGAACAGTGCTTTTCCTTCTTGTGTTCTATGGGCTTGAAAGTTTCATCGGCTTCCCGTTTATGGATAAAGATATTAACCCTGCAGGAATAGCGGTTGTTCACTCGATATTTAATGTTGCAACAACAATTATTCTGTTGCCCTTTGTTAAACTGCTTGAAAAGCTTGCATACTTTGTTATTAAAGATAAAAACGTTGCAGAGCAGTATAGCTTCCTTGATGATAGGCTTCTCAGCACACCTTCGGTTGCTATTTCGGAATGTGAAGCGCAAACCGTTAAAATGTCAAAAATTGCACATAGCGCCCTTGGCAAGGCTATAGGGCTTCTTAGCAACTACGACGCAAATGTGGCGCAAGAAGTAATTAACGATGAACGAAGCCTTGATTACTATGAAGATAAGCTCGGCAGCTTCCTTATAAAGGTGTCGAACAAGGAATTATCAGAAGAGCAGGGCAAGCGCAAATTCCGCATTTTGCACACAATTGACGATTTCGAGCGCCTTGGCGACCATGCCGCCAACCTGTTAAAAACGGCCGAAGAAATTCACGAAAAGAAAATCACCTTCTCGGAAAAGGCTAACGAAGAGCTTAAAGTGCTTATAAATGCCGTTAACGAGATTATGGAAATAACCTTCAAATCATTTGAAAATAACGATGTGGCTGTGGCTTCAAAGGTTGAGCCGCTTGAGCAGGTTGTAGACCGCATTATTTCAAAGCTCAGAAGCCGCCATGTAAAGCGTTTGCAGGCAGGGGAATGCACCATTCAGCTTGGTTTTGTGTTCTCTGATTTACTTACAAACCTTGAAAGGGTTTCCGACCATTGCTCAAACATTGCCGTTGCAGTTATTGAAATTGAAAGCGGCGAATTCGACACCCACGAATATCTGAACACTATTAAAAATTCGGGCGACGAATATTTCGGCAAAAAGTATGCAGGGTATCTTGAAAAGTATCAAATTTAGGCTATAAATTTAAACCCACCTACTTAATTTGTAGGTGGGTTTTGCGTTTGTCTAATCAGCCCTGATTTTTGTTAAATATAACCGCTGAATGCAGAACTGTGTTATCTTCGTTTTCGATTGTAACAACGTAAGAATCGGGTGTTTCGTTAAAGAGTACCTTAACCGTGTCGCCGCATTTAACCTCTTTTTTATAAAGAATTTTAAAGCTGCATAAATCTTCGCTTTGCGAAAGGTGTGCGGGGATGCATTCGTTTGCAACATCTAAATAATAGGTGTTATGCAGGTGGCCGTTGGCATCAATAAGGTTTCTGGTTATTTTAAAATCAGCGCACTCGGTGAAGCTATCAGCGCATTTGCACCTTATTCTCTCATCCCCTTCGGGGAAAACGGCGCGCTCACAGGTGCCGTACCTTTCCATCATATCGGCGCTTAAGGGCAGCATTTTTTTGGTTTCAAGGTCGAGCCTAACCCACTTTGAGGTGGCCCTGCCTATAACTTCGCCGTTTGCATCAAAAATTTCAAAATCTCTGTAGGTGTAAATTTTTTCGTGTTTGCGACACCAGGTTTTAACCTTGATAACATCATCGTAAATTGGGCGGCGGTCAATCTCAACTGCCCAGCTGAGCAACACCCAGCAAAAGCCGCTGTTAGTAGAGTTGTTAAAGCCAAGCCCGATTTTGTTCGAATGCGCCCCTGCGGCATCTTCTAAAAAGCCAAGCAGCGCCGTGTTTGAAAGTTTGTTGAAATCGGTAATATCTCTAAATCCAATTCTGAAATTCTGTTCAACTATCATATATTTTCTCTTTTCTTAATATTTAGTAAAAGTATTATATTACATTAAAACCGAATTTGTCAACCAATGGGAGCGACGGGCGGCGGCAAAAAGGGCGATATTGGGCGGTGAAAAAATTCAAAATAAAAGCCAAAAGGTTGACTTTTAGCCTGCACTGGAATATAATCAAAACTGATTTATTATAAGTATTATTAATGTGTATATATTTAACGGTATTGTGAGGAGTAGCCGATGAAATCATTAAAATTAGTTGAAGGGTACAGTTCAGTTTTAACATCACGCGAAACCCAGCGCGCCATTAAAATGGTTAAGGATGTTTTCGCAAAAGAGCTGGCCGATAAACTTAACCTTGAAAGAATCAGTGCGCCGCTGTTTGTTGAAAAATCAAGCGGCTTAAACGATGACCTTAACGGCTTTGAGCGTAAGGTTGAATTTGATATTAAAGAAACAGGCGAAATGGTTGAGGTTGTTCAGTCGCTCGCTAAATGGAAGCGAATGGCGCTTGGCCGTTATGGCTTCACCGCAGGCGAAGGCCTTTACACCGATATGAACGCCATCCGCCGCGATGACGATATGGATAACGACCATTCAATATTTGTTGACCAGTGGGACTGGGAAAAGGTTATTGAACGAGGCGACAGAAACGTTGGCTTTTTAAAGGCAACCGTTGAAAATATCGTTGCCGCCATAATCAATACCCAGAACACCCTTCAAAGCGCATTCCCCGCGCTTACCAAAAAGTTGTGCGAAAAGGTTACTTTTATAACATCGCAAGAACTTGAAGACCTTTACCCGGCTCTTACCCCTAAAGAGCGCGAGTATGAATTTGTGCGCGAGAGGAAAACAGTGTTTATAATGCAAATAGGAACTGTTTTAAAAAGCGGCGTTAAGCATGACGGCCGCGCACCCGACTATGACGATTGGACCTTAAACGGCGACCTGCTTTTCTGGAACGATATTTTAGAAAAACCAATTGAAATTTCTTCTATGGGCATCCGCGTTGATGAGGTTTCGCTTGTAAATCAGCTTAGAATTTCGGGCTGTGAAGATAGGCTTTCTAAATACGATTTTCACAAAGGCATTGCCGAGGGCACACTGCCCCTTACAATCGGCGGCGGTATAGGCCAATCAAGGCTTTGCTTACTAATTTTAGAAAAGCTCCACGTTGGCGAGGTTCAGGCATCGGTTTGGGATAAAGAAACCTGCATTGCTTGCGCCAAAGCAGGCATTGAACTTTTATAAAGAGGTTTTTTTATGATACATCCGTGCTGTATATGCGGCTACCGCGTTCCCCTGTCATCCGATTTCCCGTTCGATACCCGTTATAAAGAACTGTCGCTTTGTAAAGATTGCAAGGCGTATCTTGAAGCCTATGAAAATAATGGCAAACTTTACGAGGTTGCCGGGAAGTATCTTAAAATGATGCTTAGCTCTAACAATTTAATGGATTCAAGGGTTCGGGGCTACCTTAATGGGATATTGGGTGTTGCCGAGGTGTCTGAACCCGAAAAAGAGCGAAAAGACGAAGGTGTTCACAGGCTTTAATTAAGGGCTTTTAGCATATAATAAAAGCGTGCCATGAGCGATTTGGCGGGGTGATTTAGTGTTAACCTACGAAAAAATAAAAAATGACGAGAGCATAAAAACTTATATAAAAAAGGCCGATGAATCGCTGCTTGCGCTCGGCTTTACCGAGCACAGCTTTGCCCACGTAACGCGTGTTGCTGGGACGGCAAAATACATTTTAGAAACCTTGGGGCGCAGCGAACACGAGGTTGAGCTTGTTCAAATTGCGGCCTATCTTCACGATATAGGCAACCTTGTTAACCGCATTGAGCATTCACAAAGCGGCGCGGTTATGGCCTTTAGAATTTTAGATAAATATAATATGCCGGCCGAAGACATTGCAACGGTTGTAACGGCTATTGGTAACCACGATGAGGGAACAGGCGTTGCGGTGAACCCCGTTGCGGCGGCGCTGATTTTGGCCGATAAGTCTGACGTTCGCCGTTCACGCGTTAGAAACAACGATGCAACCACATTTGATATTCACGACAGGGTTAATTATTCGGTTAAGGAATCAGAGCTTAAAATCAACCGCGAGCACACCCTTATAAAACTTAAACTTTCGGTTGATACAAGGTATAGCTCGGTAATGGATTATTTTGAAATATTTTTAAACAGGATGACAATGTGCCGCAAGGCGGCTGAATATTTGGGGCTTCAGTTTAAACTTATTATTAACGAGCAGCAGCTTATGTAATTAACGTTTTGGGGTGCTTAAAAATTAAATGTTACACTTTAACAAACCTGCGATTGTTTTACGCAGGTTTTGTTGTTTTTATTGCGTATGCATTTAGAAGGTTTGCAAAAATTTGCAATGAAAAATGCACTTATTTGCAATAGCAATTTGGCTAATATTTAGGTATACTTAAGGTGCGATATATTAAAATTACATAAACTGCCGTATTATGCGGTAGAATAATTCCTTCAAGGGTGTATTTGTGATAATCGCTAACAACGGCTTTTGCCGAATATTTACAAGGAGGAAAAGTTATGAAATCAAAACTTTTCGGGCGCGCATTAAGCTTAATTGTGTGTGCCGCACTTATCGCTTCGATGTTCACTATGTCGTTCGTATCATCGGCCGACATTTATGAAGACGGCGATACAACCATCTATGAATGGGACTTTACCGATCTCGAAAATGGCCAAACATATGCCGATGAAATGGATGAGGTTTCAAACAAGTTCGACATTAAGGGCGGTGCCTATGCAGATCTTTACGGATACAACGAAGAATTAGGCGCTTATGAAATGGACACATCTGCAGGTGTTGGTTTCCAAACCCGTGGTTACGCCATCCAAAACCCTTACAACACCTATGCTCAGAGCTTCACACTTGTTGGTGGCGGCTTGGCTGACTATCAGAGCCAGATGCTTCGCCCCGGTGTAATCTTCGCGGCTGACGAAAACGGCTATTTCGGCTTTATGGGCTCTATCAGTTCGCTCGGACTTTTCCAGAAGATTCTTTACTATTATTCATATAAAGACGGCAGCTACACAAGCGTTAATACTCAGGTTACAAGCGCTATTGAAACTATGCTTATTTCGGCTGTTAATGACGTACCTGTTGAATTAAGTGATGATAGAAGAAACAACATTGGTTACTTAAATAAAGATGTTACAAAGAGCACGATGGTTACCAACTGCTTCACATGGGTATACCAGGTAGACGTTGACGGCGATGACATTAACATCACAGTAACAGCAGAATATAACGACGGTGAATTTGAATACTCGTTCACCAGTGATACATACACCTATAACCTCGACACACTTTTAGAGGTTCAGAACATCGGCGCTGCAATGCAGAAGGCAGAATCACACTATAGGTTCGGCGCCCAGTTTGGTTTCTTCAGCATTCCCACAAAGGCAAGAGATTCATACGCTGATGATGAAAACGCACCTGATCAAGAGAACCAAGCAACACAGATTTACAGCGTATATGCTGTATATGAAGATGCAGGCGATAACTGCACCCACCCGATTGAAGCAGTTGAAATCGACGGTGTTGCAGAACCCACCTGTACTAAAGATGGTTACACAGGCGACGAAACCTGCGGCGAATGCGGCGAGGTTGTAAAAGAAGGTTCTGAAATTCCGGCCCTTGGCCACGATTGGAAGGAAACCGAAAGGGTAGATGCAACTATTGAAGAACCTGGCTATTATAAGCAGGTTTGTAAGCGTTGCGACACCGAAGAAACTGTTGATCTTGAGCCGCTTGAGGCCTTAACAGTAACCTTCCTTGGCGAAGGCGACGAAGTAATTGAAGAGCAAATCGTAGGCTACGGCCTTGCAGCTGTGGCTCCCACAGCTCCCGAATCAATTTTAGGTTATCAGTTTATCGGTTGGGACACAACATTCGACAATGTTACAACTGACCTAACTGTTAGAGCAGTATTCTTCGATCCTTCACAGTATGAAGACGAATACACCTTTGATTTTAATATGCAAGAAACATCTGTAACCGATGCAGTTGTTATGGACTACTTAAGCAAGAATAACAACATCACCGGTAAATACGATATCGACAACGGCGGTTATAAATTAAACCCTGGCAACTTTAGTTTTGCTGCAATTCAAAGCCCGCTTCATAAAGGTCTTGTATCATTAACAGCAGAAACAAAGGGCAACCCGGCAGGTATAATCTTCGCACAAGACGAAAACGGCTACTATGCATATAGGATCACATACAGCGCAAGTGCCTTCAGGCGCAGTGTTGTTTATTACTACAGAAGAAGCGCTACATCTTACTTATCTCAGTCGCTCGTTCTTAAGCAAGAAGCAGGCAGCAGTTTCAACCCTGTTCTTGCAACAATCGTTGCAATTGATGATCAGCCGCTTGATACTTACACCCAGAACCCCTGCACAAAGCAAACAAGCATTGATTACGCAGGTATGGGCAGCGGCGGAAGATTAGACACCGAAGCTTTCTATAACTATTCAACCAACTATTCGGCATATATTGAGGATGGCGTGATTTACATTGAGCCCATTGTTACTTACGACGACGGTATGGGTACAAGCCACACCTTCACACTCGAAACTGAAGAGTTCTCGATTGAAAAGTTCACCGATGAATCGAACGACTATGCAAACACTTCATACATTAACGCAACAAGCGTTACTCACGATAAGTTCGAGTACATTCTTGGTTATTGCAGTGCAACAAACGGAGTTTCAGGCTACACTAACGAAACCGTTATCAGCTACCTCTACGGTGCATACGAAGAATACACCGAAGAAAACTGCCCGCACGATGAACGCGACTGGGTTTACGAAGGTAAAACATTCGACTGCGAAACAGGCGGTATGAGCGGAACAGTTATCTGCGGCTTCTGCGGCGCAACCGTTAAGGAAAGCGAAGAACTTGAGCCTGTTAAGGGCGGCCACTCTTGGATTCTTGTTAGCGAAACAACCGAAACTAAAGTTTACGAGTGTTCAACCTGCGGCGCAATCAAAGAAGAGGTTGCCTGCACCCATACAGAAACAACAACACAGAACGAAAAGGCTGCAACCTGCACAGAAGACGGCTATTCAGGCGATGTAATCTGCTCAAGCTGCGGCGAAACAGTTACTCAGGGTTCTAAAATCTCCGCCCTTGGCCACGATGAACAAACCGAGGTAACAAAGGAAGCCACCTGTACAGAAGCTGGTTCAAAAACAGTTACATGTAGCCGTTGCGACTACACAGCAACCGAAGCAATCGAGGCTCTTGGCCACGATGAACAAACTGAAGTAACAAAGGCTGCAACCTGCACCGAAAAGGGTGTAAAAACTGTTACATGTAGCCGTTGCGACTATACAGCAACCGAAGAAATCGAAATGATCGATCACAACTATGTAGCAGATGCAGAACAGTCTGTTGCTCCTACCTGTGAAGAAGCAGGTAAGAACGTTTCAGCATGTAGCGCCTGCGGCGATAAGAAGGAAGAAGACGTTCCTGCGCTCGGCCACGACACAACCACAACCACAACAAAAGAGCCAACCTGCACCGAAAAGGGTGTAGAAACAACAACCTGTTCACGTTGCGACTACACAGCAACCGTAGAGCTTGAAATGCTCGATCACACACCGAGCGATTGGAAAACCGATGTTGAACCCACAAAGGACGCTGAAGGTAGCGCTCACATCGAATGTACTGTTTGCGGTGAGGTTCTTGAAACTAAGGTTCTTGAAAAACTCCCTGCAGGCACATACGGTGATGTTAACGGCGACGGCAGGATTAACACAGGCGATGCTGTAATTATTTCTAAATATTCTTCAAAGCTTGGCGATCTTCCCGCAGGCTCTGAAACTTATGCAGATGTTAACGGCGACGGCAGAATCAACACAGGCGACGCAGTTCTTGTTGCTCGCTTAGCTGCAAAGCTCATAACATCTTTCCCCGTTGAAAACAAAGGTTAATTCCTTTAGTTTTAACGCTAATATCTAATCAAAAAACCCGATGCGATTTGCCCAAGTGTCCTTAAGGACACTTGGGCAGTTTTATTCACCTAACGGCGAGTTATATTGCTTCGCAGTGATATTCGGCTAATGCCGAGTGTTATTCGCTTTGCGAGTTTTAAAAGGCGAATAAAATATCACTAAAACCG
>JAZNGF010000011.1:0-2315 GCA_045576295.1 Acutalibacteraceae bacterium | reverse complement strand
CCAGCCAAGCTCTTCATCGTAGCCTTCGGTTCCGTCGGGGAATAATTCAGGGCAGATGTATTCGAGCTTTTCTGCAGGATAGTGAATATCTACCTGACCGCCGCAGCATGATCTGTCGGGGCCGTTAAGTGTGATTTTTAAAGTAACGATGTCGCCATTTACTGTTACTTCTTTATCCCAGTAAGGTAAGTTTTCATCGAACTCATAACCTGTTGCAGGGATAACTTCGGTTTTAATGGTGGTTCCGCAAACTGTACATTCGGTGTGCTTTGAACCGTCTTCTGTTGCTGTTGCTTCCTTGTCAACAATCCAATCACTTTCGGTGTGGCTAAGTGCGGGGATTTCTACAGTTGTTTCTTCGCCGCAGTTATCGCAAACAGAGGTTTCAGAACCGGCTTTGTCGCAGGTTGCAGGAACAGTTGTGGTGGTTTTGTTTGTGTGCAAGCAGGTGAAGATAATATCGGTTGGGTTGAATACTTCGGTGCCTACTGCGTCAGCTAAAATCTGTTCATAGGTGAAGTCGGCTGCTGTTACAGGTGTGCTCTTAACTCTGAACTGAACCTCGCAGAGGATCTGGCCTGTCTTAACGGCGCGAGCCGAGAAGAAGTTAGCAATGAATAAACCGGGATCGGTGTGGCCGTTGATGCTACCGTTGCCGATACCAAGCCAGCCAAGCTCTTCATCGTAGCCTTCGGTTCCGTCGGGGAATAATTCAGGGCAGATGTACTCAAGCTTTTCTGCAGGATAGTGAATATCTACCTGACCGCCGCAGCATGATCTGTCGGGGCCGTTAAGTGTGATTTTTAATGTAACGATGTCGCCATTTACTGTTACTTCTTTATCCCAATAAGGTAAGTTTTCATCGAATTCAACACCTGTTGCGGGAACAGTTACCTTGTTGGTTGCGCCGCAAACAGAGCATACGAAGAAATCGTAACCGTCAACTGTTGGTGTGGGAGCTACAGACTGAGCAGCATCTTTAACAAAGCTGTGGTTACCTGTTGCAGGGATTGTTTCGGTGCCAACTGTATCGCCGCAGCTGTCGCAAACAACTGTTGTTGAACCAGCTTTACCGCAAGTTGCATCTACAGTTGTGGTGGTTTTATTGGTATGTAAGCAATTGAAAATAATGTCTGTGGGGTTTTCAACCTCTTTGGGTTCGTTGTCGGCAACGAGCTCTTCATAAGTGAAGTCGGCCGCTGTTACAGTGCCATTTACAAGGTTGAACTTAACCTCGCAAAGTACGCTGTCGGTTGAAACGCCGCTAACGCTGAAGAAGTTAGCGCAAAATCTACCGGGCTGGGTGTGGCCGTTGATGCTACCGTTACCGATAGCGAGCCAGCCAAGGTCTTCGCTGTAAAGCTCGGTGTCATATTCGTCAACTTCGGGGCAGACATATTCAAGCTTGTCTGCAGGGTAGAAAATGTCTACCTGACCGCCTGCGCAGGCCTTATCGGGGCCGCGAAGGGTGATTTTTAATGTGATTTCATCTCCGTCTACTGTGATTAATTTTTCAAAGTAGGGGAGTGTGCTATCGGCTACAACCGTTGTGGGAACGATTATACCTAAGCAGAGAATGAGCGCCATAACTATGGACAGAATTCTTTTTGCCAATTTTATCTCCTCCGTTCTTTATAAGGGCAGTTTGCTGTTTGACCGACCTTTTTAGCTAACGCAAAAAATGTTGCCAACAGCGTCACCTACCCAGTATTTTTCCATTGTAACACAAACGTTTACATAAAATCAATAGTTTTATAATTAAAATTTCCTAATTTTCCCACAATTAGGCCGCCGCCCGCCAAAAGTTTTGGCAGGCGCCAAACTATTTTTTATGTTTTTTGTGCTAAACGGAATAATTACCTTAATTTTGCCCAGGGAATTCAGTGATAAGCCCTACCGAGTAACGCGCGATGAGTACTGCGTCGAGCGCGTTTACACTGCTGTCGCCGTTAACATCCATCACGTAAAGCAAATCGCCTCCAACATAGTTTGTGGATGAAATGGTTCTTAAAAGTTTTACTGCGTCGGCTACCGTAACCTTGTTATCGAAGTTTGCGTCACCAACAATCAGCTCTTGTTCTTCGCCTGCCTCGGGGATTGTTTCGGTTTTAATTGTTGCGCCGCAAACTGTACATTCGGTGTGCTTTGAACCAGCCTCTGTCTCGGTTGCTGCCTTGTCAACAATCCAGCCGCTCTCGGTGTGGCCGAGTGCCGGGATTGCTACAACGTCTTTATAGTCGCAACGGCTACAGGTTGTGGTTGTAGAACCAGCTTCTGTACAAGTAGCGTCCACTGTTGTGGTTGTAGTATCGTGG
>JAZNGF010000010.1:0-115581 GCA_045576295.1 Acutalibacteraceae bacterium | reverse complement strand
ATTCGGCGTTTATGCATCTAACGCTTTGATAGATGGGTGCGAATATAAAGCGGTTACAAACATCGGCATTCGCCCAACATATAAACTTGAAAAGCCACTATCCGAAACCTTTATAATAGGCTTTAACGGCAACCTTTACGGGAAAGATGTTAAACTGCAACTTAAAAAGTTCCTGCGCGAAGAAAAGAAGTTCGCATCTATCGAAGAACTAAAGGCCGCTATCGAAAATGATAAGGAAACCGTGTTAAATTTAAACATATAAATTATCACCCCTTCCACAGTTCAAATGATGTGGCAGGGGTTTTACTTTTGAAATTATTCTTCAAGCTGCTTGCCTAAAAATGTGGCGGCAACGCTTGCAAGCTTTGTGTCGCTCTCGTTTGGAACGGTGTTTTTATCATCCTGCAGCATAACCACCGCGCCCGCTATATCGCCCGCCGATATTATGGGAACAATAACCGATGCTCTGCGGTCGATCCCTTCAAGCACTAACGGCTGGGGCTCTGGGCTGCTTCCGTAAACGAATGAATGCCTGTCTTCCATATATTCTTCAAGTGCGCCTGTAACGCGGCGCTCAAGCGCCTCTTTTTTCGACATTCCCGAAACGGCAATGCAATGATCTCTGTCGCAAATAACGGTGGCAAATTCGGTGCACTTTGAGAGTGCATCAACATATTTCGCCGCCGTGCCCGACATTTCGCCAATCGGCGAATATTTTTTAAAAATAACTTCCCCATCAACCGCCGTGTATATCTCAAGCGGATCCCCTTCTCTTATCCTCATCGTGCGGCGAATTTCTTTCGGAATAACCACCCTGCCTAAATCATCTATGCGGCGTACAATACCTGTTGCTTTCATAATATATAATAATCTCCTTGCTTTACAAATTTGTACTGTTAGTATCTGTAAAACAAGGAGATTTATACTTGTTTGAAATGTTAAATTACTTTTTGATTTTTATGACGGGACGTACTGTAAAATCCGAATGATAAACGAGCCTGCTATGATAATTTATTTCACCATTTTGACAGACAACGGATGGATAATCCATTCTTGGAGGTTGTCCGCCAGTCATATCTATATGAGGCAAAGTCCACCACCATGTCGACTTTGCCTCGCTATATCCAATGTTAGCTCCTTTTTGCAAAGCATATGGCGTAGGATATCCTTTTCGATTTTCATTATTCGAAAAATAGGCACAGACTTGAGATTCGGATAAAGCAAACACTTTGTTTTTATGTAATGTGTTATTTAGAGTTTTATCTGTAACAATTTCTGTCTCAACTATATTTTGCTTTTCTTCTTCACTAAATGCTTGACTGTAAAAAGTATTATTTATCCAATTTCGCAGATATGAGTTTTCCCAAATACAACATTCTGTTCCGCCAAACGAAGGTGATGGCTCGCAGTATTTAATAGTGTCAAGGCAGTATTTGCTTATTAACAGCATTTCTCTATCATTGCTTTCTAATATAAGCCATTCAATAGGTTTTATATCTTTTTCACTTTCAAAAAAATACTTACCGAAAAATATTGTGTCACCAATTTTATGATTTTCATTAGTTTTATTTTGTTTTTTGGAAAAATTAAATATCCCCATATTATTACACCTCTATAACCCAATGTCATCGATAGTATATCACATTTTTTCATAATAATCAACTTTGTTTGCTCTATCCACCACACTATGTATAGCCACGCAAAATCGGTCGATTGGTGTCAATGTTGTCAGCAGAGGGTCCCCTTCTCTTATCCTCATCGTGCGGCGAATTTCTTTCGGAATAACCACCCTGCCTAAATCATCTATTCTTCTCACAATTCCTGTTGCTTTCATATATAAAATCTCCTTTAAATTCAAATCGTGATGTTAGTATTTGCTATTGGCGGAGATTTATGCAGCACGTACACAAAGCTATGGCTTATACTTGAAAGTTCTAAAATCATCTGATATAATATATAATTGATATATAATGTGAGGTGTACTATGAATTTGTTTTTGTATCGCATTCTCTGCGGTTTTTGTCTGGGAATAAGTGTATTTGCACCCGGTATAAGCGGAAGTATAATGGCCATTATTATGGGTATATATGATAAACTTCTCGACATAACTTCAAATCCCTTTAAAAACTTTAAAAAAAACTTTATGTTTCTCTTACCCTTAGGAATAGGTGCCATAATAAGCCTGGTATTATTTATACTTGTGTTCAGTTATCTTTTTGAAACCTATGAAAAAGCGGTATTTATGCTGTTTATCGGACTTATAGCCGGAAATCTGCCTATGATTTATAAAGAAACCCGGAAGAACAAGTTTAAGTGGTATTACATCTTAGGCGCTGTTGCGGCAATTGCCATAGCTCTTATTGTAGGAATACTGGGCGAAGGCGCCGGTGAAACATATATTACTCATGAAAACACCAGCCTGATGTACATTGCTATAAGCGGGGCTTTGGCAGGATTTGCAAGCCTTGTGCCCGGTATGAGTGTTTCTATGATACTGATTGTTATGGGAGTTTACGATTATCTTATTGCCTCGGCTAAATCTCTCGACATAGTTACCTTAGCCGTTGTTGGTGTGGCATTTATGCTTTCTATAATAGTATCTTCAAAGCTGATTAAATTTATTTTTTCCAAATTCAGCGGCATGGCGAATTTTATGGTTTTGGGCTTTTTGATAGGCTCTGTCTGCGGAATTTTCTTTACCTTGCCAAAAGATGGTTCGAATTTAGCAGGAACAGTTATGCTTGTTATCGGTCTGGCAATTTCCTTGATATTTGTATACCTTGGTAAAAAAGTTAATATCGGCGATAAAGGCTAAAGCTATAATTTAGTTTCAGTTTCAAAAATTAAGAGGTCTGTCTCACTTCAACATAGCGAGACAGACCATTTTGTTCTAACATAACACATTCCTCTATACGGCGTACAATACCAGTAGCCTTCATAATATAATTAACTCCTCTTTTTCTTAATTTGATGAAAAATGAATGATGAATATTGAATAATTAAGGTGTGCCTACGGCACATTTTATATTAAGTCGGCAAAGCCGACACCGAAACTCTTCACTATTCATTATTCACTCGCAAGGTAAAACCTTGCGCCCCTGTTGCTTTCATATGTAAAATCTCCTTTAAAAACAAAATCGTGATACTATTATTTGTTAACAAAGAAAAATTATACTGCTTAAAATTTTGTTTTTTAAATTTGACTTTATTAAAAATTCGTGTTATTATAAACAAAAATATTTAGGAGGAAAATGGTATGTTTTTTATCATCATGCGACGTATGCGATGAAAGCTTGTATCTTTTTTAGGTGCAGGCTTATTCAGCTTTGTGCCTAAACGTGTGATGAAAAGAATCCAACCTTTTTACTAACTGTTAATGGCACTAAAGCTATTAACAGTTTTTATAATTATGGAGATTATTATGAGCATATTAAAAACAAAAAGATTATTATTAAGACCATTAAATTCAAATGATGCCGAAAGTATGTTTCAAAATTGGACTTTTGACGAAAGAGTGGCAAAATATTGTCGGTGGTATCCGCACAAAAGTATAGACGAAACAAAACAACTGCTAAAAATGTATTTAGAGCAGTTAGAAAACGGTTTTGATTATCGGTGGGGAATTGTATTGCAAGAAACGAATGAACTTATCGGATGCATTGATGTTGTGGATTTGTCAGATGATAACAAGACTGCAATAATCGGTTATGTTTTATCGCACAAATATTGGAATAACGGAATTTCAACCGAAGCACTTTCAGCCGTTATAACAAAACTGTTTGATGATGGAGTGGAAACTATTGAAGCAAGACACCACATTGATAATATCGCATCGGGTAGGGTTATGGAAAAATGCGGTATGAAATTCACACATAACGATAAAGCTTTTGGAAAGTTCGGTTCCACCGAAATGTGTGACATTAAATGCTACGCGATTAGAAAATAAATGCGTTATACAACAAAAGCGGAGTGGAATTACACTTCGCTTTCATCTATTTCTACTTCAAATAGAATCGACAATATATTTGTTGTCAGCGTGGACTTGATATATGTCCGTCTTGGAAAACATCATATCGTGGCGTTAAAAACAAACACATTAAAGAGAAATATACACCTTTTCATTTGCCCAGTTGAATAAGCAGAATCCAAACTAATCCAACGAGTTATTGAAAGATAAAAAGCCAAAAGATATAATATACTTGTAAGTCGGCTTAACTTAAAAGCAAAGAAGGTATTTTAATGATTAATAACAAAGAGTTTGGTAAAACGATTACTTTTTTACGTACGCAAAAAGGCATTACGCAAGCAGAACTTGGTGAACGATTGGGCGTGTCTTTTCAAGCTGTCAGCAAATGGGAACGTGGAGAAACTTATCCCGATATATCCATATTAACAGATTTGGCAGATGTTCTTGAAACAACAACAGATTATCTTCTTCGTTCAGGAGAATCCACGTTATCATTCAAATGAAAAATCAATGTAAGCGATATGATAGATGGAATTAATAGTTTAAAAAATATGGGTGAATATTTGGGAAAAGAAAATATCATTTATCGTCACGCTATAAATGGAATAAACGAAGGCATGAACACAGATATCGAAGCCGCGTTTAATGATGAATTCGTTTTTGAAGCATTCGTTGCAGAGGCAATCATCCAAAATTTAAAAATGGGTTACTATGTTGATACAACTGATATCAAACGAAATTTCAAACATGAACATTTTCGTGATATCGCTCTCGACTATGTAAAAAAATATGATATTAAGTAATTAGCACAACTAAAAGCGAGGTGAAAGTCACCTCGCTTCAGACTGTAGACAAAGCAGGTTTTCTAAGCAATCGAAAACATCTGATTTTCACAAAAAATTTTTGGGCAAAAACAGTAAAAACTCCAATGTTTATACGGGTTCCGACAACTTTTGTCCTTTCTATCTTATTTCAAAAATATATGCAAAAGTGTTTCATAAAATTTGCTTTTATAGGGCTGATAACGCATAGGTAAATCCATCCATGTCTTCTTATCCACAATTGATTTGTAATGAGAGAATGCATCAAAACCGTCTTTTCCGTGATAGGAACCCATACCGCTTTCTCCAACACCGCCAAAGCCCATTTCGCTTGTTGCAAGGTGGATAATCACGTCATTGATACATCCGCCGCCGTAGGATAGTTCGGTTGTAACTCTCTTAATGTGCTTTTTATTACTTGAGAAGATGTATAATGCCAAAGGTTTATCTTTATCTTTCAGTTCATCCACAACCGAATCAAAATTATCAAAAGTTAAAATCGGCATAATGGGGCCGAAAATTTCCTCGCCCATTACCGCATCCTCATATTTTACATTATCCATAACAGTGGGCGCAATTTGAAGAGTTTCAGCGTTTGTTTCCCCACCAATGACAACCTTTGATTTATCAATTAAACCGCAAAGGCGTGTAAAATGCTTTTCATTGATGATTGTGCCGTAATCTTTGTTTTTAAGAGGCTTTTCACCGTATTGCTTTTTAATTTGCCCCACCACCTCAGCAACCAATTCGTCTTTAACCGATTTTTCGCAAAGGATATAATCGGGGGCTACGCAGGTCTGACCGCAGTTTAGGTATTTACCAAACACAATGCGCTTTGCGGCAAGTTTGATATTTGCAGTTGCATCCACAATACAGGGGCTTTTGCCGCCAAGCTCTAAAACGGCAGGGGTTAGATGCTCGGCAGTGTGACGAAGTACTTCTTTGCCAACAGCCTGGCTCCCTGTAAAGAACACAAAATCAAATTTCTGTTCAAGCAGAGCCGCATTTTCTGCTCTGCCTCCCGTTACAACCGCCACATATTCAGAACTAAAGCACTCTGTTATGATTTTTTCAATTATTTTACTCGTTGCAGGAGAATATGCACTCGGCTTCACAATAGCGGTATTGCCCGCAGCAATAGCATCAGCAAGAGGGTCAATCGTTAAAAGAAACGGATAATTCCATGGGCTCATGATAAGTGTGTTGCCGTAGGGCACAGGTTGCTTAAAACTGTGAGAAGCAAACTGTGCAAGAGGAGTATGAACCGTTTTTCTTTTGGCGAATTTTTTTGTATTACGAATCATATAGGAAATTTCCGAAAGAGCCAAACCGCTTTCGCACATAAAGCCTTCGTAATGGCTTTTGCCAAGATCAGCAGTTAAAGCATCATTAACCTCGGTTTCATACTTTTTTACAGTAGCATAGAGCTTTTTAAGCTGTTCAATTCTAAACGAAACAGGAATAGTAGAGCCGCTTTTGTAATATTTTCTTTGTTTATCGAGTAAATGCTGTATTTCTGTACTTGTCATTATTCTGCACTCCAATCTGCAATTTTACAGTAAAAGCTCTCAAGCTCGCGTTTAGTCATAAGCTTTGGCACGGGATAAAGCGGATTTGCTTCCTTTGCGGCATGCTTTGCCATAGTCGGAATATCCTCTTTTTTGATACAAGAAATTTTAGTAGGGATACCCATTTTAGCATTAAGTTCTTTGATTGCGTTTATAAACTTTTCAGCTCCTACTTTATAAGTATCGCTATCATTAGAAACTCCTGCGGTGATACCAAGCTGATGCAGTTTTTTATAAGCGCTCTCACCGTAGGCTTCAAGCACATACGGCATAATTACAGCATTTGCAAGTCCGTGTGGTGTTCCGTACTGGCCGCCCAAGGAGTGAGCCACAGCGTGGATATATCCAACATAAGATTTAGAGAAAGCAACCCCTGCTTTATAGGCAGCATGGAGCATATTTTCTCTTGCTTTGTGATTACTGCCGTCTGAGTATGCGGCTTCTACATTTTCAAATATAAGCTTTACGGCATCGATCGCCAGCCGCCTTGTTTCTTTGGTTGTGGAACGGCCGATATATGCTTCTACCGCATGGGTGAGCGCATCCATACCCGTTGTGGAGGTAAGATGCGGCGGCAGAGAGTATGTAAGGCCCGCATCCAAAACCGCATAATGCGGAATAAGGGGGAAACTCATAAGCGCATATTTATGCTGTTTTTCACTGTCTGTAATAATTGCCGCCAGTGTTACCTCACTGCCGGTTCCTGCAGTTGTGGGGATCGCAATAAGTGTAGGAAGTCTGCGAAGCACACGCAAAACTCCTTTCATCTGACCCACTGTTTTCTTTGGATAGGCAACCCTTGCGCCCAAAGCCTTGGCGCAATCCATAGATGAGCCACCACCGATGGCAATTAGCGCATTACAATGATTTTGGCGATAAAGCCTTAACGCTTCCTCAACATTTTTTACCGTAGGATTAGCCTGAGTATTGTCATAAACAGTGTAATTTACACTGTTATTTTTTAATACTTCTTCCAGCGGCAAGGTAAGCCCGTTATTAACGATTCCTTTATCAGTAACAATCAAAACTGATGTTATGTTCTTTGTTTTCAATACTTTACCGAGTGACGAACAAGAACCAACAATTTCGGGTTCTCTATAAGGTAATAAAGGCAAAGCTAAACGAAATGCTGTTTGAAAAATACGGCAAAAAGCCTTTGATGCAATATTCATTATTCCGGTATCCCTTCTTTACAAAGCTCGCACAAATTCGATGCTATAGATTCAAGAGACTTATAAAATATATCTCTTGACTCATCGGTAAGATCCCTACCAGCCACCTCTACCGCACGGCTTGCCCTTCGGCAAACATGCTGTGCTGCAAGTTTGCCTTCATCAGTAAGTTGCAGTCTTCCTCTGTAAAGGCTGCCACCAACAACTTGCTTTTTTACCAGTCCTTTTTCTTCCAGTATGGATATCATGCGTGATGCATCAGACTTATCTCTGCCACATTCTTCGCAAAGCTCGGGAACAGTGATTCCTTCCGGGTATTTGTATATAGCAGTAAGATATGTTGCGTGAGGACCTTTAAGCCCATACTTAGCAAGTTCCTCTGCAGCCAGTTTATGCCAATATCGAGATATTTCAGAAATGGCTAAAGAAAATCGCTCAAACCTGTCTATCATGCATTTTCCTCCTTAATATACCAAAAGTTGAGATTTCAACTTTGGTATTATACTTCGAAGAAGTTGAAATGTCAACAAATTTCTTGTCGAAAAACATACAATTATTTTACTCAAAAACCATTTCCCGAAATTTAAAACATTAAGCTTTGAAAACAGAAAACCGGATGAACATATCGCTCAGCCGGCTTCTTTATATGTAACTATACACCCCGCCATATTTGAAAGCAAAAACTCAATTTTAATTTATATATTATTAATTAACCATAGATGAAAACTATTTATTTTCTGATATAATAAAGAAAAATTTTTATAAAATGAACCTTTTAATACCCTAATCCGTCTATATAAGTGAAACCGGTTTTAAATATTAAAGGAGGTGATGTAGTGGATAAGAAAGAATTCGAAACACTTTTGTCAGAGTATAAAAACGCAATCGAACGCTTTGTATATTATCATATCCCCTTTAAGGCTGATGCAGACGATATATTGCAGGAGGTATATTTAACGGCATTTAACAAATACACCACACTCAAAGACAAGTCCTTTTTTAAAGCGTGGTGTATTAGTATTGCACGAAACAAGTGCAACGATTATTTTCGTGCTCATTCAAAGTTACCTGTACTGTCTCTTGATACGATACCAGAAAATCAACTGATACGTACTCGTTTTGGTATAACCGAGAGCAATTTCGTTAAAGAAACACTTCAAAATCTTTCGAAAAAAGATAAAGAGATGTTGTATCTTTTTTATCTTTGTGAACTATCTCAATCCGAAATAGCAAAAAAGCTTGACATTCCAATAGGCACAGTAAAAAGTCGTTTGCACACAGCAAAGCACAATTTCAAAACACAGTATCCATACTCACCAAAACCAAAAGGAGAACTAACCATGAAAAAACTACCTGAATATATTCCCGAATACACAATAACAAAATCTGATGAAGCGCCTTTTCCGGTTAAATGGGAAGAATTGTGGGGATTATTTATTGTTCCCAGAATAGGAGAAAAGCTTATCTGCGGAACTTATGAAACCGATACGAAAAAATGCTTCGAATGGAGCGAAATGGAAGTGGTCGGAAAAGCAAGCATCCACGGCATCGAGGGTGTGGAAATTAAAGAATATCGCCACAATCATTTTGGAAATGGAAAAGACGACGCCGATCATCGTTATGTCGCTCAACTAACAGATACTCATTGTCGTATCCTTGCAGAAATTTATGTTAAAGACGGTATGAGAAAATATCTAACTTTTCTTGACGGAGATAACTTTATTGCAGAGTGGGGTTACGGAGAAAACAACTGCGGAAAAGAAACAAATTTAAAAGCCGCAGGAAAAATCTCTGAACATAATGGAAAAATCGCAGCTGAAAACATCGACCAACTATGTGATATTGTGGGAAGGTATAGTATTACTATACACGGCAAAACCTATGACACCGTAAGAGTGTTAAGCCTTGATTCCTATTACGGTGAATATATATGCTGTGAACAGTATATCGACCGCAACGGGCGCACGGTTCTTTGGCGCAGATTCAATCGCGATGACTGGAATATTGAACACTACAAAAATAAATGGAGTGAACGGTTCCCAAAAAACGAACAACTTACCATTAACGGTAGCACTTATGTGCATTGGTATGATTGTATCACAAATTATATTATAGACTAAACCCATTACAAAAGCGGAGTGGAATTCCACTCCGCTTTTACTATGTATATATTCTGTCTTGTGCAAATTGAGGTTAACAAAAAGCATCAAACCCAACTCGTATTTATACGATTTAAGAGGCTTCGGTGTTATTATCACTCGTTCATCTATTCTTCTAACTATTCCTGCCTGCTTTCATATATAAATCAATCCCCTTTAATATAAATAATTGTAGGGCGGGGGCTTGCTCCCGCCGTTTATTATGCAGAGGCTTGCGGCAGGAGTAAATCCCTGCCCTACAAAATTTTCAAATTTTGATGTTAGTATCTGTAAATCGTGGAGATTTATACTGCTTGAATTTACTTTTTGCTTTGATTGTGTTACAATAAATAAAATCAATGATTTTATTTACGCAAAAGTAGTTTGTGCGAATTAGTGTTTTATGCTGATTGCAAATATATATATTACTTAGGCAAGGAGCAATGAATCAATGAATCTAAAGAAAATCCTCATGGCCCTTTTTTCGGTTGCTTTAACATTAGGCCTTTTATACCCTATGATCAACATATACATAAAAACGCACGTTGAGCCCAGCGAAACTTTTATTCAAGCTGTAAGCCTTTCTAAATCTGAAGAGAACATTCATCATTTACATAATACATTCACCGGTAAAAATGAGAAGATTGAAAAATCTAAGGAAGAAATCGACCCGGATAATGAACTAATTTATTACAACCAACTTAATGATACCGAAAAAGAAATTTATTGGATGGTTGATTATTCAATAAATAACTTCGACTATTTGGTGATTGATTTTAGCGATACAGAATTTGGGGAAATATATAATAATTCCGACAATGACAAAAAAATCAATTCAAGTTTTCTTGAATTCGACGATAGTGTAAACCGTGCCGAAATGGCATATTATTATGATAATCCGGAAATATACTGGGCTGATATTTCACAATTTGTAGAAATTATAGACAATTACTATATAGCCGATTATATATACAACTTTTCAAAAAAGACTACAGGATATACCGAAAAGGAACTGAACGCTTTTCTTGACAGTAAACAGGACTTTGATAATAAATTAAACGCTATTTCAACAGAAATTTCCAACAAAACCAGCAGCATTGATAACGACTGGGGCAAAGCGTTATACATCAGCAAATGGATTTGTGATAACACTAATTATAATTACAGTGTATTGAGCGAAACAAACGTTAAGGCTAAAATGATGAACGGAGGCATATATTCGGCTGTTACAAACAACACAAGTGTTTGCCGCGGATATACAGAACTATATAAATATCTTTTAGACTACGTTGGAATAAATAATCAACAATGCACAGGAAACGTAGATGAAGCACAATTTCTTGAAAATGTCAAAGAATCAACAGGCACCGAAATACCAGGTTTGTCAGGCGATGGAACGGGTGAGAATCATATTTGGAATGTAGTGGAAATTAACGGTGAACTTTGCAACATTGATGTAACCAGCATAGATCAAACAGATAATATTATGGCATATGATTTTGCGTATTTTGGTGCAAGCGACAAACAATTAGAAAAATCCCACACTAAGAAAGGCATTTTCAGCGGCGGGAAATGCGAAAGCACCAATAACAGTTTTTTCATACATGAAAATCTATACAGCGTCAGCCTAACAAAAGAATCAATAGAAAACGCGATTGAATATGCCATTCAAAACAATTATAAATTTGCTTTTGTACAATATGCAAATCCCCAGGATGCAGAAAATGCAAATATAAAGTATATGAAGAATTCTCTTACCCTGCAAAACATATTGTTTAAATACAATAAACAATATGATGAAATAATAACTATTGACGAAAAGCAAACGTATGAAACAGCTTATGATCCGGTAAACGGAATATTTTATATTGTTTTGTAATTGTAAAAGCGGCGTGAAATTCACTCCGCTTTTGATATGTATATATTTACATTTACAATTATTTGTGTTATATTAAAGTAAATTTAAGTAAACAACGAGGTTAATAAAATGAAAAAATTAATTTGCGCTTTAATTATTATTGTTGCTATGGTAACAACCCTTTGCTCTTGCACCATGTTAAATGATTTTATGCCAAAAACCCCACCAGCAGAGGAAGAACAAAGCACCATAACACTTAACTGTTATGAAAAAACATTAAACGCGGCCGAATCTTTTCAGATTGAGGCTGACACAAATGGCGGCGAAACCTTAAAATGGAAATCATCTAACGAAAATGTTGCCCTTGTAAACAGCCAAGGAACGGTAACCGCTGTTAGCGGCGGCGTTGCAAACATTACCTGCTATAATTCTACTTCAGAAGCTGTTTGCACCGTAACCGTAAACGAACAGCAAGAAGTTGCCACAACACCGCAAGACTCCGCAACAAACACAAGCGCAAACTTTATCTTCCCGCATTCTTCTACAGCCTATCTAACCGAAGCAGAGGTTAGCGCGAAACTTTCATCGTTAACCGGTTATTCACCGGCAGGCAAATATGCGCAAGATGCCATTAATGAAATCTATGCGCGAAACGGCTATGTGTTTAAACAGGCTAAAACAAGCAGTTACTACAATTCTCAGCCTTGGTATCAGCCCAACAGCGCATTCACCACAGCCGATTTTAACAACTATGAAAAGCAAAACATTGCTCTACTTAAAAAGTTCCTTTAAAATCTAATCAATATGATGCAAAAACCTTAGGCAGATTACAACCGCCTAAGGTTTTTTATTTGTGATGATTTATTTTTTGAAAAATGCAACGATAACAGCTCCGGGCCCTACATGGGTTCCTATAACGCTGCCAATGGTTGTGTAGCGCACGTTGCCAGGTCCTTGCTTCCAAATTTGTTTGCTGTCTTCTATATAATTTAAAAGAAGTTCATTTGAAACGCCTGTGTAGCCAAGAAGAACGGGTTTGGTAAAATCAATTCCGCCTGCCTTTTCAATCTCGCTTACTAATAAACTATTACCCATTTTTGAGCCGCGTGCCTTGCCAAGCATTTGTATTTCACCGCCGATAACCGAAAGCACCGGCTTTATATTCAGCAAATTACCTGCAAACGCAACCGTTTTTGAAACACGCCCGCCCCTTTTTAAGTATTCAAGCGTATCTACCAAGCCAACAATAACTATTTTTTCTTTCGCTTCTTCTAACTTTCGAGCGATTTCTTTAGCCTCAAGCCCATCATCAAGATACTTTAAAGCAAGCTCCACCAAAATACCGCCGCCGATGGCAACACTGCCGCTATCAACAATATAAATATTTTCGTAGTCTTCAGCCGCGATGACTGCACTTTGATATGTACCCGAAAATTTTGAAGACAGTGTTATTACAACTGCCTGTTCACCTGCTGCGGCCACTTTCTCGAACTCTTCAGCAAAAGCCACCGGAGAAGCCTGACTTGTTGTTGGCATAACATCGGTTTTAGTTAATTTTTCGTAAAAATCTTTATGGGTGATGGTAACACCATCACTAAACTCCTCTTCCCCAAATTTAACAGTTAGGGGCACTATGGTAACGCGGTTTTTAACCTCTGCAACTAAATCACTGGTTGAATCAACAATTATTCTGGTTTTCATATAATCGGCCTTTCATTAGTTTTTTAATACACACTTAAAACTTTCAACAGGTTCAGGCTGCAAAGATTTTCCGCGTTTCTCAACCGTTCGCTTGTTGAAACTTCAACAAGTATATCACAAACTTGTTGAAATGTCAACAAGCAATTAAAAACCGTTGAATACACAATAAAAAAGCGGCAGAAAACTGCCGCTTTAACAACGAATATTTATGCCCGTTCAAATCCAACCAAAAGGCCGCCAAGCTCGGCATAGTAACTGCAAAGCCCGCGAAGTTCTGAAATTTTAATCTCAGCCTTTGGAAGCGCCTTATTTATAAGTTCTTTTAATTTCTCGGCCGCTGAATTATTTCTGCAATGGGCTATTCGCACCTTGCCGCTGTTTAACCCCTGCTTTTTAAGGTGTGAAAGAATGGTTGATAACGAGTTTGCTTCGCCTCGGCATTTGTTTAAGGGCTCTAATGTTCCCTCGTCGCTGGCACGGCCAACAATGCGAAGCCCCAAAAATCCCGCTATTTTTGCAACCGCCGGCGAAACCCTGCCGTTTGCGGCAAAGTTATTTAAAGATTCAAGCATAAATAAAAGCCCTGTTTTTTGAGTGTAGTCCTGTATCTCGCGGCATATATCCTTATAATCTACACCAGCGGTTATAAGTTCTTCTAACTTTTCAATTATTAGTTTAAGTTCAGGCCCTGCCGACAGTGAATCAATCACACATACTCGTTTGCCCTCGTTTTCAGATTCGAACATCTGCTTTGCAATGCAGGCAGAGTTATAACTACCCGAAAGTCCGCTGGTTATTGTAACGCAGAAAATATCGTCGGCATCGCCGAAGGCCTCAACCCAGTCAGACGAATTTGGGCACGAGGTTTGCGACCTTCCCTTATACCCGCTGAAAAAATCAACCATATCATTAACATCAAGGTCGCCATTATCAACAAACTCCTTGTCGCCCGCAATAACCTTCATGGAAGCCGCAGCAAATTCAATACCTTTTAAATCTAAAATATTAGCAGATGAATCTGCCACAATCTTAATCTTTCTCATATTATATGTACCTGCCTTTCGCGTTGATTTGTTAACAATACGATATTAAGCTCAAAAAGTCTACCTATTATAAAATTCTATAATTATACTGTTAAAATCAGCAGGTCTACCGCCAAAAAAAGCAGTTCTACTATCAGTTTAGTTAGCAAAACACAACTGCTCGACCGTTGCGAACCGCACCATACTCACAAACCTTTAACTCTTAACATATGTAATGAGGAAAGTATGAACAACAGTAAAACAACCATTGCCAAAAGCATACCCGAACTTAGACTATTAAATACAATAAAAAAACGGCCGGGTTAAACCCTGCCGTTTTATTAATTATCAGATTGTTCGTTGTTGCTATCTTCTGTTCGCTCACTTATTATATATTTGGGGCGGTCTTTTACCTCTAAATATATTTTGCCAATATATTCCCCAATAACCCCAAGGCAAATAAGCTGTATTCCGCCCATAAAGCAAACAATGCTAACGGTGCTTGCCCAGCCGGCAACGGCTGTTCCCATAATAACGCAAACAACCGCCCAGATTATTCCTATAAAACTTATTATAGAAAATATTATTCCAAGCGAAGAAATTAGTTTAAGCGGTTTTACCGAAAGGCTTGTTATGCCATCAAACGCAAGAGATAGCATTTTCCTTAAAGTGTAGTGCGTTTTGCCCGCAAGCCTTTCTTGCCGTTCATAATAAACGCTACTTGATTTAAAACCAACAAGGGGGATAAGCCCGCGAAGAAACATATTTGTTTCCCTAAAGCCTGCAAATTCCTTTAATACCTTTGCCGAAATTAAGCGGTAATCGGCGTGATTAAACACAACCTCGGCACCTAAAAAATTCAAGAATTTATAATAGCTTTCGGCGGTGAAGCGCTTGAAAAAACTGTCTTTCTTGCGCCCACTTCTAACGCCGTAAACAACCTCGCTGCCGCCTAAATATTCTAAAACCATCTTTTCCATTGCCGAAATGTCATCTTGCCCGTCGCAGTCGATAGAAATGGTTATGTCGCATTTATCCTTAGCTTCCATTAGCCCTGCTAAAACAGCGTTTTGGTGGCCGCGATTTCGGCTTTGGGATATGCCAATGTATCGATTATCTTGTTTTGAAAGGCTTTTGATTATTTCCCAGGTTTTATCGCGGCTTCCGTCGTTCACGAACATAATTCGGCTATGTTCCGATATAAGCCCGCGGCTTTCCATACTCTCAAGTTGCGATAAAAACTGCGGTGCGGTTATGGGCAAAACTTCTTCTTCATTAAAACACGGAACTATTATATATAAAACAGGTTTCATTTTTGCCCTCCTTTGCGGTTTTAGCACTGCAATTTATTCTTGCCATTTTTAATTATTTATATAATAAACCACGCAAAAAGCTTTGTCAAGAATGCAGGCCTTGCCATTCACTCTTTATAGTACGTATTCCAAAACTTTACATTTATTTGCCGATATGATATAATTTTTTAAACAACCTGCGAAAGTTCAGGTTGTTTACGTTTTTATTAGCTTTTTCAGATTTAACCAAAAACAGTTAATTCTATAAGCATATAGGGCACCATATTTGCAAAACTACGCACCTGCGTATACAGGGTAACGTAAAAAATCTTAAAATTATATAAGATTTATCTTACTATTTGTGTTGCTATTTGTAGCAGTATGGAGATTAATATGAGCGTTAAGGATATTGTAGTTGACCGATTTACGGAAATTTGCAAAGAGAGAAACATTAAAACAAACGAGCTTGCCAATATTTCAGGCGTTACACCCTCAACCGCATATAGCATGATGAATGAAAGCCGCCGCGATATTTCGATTACCACTATAAAGAAGTTTTGCGACGGCCTTGAAATTACACTTGGTGAATTCTTTTCAACCGCCGAGTTTGATAATCTTGAACAGGAAATTCACTAACTGATTCAAGCACTGTATTTGCGGGGTGATAAAGATTAAAAGGGTGTTATTTATATTAGGGGTTACCGCTGCCGTGGCATCGGGGTTTGCAGGATATTTAAGATATAGCGAAATACTAACCACCTGCGCTATTTTGTTCTTGCTTGCCATAGTTTTTATAATTTTAAAACTTAAATTTTCATCTTTAAAATGGTTTGCGGCTGTTTGTGTATGCGCCGCAATTTTTCTTGCGCTGGGGTATGGTTTTAAAGCCCGCAATATTGCCCCTACCGAACGCTTAAACGGAAACACGGCCACTGTTCGCGGTTATTTATATCAAAACACAAATTATAACGGCGGTTATCAAACCCTTTTTATTAAAACCGAAAGCGTTTCGCTACAAGGTGCTCCTCAGGAATTCAAGCTTTCATTAAGCACCCCCGTTTCAGACACATTTGAAGCGGGCGACTATATAACAGCCGAGGTTGAGTTTGAAAATGTTGGCGCTGCTTACAAAAACTCATACTATGCCGATGGCATTTACATTAACGCAAAATCCTACAATGTTACCCACTGCGAATCCCCTCAAAAAATCACACTAAGAGTTTTAGGAGCAAAGATTTCAGGTGTTATTAAAAACAAAATTTCGATATTATTCCCTAAAGATACTATCGGCCTTTTAAACGGTCTGTTAATTGGCGATACATCTATGATGTCAGAGCAAAGCCACGCAAACTTTATTGGCAGCGGGATGATTCACCTTGTTAATGTTTCGGGGCTCCATTTAAGTATTATCGCAGGCACAATTTACAAACTTTTTAAAAAGTTAAATAAAGGTGCAGCCACCGCAATTTCTGCCACTGCGGTTGTTATAATTATAGCGGTAACAGGTTTTTCGGAATCCACCCTTCGGGCAGGCATTATGTTTTTTATAATGCTTTTGGCAGGGGTGTTCTCAAGAAAGAGCGACCCTTTAAATTCTTTAGGGCTTGCCATGCTTATAATGCTTAGGTTCAACCCTATGCTTTACGCCAGCGGCTCATTTTTGTTAACATGCGCTTCGGTTGCGGGCATTGTGCTGTTTCAGCGCCCAATTTCAAGTTATGTTGCCGCTGTTTTTAAAACTATGCTAAAACCTTTTTCAAAAAAAGTTTCGCGCAGTATATTCAATAAGCCTGCACGATACACAGTTCGAATTGTTCGCAAATGCTGGGACACGGCGGCAGTGAGCATTGCGGCGAACATTGCCGTTACACCGATTTTATTAATTTTATATGGCAAACTTTCACTTCTCTCACCCTTTGCTAATCTTTTAACCGTAACAATAGTTATGTATATGCTAATAGCTATTTTAATAACGCTGGGGTTATCGTTTGTTCCTATTTTATCGGTGCTTACCAAACCGTTGGCGTTTTTAATTTCCATCGTCTGCCGATATACCCACTGGGTGGCAGAGCTCTTTGGCAGCACCAAGGTATCATCGGTTTCTTTTGGAATTGATACCTGCCTTAATTTAGTTGTTTTTATTTTAATAACATGGGGCGCGGTGTTAATGGTGCAATCGGTTCGGGGGGTACGCACCGCAACTGTTATTTTAGTGTGCATACTGGTGCCATTAGCAGGAGTTTTTACAGTTAGTTTAAAACCCGAGCACGACTGCAAAATTTTAATCCCCGATGTAGGCAAAGGCTACTGCGCAGCAGTGGTGTATAGGGATTCGGCGGTAATTATAGGCACGGGCGACGATTATAGCGACGGTTACATAATTGAATCGGAACTAACTCGGCAATCGGTGAAAACCGTTAAGGCCATAGTTGTGCCAAACGCTGAAAATGCGGCAGGCTCTGCAAAACGCCTTGCGAAAACATACGCTTGCGAAGTTTATACCGAAAGCACAGACGAAATGCTCTCGCAAAAAGGAATATCCGACCTTAACATAAGTTTAGGTGAAATAAACATAAGCTCACTAAAGGGTGATTCAGGTTTTGCTGTATTAGCAAAAGCCTATGGCAAAAATTTCTTGTTTGAAGCGTATCAAATAGGCGAAATTAAAAGCAATACAAACTATAACTTTTTGATTTGCTCGGCAGGTGCTGCGGCCTCGCCCAATTTACCCTCCGCAAAGAATACTGTTATATTAGGCGATAACACCCCGCTTATTCAAAACAACCCGAACAACGGCAAGTTTTATGTTTTAAACGGCAACGCATTTATAAATATTCCAAAATCGGGTGAGCCTAAAGTTTTAACAAACCGAGTTTCATCTTATGAATATTAAACGCAAAAACCGCCCCACTTCGCAAAAAGTGGGGCGGTAAATTATTTTGAGTTATACAACGCGAACCCTGATAACCTCTTCCATTTCTTCAATGGCTTTTTTGATAGAGGCAATCTTGTCTTCATCCTTTTCAGAAACATCAAGGATGGTGCAAGCATAATCATCGCGAGATTTATTAAGCATATTTTCAATATTGCTTTGCGATACAGTGCCTGTGATGCGGTTGATAACGGTTGGAACGTTCTTGTGGAACACGCAGATGCGGTGATCGCCCGAACGAGGCATTGAAATATTAGGCATATTAACCGAGTTTACAATGTTACCGTTTTCAATGTAATCAATAAGCTCTTCTGCTGCCATTCTTGCACAGTTATCTTCCGATTCAGGAGTTGAAGCGCCAAGGTGAGGAATAGCAACAACACCGTTTACGTCTAAAAGTTCATCGCTCGGGAAGTCGGTTACGTATGAAGCAACCTTGCCGGCATCGAGTGCTGCCTTCATTGCAGCGCTGTCAACCAAGTCGCCACGGGCGAAGTTAAGGATTCTAACGCCGTCTTTCATTTGAGCAATGCTATCGGCATTTATGAATTCCTTTGTAGATGGGGTGAGCGGAACGTGAATTGAAATGTAATCGCAGTTTTCATAGATTTCTTTCAAATCGTTAGCGCGAATTGCGTTGTGTGTTAAGTTCCAAGCGGCTGTGATTGAAAGGTACGGGTCGTATCCGTAAACCTTCATGCCAAGGTGGTTAGCTGCGTTTGCAACCAAAACGCCGATTGCGCCAAGGCCGATAACGCCAAGGGTTTTACCTGCGATTTCGGGGCCTGCAAATGCGCTTTTGCCCTTTTCAACCATTTTGCCAACCTCTGCACCGTTGCCCTTAAGGGTTTTAGCCCATTCAATAGCGGGAACTACGCGCCTTGATGAAAGTAAAAGGCCTGCAATAACAAGTTCCTTAACAGCGTTTGCGTTAGCACCGGGTGTGTTGAAAACAACAATACCTTCTTCAGCGCAGCGGCCAACGGGGATGTTGTTTGTGCCTGCGCCTGCGCGGGCAATAGCTAAAAGTGATTCGGGGAATTCGGTTTCGTGAAGCGAAGCCGAACGAACTATAGCACCAACAGGTGCTTCAACATCGTCGCCACAAGTATATTTTGCGGTGTCGAACCTGCCAAGGCCTACATTTGAAATTTTGTTATATGTTTTAATATTATACATTACGCATTCTCCTGCTCAAACTTTTTCATGAATTCAACTAACTTCTCAACGCCTTCAATTGGCATAGCGTTGTAGATAGAAGCTCTCATACCGCCCACTGAACGGTGACCTTTAAGGTTAACAAAGCCTGCCTTTTTAGCTTCTGCAACGAATTTAGCATCCATCTCTTCATCGCCTGTTACAAAGGGAACGTTCATAAGTGAACGGTCTTCTGCAACAACTGTGCCCTTGAACAACTTGCTTGAATCAAGGTAGTCGTAAAGGATCTTAGCCTTCTTTTCGTTGTATTCTTTCATGCCTTCAAGGCCGCCGAAGTTTTCTTTAATCCACTGCATAACAAGGCCTGCAACATAAATTGTGTAGCAAGGCGGTGTGTTGAACATTGAACCGTTGTCAGCATGGGTTGAGTAGTTGAACATTGTAGGTGTCATTTCCTGAGCGTTGCCGATAAGGTCTTTACGGATAATAACAATTGTAAGGCCTGCAGGAGCAACGTTCTTCTGAGCGCCTGCGTAAAGAACGCCGAACTTGGTAACATCAATAGGCTCTGAAAGGATACAGCTTGAAATATCACCAACAAGCGGAACATCGCCTGTTTCTGGTAATGTGTTGTATTTTGTGCCGTAGATTGTGTTGTTCACACAGATGTGGAAATAGTCAGCATCTTTAGTGAATGTGGCAGGATCGAGCTTCGGAATATAAGAGAAGGTTTCATCTTTAGAAGAAGCAACCACATTTGCTTCGCCGTAACGAGCAGCCTCTTTATAAGCCTTTGTTGCCCACTGACCTGTTAAAACGAAATCAGCCTTGCCCGACTTATTCATAAGGTTAAGCGGAAGCATTGCAAACTGAGAAGAAGCACCACCCTGAAGCATAAGAACTTCGTACTCTTCGGGGATGTTCATAAGTTCACGAAGGAGGGCAACTGTGTTATCGAAAATTGCCTGATATTCCTTTGAACGGTGCGACATTTCCATTACAGATTGGCCTGTTTCGCCAAACTCTAACATTTCATCTGCTGCTTTTTTAAGCACAGCCTCAGGTAAAACTGAAGGGCCTGCGCTGAAGTTATAAACTCTTGCCATAACTTAATTCCTCCAAAAAAATTAAAATTTAAAAACTTGATATCATTATAATAATATTATACTTAAATGTCAATATGATTGTTCAAAATTTAACAATCTTTTTTGCATATATTTTTATTTTTTGTCAATGTTTGTTAAATATTTAACAATGTATTATGATTATTTCTTCGCTACGCGTGCATATACATTAATAAAGGGGTTGATATTTTGTCCCTAAAAATTATTTGTATTATACTATGCCTGTGCGTTTTTCTTGGCGGCTGCGGCTATAGCCAAAACTCGATTCAGCAGGCCGAACCCATACCCGCCGACCAAAATCTGCAAGAAATCAAAGGGGTTTGGATATCATACATAGAACTGTCATCCCACGATAAAACCGAGGCAGGATTTAAAAATATGATAAGCACAATGTTTAAAACGGTGGCTGATAACGGCTTTAACAGCGTTTTTGTTCACGTGCGCCCTAATGCCGATGCGCTATACCCCTCTGACCTATTCCCTCACAGCGCGGTTTTAACCGGCGTTCAGGGGAAAGACCCTGGGTTCGATGCGCTTGAGTTTATGGTAACCACCGCGCACGAATTGGGGCTGTCCTTTCACGCGTGGATAAACCCATACAGAGTGGCAAGCTCGGCAAACTCTGTAGCCGACCTTGCCGAAACCAACCCCGCGAGGATATTTTTAACCGATGCAGATGCATCTAACGATAATATGGTTAAGGTTATTCCCGCGGCCGGCGGCAAGCAGGCGGTTTTTTTCAACCCATCAAGCACCGAGGCCCAAAAGCTGATAATAAACGGCGTTCGCGAGATAATCGAAAACTATGACATCGACGGCATACAAATCGACGATTATTTTTACCCAACCCCCGCCGCCGATTTCGACATAAATGAATATAACACCTACTGCGAAGGAACAACCGCTCCGCTTTCACACGGCGACTGGAGAAGGCTGCAGGTTGACTCTCTTGTGTCGGCACTATATAGGGTGGTTCATTCAAAGGAAGGCGTTTTGTTCGGCATTAGCCCCTCGGCGCATATTTCAGAAAACGGCAGCGACAAAAACTATAACGAACAGTTCGCGAACATTGCAAAATGGATGAAAGAAGACAACTATGCCGACTATATAGCGCCGCAGCTTTACTTTGGATATAACTACCCCGAAGAAGAATTCAGGTTTGATAATATTTTAAAAAAGTGGGCATCACTTGAACGGTGCGAGGGCACCGCACTTTATATTGGCCTTGCCGCCTATAAAATCGGCACTGCCGATGCCGGAACAAGCGAATGGCAAACCGAGCCCGATATACTTGCGCGCCAGTGTACTGCCGCAAAAAGCGCCGCTAATGGAGTGATATTTTATTCCTACTCAACCCTCTTTTCAGGCAAGGATATAAATAAGAAAAACCTCGAAAACCTTAAAAATACCTCGAAAAGTGGTTCAAAAAGTTAATAGTGTCCCATTATTCGTACAATAATTATTTTATTATATATTTGTAAATTAAGGGTTGACAAAGCCGCGAATTTAATGTAAAATAAAGAAAACGAACAAATGTTCGGCGAAAGGAATTGGTTAATTATGACAGGATTTATGATATCTTCTGCTATAGAAATTATGGTTTGCTCATTCATTATTTTCGGCCTTTTTAACGAGGAAAAATTAGCCGTTTTAGAAGGAAAGCTATTTTCCTCTATCCGCGAAAGGTTTGGCAAAAAGGGCGGCAAAAAGCGCAACATTCAAAGCCGCGTTCGCCCCACTGCCGGCAGCTATTATTTAGAACATTAATCATTAATGCATTTTATTGTCAATCCGCGTTTTAACCCCTAACAAAAAGAGCAGTTATGAGTTTATTTCTCATAGCTGCTCTTTTCTGTTTTCTATAAATTCCACTGATACGGTAATATCCCAAACTGCGCATCTATCCTTTGCCCTGCCGTTATTCTCGGTAACGGTCAATCTTCTGCGCTTTTCCTCGCCGCCCCTTATTTCAAATGTAACCTCTTCAGTAGCAACATCGGGCATTTTATCGCGTTCCTTTACCGTTGCTGTTATCATTTTGGTTTGAGCCTCACCTATCATCGGGATGATAACTTGGTGGCCGCTTTTTATTTCCTGCCCATCCATTATATATGCAAATCCCCAATCGTCGCCCACTGAATCATTTGAAATGCATTCGGCGGTTATATTTGTTTTGTAAACCGCGTGGGTGTATTCTACAGGTTCAGGAATTATTTCGGTGTTCCCGTTTATTTGGGCGGTGTTGGTATTTTGCATCGTGTTTCGGGTTGGTTGTGCACAAGCCGACAAAAGCAAAACAAAACCAAAAATGAATATATTACTATTCTTTTTACATAAATTAAAACCACCCCATTAGCAAAAAAGCACACCCCCAAAGAGATGTGCCGAAAAAGTGCCTCCTCTGGTCGCTACCACACGAACCATTCCAACACGGAGTAGAGGAAAACACCTTTTACCAAGGTAGTCTTCCCCCGTGTTGGATCAATATTAAGTTCGTGTGGTATGGGTATATATTACCACGCTTTTTATGTTTTTACAACTAATTTGTTAAAAATCAGTTTTTCAAAAGGTGTTGTTATATTGTAGGGAACGACCTGTGTATCGTTCCGCAAAGACGGTCGCACACACAGGTGTGACCCTACGATACAGACGTTAGATTTATCAAACCACAAATTTTGGCGGGCAGATGTGGGCATCTGCCCCTACGATATAGCCGTAAGATTTATAAAAGCGTCAGACAAAAACCGCCCGAAGAAAAATTCTTCGGGCGGTTTACCTATATTGAAAAATACTGCCCTATTGTTCTAACAAGGGTGTTTTTTCTAAAATCATATTTTCTAATAGTTTTAATTTTTTGAAGCTTACTTTTAGTTTTAAGAGATGCATAGGCCCCGACCGTTTCTTTTTGGCTTTCGCTCATTTCATCGCCAAACAATCTTAACAGTTCCTCTGCCTGTAAAAAAGCATCATTATAATTTTTAGCGGTTTGCTTTCGGGTTTTAAATTTTCTTAAAATAAACCCTGCACCCTTTGCTTTTTTTGCGCCAACCTGATTATCACCGTGCTGGCGGTAAAGCATAAGCGGTTCCATTATATAATCGCTCACGCCGAAAAGCGCCGAAATAAGCGCAACCCACCAGTCGTGCATAGCACAGCTTTCAGGCTGCCTTTTTGCAAGGGCAAGAAGTGGGGGGTTCATCATAAGCGTGCAACCCGTTACATTGTTTTGAACAAGCAGGTTGTTAAGGGCGCACCGCTCGGGCGAGATTGCCTGAAATTCAAAAAACGAATCTGATATTACATTAAGAGCGCCATCGGCAACCTTTAAATTCGAATGAATTAAAACAGGTTTACCTTCGTTAGCCGCCTCAACCTCAACCATTTTTTTATAGGTTTTTTCAATCTTTTCCGGCAGCCAAACGTCATCCTGGTCGCAAAACATAACATAGCCGCTGTTCACCGCCTTTAAAAGTTCAAAAAAATTCTTGCTTGCAGCGCCTGTTGGGCTGCCCGTGATTTTTGAAACCTTTTCGGGGAAACGGCTAACATATTCGTCAATAATGCGGTTTGTGGCATCAGCCGAGCCATCATCCCTAATAATTATATTAAAATCGTTAAAGGTTTGGCTTAGAAGCGACTCTATCTGCTCGGCAAGGTAGCGTTCGCCGTTATAGGTTGCAAGCAAAACAGTAACCATATTTTCACCCTTTGCTGTTTTTAAATCCAATTAATTTTAACATAATCGAACTGCTTATTCAAGAGCCTGCAAGTAACACGGCTGCATCAGTCGATAACAAGGTTTTGCATAGAAGTTTCGCCCGTAACCTTTTCGCCCAATGTATTTGCCCATTTTTCGGTAAAGAACGAAAAATACGAGATTTGCTTGTTTTTCCTTTTGGCATTAAGGCTCGGCAAAAAGCCCCATATTGTTGAGGGTATACCCATAATTATTAAATAAAGCGGCCCTAAAATTAAAGATTGCACCGTGTGGCCGTATTCGTGCACAAGCAGCCGCTTATAAAGTTCATCTTTTGAAAACTTATTCTCAAATTTCGGGGCAAAATACGGTTCTTCTGTTATAAAAACAAACATCCCAAGCGATACGCTCGATTTTAATTTCCATTTAGTTACCACCGCACCGTGATAGTTAAAATGCTTATCTTTAATATGAAGTAAAAACAACAAAAATCCCAGCAATGTTTGCAAACAACCCCAGGAGCATTGGAGGAGTATGTAAAATATCATTTTGTGTTCTCCTTTGAAAAATTATATCACAAAATGCAGTGCATTTAAATGATGCATCGTCTATAGCCGATATGATGTTATGCTCCGCATAATGATGTTGCTTCCATTGGTCGCAATGATGTAATGTTTGCCTCAAAACATTAGCGAAGCGAGCATCATTAGGTATAACCGTCATCATTAGCAAAGCGGCATCACTTGCCGCAGGCAAACATCATTCCAAAAAAACATCCCAAGTCGAAAGACTTGGGATGTTTTTTTGGTGAACCATCGGGGATTCGAACCCCGGACACCTTGATTAAAAGTCAAGTGCTCTGCCGACTGAGCTAATGATTCAACTGCGACTTATGTATTATAGCAACTTATAACATAATTGTCAAGCACTTTTTTATCTTTTTGAATAAATACTTCCACCGTTTTGATCTATGCCCACAATTAGCGGAAAATCTTTAAAGGTTAACCGCTTAACCGATTCACAACCAAGCTCGGGAAAAGCAATAACCTCGCACGAGGTTATGCATTTTGAGGCAACCGCGCCCGCGCCGCCAATAGCGCACAAATACACCGCGCCGTTTTTCTTTATAGATTCCACAACTTCATCGTTGCGGCCGCCTTTGCCTATCATACAAGCAAGCCCACGATTTAGAAGTATAGGTGCATATTTATCCATTCTGCAAGATGTGGTGGGGCCGCAACTGCCAATTGCAAGGTGTTCGGGGGTTGGCGTTGGGCCTGCATAGTAAACTGCGGCACCCTTTAAATCAAACGGTAATTCGCCGCCATTACTGATTATTTCACAAATTTTTTTATGCGCGGCATCGCGCGCAGTGTAAACCGTTCCTGAAAGGAACACAAAATCACCAAAGCAAAGTTCGGGTATTACCGAACAAAGCTCTGCCGTATCTATATAAAATTCACGCATTAATATTCTCTGCCTCTATAATAGTTTCAGCGCTTTTTTCTTCTGCTTCTTCAAGCTGTTTCGCGCTTGCTTCAACCGACAACTGAGCCTCGTTCAAAGAAGCCGAAAGCTGGGCGATTTTTTGGTTAAACTCGCTCATAATATCAGCAAATTCCTTTTCGGCAGCGCTTATCCCGGTTTTAGCCGCTGTAACGGTTTCAAGGCTTTGCTCGGTGGCTTTTCGGCAGGCCTCGGCATTCTCTTCTGCCGCGCGCATAACGGCGGCAGCGTTTGCCCTTGAAATAACATAAAGCCTTCCAACCGATGTTGCAAGCTTTTCTACCTTTTGGCGCTCGGTTTCAACCTCGGCGGCTTTTGCGCGATATTTGCCGTTTTCCTGTTTTAAGGTGCCTATGGTTTCATTTAATTCGGCAACCTGCTTTTCATTATTCTGATAAATCTGCTCGATAGCCCTTGATACCTGGGCTTTGTTGTAGCCGAACAGCTCTCTTTTGAACCCATCATATCCCATAATTTCCACCACACTGATTTTATTAATTACATTATATCAAGTAAACTCAGAAAAAACAACAACTAATTGCCGCCCTGTTTTAAATAATCAACATACTCTTCAAGGCACATTCCAAGCTCGTTAATTCTGCCCGCATCTTCAACGCCAACATAACGGTAGTGCCACGGCTCGTGAATAATGCCTGTGATTTCGGTTTTATCTTCAGGGTAGCGCTCAATAAACCCGTATTCAGCCGCGTGTTCTTTAAGCCACGCATACTCATCGGTGTATTTGAAATCCTCTGTATCGGTATTTATATCCACTGCAAGGCCTAAATTATGTTCGCTTGTTCCGGGGCGAGTTACAACGGTTGCCGCCTTTTCCTCGGCCTGCTCGCGTGTCCAGCCCGGGTTTGCGTTAAGGTTCTTTTTTATTTCATTTTCAAACAGCTTTTCCTGAAGGTCAATCGACCTATAGGCAGATGCCGCAAAAATTGCAACGCCATCGCGCGCGGCAGCTTCACACATTTCTTCAAAACTTTCTACTGCACGCGAATCTAATTTAACCGAACTCGATGATGCATAACGCCTATCAACAGTTGATAGCGGAATATCATATTCTCTTTCTAAAGGATTATCGGAATTCACAAGTTTTAAATACCAATCCTCTGTGTACAGGGTTTTGGGCTCGCTTTGCGGAAGTGATATTTGTGATACAATAGGCTCACTATTTTGCGATGAACTAAAAATCGCCGAAAACAATTTTACAACACCTAAAACCGCCCCGCCCAAGATAAACACAAAGGCAAGGCATAGCGCAATAAGTCTGCCCCATAAAATTTTAGTTCTCGTTTTTTTCACAACCATTTTATTTTCCTTCTTACACAATAATTATTTAAGCGAAGAATCTCTCATAATATATGCCGCTTTATAAACATCCCCGCCGCCCATTGTTATAACAATGTCGCCGTTTCTTGCAATTTCAAGGGCTTTTTCGGCAGTGTCGGCATGGGTGTTTGTAAGGTAACAGCAAGGAAGCCCGCGCGCTATATCAGCCGATGATATACCCGTTTCGTTTACCTCTCTTGAGCCCATTATAGGCATAAGCACAACCTTATCGGCAATTTTAAGCGCTTCTATAAAATCATTCTTCAAAAGCTCGGTTCTTGAAAATGTAAAGGGCTGAAAAACAACTATAACATTATTATAAGGCAGTGTTTTAGCTGCCGAAAGGGTGGCTTTTATTTCGGTTGGGTGGTGGGCGTAATCGTCAACTATTGTTACGCCGTTAATTTCGCATATTCTTTCAAAGCGCCTTCCAACGCCGCCGAACGCTTCAATACCCTTCTTTATATCCTCACGCGGCACGCCGAAATAATCGCAGGCCGCAAAACAGGCAAGCGAGTTCATAACATTATGCTCACCTGGAATGGAAAGCGAAATGTGAGCCGCAAGCTCTCCGCCTGCGTAAACATCGTATTCGAAACCTGCTCTTGCGCAAACCATATTGCGTGCTGTATAATAATTATTATCAGATAGCCCAAATGTGATAACCTTTCCGCCTGCGCTTTTTGAAGCTTTTATGGCAAGCTCATCATCGCCGTTCACAATCGCAACTTTCGACAGTGCCAAAAACTTGCCGAAAGATGCAACAAGATTATCCATTGTTTTGAAATAATCAAGGTGGTCGTTATCGATATTTAGAAGCACCGACATATAGGGCGACAAATGCAAGAATGTATTAACAAATTCACAAGATTCGCAAACCATATATTCGCTTTTTCCCGCCCTGCCGTTGGCGTTAATTAAGGGTAGCCTTCCGCCTATAACTGCGGTTGGGTCAAGCCCCGCCATATAAAGCACCTGCGTTACCATTGAGCTAACGGTGGTTTTTCCGTGGGTTCCGCAAACGCCAATCATTTTAGAAAACTTTCGGGTTATGGCGCCAAGCAGTTCTGAACGCTCCATTAGTGGAATCCCTAATTCCTTTGCGCGAACAATTTCGGGGTTATCATCGTGAATGGCGGCAGAATACACAACAAGTTCAGCGCCCTCAACATTTTCGGCGCTGTGCCCCATCGAAACGCGAGCACCAAGCGCGCGAACCCTTTTAAGAGGGTCGCTTTCGTTATTATCAGAGCCCGAAAGCTCATAGTGCTTTTCATGAAGTATTTCGGCCAAGGGGCACATACCCGAACCGCCGATACCTATCATATGAACCTTTTTAACATTATCTATAAGTTTATCTTTATTATTCAATCAACTCACACTCCAAACAAATTGGCATTCGTTACTTTTTATTATATTATAAAACCGCAAAAAAATAAATAGAAAAGGCATAATTTTCACTTTATTTTAATAATTCATTCACTAAATGTTATTACAGCTATTTTGAAAGGAGGTATTATATGACCTTCGAACTACCCGATTTTGTAAAAACGTGCATAGATACAATTGAAAATCACGGCTATGAAGCCTGGTGCATCGGCGGCGCAGTTCGCGATATGGTTATGGGCAAAGTGCCGCACGATTACGATGTTGCAACCTCGGCCAACTGCCACACCGTTGCCGATATGTTTGAAAAAAGCATTTTAACGGGCGAAAAGCACGGCACCGTTACGGTTATTCTCGGCGGCGAGCCGATTGAGGTTACAACCTATAGAACCGATGGCGAATATTTAAACAACCGCGCGCCCGAAAGCGTTAGTTTTGTTAAAAACGCCCAAGAAGATATTAAACGCCGCGATTTCACGGTGAACGCCCTTGCCTTCCACCCCGCGCGCGGAATTTTAGATATAACCGGCGGCATAAACGATATAAAAGAAAAACTTCTTCGCACGGTGGGCGAGCCAAAAGCCCGCTTTTCGGAAGACGCTTTGCGAATAATGCGGCTTTTCAGGTTTTCGGCACAGCTTGGGTTTTCGATTGAAGATGAAACTCTTGGCGCGGCGCTCGAGTGCGCCAAAAACCTTGAAAGCATAAGTGCCGAGCGAATATACGCCGAACTTTCAAAACTGATTGTAACCGCCTCTGCCCCCGCTATTAACCCACTGATTGAAAACGGATTTTTAGAGTTTTGCGGCATAGGCCGCTGCAGTTTAGATGAAAAATTCGGTGAACTACCCCATTACTTGCCCCTTCGAATAGCGGCGTTATCTTTAAAATGCGGCACAAAGCCGCTGCCCCTTTTAAAGCGCCTTAAGGCCGACAATAAAACGGCGCAAAAAGCGCAAACCATTTTTGATATTTTAAGTGGTGATGCACCTAAAAGCATTGTTGACTTCAAGCGCATTTTCGGTGCTTTACCCCCAGGTGAGTGGGAATATATAAGGCGCGCACTTGAAATACTTCGGGGCGGTGACTACTCATATTTAACCGAATTTGTAAACACCATCACCCAAAACAACCACCCCTACACCGTTTCGCATTTAAATGTAAACGGTGATGATATTATAAAACTGGGGGCCGGCGGAAAACAGGTTGGTGAACTCTTAAATGCAGCGCTCGAACTGTGCCTTGAAAGCCCTGAGCGCAACACAAAAGAAGAATTAACAGAATTTATAAAACTAAAGCTTAATAATCACTAATTTTTTAAAGCCTCATAAAATGTAATGAAAACATTTTATGGGGCTTTGAATTTTATATGCTTTAAGGCACCCAAAAGTAGCGGCAAACAAGGGGGCGCATTATGAATTTTGCAATAATAGGCGGCGACAGGCGCCAGCTATATTTAAAAGATTTATTAACACAAAACCGCCAGAGCGTTAATATGTTCGGCTTTAGCGAACCGCAAAACCTTGCAGATATAAACGAAGCCGATTATATAGTTTTGCCAATGCCTGCAAGCCGCAACGGCAAAACTGTTAACGCGCCATATTCGGGTGAAGAAATTTTGCTTTCCGACATAGTAAAGCAGGCTCATTCAGCCAAAAAAGTATTTGGCGGAATGCTGCCCGAAAATTTCATAGAACTGTTAGAAAACAGGCAGATCCCGTATTTCGACTATGGCCGCGATGAATACCTTATAATTTTAAATGCAGTTCTAACCGCAGAAGCCGCGCTTAAAATAGCAATCGAAAGCACCGATGGCGCGCTTTTCGGCTCGAATTCCCTTGTTATCGGGAACGGGAGAATAGGCAAAATATTAGCAGATTATTTAAAAAACCTTGGCTCACGCGTTACGGTTAGCGCAAGAAAAGATTCAGATTTTGCCCTTATAAAATCGCGCGGGCTGGAGCCCACAAACACCGCCGATATTGGCAAAATAATTTCGGGGTTTGATTATATTTTCAACACCGTTCCCGCCACCGTGCTCGGCGAGCAGGAGCTAAAAGAGGTTAAAAATTCGGCCGTTATTATCGACTTGGCTTCCATTCCCGGCGGGGCCGACAAGAACGTGGTTAACAAGTTTAATATAAATTATATTGAAGCGCTGTCGCTCCCAGGGCGCATAAGCCCCGAAGCCGCCGCAAAAATAATATTCGATACAATCAGGGCAAATATGTAACACATATATTATTAGCACAAATCTTCGGTGCCGCTGTGAAGATTTTAGCATTAATATCAGCGGCAGATAAGGAGAAAGCAGATGTTACCCTTAACCGATAAAAGGATAGGGTTTGCCCTGTGCGGTTCGTTTTGCACACTGCGCGCGGCAATAGATGCCCTTAAAAAACTAAGTGCGAGCGGTGCCGACATTTACCCGGTAATGTCGCCCATTGTTTACAGCACCAACACAAGGTTCGGAACAGCCGAAGGGTTTAAAAACGAAATTAAAGAAATATGCAAAAAGGATATTATCCACACGGTTGACGGCGCCGAACCGATTGGCCCCAAAAAAATGTTAGACCTGCTTATAATTGCGCCCTGCACAGGCAACACGCTTGGAAAACTTGCAAACGGAATAACCGACACATCGGTTACTATGGCGGCAAAGGCGCACCTTCGAAATGAGCGCCCACTGCTGATTGCCGTTTCAACCAACGACGCTTTAAGCGGCTCGGCGCAAAACATCGGCCGCCTTATGAACACAAGAGGTATTTTCTTTGTGCCATTTAGCGAAGATAACGCCGAATCAAAGCCGCGCTCGTGCATTGCCCGGCTTGAAACGCTTCAAGCCGCGGCATCCGCCGCGCTCGAAGGGCGCCAGCTTCAGCCAATTATAAGTTAATGGAACTAAACAAACACAAAACCAGCCGAAAACAAACGCTTTCGGCTGGTTTTAACATATTAAAATTAAAGCTCCACAGGGAATTTGTTAATTAGCCTTGCGGCATATCTTGAAATAACAACTGCATCGGCTATATTAGCAATGCCCGAACCGTCAACATCGCCGCATTGAAGCTGTTCTTCGGTCATTGGCGCTAATTTAGATGTATACCTTGCAACCAACACGGCATCGGCAACGTTCACCGTTCCGTTTAAGTCAGGGTCGCCAATTCGAAAGCTTATTTCTTCTTGGCGCAAAATCTCGCCGCACACAGTGCATACCTCGGCTTTTACTCCTGCATTTTCACCCGATGGCGGCGTTATAACCTGCCAAATGGTGTCGTAATGCGGGCATTCTTCCAAAACAACATCGAACCCTGCAGATGTGCTAACCGTTTTATAACCGTTATCTATGGTTGCAAGATTCGCGCTCACCTGTAAATAAACCTCATCGCCTGGTGCGCAATCACTGTTAACCTTAACGGTTAGCTCGAAAAACTCAGTCTCACCTGATAGGGGTGCTTCTCCGTTTATATCATACATAACAGCGGTGTTGCCTGCTATTTCAAAGTCCCAACCGCCGGGCAGCCCCTTGGCACTAAGCAACGAAAGATTATCCGACAAAGTAATCTCGGCCGTAAGGCCGCTTACCTTATCGCAGTCGGCCGCGAAAACAAGCTGCAAGGTTTGCCCCGCGCAAAACTCACTGCCATCGGCATAAATGTAGGAATCGCAACTTTCAGCCGACGTAGAAAACACAGGTGCCACAAGCAAAAGGCACACTATAAGCGCTATGGTTAGTTTTTTCATTACACTGTCCTTAATATTTTATTTTACCGTCGGCAACCTGCCTTAAATACTGGCCATAAGGCGATTTGCCGTATTTATTTGCCGATTCAAGCAGTTTTTCTCTGGTAATCCAGCCGTTGATATAGGCAATTTCTTCAACCGCCGAAATTTGTATTCCCTGGCGGTTTTCAACAACGCGAACAAATTCCGATGCTTCTGCAAGGGCATCCATTGTTCCTGTGTCGAGCCAGGTGTAGCCGCGGCCGAGTGTTACAACGTTTAAAGAATCCTCTTCAAGATAGAGGCGGTTTAGATCGGTAATTTCAAGCTCGCCGCGAGCCGAAGGCTTAACCTTTTTAGCCATTTCAACAACGCGGTTATCGTAAAAATAAAGCCCTGTTACGCAGTAGTTTGATTTGGGGTTCTGCGGCTTTTCTTCAATAGAAATTGCCTTGCCGTTTTCATCAAACTCAACAATTCCAAAGCGCTCTGGGTCGTTAACATAATAACCGAAAACGGTTGCGCCCTTTTCGCGGCTTGCGGCCTCTTTAAGCTGCTTTGAAAGCCCGTTGCCATAGAAAATGTTATCGCCAAGCACCATTGCACAGCTATCGTTGCCGATAAACTCCTCACCAATTAAAAATGCTTGAGCAAGGCCATCGGGCGAGGGCTGAACAGCATAAGAAAGGTTAATGCCGTAATCAGAACCGTCGCCAAGCAATTTTTCAAAATTCGGCAGGTCAACAGGTGTTGAGATGATTAAAATATCTTTAATGCCCGCTAACATTAAGGTTGAAAGCGGATAGTAGATCATCGGCTTGTCGTAAACAGGCAAAAGCTGTTTTGATGTTACCATAGTAAGCGGATATAGGCGTGTTCCCGAACCGCCTGCAAGAATTATACCTTTCATTTAGGTTACCCCCTTGTTTATTTTGTGTATTTAATTATTTCGGCCGATGTAATAACAACATCGGTTTTAGGCTTATTGTTTTCGTCGGTTTCAACTGCGCTTATTTTTTCAACAACATCCATACCCTTAAAAACTTGCGCGAAAACGGTGTGGCCGCCCTGCATTCTGTAAGCGCCATCGAGGTGCATATTAGCGCCGTTTTCATAATAGAACTTCCACATTTCATCGGGTATGCTTTCATAAACGGGCGAGCCGCCGTTTATATAAAATGAATTTTCAAACATCTGCTCCCAGTTCGGGTAGTTTGATTCATAAGCAGCCCTAACCTGTTCTTTATAATCTTTGGCATAGTTAATGTAATATTCCTTCATTTCCTGCCAAGATTTGTATTCTGATTTGTTTGAATCACTGCCGGGGTTATTAATAAAGAACTGGCTGCCATTTGTGTTAACGCCCGAATTGGCCATTGCAACCGAGCCTGTAATGTTAACTAATTTTTTATCGAACTCATCTTCAAAACTGCCTCCCCAAATGCTCTCGCCGCCGGTTCCGTTGCCTTCAGGGTCGCCGCCTTGAATCATAAAGCCTTCAATAATGCGGTGGAAGATAAGGCCGTTATAATAGCCGTTTTTAATGTGGGTTTTAAAGTTTTCTACAGCCTTTGGAGCCGCGCTTTCGAAAAATCGAATGTAAACATCGCCAAGTGAAGTGTGAAGCACGGCAACCTCTTCGCCCTCTTTAGGTTCTTCAAGCTGGAAGCCGAGTTCTTCGCCCGAATAAGCATCGGTTGATTTATTAAGCTTAACATCGGTTGCCTTATCTTCGGTTTTTTCGCCGCAGGCGGTAAGGCATGCCGCCACCATTATAATACACAATAAAACAGATAATAATTTTTTCATTGTTTTTACCCCACTATTTCAATATCAATGCTGTTGATTGTAACAGGCTCTACGGGCTTGTCTTGTGCGCCCACTGCAACATCGGCAATAGCGTCAACAACGTCCATTCCCTCGAAAACCTGGCCGAAAACGGTGTGCCTGAAATCAAGCCAAGGTGTGCCGCCGTATTCCTCATAACCTTGAACTGTGCTTTCGGGGAAGCTATCGGGCATCTGCCTCATCTGCCCCAGCATATTTGCAGGAACGGTGTTTGCCTGAACAATGAAGAACTGGCTACCATTGGTTCCGGGGCCTGCATTCGCCATTGAAAGAGCACCGCGAAGATTATGAAGTTCGGGGCAGAATTCATCTTTAAAATTAGTTCCCCAAATGCTCTCTCCTCCGCAGCCTGTGCCTGTTGGGTCGCCACCCTGAATCATAAAATCTTTAATAACCCTGTGAAAGGTTAAACCGTTATAATAGCCGTTTTTTGAATGTGTTACAAAATTTTCTACAGCCTTTGGCGCATAGTCGCCAAACATTCTGATTTTTATATCGCCCTTGCTTGTGTGCATAACTGCAACTGTTTCGCCGCTTTCAGGCAAAGATAACTGATTAAATGCCACTTATATTACCTCCGAACATTAATTAGGGCTAATACCGCACCCAATATATTTTTATTTTACATAATTTGAAGGCTATAATCAACACTTTATTTTTAAATTTTCTTGACTTATTGTTTTTTAATAGGTATCATATTATTAAATTTAAGTAAACGGAGTATTTAATTATGAAATGCCCATTTTGTTCTTATGAAGAAAGCAAGGTTATTGACTCCCGCCCTGCCGACGAAGGCACACGCATTCGCAGGCGCAGAGAATGCCTTAAATGCTCAAAGCGGTTCACAACCTATGAAATAGTTGAAAGCCTTCCCATTATTGTTATTAAGAAAGATGGCACTCGCGAAGTGTTCAGCCGCGAAAAGCTTATGAACGGGCTTCTTCGCGCCTGCCAAAAAAGGCCGATTACGGTTGCCGACCTTGAAAAGGTTATCGACGACATTGAAACCAACCTTCAGGGCACACTTGAACGCGAAGTGAAGTCTGATAAAATCGGCGAACTGGTTATGGAAAAGCTCAAAGCGCTTGATGAAGTTGCCTACGTTCGTTTCGCCTCGGTTTACCGCCAATTTAAAGATATTAACACCTTTATGGAAGAGCTTAATAACCTTTTATCAAACAAAAAATAAATTTGCAGAAACTTTAAAACCGCTGTGGCTTTTGCCGCAGCGGTTTGTTTTTATGCATCACCTAAATTTGAGTCCCACATATAATATTATAAGGGTATAATAATCGGCATAACGCCGCCGTTCACAATATCAACGGCCATATATGAATTGCCGTTTCGGCCGCACCCGGCAGAGCCTGGGTTTAAATAATAAACGCCGTTGATATAATCTATTTTCGATATATGGGTGTGCCCGTAAAAAACAATATCGGCGCCGCGGCGTTTCGCCTCGGCCATAAGCTCTTCGAGCCCGCCCTTAACACCAAAACGGTGCCCGTGGGTAAACATTATTTTTTTGCCGCCGATTGATACCTCGCCTAAAATGTCGTCACCCACAAAATCGCAATTCCCCTTAACCATATTTAACTGAACATCGGGGTATAAAAATGATGTATTTTCGGCCTCTCTAAATCCGTCGCCCAAAAAGAAAAATGCGGCGGCGCCCCTTTGCGCTTCAATAATATCTTCAATAACGGTTTGCCTACCGTGAGTATCGGAAAATGCAACTACTCGCATAAAAAATCCTCCTTTCTGCATACCTTTTAAGGCTCTTTCATAAAATATAATAAACGTAAACGGAGTGAATTTCAATGAACAATAACCAGTTAAACAACGAAATGCTTAATATGGCATCGAAAAAATTAGGCGTAACACCCGAACAACTTCAAAATTCGGCGCAAAACGGTGAACTAAACAACATAATGAAAAACCTGCCCAAAAACCAGGCCGACAAGGTTCAAGAAGTTTTATCAGATAAAGATCAGCTTGAAAAGCTGTTACAAAGCGAAAAGGCACAAAAACTTTTAAAAATGCTAATGGGCGGAAAAGGGTGATAGGTTGGATATTAGCGAAAAATTAACCGAAATAATGAGCGACCCCGAAGCTCTCAAAAACCTAAAACAGGTTGCCGATTCATTGTTTTCAGGGGGGCAAGAACCCGCCACCCCTGAAATAAACTCACCAATAAAACCCGCAGGGGCAGACGACCTTTTCGGCGGGTTAGACCCTGCAGCGATAATGTCGGTAATCGGGGCGCTGAAATCAGACTCCAACGACGACCGCGCAAGGCTTTTGTTTGCACTTAAACCCTATCTTAGCGAAAAACGGCGCGAACGGGTTGACGGCGCCGTTAAAATGCTAAAGGTTATCTCTGTTTTGCCAATACTTAAGGAACAGGGAATTTTAAAAAATCTGCTGGGTTAAACTTTACAAAAGGGGTGAAATAAAATGGCTCAAAACGATAGCTCTTCAGGCTCAAACCGGCAACAAAACAACCAAAACTTCAGGCAAAATATGCCGCCAATGCCCGACTTTGTAAGGCCGCTTGGAGAATCAAGGCCCGGTTACCGCTCAAACCCGTTCACCCCGCACACTGCGCGGCCGCGGCAATACGAAGGGCACAGCCAAAGCGAAGCCCCTGCACACACCCAAAGCGCTAACGAGCAGAACCTAAACGAGCCGCGTAGCAAGAGCCAAGACGGCGGAGCTTTAGGCAAATTAAGCCCCGCAGGGATACTTAAAATGTTAGGGCTTGGCAAAACGGGAATTGATAACGATATTATAATAATTATAATGATATTTTTAATGATTTCGGGCGAGAAAAGCGATGACCTGTTAACCCTTGCGCTTATCTACATAATGCTATAGTTAATCGGCCTGCTCGCACCCGCACTGCGCAGGGGTGCACACCGCCGCAAAACGGCAAAAGGCGTTCAACTGCTTCAAACATTCTTCGGCGGCCGGCTTTGAATCGAATATGCCGAAAACGGTTGGGCCTGCGCCGCTTAAATTAAAGCCTTTAGCTGTGCTGTTTTGCATAACCGTTGTAATTTCACGCAGCTTTTCTTTATCAACAACCTCTGCAAAGGTGTTATAAAGATTTTCGCAAATGCCGTTAATATTGCCACTATTAATAGCGGTTTGAATACCGGCCGAACTCGGGCGAAAATCGCCCTGCAAACTATCGATTGCCGAATATGCCTCGGCAGTCGATTTTTTATGGTCATTAACGCTGAGCACTATAAAGCACTGCGGCATATTATTTAAAGGTGTGATTTTTTCGCCAACTCCGCCGCAAAGTGCTGTTCCGCCATCTATGCAGAACGGAACATCGGCGCCAACCTGTAAAGCAATCTTCATAACATCATCTCGTGAAAGCGGGTTGCCGTAAAGCTCATTTAAGGTGTTTATAACCGCCGCCGCATCGGCACTGCCGCCGCCCATACCGGAAGCGAGCGGTATATTCTTTTGCACATATATTTCGGCGCCGCCCGGAGTTTCCGCGGCATCGAAAAACAGTTCCGCCGCTGAAAGTACCGTGTTACTGCCGCCGTTTAAAGTTTCTAAATCAAAGCGCACGTTCACGCCACCCGCAGTTTTTTTAACGGTTATAACATCACAAAGGCTAACCGACTGCATAACGGTTTCAAGCTCGTGGTAGCCGTTATCGAGCCTTCCTAACACGCTTAAAAACAGGTTGATTTTCGCATTTGCTTTAACAGTTTTTTGCATATAAACACCCTATAATCAATAAATTTTAATCTTTACTTATAATATTGTAGCATACATAAGTGAAAAAATCATCTTGTTATTTACATTTTTCGCGGTTTGTGGTATTATAAATATTTGTAAAGTAAGTTATATAGGAAGGTATGATTTTAATGAGAGCCGTTTTAACCGTTGTTGGAAAAGATTCAGTTGGCATTCTTGCAAAAGTGTCTGAACAGTGCGCAAAGTTTAACGTTAACATAAACGATGTTTCGCAGAGCGTTCTCGATGGAATGTTTTGCATGGTTATGATTTGCGACATTTCAGAGCTTAACACCGATTTCGGAACATTTGCCGACAGCACTTCAAAGCTCGGCGAAGATATGAGCATGAAAATTCACGTTATGCACGAAGATATTTTCAATTCTATGCATAGGATTTAAGCGGTGAACTGACTATGATTAACACAAAAGATATTCTTGAAACTATTAATATGATCGACCATGAGAACCTTGATATAAGAACGGTTACCATGGGTATTTCACTTCTTGACTGTATCGACCCTGATATCGACAAAGCCTGCCAAAATGTTTACAACAAAATTGTTGCCAAGGCGCAGAACCTTGTATCAACCTGCGAGCAGATCGAAAAGGAACTTGGCATTCCGATAATTAATAAGCGTGTTTCGGTAACACCCATTGCAATGATTGCGGCGGCAACCAAAAGCCGCGATGTTGTTAAGTTTGCAAAGGCTTTAGAAAAGGCGGCAAACGCAATTGGAGTTAACTTTATCGGCGGGTATTCAGCCCTTGTTCAAAAGGGTTTCAGCGCGGGCGACCGCGAGCTGATTGAAAGCATTCCCGAAGCGTTAAGCGTAACCGATCACATCTGCGCTTCGGTTAATATTGGTTCAACAAAAGCGGGCATTAATATGGATGCAGTGGCACTTATGGGCAAGGTTATCAAAAAAACCGCCGAAATAACAGCTGATCGCGACTGCATTGGCGCGGCAAAGTTGGTTGTTCTTTGCAACGCCCCTGAAGACAACCCCTTTATGGCAGGCGCATTTCACGGCGTTGGCGAGCCCGACTGCGTTATTAATGTTGGCGTTTCAGGCCCCGGTGTTGTTCGCGCGGCCATTGCAAAATCAAAAGGCCTTGATATGACAGGCGTTGCAGAGCTTATTAAGCGCACTGCCTTTAAAATCACCCGTATGGGCCAGCTTGTTGCAAACTTAGCTTCACATAGGCTTGGCGTTCCGTTTGGAATTGTTGACCTTTCGCTTGCGCCAACCCCCGCAGTTGGCGACTCAGTTGCACATATTTTAGAAGAAATCGGCCTTGAAAGCTGCGGAGCATACGGCACAACTGCCGCACTTGCAATGCTAAACGACGCAGTTAAAAAAGGCGGCGTTATGGCAACCAACCACGTTGGCGGCCTTTCGGGCGCATTCATCCCCGTAACCGAAGACGCAGGCATGATAGATGCCGCACGTTGCGGTTCGCTCACACTTCATAAACTCGAAGCTATGACAGCCGTTTGCTCTGTTGGGCTTGATATGATAAACATCCCGGGCGACACACCCGATTGCGTAATTTCGGGAATTATAGCCGATGAAGCGGCAATTGGTATGGTTAACTCAAAAACCACCGCTGTTAGGCTTATACCTGCAATCGGCAAAAAGGTGGGTGAAGAATTATCATTCGGCGGGCTTCTCGGTGGCGGGCCTATTATGGATATAAATATGTATGATAATTCAAAATTCATTTCTCGCGGCGGCAGAATCCCCGCCCCCATGCAAAGCCTTAAAAACTAAAAAAGCAACTATAAAAGCAGTTATGAGAACAAACTCATAACTGCTTTTTTATAACATCATCAATTACTCCAATACTTGCCGTCGAGTGAGCGGTATTGTATTGCCGATGAAATGTGCTTTAAATCTATCTGCTCGGCGCCGTCGATATCAGCAATTGTGCGGGCAACCTTTAAAATTCTGTCGTGACTGCGGGCCGACATCCCAAGCGATTCAAACGCGGTGCGCAGCGCCCTTTCGGCCGCGGGGGTTAAGGTGCAAAACTGCCGAATAAGCGAAGGCGTTAGCCGCGCGTTGCAGGTTATGTCAAGCCCTTTATAACGCTCACTTTGAATTTTTCGTGCGGCGGCAACGCGCTTTGCAATATCGGCGCTGGTTTCCTCCGCAGCACCACAGCCATTTAGTTCGTCATAATTCACGGCAGGAACCTCAACGTGAATATCTAATCTATCAAGCATTGGGCCTGAAATTTTACCCAAATAATTGCGAACCGCATTTTCACTGCAGGTGCATTTTTTTGCGGTGCTCCCAAAATATCCGCAAGGGCACGGGTTCATTGCGGCAACCAAGGTTATTGAACAGGGGTATGTAATGCTCATAAGCGAGCGAGAAATGGTAACCGTTCCGTCTTCAAGCGGTGCACGAAGCGCCTCCATTGTGTGGCGCGAGAATTCGGGCAGCTCATCAAGAAACAAAACGCCGTTGTTCGCAAGAGAAATTTCCCCGGGGCGCGGAACAGCGCCGCCGCCCGTTAGCCCCGCGATTGACGCGGTGTAGTGCGGGCTTCTAAACGGCCTTGCCGAGAGAATTGATTTTCCGCGCGGTAAAACCCCAGCAACCGAATGGATAATAGTAGTTTCAAGCGATTCTTCAAAGGTCATTTGCGGCAAAATTGTGGGAAGCCGTTTGGCAAGCATACTTTTGCCTGAGCCCGGGGGCCCCACAAGCAGAACATTATGCCCGCCTGCCGCCGCTATTTCGAGCGCTTTTTTGGCGGCGTATTGCCCACGAACCTCGCTAAAATCAACGTCATACATAATCTGCTCGGGCGTTACGGGCGCATATTCAAGGGATGAAATTAAGTTTTCGCCCTTTATGTGCTCTATAAGGCTTTGCACCGTTTTAACAGGGTAAATGTTAATGCCTTCAACAACCTGCGCTTCGGCGGCATTATCGTGGGGGATGAATATTTCGCGGTAGCCCGCGTTTTTTGCAAAGATAACCATAGCAAGCACGCCCTTAACGGCGCGAACCTCGCCATTTAGCGCCACCTCGCCAACATAAACACTGCTCCCACAATCGGTTTTAATAACACCCATTGCATCAAGAATCGACACAAATATGGGTAAATCATAAACGGCGCCCTCTTTCCTAACGCCGGCGGGCGCTAAGTTCACGGTAACCGAGCTTGCAGGCAGGGTGAAACCATTGTTTTTAAGCGCCGCCTTAACGCGGTTTTTCGATTCCTTAACCGCCGCATCGGGCAGGCCCACAATGTCGAACCCGGGCATACCCGCCGAAATATCGGTTTCAACCGTTACTGCAAAGCCATCGATTCCGCAAAGGCCGCAGCTTGTTTGTTTTGAATACATTTTATCACCATTTGAATTATTTTTTAATATTTGGAAAACTTATAACTAAATTATATTTTATCGGTTCGTATTTATCAATAACTTTGCTAAAATCTGTTGTAAAATTTGCGGTTTCGTTGTAAAATAAAGTTGAAAATATGCACAGATGGATGTGATTTTAATGATAAAGGTTTCCCCCTCGGTTTTAACGGCCGATTTCCTTACCCTTTCAGAAACATTAAAGGAGTTTGAAAATGCCGGAACCGATATGCTCCACCTTGATGTAATGGACGGCATTTTTGTTCCCAACATTTCGTTTGGTATGCCGGTGATTAACGCCATTAAGGCGCACACCAACCTGCCACTTGATATTCACCTTATGATCGACCGCCCGCACCGATATATCGACGAATTTTCAAAAGCGGCCGATATTTTAGGTTTTCACTATGAAGCGAATTCGCCCGTTAAGGAAACCCTTTTAAAAATAAGGGAAAACGGGGTTAAATCTTGCCTTACTATAAAACCCTGCACCAAAGCAGAAGAAATTTTTGAATTCTTGCCTTATTGCGATATGGTTCTTGTAATGTCGGTTGAGCCGGGGTTTGGCGGCCAAGGCTTTATGCACTCGAGCCTTGAAAAGCTCGAAAAACTTCGCACCGAAGCCGAAAGGCAAAATCTTCAAATTGATTTAGAGGTTGACGGTGGCATCAACGCCGAAACCGCTGTTTTAGCGGTTGAAGCGGGCGCCAATGTTTTGGTTGCAGGAAGCTTTTTATTTAATTGCGACGACAAGGTTTCAGCGGTTAAATCACTGCAAAATTTATAATAACTAAAAAAGCGGCTATGTTCGCGCTTTAAGGAGAAGGTTATGAGAAAAACTAAAATAGTATGCACTCTTGGGCCTGCCTGCAACAACGAAGAAACCCTTCGCCAAATGGCGCTTGCGGGAATGAACGTTGCAAGGCTTAACTTTTCGCACGGCACCCATGAAGACCATAAAAGGAATATCGAGCTTGTTAAAAAGGTTAGAACCGATTTAGACCTGCCCATTGCCATCATGCTCGACACAAAGGGCCCTGAATACCGCATTAAAACATTTAAAAACGGCAAGGTGTGGTTAGAAAACGGCGCCAAATTCACCTTCACAACCGATGATATCGAAGGCGACGAAACCCGCGTTTCTGTTAGCTACAAGGGGCTCACGAACGACCTTATGGCGGGCGATACCATACTGCTTAACAACGGGCTTTTGTCGTTTATGGTTGATAATATAACCGAAACCGATATTGAATGCACCGTTTTAATCGGGGGCGAGCTTTCAAACCGCAAGAGTATGAGCTTCCCGGGCAAGGTTTTAAAGCAGGAATATTTAAGCGAACAGGATAAAAGCGATATACTTTTCGGCATTCAAAACGATATTGATTATATTGCCTGCTCGTTCGTTTCTTGCGCGCAAGACCTTATCGACATTCATAACTTTTTAAAAATAAACGACAGCGACAACATCGAGCTTATTGCCAAGCTTGAAAACCAATCGGGTGTTGACAATGTTGAAGAAATCTGTGCTCTTTGCGGCGGCATTATGATTGGCCGCGGTGATATGGGCGTTGAAATTCCGTTTGAAGAACTTCCCGCTATTCAAAAGAAGCTTATAACAAAATGCCGACTGCTTGGCAAGCGCGTTATAACCGCAACCGAAATGCTTGAATCGATGATATATAACCCGCGCCCAACCAGGGCCGAAATATCCGACATTGCCAACGCCGTGTATGACGGAACAAGCGCAATAATGCTTTCGGGCGAAAGTGCCGCAGGTAAATACCCTGTTGAGGCGGTTAAAACCATGGCACTTATTGCCGAAGCCACCGAGAAAAACATTCCTTACAACAAGCGTTTTTACGCATCTGATTTTGAAATCAGCAACACGGTTGACGCCGTTTCGCACGCAACCTGCGCCATGGCTATCGATATTAACGCAAAGGCAATTGCCGCCTGCTCAATTTCGGGAATCACTGTTCGAATGGTTTCTCGTTTCCGCCCACCTGTTGACATTTTAGGCATTACAACCAACGAAAAAACCTGGCGAAAATTAGCGCTTTCTTGGGGCGTTACCCCCATTTTATGTGAAGAGTACCCCTCAACCGAGGTTCTTTTCTTCCACGTTAAAAAAATGGCGCAAAAGCAGTTGTCGCTTAAAACGGGCGATGAAATAATCATAACCGGCGGCGTTACAAACGGTAAGTCGGGCAACACTAATATGATTAAGGTTGAAAAGTATAAATAACTTAAAAGCAGCACTGATAAGAAGTGCTGCTTATTTTGCGCTTTTAAGGTTTAATTCGGCCGTTTTTGGAAACACTAATTGGCAACAACCAAACAAAGGGGAATTAAAATGAGTGTTTCAAAAAACGAATACAGCAAAATGGTTAAAAATAGCGAGCCACGCTCGCCAAAACTTAAAGATTTTATCGCCTCGTTTATAGTTGGCGGAGCAATCTGCTGTTTAGGTCAGCTACTTCAAAATTTATACACCGCAACCAACCTTACCGAAAAAGGCGTTAAGGCGGCGGTGCCTGTAACACTGATTTTTATTGCGGTGGTGTTAACCGCCTTTGGCGTTTTTGATAAAATTGCAAAATTCAGCGGCGCAGGAACCCTTGTGCCCATAACAGGTTTTGCAAATTCTGTTGCCTCCCCCGCGATTGAATATAAAAAAGAGGGGTTTGTGATGGGCGTTGGCGCGAAGATGTTTACAATAGCGGGTCCGGTCATCGTCTACGGCGTGGTAGCAAGTGTAGTTTATGGATTGATCTATTGGATAACAACATTATTTTAACGGGCGGATGTGGGCATCCGCCCCTACAATATGTATCTTAAATGTTTGTATGGGTCGATGCCCACATCGACCCGCAAAAAATGCTTGACCGTGTGGTCAAGCATTTCGTTTATTCGCCCTATCTTTATGCAAATCATCAAGCACCGCTAACCAACATAAATATTGGTTTGTTCTGCCTTTATTGCCGAATTGCTTTTTTAGTGCTTATGCCCTATAATGGGAATGAAGAAAAGCAAATAAAGGTGATTTAATGTATAAAACCGCCAATGACTACTATAAAGAAAAATTCGGTTGCAAAGTATATAAGCTTTCTCTCGACGGAGGGTTTACCTGCCCGAACCGTGATGGCAGCATTTCCACCGGGGGCTGTATTTTCTGCTCTGCGGTTGGCAGTGGTGAGTTTGCTGCCCACGGAACCAATATAGCCGAGCAGTTGGAAAACGCGAAAAAACGGGTGGAGAAAAAAGTTAAAACCGGGAAATACATTGCATATTTTCAGTCATACACCAACACCTATGCGCCTTATGATAAACTAAAAGCCCTGTTTTATCAGGCGATCGAGCCTGATTTCATCGTGGGGCTGAATATTGCCACAAGGCCTGATTGCCTCCCTGACAGCACTGTGCAGCTACTGAAAGAATTAAATGCCATTAAACCCGTAACAGTTGAGCTTGGCTTGCAAACATCGAATAATCAGGTGGCAGAATATATCAACCGTGGCTATAAAACCACCGTTTATGCAGATGCGGTTTCTAAACTTAAAAATGCGGGTTTAGAGGTTATAACCCATATCATTATCGGCCTTCCCTTTGATGATGCCGTTTTAACCACAAAATATGCGGTTGATTGCGGCACAGATGGCGTGAAGTTTCATCTTTTGCATATACTAAAGAGCACCAAACTGGCAGAAGAATACGAAAGCGGTAATGTGCAGCCCCTTACCATAGAGAAGTACGCAGAAATTCTTAAAAACTGCATTAGCGTATTGCCGAAAGAAACCACCGTGCACAGAATCACAGGCGACGGCGCAAAAAAAGATCTGATAGCCCCTATGTGGTCGGCCGATAAAAAGAAGGTTTTGAACTATTTAACGAACTTTCTGCGCTGACAGGCCTTGGTGAGCATTTGTAGAAAGGTGCGAAAGAATCGAAATTGCGCGCAAAATATTTTGTTAACATTATGTTCTTGAACTAACCGCAATTTTTGGTATAATAAGATTTATAAGAATAATTATGCTTTTTTAAGGAGTAGGCGAATGAAATCAAAACAATATAAAGCTGCCGCAAAAACCGCGCTTTCGGGCAACTGGGTAACCGCCATTTTTGTAACGATAGTTGCAACGGCTCTTGGCGGAACAACAACCGGCCTTATGCCGCTTTTTAAGCTTGATTACAGCAGCTATAAAGATTCATTTACAAAAATTTTAGGCGATATGTTCAATATATTCACCTCGGGCTCAAGTATATGGAGTTGGGTGATTTTCATTCTTGGAAGCGTTATAAGCGTTGGTGTTGCAAAGTTTTACCTTAACCTTATTTCGGGCCGCGTTGGAGACGTTTCGGATGTTTTTTCATATTTTAAAATCATAATTCGCGCGCTTGTAACAAAGTTCTTCAAAATGTTTTTTGTTATTTTGTGGTCGCTTTTATTTATAATCCCCGGCTTCATTGCAGCATATAGTTATAGTATGACCTCATACATACTTGCCGAAAACCCGGAAACTGACCCATTAAAGGCGCTTGGAAAATCTAAAGCTATGATGAAGGGCAACAAATTCCGTTTGTTCAAGCTTCACCTTAGCTTTATAGGCTGGTTCTTTTTATCCATTTTCACCTTCGGCCTTGCAAAATTCTATGTTTCGCCCTATATGTCGGCCGCTACCGCAGCATTTTACAAAGATATTTCAAAGAATGCGCCGCTTCTTTAATTTAACCGTTAAACACTAAAAGCCGAAACCCGCTTGGGTTTCGGCTTGTTTTTTATTAAACTGCGCGCTGTAAAATTGCCGAAATAACAGTCACATCATCCTCGTGCCCGTCGGTTCGGCGGCGGCGAGCGCACTGCAAAATATGGTCGGAAAGCTGTTTGGCGGAACCGTCGCCCCACGATTCAACCTCGGCGCAGATCCAATCGGTTCCGTCGGCTGTGGCACCGTCGGACATAATGAGCACAATATCATCGTCTTTAAGCGTAATAGTGGCCTTGTCGAAACCAACTTCACTTAAAATGCCAACCGGCAGCGAATGGCATTCTGCTCGCCCTGTTTTCCCGCTTCGCCTAACTATTGTTGGCGCAGCTCCTGCCTTTAAAAGCTCTGTTTGCCCTGTAAACAAATCAATGCAGGCAATATCAACGGTTGAAAGCGATTCATCGGTTGATTTGAAAACCATTGCCGAATTCATAATTTTAAGCGAACATTCATAGCCAAAGCCCGCCTTTAAAAGCCGCGCCATTAGGCCTGCCGCCATAGCACCGTCAACCGCGGCTCGCCCGCCGTTTCCCATGCCGTCGCAAAGTAACATATAAAACCTGCCGCGGCCATCAAAAAAGCATTCATACGCATCGCCGCAAACAACATTCCCCTGCGGTGTGCAGCTGCTGCAGGCATATTCAACCATAAAGTTGGCCTTTTCGGTTACGGTTATATACATCTCACCGCCGATTTTTAAAATTGCAGGCGGCTCGAATTCCCTGCCGCAAATATCCTCTAAAAGTTTAAGCACTCGCAAGCGGTTAAATGGCAATTCGGGTTCCTTTTTAAGCCTTATTTCAAGGCTTATTCTGCCAAAACTGTCAATCGAACAGCCGCAGTCAACCGCCTGAATATCGAGCGTTTTAAGCCCCGAAACCACCTGTGATGCCATTTCGCGGTCATATTTTTCGGCTGTTTCAAACTCTTCGGCAAGCCCCATTAGCATATTTGAAATTCCGCCGAATTGGTCGGTTAATACTTCGCGCATTTCACTGATTCGCTGTTCGGCCGCCACCTTTCGGCTAAAATCGGAATAATGCTTTTCAAATGAATTTTCAACCCATTCAAGCCTCAGGCACTTTTCGGCGAAATTAACGGGCAGCTCGGCAACCGAAAGTGGCACTCCTCGTTTCACCGAATATGATAGAGCCAGCATTGCCGCAACCGTTTCTTGGCGGCTGGCTTCCCAACAATTAAGGCGAAAGGTGCAACCCTTGCAGGCTTCGTTTTCAACCCTTTGAATAACCTCTTCAAAATCGGGCGAATTATATTCTGAAAGTCTCTGCGACACCTTTTCAACCGTTTCGCACACGTCGCGCATCGCGTCGGACGCGAATCCGAGCCTTCTCACAATTGCCTGCCTAAGCCCATCGAAATCTTCAATATTAGTTGCCGAAGAAATCGCAGCATTTATTTTTGCGGTTAATTTTGATGGAAGAATAACAAATATAACGCCGCCTAAAAGCGATTCAAGCATAAGCGAAACGGCATATGAATCGCCCTGCTCAAATATAACCGAAACGGCGCACACCGCGGCCATTACCGCCGCTTGAAGATATTTTGAAAAGGAAGAAAACACGCCGCAAAGGCAGGCAGCAATTATAATAACAGCCGACAGTTTAAGTGAACCGCCCGCCAAATAAGAGCAAAAGGCGCATGCCACACCGCAAACCGTGCCAATGCCTGCCCGCCACACGCGCGAAACTATAAGAATTAGCACAATGCTGATTATGCGGCCAAGCGATATTCCCTGAACTGCTATGGGGTAAAGCCCCATAAGCAAAAAATGTGCCGCAATAATAAGGCTTGCGGTGTCTTCAGGGGAGTTTCCGGTGCCGCCTAAAAACTCAACCTTACCCGCGCGGGAAATCATATAACTTCCGGCCGCGGCAACTGCACCTTCGGCCACACCCATAAGTATGCCGCTGCCACCGCCGCCTATTGTCACCCCGCGGCAAAGAGCCGAAAAAAATAAAGTTATGAAAAACACAAGGCGCGGATTATTAGATAATTTTGATTTCGCGCCTAAAATCAGCCGTGTACAGGTTATGGCGAACAGCGCGGCTATGTAAGAAAAATCGGCAAAACCGGGCTTTAATATATACCCTGCAAAGGCGCCAAGAGCCGACGACATTAAAAATTCGCTTGGTATTCCGCCTGTAAGGCCTATACCAAATGGGGATATTCCGCCCGCAACGGTTACGCGGCCCGAAAAAAAGCCTAATATCACCAAAACTATTTGAAAAATTATGGCCGATATTGCCTTTTGTGCCGAGATGTAATCAAGGAATTTTTGTTTACTTAGATTCATTTGTTTGCACCACCGTTTTAAAAGTCCCCCACCGGCATACGCAACCAAAAAGTATTATACAAAGGGAACTTTGAAAACAATGTCGAAACAAAACACCGCCTACAGAAATTAACTGTAAGCGGTGCATTTTTGTTTTTCAGCGGTTATTCAACAACAACGCCCTTTTTAAGAAGGATGTTAGCGTAAACTGCTGTTTCGCCTGTCATAACAACGGCGTAAACCTCGCGGGCTCTGTCGTAAAATTCGAAACGGTCAATTGCTTCAAAGCCTGCTGCTGCAGCTTCGGGCTCGTATTTTGCAACGATTTCGGCATATTTATCCCAAATAACGGGGTTGATTCTGCCAACGTCGCAGTCCATTAATTTCATAAGGCCTACAGGCTGTTTTGTGTATTGGTCGAGCGGCATAAGTTTGAGAACTGCATCTAAAACTTCGGGAACACCGTGGCCATCAAGGCGAACAAGGCGTTTTGCCATTGCAGCTCCGGGGAAGTTGCCGTCGGCTATAACGATTTCATCGCCGTGGCCCATTTCCATAAGAATTTTTAATAGTTCCGGGGAAATAATTGAAGGAATATTTTTTAACATTTCGGTCTCCTTTCCGCAGCCCTTCGGCCGCGGTTTATTCAGATAGAGCAGTTAAAGCCCTATGGGTTTAACTGCTCTGAAACACTAAAGAAAATTATTTAATGGTTTTGTAAAGCGGGCCGTAAGCCTGGCAAGCGCGATAGTCTTGGCCTTCTTTATCCATACCAAATGCATTCCATGCAGCCGGGCGCATAATGTCGCAATCGGGCACGTTGTGCATTGATACAGGAATTCTAAGAATTGAGCAAAGTGTGATAATATCAGCACCGATGTGGCCGTAAGAGATAGCGCCGTGGTTAGCACCCCAGTTGTTCATAACATCATAAGCGGTGTTGAAGGGGCTGCCTGCCTTGCCATCGCAACGCGGAGCAAACCATGTGCAGGGCCATGTGTAGTCGGTTCTTGCCCAAAGCTTGTCAGAAACATCATCAGGAAGGTCAACAGTCCAACCCTCTGCAATCTGAACAACGGGGCCAAGGCCTTTAACAAGGTTAAGCCTGATCATAGTTGCGGGCATCTGAGCCTTTGTTAAGAAACGTGATGAATAGCCGCCGCCACGGAAGTAGCCAAGGTCGGCATAGTTCCAGGTTGTTGCATCCATCATAGCCTTCTGGTCTTCTTCGGTAACTTCATACCAAGGCTTCATAACTGAATTGCCTTCGCTGTCTTTAGTAACGCCGCAAGCGTCAACACAGCAAGCGCCTGAGTTGATAAGGTGAATGAAACCGCCGTTGTCTTTAGCTGCGCCTTCAAGATCATAGCCTGTTGCTCTCTTAACAGCTTCAGGGCTCCAGTATGTGCGAACGTCAGCAAACATCTGCGGGCGGTTTGTGAGCAACTTCATAAAGAGCATGCTAATACCGTTGAGAACGTCGTTCTCGGTTGCAAGGATGTAGGGCTCACGAGCGCCTTCCCAGTCGAATGATGAGTTAAGCATAGCTTCGGGGAAGTCGCAGTTGGGGTAGAAGTCGGTCCACTGGCGCTGGCCTTGGAAGCCTGCAGCAATAGCGTTGTGGCCAACCATTTCTTCTTCGCAGCCTTCGGGGAGGTTCTTGTTGCCACACATAAGGTCTTTAATAATAACCATCATCTTAACAACAAATTCCCAGTCAGCATCTTTTGCTTCGCGTGATTTCTGAAGTTCTTCGGGGTTTTTGTCGAAGCCTTCTTTGCAGTATTCTTTAGCCCATTTAAGAGCCTTCTGATATTCAGCTTCGTCATAAACGCCCTCGGTCATTCGGCGGATGATTTCAACCTCATCAACCGATTCAACACGCATACCAAGGTATTCTTCGATGAATTCAGGGCTGATGATAGAACCGCCAATACCCATGCAGATTGAACCAATCTGGAGGTATGACTTGCCTCTCATAGTTGCAGCAGCAACTGCAGCGCGGCCGAATCTTAAAAGTTTATCCTGAACGTCTTTCGGCATATCGGTTACTTCGTCGATATTCTGAACATCGTGGCCATAGATACCGAATGCAGGAAGACCCTTTTGAGCATGTGTTGCGAGAACCGATGCAAGGTATACAGCACCTGGGCGCTCTGTTCCGTTGAAGCCCCAAACGCCCTTGATTGTCATCGGGTCCATATCCATTGTTTCCGAACCATAGCACCAGCAAGGTGTAACTGTAAGAGTAATGTCAACGCCTGCTTTCTTGAACTTTTCAGCGCAAGCAGCAGCTTCGCCAACGCGGCCGATGGTGGTATCGGCAATAATAACCTTTACAGGTTCGCCGTTTGAGTAACGAAGGTTCTCCTCGAATAGTTTTTTTGCAGCCTGTGCCATTGCCATAGTTTGATCTTCAAGAGATTCGCGTACTTTAAGTACACCTCTTCTTCCGTCGATAGTGGGACGGATACCGATTACCGGATAATCTCCGATAAGCCTGTTCTTTGCCATAGTCTATCTTCCTTTCAGAGTTTATTAAATCAGCCCTGCGTTTGCAAAGCTTAAATTTGCAAAATATTTTATAGTGTTACTTTACAGAACACCTTTTTTCCCTTTTTAACAATAACGCCTTCTGTAAGGCGTTCAGCAGTAAGTTTATATGATGCGTCGGTTATTTTTTCGCCGTCAACCGAAACACCACCCTGCTGAACAAGGCGCCTGCCTTCACTTTTTGAAGGGGTAAGCCCTGCTATAACCATTGCATCAAGAAGCAAGATTTCGCCATCCACTAAATTTTCTTCGCCAATCTGAGCCGAGGGCATATTATCAAGGTTAGTGCCGGCGCCAAACAATGCTTTTGAAGCATCAAGTGCCTTCTTGGCTTCTTCTTCTCCGTGAATGGTTTTGGTAAGTTCATATGCTAAGCGCTCTTTAACTGCGTTAAGCTCGCTTCCCTGAAGCCCTTCCATTTGTCTGATTTCTTCAAGCGGAACAAAGGTTAACATTTTAATGCATTTTAAAACGTCGGCATCGGCAACGTTTCTCCAATACTGGAAGAAATCGTAGGGGGAAGTTTTGTTAGCATCAAGCCATACAGCGCCGCCTTCGGTTTTGCCCATCTTTTTGCCCTCACTTGTGAGAAGCAGGTTGCAGGTCATTGCATAGGCTTCTTTTTGGTCGCACCTTCTAATGAGTTCAACGCCGCCTATCATATTGCTCCACTGGTCGTCACCACCGAGCTGCATAACGCAACCGTGCTTGCGGTTGAGCATTAAAAAGTCGTAGCTTTGCATAAGCATATAGTTAAGCTCGAAGAAGGAAAGCCCGCGTTCAAGCCTTTGCTTGTAGCATTCGAAGGATAACATTCTGTTAACCGAAAAATGAACGCCGATTTCGCGCAGGAATTCAATGTAATTTAGGTTTAAAAGCCAATCGCCATTGTTAACAATGGTTGCCTTACCGTCGGAAAAGTCGATAAGCCTTGACATTTGGGTTTTAAAGCATTCAATGTTATGGTCGATAGTTTCTTTGGTTAGCATTTTGCGCATATCGGTTTTGCCTGAAGGGTCGCCAATCATGCCCGTTCCGCCGCCGAAAAGGGCAATGGGCTTATGGCCGTGCCTTTGCATGTGCGCCATTATAACAACTGCCACAAAGTGCCCAACGTGAAGGCTATCGGCAGTAGGGTCGAACCCTATGTAAAAGGTTACGGGCTTGTCGCCATTTATAAGCTCGCGAACCTTGTCTTCATCGGTTGTTTGGGCAAGCAGCCCACGTTCCTTTAATTCATCAAACAAAGTCATCTTTAGTTACCTCTTTAAACAGTAAAACATTATAAACTAATCATTATAATTTATTATAACTTATTATCCCGTGATTTTCAATAAGCTCTTTCGCAGTTTGCAAAAGATTTTCGCTCATTTCTCCACCCGAAATAATTCTGGCAACCTCTGCCACGCGCTCGTCGAGTGTTAAGGCCTTAACCGACGTGTATGTGCGGCCGTCCCTTACCGCCTTTTCAATAAACAAATGGTTATCGGCTGCGGCGGCAATCTGCGCCAAATGGGTTACACATATAACCTGGTGCGACTGCGAAAGGTCTTTCAGTTGCCTGCCAACCTTGCCTGCGGCCCTGCCGCTTATGCCTGTGTCGATTTCGTCGAAAATAAGGGTTAGGGTGTTATCCTTTTCGGCCATAACACTTTTAATTGCCAGCATAACGCGCGAAAGTTCGCCGCCCGATGCCACCTTCGATAGCGGTTTTGGCGGCTCGCCGGGGTTGGTTGATATAAGTATTTCAACATTATCACACCCCATTTTTGTGTAGATGCATTCGGTTATATCAACCGCGAGTTTTATATTGGGCATTTCAAGGTATTTTAAAACTTCGCAAACTCGGTGCGAAAAATCTTCTGCGGCAGTTTTTCTCGCCGAGGTTAATTTCTGCCCGTTTTCGTAAACCTCTTGCTCGTAAATATCGTTTAAATCTTCAAGCTCGGCAATTATTTTATCATCGTTTTCAATTGTTTTAAGCTCGGTTTTAATTTTATTAAGGTAAGAGATTATCTCTTGCTCACTGCCGCCGTATTTTTGCGATAATTTATAAATTTCGTCAAGCCGCTGTTCAATTTCTTCAAGCTCGGCCGCGCTGAAATTAATGCCATCAAGCAGCCGCCTTGCTTCGTTCGATATATCTGAAAGCTCTGCTGAACAGTCAACAAGCCTTTCAGCTAATGCTTTAAGTTCTTTTAATGCCCCGCCTGCCGCTGCGGCAGAAGCGCCCGCATTTTGGGTGAGGTGCACAGCGCCGCCATTATCATCGCCACCGTTTAAAATACCGATTATTTCACTAAGCGCCACGGCAATTTTTTGGCTGTTAAGCAGCACATTTTTGCGCTCATTTAAAGCATCACGCTCGCCCACAGTTATGTTAGCCGCCTCAATTTCGGCAATTTCGAAGCTATAAAGTTCTTTTAAGCGATGCTTTTCATCGGCGCTTTTTTCGGCGGCAATTAGCCTTCGCTTTACATCGCGCAGTTTTTTGTAAGATTCTTCATAAACGGCTAAAATTTCGCCGTTTTCAGCAAATGCATCAATAAAATTTATATGGGTTGCAGGGTTAAGCAAAAGTTGGTTATCGTGCTGGCCGTGAATATCAACAAGGCATGCGCCAACCTGCTTCATAACGCCTGCCGTAACGGCCGTGCCGTTAATTCGGCTAACCGATTTACCATCGGCCTTTAATATTCTTTGAAGCATAATTTGCCCATCAGGCAGTGAAAAGCCTAAATCTTCAATGCATTTAGCGGCATACCCGCCAATGTCGCAAAAAAGTGCCGAAACACTGCCGCTACTGCTTCCGCGCCTTATAAGCTCTTTTGATGTGCGCTCACCGAGAACCGCGTTTATAGAATCGATTATTATTGATTTACCCGCGCCCGTTTCACCCGTTAGAATGTTAAGTTTTTCGGTTAAATCTAAATCGGCGCGTTCAATTATAGCAATATTTTCAATACTAATGCTTTTAAGCAAGTGTTTCACCACCTTTTGTTTTTAATTTAGTGTTTTAATATTTACAGTAATTCTTTTAATTCTTCAACCAGTTTTGCGGCTGCAGCTTCATCTTTAGTTATTGCAAGAATGGTGTCGTCGCCCGCTAAGGTTCCCAAAACCGAAGCTTCAAACATACTGTCTAAAACCACACAAGCGCCCGAGGCTGTTCCCGGATGGCATTTGATAACAACATCATTCATTGCGTAATTTATTGATACAACCGAGTTTGAAAAAATATCAGAAAACCTCGGTGGCATATCAAACCCCGAACTGCGTGCGCTTTGTATGTAGCGGTAACGCCCATCGGAATCGAGGGCCTTTACAATACGCAGTTCCTTAATATCCCTTGAAACGGTCGCCTGCGTAACCTCGAACCCCATATCGGTTAAGGCATCTTGCAAGCCTTTCTGAGTGTCGATAACATTGTTTTCAATCATATTTAAAATGGCTTCCTGGCGTTGCCTTTTCATAACTCGGCCTCCTTTACTTTAATTTGTTAGATAATTTATCGAAAAACAGCTCGCGCCCAATTGTTATGAGCTTTGCGCTGATTTTAGCCTTTTTAATCGAAACAACCGAATCTTGATTAAGTGTAATCACCTGCTCACCATCAATAGTAAGGCAGATTTCGGTTTGGTTAGGATTGCCCGCCGCGATAAAAACGGTGTCGTTATCGCTGATAATCAGCGAGCGCGAAAAAATCGAATGTGAACAAACGGGCGATATTACCATGCATTTAATTTTAGGGTCAACCACGGGGCCACCTGCCGACATTGAGTAGGCAGTTGAACCTGTTGGGGTTGAAACAATAATTCCGTCGGCCCTGTAAAAAAGGGTGTTGCCCCCGAATGTGGCCGAAATATCAATAATTCTTGAAAGCGCACCCTTGCTAATAACCGCATCATTAAGGCATAAATATTTCTCACCCTCGGCTTCAACCTCTAACATCATTCGGTCTGACACGGTGTAGTTGCCCGAAACAAGCTCGGTTATTTTTTCAAGCTCGTTGGTTTCAAGCCCCGCAAGAAAACCTACCCTGCCGTTGTTAACCCCAAGCACAGGAATGCCGAATGCAGCCGCTGTTTTGGCTATATGTATAATTGTTCCGTCGCCCCCGATAACCACAACAACATCGCTGTTTTTAACCTGCTGCTTATTAAAATCTGCGCCAAAGCTAACCTCCATAAGTTCATATAAAATGCCCTCGCGGTTTAAAACATCGGTTAAATTTTTTAAGGTTTCGGCGGTGTTTTCCTTTTTAGTGTTATAGGCTACCAGTAGTTTCATAATGTTCTCCTATTCCCTATTGGGGCTAATGGGTGATTATTTGTCAAGCTCGGCGTGTGAGGCAGAAACAACCTTTTCGGCCGTGTTCGCCGCCCTGTATTCGCCTTTGCCGTCGTTTTTAATATGCGCTAAATATTCAATGTTGCCCTCGGGCCCTTTTATTGGCGAAAAATCGAGGTTTTGAAGCGAAAACCCAAGCGATATCATCATTTCGGTTATACGGTTTACAACCTCTAAATGCACCGCGCGATCTCGCACAACGCCCTTTTTGCCAACCTTATCTTTCCCTGCTTCAAACTGGGGCTTAATAAGGCAAACAGCCTCGGCGCCCTCGTTCATCAGTTCTTTCATAACAGGAACTATAATTGAAAGCGAAATAAACGAAACATCAACCGATGCAAAATCAAGCCCATCAGGTATCTGCTCGCGCGTTACATAGCGGAAGTTGGTGCGCTCCATGTTAACTACTCTTTCGTCAACGCGAAGCTTCCAGGCAAGCTGGCCATAGCCAACGTCGATAGCGTAAACCTTTTTGGCGCCGTTTTGAAGCATACAATCGGTAAAGCCACCGGTTGAAGCGCCAATATCGGCGCACACCGCACCTTCAAGCTGAACGCCGAAGTTGTTAACAGCCTTTTCAAGTTTTAAGCCGCCGCGGCTTACATATCTAAGCGGATTACCGCGAACTTCGAGTATATCATCGGGTTTCACCGTCATCCCCGGCTTATCGGCCTTTTGGTTGTTAAGGTAAACAACCCCAGCCATAATAAGCGCCTTTGCCTTTTCGCGGCTTTCGCAGTGCCCTTTATCAAAAACGGCTTGATCAAGCCTTAATTTCTCGCTCAAAATTATTCCCTCGCACCTGAAATTTTGTTATAAATAGCCTCTTGTGTTAAGCAGAAGCGTTCCCTTGCCGACTGTACTGTTGACTGCGGAACAAAGCCTTCGGCCGCTGTTATGGTAACGGCGCCCTTAAAGCCTGCCTGTGAAAGTAAAGCAGTTAAATGCTCGGCAGCTCCGCCCTGCTTTTCGCCCTCTTCAAAAATGTGAATGGTTTTATATCTTATAAGCTCATTAATAAGTTTATCGCCTAAAGGGGACACCACGTTTAGTTTAACAACTGCGCAGTTTTTACCCTCGTTTTGAAGTTTCGCAAATGCTTCAAGCGCCGCGCTCACCGTTACGCCATAGGTTACAACTGCAGTGTGGCCCTTGCCGAAAACATCGAACTCCTGCCCCGATGGGCTGTACCATTCGGGCATTTTAGGCTCGCCCCCGCGCGGGTAGCGAATTGCCGCAACGCCTTCGGGCGCGTTTAACCTTTGCTCAAGCATAAAATCAAGGTCGGCATAGTTCGACGGAGCCAAAATCTTAACACCGGGTATTGATGATAACATTGCAACATCATAAAGCCCTTGGTGGGTTTCTCCGTCTTCCCCCACAAAACCTGCGCGGTCAACACAAATGGTAACAGGAAGGCGCGCAATTGCGGCATCGTGCAAAATTTGGTCGTACCCTCTTTGCAAAAATGATGAATAAATTGCCGCAACGGGTTTATAGCCGCCCTTTGCAAGCCCTGCCGAAAATGTTATGGCGTGCTGTTCGGCAATGCCTGCATCGAAACAGCGGGTAGGAAACTTCTTTGAAAATTCTGTAAGGCCTGTTCCATCGGTCATGGCCGCAGTAACGGCGCAAATTTTTTCATCTTTTTCAGCAAGCTCACATAACTTTTCGCCAAACTTTTTTGAAAAGTTTATCCCTGTAGCCGCCGCACCCGTTTCTAAATCGAATGGCGGCACACCATGATAAATGCTTGGGTTTTGCTCGGCCGGAGTGTAGCCTTTGCCCTTTTTGGTTATAACGTGAACAACGCAGGAATTATCAAGCTCTTTGGCTATTCTGAAAGCCTCATCAAGCTTTTCAAGATCGTGCCCGTCAACAGGGCCGAAATAGTCAAACCCCAGTGACTCAAAAATATTGTGGCTGTAAAAAATCTTTTTAAATCCGCGCTTTAATTTTGCCATAATGCGGTAGAGCACATGGCCTATAAGCGGGATTTTATCAAGGAACCGCTCGGTTCCTTTTTTTAGTTTATGGTATGAAGGTGTTACCCTTATCATCCTTAAATGGCGCGATAGCGAACCAACATTTTTAGAAATCGACATACTGTTATCATTTAAAATTATAATAACCTTTGCCTTATCTTTACCAAGGCTGTTTAGCGCTTCATACGACATTCCGCCGGTTAGTGCACCGTCGCCAATAACGGCAACTGTGCTGCCGCCGCTGCCGCTTAAAAGCTTCGCCTTCGAAATGCCAAACGCCGCCGAAATTGAGGCACTGCTGTGCCCCGTAATAACAGGGTCATACCTGCTTTCGTTCGGGCGCATAAAACCGGCAATTCCGTTTTCTTTGCGCAGTGTTTCAAACGCATCAAACCTGCCCGTTAACAACTTATGAGTGTAGCACTGGTGCCCAACATCGAAAATAATATCGTCATCCTCACCGCAGAAAACTCTGTCGGCCGCGGCGGTTAGTTCCACCGCACCAAGGTTCGATGCCAAGTGACCGCCGTTTTTTGAAACAACCCTTAATATTTCGCTTCGTGCTTCTTCGCAAAGGGTTTCCAGTTCGGCTATATTAAGTTGTTCAAGCTCTTTTGGTGAATTGATTTTTCCTAAATATTTATAGCCCAAAATATAGCCTCACATATCTTTTAATATTCCCTGCTTAAAAGGTAATCGGCCAAATCAGCAAGGTTCTTTGCGCTGTCGCCGAAAATTTCAAGCGCCTTCTTAGCGCTGTTTGTAAGCTCTTCAACCCTTTCTTTAGCCGCCTCAAGGCCTTTAATGCTAAGGTAGGTTGATTTTTCGTTTTCTTCATCACTGCCCACAGGTTTGCCAAGCAGTTTTTCATTGCCAATCCGGTCGAGAATATCATCTTTTATTTGAAAAGCAAGCCCAACACACTCGGCATATTTGCAAGCAGCCGCGCATTGTTCAGCACCTGCTCCTGCAAGTATGCAACCAATGTGAGCCGCCGCTTTAATAAGGCAGCCTGTTTTAAGTTCGTAGGTTTTAAGCACAGTGCTGAGCGGCACTGCCTTTCCTTCGCTTTCAAGGTCGATAACCTGGCCGCCTATCATTCCGTGAACCCCTGCGTTTTGCGCTAAAACCAAAGCCGCTTTTACAACGCGTTCGGCAGGAATATCTTCAATAGACCCAATCGTTTCAAACGCATAGGTTAAAAGCGCATCGCCCGCAAGAAGCGCATTCGCTTCGCCGAATGCTTTATGGCACGAAGGCTTGCCTCGGCGCATATCGTCATTATCCATGCAGGGCAGGTCGTCGTGAATAAGCGAATAGGTGTGTATCATTTCAAGCGCGCAGGCGGCGTCTGTTATTCCCTTTACTGTTCCGCCGCACACCTTGAAAAATTCAAGCATAATAGCAGGGCGAATGCGTTTGCCGCCAAGCATAACGCTGTAGCTCATTGCATCGGTAAGATTTTTATATAGGCTTTCACCCTGCGGCAAAAGCTCTTTGAGCCTTTCTTCAACCGCTACGCGGTGAGTTTCAAGCATTTTCATTTAATTTCTCCTCGTCTGCCGCCAATCGGCATTTGTACTGCGCGGCAGTTTAACCCTCGATTTCATCAATAGTTGTAAGCTTTGAAACGGCCTTTTTAGCCTTGCCTAATTCATCACTGCATTGCTTTGAAAGGTCAACCCCTGTTTTAAAAAGCTCTATTGATTCTTCAAGCGAGCAGTTGCCGCCCTCAAGGCGCTGCACAATATTTTCAAGTTTGGCAAGCGCCTCTTCAAAGGTTAATTTTTCAGCCATTTTTGCCTTCCTCCGAATATAAAGTTACATTTTTTGCGGTGCAGTTAACCTCACCGCCCTGCATTTTCACACACAAGTTATCGCCCTCGGCTACCTCAGCCGCAGTTTTTATCATATTTCCGCCCGATTCAACCACTGCAAAGCCCCTTGACATAACTGAAAGTGGGCTTAATGCCTCTAATTTTGCTATAAGTGATAAAAGGCCCTTTTCGTTTTGCGAAACGGTTTCTTTAAAGGCGTTTGCCATTCTATCGGTGGCTTTTGAAAGCCTTTCGCCTGCCATATCGGTAATAAGGGCAGGATTTGCAAACACGCGCGACTCTTTAGCCCTTTTAAGCCTTGTTTCAAGCCTTTCTATCAGCACAAGTTCGCTCTCTGAAAGCGAGTGCTTAAGCCTTAATAAATGCAAACTTATGCTGTCAATATCGGGCACACAAAGCTCCGCCGCGGCCGACGGGGTTGGCGCGCGAAGGTCGGCCACAAAATCGCTGATTGAAAAATCGGTTTCGTGCCCCACTGCCGAAACTATCGGCACGGGCGATAACGCAATTGTTCTTGCCAAAAATTCATCGTTAAAAGCCGAAATATCTTCGGCCGAGCCGCCGCCGCGGCCTATAATAATAGTGTCAACCTCGGCGCCACCTAAAATAATAGTGTAAAGCCTGTTTAGCACCTGAACCATTTCGGCCGCCGCCTTTTCCCCTTGAACCGATGTGGGGCAAAGAACTATTTCACACACAGGCCAGCGCCTTGAAATTATGTTTATAATATCGCGAACCGCCGCACCCGTGTCAGACGTTACCACCGCAACCCGTTTAGGGTAACGCGGGATAGGGCGTTTTCTTTCTTGGCTGAACAGCCCCTCGGCTTCAAGCCTTTTTTTGGTTTGCTCAAAGGCAATTGCCATAGCTCCAATGCCGTCGGGTTGCATATCAGCCGCATAAAACTGATAAGAACCATCGCGCTCATAAAGCGACACACGCCCGCGGCAGATAACCTTCATGCCGTCTTGCGGAATAAACTTAAGCCGTGCCGCATCAGAACTAAACATAACGCATTTTATAAGCGCCGTATCATCTTTAAGCGAAAAGTAAATGTGACCGCTGAAGCTGTTTTTTTTACAGTTTGAAATCTCGCCGCCAAGAAACAGGCGCGATAAATTTCCATCGCCCTCGAGCGACATTTTTACATATCTATTCAGTTGAGATACCGTCAGCACAAAACTGTTCATCTTCACTGTCTTTCAATTAAAATTATGAGTTATTCGGCAAAATACCGCATTTTAGCAAGGCTTGCCGCACCAACAGCGTTATCGCCCGAAAGCTCGTTTGTTGCAAAAAAGATGTTATCTTCCTCTTGCAGCCTTTGCCTTATAATGCTGTTTGCGGTTACACCGCCTGCAAAAACTATGGGGATATTTCCATAAACTTTTCGCAGTTCTATAATCTGCAACTTTAGCAGTTTGCTTATATATTCAAAAATAAATCTTGCTGTGTTTTCGGCTGATTCGCCGTTTTTTAACATTGCTTCGCATTTGTTTTGAAGCCCCGAAACACTGCAAAATGTTCCGTTCACTTTAGGGTTTACGGGCACCGTTAATTCGCCCGAACTCGCCAAACGGTCGAGCTCTTCACCCGCGGGGAACGAAAGCCCTAACGCCACGCCCAAACGGTCAACCGCTTGGCCTATTTTAAGGTCGTTCGAGCCGCCCACTATCTCGCATTTAAAAACCTTTTCACTATAAGGTGTTACAAGCACGGCTTCGGTTGTGCCGCCCGAAATATGATAAGCCAAAAAAGGCCCCTTGGCCAGTTGCCAGCCACCAAAGCTATGAAGCGCCGCCGCAATATGCCCCGATTGATGCGAAAATTCAAAACAAGGCACTTTAAGTGCCGCCGCCACCGAACGCGCGGCCGAAACGCCCGCCAAAAAGCAGGGCATATAACTGTTTTCCTGCTCGCGAGGTTTTGATGAAACACCAACCGCGGCAATTTCGCCACCAAACCCTTGCAAAGCCTCTTCAACAAGGCTGGGTAAATCGCGAACGTGCATAAAAAGTGCTTCACTTTGGCGAAGCCCCAAGCCGCCTTCTGCCACTTCCAACAGTTTGCGTTTTGAAATGTATTCGCCACTGTCTGTAAGCAACGCCACCGAAGTTCGGTAGTTGCTTGTGTCAATCCCTAAAAAGGCAGGCATTACTCGCGGCCCCCGCGAGCAACATTGCCTAAAATTCCGTTAACATAAGAAGATTCTTCGGCTGTTGCAAACTTTTTGCAAAGCTCAACCGCTTCGTTAATTGAAACGCTTGCGGGAACATCTTCAGAGAACATAATTTCATAAACGCTAAGCCTTAGCACTGCAAGGCAAACCTTTGAAATTCGTTCGATTTTCCAGCCGGTAAGGTGGTTTTCAATAATTTTATCAATTTCTCCGATATTTTCGAAAACACCGTTCACCGTTGACAGAATGAACCCGTTTTCGCGAAATTCTCTTGCATCTTTAGCATTTTCGATAATTTCATCAACACTTAAGCCATTAAGACTTTTTTCAAAGATAATTATAAACGCCTGCTCGCGCGCGTCGTGCCTTGTCATAAACTTCACCCTCAAAACTTTGCTTAAATTATGCATATTTATTATAGTATACTGTATATTCACATATTTTTCAAGAATTTTGTATAAATTATAATATCCCAAACACACCGCACATAGACTATTTTTACTAAAAGAACACCCCGCCCTTCGGTTTCCCAAAGGGCGGGGTGAAATTAATTTAACTAAAACTGCAAATTAGTCTTCAACCTTGTAAAGGTCAACAAGTCTTTCAAGGTGAGTTCTTCTTGCCTTAGCTGTGTTTTCAGCCTGCTCGAAGAGGTAATCTGCGCGCTCGGGGAATGAACGAGTAAGTGATGAGTAACGTGCTTCGTTCATGATGAAGTCGCGGTAGCTTGCAGTACCCGGCTTAGAATCAATTGTAAGCGGGTTCTTGCCAAGGGCCTTGTTTGCAGGATTAAACCTGAACATATCCCAATATCCGCAGTCAACAGCCTTCTTCATTTCAGCCTGGCAGTTAACCATACCACCCTTAATGCTGTGCATTTCGCAGGGTGAGTAGCCGATAATGAGTGACGGACCCGGGTAAGCCTCAGCCTCAGCTATTGCTTTAAGAGTCTGGTTCTGGTCAGCGCCCATAGCAACCTGTGCAACGTATACATAGCCGTATGACATTGCGATTTCAGCAAGGCTCTTCTTAGCGATTGCCTTACCAGCAGCTGCGAACTGTGCAACCTGACCGATCTGTGAAGCCTTCGAAGCCTGGCCGCCTGTGTTTGAGTAAACTTCGGTATCGAATACCATAATGTTTACATCTTCGCCCGAAGCGAGAACGTGGTCAACACCGCCGAAGCCGATGTCGTAAGCCCAACCGTCACCACCGAAGATCCAAACTGATTTCTTTGAAAGGTATTCTTTCTGTGCGAGAATATCGCTGCAAAGGCCGCATTCGCCGTTGCAATCGCTTTCCATAGCTGCAACAAGGGCTTTAGTTGCCTTGCTGTTCTTTTCGCCATCGTTAACTGTTGCAAGATATTCTTGAGCTGCTGCCTTGATTGATTCAGGAGCTTTATCGCTGTTTGCGAGCTCTTCAACCTTAGCGATGAGTGAGCTGCGGAGAGCCTTCTGGCCTAAATACATACCAAAGCCGTGCTCTGCGTTATCTTCGAAGAGTGAGTTAGCCCAAGCAGGACCGTGGCCTTCACCGTTAACGGTGTAAGGTGATGTTGCAGCAGGACCGCCCCAAATTGACGAACAACCTGTTGCGTTAGAGATATACATTCTGTCGCCGCAAACCTGAGTGATAAGGCGAGCGTAAGCTGTTTCTGCACAACCTGCGCAAGAGCCCGAGAACTCGAGTAAAGGTTTCTTGTACTGGCTGGTGATTACGTTAAGAGCAGGGCTGATGTCGTCTTTCTCTGTAACGTTAGCAACGCAGTAATCGAATACCTTCTGCTGGTCTTCCTGCGATTCGCGAGATACCATCTTAAGTGAGTTAGTGGGGCAAACACCGATACAAACGCCGCATCCCATACAATCAAGCGGAGATACTGCAAGAGTATACTTGTAATCGGTTTTGAAGATCGGCTTGTTGCCGAGTTTCATGTTTTCGGGTGCAGCGGCAACCTCCGCCTCGGTCATAGCGAAGGGGCGGATTGTTGCGTGCGGGCATACGAATGAGCACTTGTTACACTGTGCACATTTGCTTGAATCCCATTCGGGAACCATAACGGCAACGCCGCGTTTCTCATAAGCTGAAGCGCCGTGTTCGAAGGTACCGTCAACGTGGTCAACGAAAGCAGACACCGGAAGTGAGTCGCCGTCCATCTTTGATACGGGGATCATGATGCCGTCAACCATCTTAACGAGCTTGTCCGCGCCAACAGATGCTGAAACTTCTGCATCATCGGTAGCATTAGCCCAGTCAGCAGGAACGTCGATCTTAACGAACGCGGTTGCACCTGCGTCGATAGCCTTATGGTTGCAGTCAACAACGTCTTGACCTTTTTTGAGGTAAGATTTTGTTGCAGCGTCCTTCATATATTTAATAGCGTCTTCGCTGGGCATAACTTCAGCAAGGGTGAAGAATGCCGACTGAAGAATTGTGTTTGTTCTCTTGCCCATGCCAACCTGAACTGCAAGGTCGATAGCGTTAATTGTGTAGAGCTGAATGTTGTTCTGTGCAATGTAACGTTTAGCTTCAGCATTTAAGTGCTGTGCAAGCTCTTCAGGTGTCCACTGGCAGTTGATAAGGAACTTACCACCGGGCTTAACATCGTTAACCATTTTGTAACCCTTAATAATGTATGAAGGATTGTGGCAAGCAACGAAGTCAGCCTTATTAATATAGTATGGGCTCTTTATCTGCTTATCGCCAAAACGGAGGTGAGAGATTGTAACACCACCGGTTTTCTTCGAGTCATACTGGAAGTAAGCCTGAACATATTTATCGGTGTGGTCACCGATGATTTTGATTGAGTTCTTGTTAGCACCAACGGTACCGTCGCCGCCGAGACCCCAGAACTTACATTCTGTTGTGCCTTCTGCTGCGGTGTTAGGAGCAACCTCTTCAGGAAGAGAAAGCTCGGTAACATCATCGGTGATGCCGATTGTGAACTGTGCTTTAGGAGCATCGTTTTCGAGCTCTTTGTATACAGCAAAAATGCTTGAAGGAGGTGTATCCTTCGAACCTAAACCGTATCTGCCGCCTGTAACGATTGCCTGCCTGCCCATTTTAGCAAGTGAAGTAACAACGTCGAGGTAGAGCGGTTCACCAAGTGAGCCGGGCTCCTTAGTTCTATCGAGTACAGCAATCTTCTTAGCTGTTGCAGGAATTGCTTCGCAAAGTTTTTCTGCCGAGAAGGGGCGATAAAGCCTTACTTTAACAAGGCCAACCTTTTCACCCTTAGCGGTTAAATAGTCGATTACTTCTTCAGCAACGTCGCAAACTGAACCCATTGCTACGATAACTCTTTCAGCATCGGGTGCACCATAGTAGTTAAAGAGCTTGTAATCGGTGCCAAGTTTTGCGTTAACCTTATCCATATACTTCTCAACAATGCCGGGAACTGCATCATAATACTTATTGCAAGCTTCCCTGTGCTGGAAGAAGATATCGCCGTTTTCGTGCGAACCGCGCATAACAGGCCTTTCGGGGTTGAGAGCGCGCTTGCGGAATGCATCAACTGCATCCATATTGCACATTTCTTTAAGATCTTCATAATCCCAAATAGCAATCTTCTGGATTTCGTGTGATGTGCGGAAACCATCAAAGAAGTTGATGAATGGAACCCGGCTTTCAATTGTTGCAAGGTGAGCAACGGCGCCAAGGTCCATAACTTCCTGTGTGTTGGTTTCTGCGAGCATTGCGAAACCTGTTTGACGGCAAGCATAAACGTCGGAATGGTCACCGAAAATGTTAAGCGCATGGCTTGCCACACAACGAGCTGATACGTGGAATACCGAAGGCAAAAGTTCGCCTGCGATCTTGTACATATTGGGTATCATAAGGAGTAATCCTTGTGAAGCTGTATAGGTTGTTGTAAGAGCACCCGCTGCGAGTGAACCGTGAACAGTACCTGCTGCACCTGCTTCAGACTGCATTTCCGAAACCTTTACGGTTGAACCGAAAATATTTTTTACGCCCTGAGCCGACCACTGATCTACATAATCTGCCATAGGACTGGACGGTGTGATCGGGTAAATACCGGCTACTTCTGTAAACGCATAGGATACATATGCGGCCGCATTATTACCGTCCATTGTTTTCATTTTTCTTGACATATGGTTTATTCCTCCCTTGATATTAATGGCAACCTTAATTGCCACACTGTGTATCATTTTAACACTTTTATTTTTAGATGTAAATAGATAAAGGTGCAAATTTTGTGTTTTTTTTAACAAAAATCTAAAATATGGGTAAAATTGTTTCTCTTTTTTAGAATTTTTTGAAAATTTTAGATAATTGCTTTATTTTACTAAAACAATTAAAGTGTAACACGAAAAGTAATAATGCACAATTTTTCACTTAATTATTTCAACAAATTTAACAAAATTGTTTTTTAAGCGATTTAAACACTTAAATTAAGGTAATATAAGGTTGCTTTTTTGTTTTAACTATGTTAAACTGAATGTGTATCATTAGAAGTATGCTTACTTATCATTTGTTTTGGAGGTACCTGTATGAATAATCGTTTCTTTAAGGTTGCCATAAGCCTTGTTCTTGTTCTCACATTGCTTACGGCTGTTCCTTATGTTAATGCTATAACAGTTGGCGAAACTGCTGAAGCTTTTGAGCTTTTAGCAGAGCAAAACAACACCGATAGCACACAGCCCACTGCCGAAAATATCGAAGAGGTTGATGTTAATCTTCCCGAAACCTTAATCGATTTTACTGACGACCCGGAAGTAACAGGTAAGGTTGAAGCTAACTACGCACCCGCAGTAGACGGTATCGTATGGCCTTCCACCACCGGCGAGCACGTTATTGAACTTTTCGAAACACCCGAGGGCAAAGTTCCTTATACATATGAATTATCAGGCTACACACCTGATGCAGTTGCGTCAAATCCCAACGCGCTCGGCGTTGTGTTCGCTAAAGATAAGGGCGGTGTGTATGTGTACTCATTATCTGCATACAACACAAGCACAACCCTTACAACAACACTAAGGAATGTTTTTTATGTTCCTTATAACACCGATGGCACATTTAAAACCCAAACCGGAAACATTGCATATCTTAGCGAAACTTACGACGGCGGAACTTCGGGCAGCGGTGCTATTGGTAACACCATTGTGCAGGCATACGAAGTTCTTGACAGCAGCTATACAGGCGAGGTTAACGCAGTAGCTCAAAACAAGGGCTATATTTCAACAAAAATCAACAAATCCACCTCCACCGGTAAAATGTCAAGTATCCGTTTCGACGAAACCGATGCTAACGTTCAGGTAAAACAAGGTTACACTCTTGATAAATATTCTTATAAATATTACTTAAAGGCATCGGGTGATGCAGTTTACATCTATGTAGATATGATTTTCGAAAACCCCGACGACCCTTCTATGAACCACACCTGGCGTACACTTACCGATTGTTTCTCGCTTGAAAACTTTGAAGCCAGAAAGAACGATTGGAAAACATTATACGGCAGTGCCAAAGCGCTCGACACAGCATACTACAACGCAGGCGACCATTCCGATTTTGAAATCACATTCGGTGTGGCAGTTAGCCCAAAAGCTCCTAAGAGCGGCTTCAAATCAGTTGTTACCGATGTTAACGCTGTTTACGCTTCACCCTACACCATTAAAAACGGTATAATTGAAGAAGCAGGCGGCAAAAGGCTCTATTACAGAAACTTCTTCTTAACCGGTCTTCAATTATTTGAAGGTAACTACTATTTCTGCGATGAAGAAACCGGTCTTCTTCTCACTTCAGGCACCTACGAGCTTGACGGCGTAACATATCAAATTCAACCCGACGGTAAGTTTAAGCTTGATACAAGCCAGTTCGACAGCACATCGGAGCTTTCGTTCTACAACGAGCATAATGCCACAAAGCTTGATAAAGAAACGTTAATGAATATGCCCGGCAGCATAGGCGTTGATAAAGACTTTGATGCTTACCTTCTTAACGCAAAAGGCGAAAAAGCAGTTGACACCGACTTAGTAACCAAAGCGCTTTTCGTTGAAGGAACATCAACCTACTTGCAGCCCCTCGCAAAAGACTCTCACACTGCAAGCGCAACCTACTCACTCAAAGGCTTCTCAGAAACCGGAAACTTAGGTGTTATAATCGCCAAAGATGAAAACGGATACTTTACATATAAAATCACACCTGCAGAAAGCACTTCATCAAACATATTCTTCAACAGATCTATTGAGTATCACAAATTCACCGATAACACAAAAACAGCTGTTGGCACCGATGCAGCTTCATTGTTCGACATTGCAAGCATTTTAGGATCTGATGATCTTCTTTATGCCAACGCACTAAGGGTTGGCGCGAAACGCAACGGAACAGACAGCGAAATCTATAGCACTGTTAAGGGCGGTATTTTCGAAAGCGGCACAACCAAAGCCCTTTCAACCGACTACCCTGTTAGCGATTTCGGTATTGAGTATTACATGACGGTTGACACTGAGAACACCATCTCAATCTATGCAGTTCTCACACACGGCGAAGCCGAGTGGACAACATACGCCGAGGAATTCTCGACCGACAGTTTTGCATTCGCAGCCGATGATTCATGGCTCAAATACAGCACCGTAGCTTCCACCGCTTACAGAAAGTATACCGCTATGAGCCACGATGACATTACACCTGTTTTCGGTGCATACAAGGGCATTGAAATCAGCAGCACGGGCAAGCTTACAAATGTTGAGGTAAAAATCGAAGCTATCGATTATAACTACACTGTTTTAGACACAGGCCGCCACATTTGGAAAACAACAATTATAGCACCCACCTGCAGTCAAGACGGTTCTATCCACCAGGTTTGCGACTGCGGCGCGGAACAAATCCTGCCCGATGCACCTGCATACGGCCACACCTATGATGCTGATAACTTAGTTACAGTTCAAGAAGCCGACAGCACCACAAACTCAATCAAAGCAGGCTACTGCACCGAATGCGGCGCACACTGCTACTATATCGAACAGGATAACGCGGGCAACATAATTTCAGAACTTGTGCTCGACAACAAAAACGGTTGGCAACCTGTTGAATAAATGCAAGCAAAAAAGAAGCACTCAGCCGAGTGCTTCTTTTATAATTTAAAACATAAACCTCACACCCTTTATAGCAAAAAACTTTGCTTAAAATCAGCATTTTTTGCAAAAAAGTCTTATATTTTTCGAGAAAATGTGTTATAATATAAAGGAAATGTGAGGTATAAATTATGTATAATATTGGAGATTATGTGGTTTACGGTTTAACCGGAGTTTGCATAATCAGCGATATAACAGAAGAACATGTTCCCGGCAGAGAAAACAGCAAATACTATGTGTTAAACCCTGTTTTTTCAAAAAACACAACGGTTAAAATTCCGGTTAATAACAAAAAAATCATTCTGCGGGATACAATAGGCACTGGCGAGGCGGCTCGCCTTTTAGAGGAATCCAAAACCCTTTCAACCGAATGGGAAGATAATTACCGCCTTCGCAACGATATTTTTCGCGAAGCAATGCACTCCTGCGATTGTTCTAAATGGTTATGGCTTGTTAAAACCATACACCAAAAAGCGAATGAACTTTCAGGGTGCGGCAAAAAACTTCGCCAAACCGATGAATTTTTCCTTATTAATTCCGAAAAACTTTTATACGGCGAGCTTGCAACAGCGCTTAATAAAACATACGATGAAATTAAAGATGCTCTTATTTCAAATTTCAACAACTGTAAGGCTATCTAATCTGTATGTGCATTTTATGTGGCTTAAATTGTTTAAGCCACATTTATTTTATATCAAGGAGCAAATTATGAAAAACACCTCTGTTTGTTATATCGAAAAAGATGGCAAGTATTTACTGCTTCACCGAACGAAAAAGAAAAACGACTATAACCATGGCAAATGGATAGGTATCGGCGGCAAGTTCGAACCGGGCGAAACGCCAGAACAGTGTGCGCTTCGCGAAGTTTTTGAAGAAACGGGACTTACCCTTAAATCCTATAAATACTGTGGCATTGTTGAGTTTGTATCTGACATATATGAAAATGAATATATGCACGTTTTTAATTCTAAACATTTCGAAGGTGAGATTACCGAATGCGATGAAGGCGAGCTTGGCTGGATAGACAAAGCAAAGCTTAACCTTATACCGATGTGGGAAGGGGATAAAATCTTTCTTGAAAAGGTTGCGACTGATTGCAAGTTTTTCAGGCTAAGACTTGTTTATAAAGGCGACAGCCTTGTGAGCCACGAATTCATAGAATAGCGGAGAATGTTATGAACATACTTGTAAGCGCCTGCCTTTTGGGCTATAATTGCAAATATAACGGCGGCAACAATTACATTAACGGTATTGAAGAACTTGAGCACATACACACCGTTATACCAGTTTGCCCCGAAATGTTAGGCGGCCTTCCCTGCCCCCGTAAGCCGAGCGAAATAAAATGCGGCAGGGTTTTCTCGCGGGCAGGTGATGATGTTACAATCCAGTTTACAAAAGGCGCAGAGTTAACGCTTAAAACGGCAACCGAAAACGGCGTAACTACTGCAATTTTAAAAGCGCGAAGCCCATCTTGCGGATATGGCGAAATTTATGATGGTAGTTTTAGAGGAACTGTCACACGCGGTAACGGAATAACTGCCGAACTTCTTTTAAAAAACGGCATTAAGATATATACTGAGCATAATTGGAGGAATGTTTTATGAACATTTGCGTATACGGCGCATCAAGCAACAACATTGATAAATCATACATTGAAGCAACCGAAAACTTGGGGCGTTGCTTCGGTGCGCACGGGCACGGAATTGTATTCGGCGGCGGTGCCGGCGGCCTTATGGGTGCAGCAGCACGCGGAACTTATGAAGGTGGTGGCAAGGTCATTGGTGTCGCTCCTTCATTTTTTAATGTTGACGGCGCGTTTTTCGAACACTGCACAGAATTTTACTACCCCGATAATATGCGCGAGCGCAAAAAGATGCTTGAAGAAATGTCAGACGCGTTTGTTGTGGCCCCCGGCGGAATAGGCACGTTCGATGAGTTTTTTGAAATTTTAACCCTTCGCCAGCTTAACCGCCACAACAAGGCAATAGCGCTTTTCAACGTTAATGGGTATTTCGACCATATCACCGCTATGATAGAAAATGCAATTAAAGAAGGCTTCGTAACCGAAAACTGCAAGGAGTTATACGAGGTTATTAGCGACCCGCAAGAACTTGTTGATTATCTCGAGGGCTACACCCCTAAAAATATCAGCGTTTATAAATTAAAAGATATTTAAAGGGCATAATACTTATATAACTCTAAGGAGCTGAAACGATGAAAAAATTAGCCTTTTTTGATACAAAACCATACGACACGGTGGAGTTTGACAAACTATCGGGCAAATATAACTGCAAAATAAAATATTTCGAAACCAGGCTAAACCCCGACACGGCCGCCCTTGCTAAAGGGTGCGATGCTGTTATTGCCTTTGTTAACGACGAAATATGTAAAGAAACAATCGACACATTATACGACCTTGGAATCCGCCTTATTGCACTTCGCTGTGCAGGCTTTAATAATGTTGACCGCCGTGCAGCCGCAGGAAAAATCACCATTGTTAGGGTTCCGGCATACTCCCCCTCGGCCGTTGCCGAGCACAGCATTGGCATGCTTTTAACCCTTGTTAGAAGGATCCACAAGGCGTATCTCAGAACGCGCGATTTTAACTTCACATTAAATGGCCTTACCGGGCTTGACCTTTTCGGCAAAACCGCAGGCGTCATAGGAACGGGTAAAATCGGTCAGTGCTTCATTAACATCTGCAAGGGCTTTGGTATGCGTGTTTTAGCCTACGACCCCTACCCTGCCGAAAACTGCGATATTGAATACACTTCGCTTGAAAATTTAATAAGCTCAAGCGATATTATATCGCTTCACTGCCCCTTAACAAAAGAAAACACCCACCTTATAAATAAAGAGTCGATTTCAAAAATGAAGAACGGCGCTTATATTATAAACACTTCGCGCGGCGGGCTTATCGATGCTGAAGAGCTTTTAGAGGCGCTTAAAACGCATAAGCTCGGCGGTGCCTGCCTTGACGTTTACGAAGAAGAATCTGAACTGTTTTTTGAAGACCATTCCGAACAGATTATTCAGGATGATATTTTAGCAAGGCTTATTTCACTGCCTAATGTTATTGTAACCTCGCACCAGGCTTTTTTAACCCATGGCGCACTTGAGAATATTGCCGAAACAACTATGGAAAACATCAAAGCGTTTTTCGAAGGCGCTGAACTTGTTAACGAGGTTAAAACGCATTAATCCGTGTAAGCAAATCTTATATAACACAAAACTCCCATAGGCTACCATACAAGCCTACGAGAGTTTTGTTTTTTAGTGGTGACCGGCACGCTTGCCTTCTCCGGTGGGAGAAGGCTAATTATACATTCATTAACACTCTACAGGTTTCCATGCAAAAGGCAATAAATCCTTGGCATACACTTTTATTAAATGCCCGTTATTATCATTCACAATAACTTTTATATCAGGGCAATACTCAAACAACATTTGCCGGCAATTTCCGCATGGAGAAACAACACAATTAAGATGCTTTTCGTGAACCGCAACGATTGTTTCAAATTCCCTTTCACCTGCCGATATAGCCATACCCATTGTAATGTATTCGGCACAAGAGCCATGAATACCATCGCAATTTACCCCTTTATAAATATTTCCGTTTTTGCATAATAAAGCACAGCCAACAGTGTGGTTATATACACCATCGTCAAAGTTTTTTGACAGTACATCCAAACCCTCTTTTATCAATTGTTTATCAATTTCAGTTATTTCTAATAATTCCATATACGCAATATCTCCATTTTTATGTTTACATGTTTTATTATACAGGTTATAAAAGAAACACCGCAGAAATATAGTCTGCGGTGAAATTTATATATTCAATTCTATAATAAAGCATTTAACCAAATATTAAAATTCAAACCCCCGCCCTGCCGTAAACGGCCATTGATAACCTGCTGTAAGCAGGTGGGTGCTAACCCAGCGGTTTTGCGCTCCCTTCTTCCGCTAAGGGCGGCTCGTTGCCCCCATAGCGGGAGGTCTGCAGTCCCGCCGCCGGAGTGACGCTCCCAAAATTAAAGGTTGTAGGGTTATAAGGGCTCGCGATTCGCGAACAGGGCAGGATGAATATTATTCTTCTATTTCAAATGAATCTTGAAGCCTTGCGATAAAAGCATCGGCTATAGTATCGTATTCGTCGTCATCTTCAATGTCTTCAAAATACTCCTCGCCGTCTTCTTCTGCCACGCGAAGAATAACAAGCTCTCCACTGTCGTTTAAAATTTCTTCAGGGTTATCATAAACCGGAAGCAATGCCACATAGCGCGCTTCATCGGTTTCTATAGCATCAAGCACTTCAAAGTTATATTCTTTGCCTTCATCGTCAGTAAGGCTAACAATATCGGGGTTATATTCTTGGTTCACTTCGCTCATAACGTACCTCCAAAACAAGTAGTCTTTTCTATTAATATTTTAACCAAAATCACACAAATAGTCAATAACATATTAATAAAATTGGCTGCATATATTTATGGGTGAATATATGCATTCCCACCATTGTTGATAACTTTTGTAACTTTTATAAAAAATTTTTTAAAATGTTGAAAATAAGTGTTGACAATACACAAAACCTATGCTATTATATAGATGAAAAGAGAAGCAACTCTCAAAGTAAACATCAAGGAGATGGTCCCGATGTACAAATGAAAGTGTAATGTAAAGGTTTATAGTTTAACCGATTAAACAAAATGAAAGTTTAAGCTAATAAGTTTAACACGCGAAGGACGTACCGATAATAAAAGGTTTAGTAGAGTTAAGCTATAAATAAAAATTTAATATAGATGTTCATCATTTTGAATTGATAACCTGAAAAACACGAGTTTTGGATAATATGTTTATTTGATTTTTACGTCCTTAGTGAAAGAGGTGGGTCCGAAATTTTACTACAGTCTCTTTAGAAAATAATGAGAGGTAAACACCAATGGGCTGATCAGTTATTAAATACAAATTATCAAACAAAAAGGTGAGATCAAAAAGAGGATATACCAATGGCATAACATATATATAAAAACTATTATTTAAAAAAGAGGTTAATCCAATGAACGAGATGATATAGCCGCTCACACAGGAAAGTGTGAGCGGCTTTAAGTTTTTATGCCCTGGGTTATGGGAACAAAAAAGCCTGCCGGAATTCGGCAGGCTTTCGCTTTTAAACAACTTTAGTAAATCGACATTGGGTTAATATTAACACCATTTTTATAAACTTCATAATGAAGGTGCGGGCCGGTTGACCAACCGGTTGTTCCAACATAACCAATAACCTGGCCTGCTTTTACCTGCTGACCCCTTGTAACAATACAGCTCTTCATATGGCCGTAAACCAAGGTATAGTTGTTACCGCTTGCAGTTCTAACATTTAAATAGGCATAGTTGCCGTATCCTCCGCCGCAACCGCAAGAACCGTTTTTACCGTAGTCATGAGTGCAGGAGTTACCGGCTTTTGTAATAACGCCATCGCCAACCGCTACAATGGGCTTGCCCCAAATTCCGCCGCCTGCGATATCAATACCCTTATGCATTGAACCCCAGCGCTGGCCCCAGCCACTTGTTATGTTCATGCACCCTGGAACAGGCCACTTAAGTTCACCCTCATACCTGGTATTGTTAACTACTCCGCCGCCTCCGCCGCTGCTGTTATTCATGCTGTTCAAAATAACCGACATATCGGCCTGAAGCTTGTGGTGCTCACTTTCAAGCTTGTCCGACGCTTCATCGGTTTTCTTGAGTGAGGCAAGAATAGCGCTGTTTTGCGATTCAAGCCTGCCCTGCTCGGCATTTAAATTATTAACCGCCGACTGCTGCGCAGCCTTCTTATCTTTAATTTCTTCCTGCGCAGATTGTATCACCTGCATTGCTTCTGTAATGCTTTCGATTAACTTTTCATCGCGGTTAGACATATTCGATGTTAACTGTGATAACGCCAAAAAGTCTGAAAAGTCTTCAGCACCCATAAGAACCGCCAAATCGCCGCTGGCATTGCCGCTCATATAAATCGAGCGGATGCGTTTGCGGAAAAGCTGCTTTGAATCGGCAATTTCGGCCTGCTTTTCATCAATTTCAACCTGCTTTGCGTTTATTTCAGCATTGTATTTGCTTATAACAGCATTACATGCATCAATTTTTGCTTGAGTGTTTTTAATTTGTTCCTTAAGCTTTGCCTGAATAGCCTCTTCTGATTTCTTCTTCGCCTGAAGATCTTTTAGTTCCTTTTCAATCTCTTTAGAGCGTTTTTGAAGTTCGGAATATGAGGCTGCCTCTGTAGAAATAGGTTTAAGTGGAGTGGCAGTGCCCGAAACAACAAGCGCAACCACAAGCGAAGCTGCAATAACCTTAAGAACTGATTTTATATTAAATCGCACTAAACTCGCTCCCCTCTTTTCTTAAATATTTGCCTATCATAAACACGCTGCCTATAAGGCCTGCCATAACACCTATTACAACGAATATTGCAAGAACATACCACACAACATCTTTAAACGGAACAATGTTTGACAGCATAAATTTATCTTGAAGAACTGCTATAACCGCTTTGTAAATAAAGTATAAAATTCCGGTTGAAAGGAAGGCCGAAATAAGCCCCAGCACAACACCTTCAACAACAAAGGGTATACGAATGAATGCGTTGGTGGCACCAACCGCCTTCATAATGCTGATTTCAAGTTTCCTTGTGTACATTGTAACGCGGATAGTGTTTGAAACAATAACAAATGAAATAATCATAAGAATCACAACTATCCAAAAACAAGCCATTGTTACACCGTTTTTGATAGCGGTTATCTTCTCGGCAAGGCCTGCCTGCGACTGGGTTGATTCTACCCCTTCGATAGCTTCGATTTTTTGAATAGTTTCGGTAAACTGCGAAAGATCGGTTAATGTAACCCTAGCCCCATCTGACAACGGGTTGCCGTATTCTTCTTCTGAAAGAAAATCAAAATACTGCGAATCTTCACTAAGCACAGATTCCTTTAGCTGTTCAAGCCCTTCTTCTTTTGAAACATACTCAACTGAATTAACGTTAGAGATTTTTTCGATTTTTTCGCAAATAGCTTTTGCCTCTTCCTCGTTATGTACAAGGTATTCGTCTTCGGTTATGGTTGATGGGTCGATAGTCGACTCATCACTTTCTTCACCGTAAAGCACCGAGTTTATATCGTTGAAATAAACCATCACAACATTTTCTTTTTCAAGGTTTTGCATGGTTTTATCAACATTAACTGTTATTAGCAAAAATGCACCAATTATCGACATACAGGCAACCAACACGCCGATTGACGCCACTGTCATAAGTTTGTTAACCCAAACATTTTTTATACCGGTGCCTAAGAGATATTTAAAGGTACTTGGTTTCATATTGCACCTCCGTCGGCATTATCGGCAACAATGTGGCCCTTATCAATCATAACAACACGCTGGTTAAAGTCGCGCACAAGCTGGTGCTCGTGGGTTACCATTAAAATAGTTGTTCCCCTGCGGTTGATTTCGGTTAGTAGTTCAACAATTTCATACGACATATTAGGGTCAACGTTGCCTGTGGGCTCGTCGGCTATAATAATGCTGGGCTTGTTTACAAGCGCCCTTGCAAGGCCAACACGCTGCTGCTCACCGCCCGAAAGCTCGGCCGGCATTGAACGAGCCTTGTGCCCAAGGCCCACCATTCTAAGCACTCTTGTTACGTTCTTTCTTATGGTGCGGTTATTAGCGCCCACAACACGCATTGAAAATGCTATGTTTTCAAACACGTTAAGGTTTGGAATAAGCCTGAAATCTTGGAACACTATTCCCATTGTGCGGCGTAGCATGGGAACATCCTTTTTCTTCATATGGGTAAGGTCGTATCCGTTAACCATAATTGTTCCTGTGTTGGCCTTTTCTTCGCGCATAATAAGCTTCATAAATGTACTCTTACCCGCACCTGAAGAGCCAACAACGAAAACGAATTCGCCCTTGTGAATTTTTATGTTAACGTCATCAAGTGCGTGAGTGCCCGTTGGATAGGTTTTGGAAACGCCCCTGAATTCGATGATGGGTTGTTCAAGCTTTACCGGTTCTTGAACCTCTGCCCCAGTTTGCTGTGTATCTATTGTGCTCACCCTTTCGCTGATTGCTTTTATGTTTTTTACTTTATTTAATATTTAACCGGGTTAGTGGAAAGATATTTGTTAACCATAAGCGCAATTTTCAAAACAATTGCGTGGTCGAACTCCCTTAAGTCTAACCCTGTTAGTTTCTTGATTTTTTCAAGCCTGTAAACTAAGGTGTTTCTGTGAACGAACAGTTTTCTTGAAGTTTCTGAAACGTTGAGGTTGTTTTCAAAGAAGGTTTGAATTGTGAAAAGAATTTCCTGGTCGAAACTTTCAATAGAGCCGCGGCTGAAAACCTCTTTAAGGAATGATTCGCAAAGGGTTGTTGGAAGCTGATAAATAAGGCGGGCAATACCTAAGTTGCCATAGCTTACAATACTCTTTTCAGCATCGAACACCTTTCTAACCTCTAACGCAACCTGCGCTTCTTTAAACGACCTTGCAAGATCTTTCAAATTGCTAACGGTGGTTCCGATACCAACAACCGCTTGAAGGAAGAATTCACTTGAAAGGGTTGCAGTTATTGATTTTGCAAGATTATGAAGATCTTCAATTTCAATATCTTCACGGGTTTCTTTAATTAAAACAACATCGGTTTCGTTAATATTTATAACAAAATCTTTAGTTTTATCGGGGAAAATATTGCGGATTATGTTGTAAACCGAAACATCGCTGTTTTCAACAGTTCTTATAATGAATGCTGTTCTCGCAATATCAACGTTAAAGTGAAGTTCCCTTGCCTTTAAGTAAATATCACCCGGAAGAATGTTATCTAAAATTATGTTTTTAACAAAGTTGCTGCGGTCGTACTTTTCGTCGTAATAAAATTTGATCTTCGAAAGTGAAACCGCAAGTAAATCGGCATATTTTGCCGCCTGTGCATCATCACCGTCTACATATACCATAAAATCGGTTTTTTGCTCAGTTCCGAACGCCTTGTAGGTGTATTTACCTTTAACAAAAGCATCACCGAGCATATCGGAATAGTATATTAAAACATCAAGGGTTTGACCGATTTTACTGAAATCACTGCAGGCAATTACAAGGTTATTTTCATCAATAACCCCAACTTCTCTGTCGATTATAGGTTGCATTTGGTGTACCACACTTTGAAACAATTGGTTTGCCATATCGTCGCCTCCTAAAAATTGTTTATTCAAACTTGTAATTTATGATAATTAAATGCAATTTCTGCCTAAGTTTAAGCGCAGAAACCCCTTATATAACAATACATTTTTATTTTACACAAAAATTCTTGGTTTTTCAAGTAAAAATTATATAAAAGCATAATTTACATATTGGTTTTTTTAGATTTGCCGCCACCAAGGCTGCCTTTGGCATTTTTTATCAATAATCCGCCGTTTTGCTGATTATTAAACATATATTTTCAACCAAAAAGCCGCTGCCGAGCAAACACCCGAACAGCGGTTAATGTTTTATGATGAATAATTAAACCCTTTTGATAAAACCCTTTCAAAATCAAGCCCGTATGGCGCTTTGTTGCCACCTTTTATGGTTTCGTTAATGCAGTTGTTCGCAAAACTGCTTGCGAATTTAACCGCGCCCGAAGCCGTGTCGCCCGCCATAATTTTCGCGCAAAGCGCCGCTGCGAAAACATCGCCGCTTCCGTGCATGCAAGCATGGGTGTACGGATGCGTGAAACTAAAAAATTCATCATCACTTAAAAACACATCCTGCATACTGCCATCTTCCGCGCGAACACCCGTTATAGCAACAGCACCGGGCCCAAGCTCTAAAAGCGCTTCTGCAAGTTCTCTAACCTCTGCTTCATTCAAATTAGGCTTGTATTCTTTGCCCGCCAAAAGAAAGGCTTCGGTAAGGTTGGGGGTTATAATATCGGCAAGCGAGCAAAGCTCACGCATACGTTTTGGCAGCACATTGTCGAACCCCGAATAAAGCGAGCCGTTATCGGCCATAACAGGGTCAACCAATATAAAAGATTTGCGCTTTAGCCCCTTAATATATTCAACGCATATATCAATTTGGGCAGTATTTGCAAAATAGCCCGTCATCACCGCATCGAAGAAAAGCCCATGTTCATTCCAGCGGGAAAGTATTTTCTGCATTTCCTCGCTTGTGTCAAGCAAGGTGTAATCGTCATAAACCGCAGTATGGTATGACAAAACCGAGGTTGGAAGCGGAACCGCCTCAACACCAAGGCTTGATAGTATGGGAAGGGCCACTGTTAGCGAGCATTTGCCATAGCACGACAGATCGTTAACAGCCAGCACCCTTTTTAGCCTTTTTTCATTTTCCACCAAAAACACCCCAAAGTTTAGTTTGCGATTAAAGCAAGCGCTGCTTTAATCGAACAAATCGGTTGAAAGGTATCTGTCGCCCGAATCGGGAAGCAGAACAACAATTGTTTTGCCCTGGTTTTCGGGGCGCTTTGCAACCTCTATTGCCACGTGTAGAGCCGCACCTGAAGATATTCCCACAAGAACGCCCTGGCGCTTGCCTATAAGCCTTGCGGCTTCAAATGCATCTTCATCGCCGCAGGTGATAACCTCATCGTAAATTTTAGTGTTTAAAACCTGCGGAACAAAGCCGGCACCAATGCCCTGAAGCTTGTGTGCGCCTGCCCTGTTTTCGGTTAAAACAGGCGAACCCTCTGGCTCAACCGCAACAACCCTAATATCAGCGTTTTTCGATTTTAAAAATTCGCCCGTTCCGCTTATAGTTCCGCCCGTTCCAACGCCTGCAACGAATATGTCAACCTCACCGCAAGTGTCTTCATATATTTCGGGGCCTGTTGTTTCAAAATGAATTTTAGGGTTAGCAGGGTTCACAAACTGGCCGCTTAAAAAGCTGTTTGGAATTTCGCGAGCGAGTTCTTCGGCCTTTTCAATGGCGCCTGCCATGCCCTTTGCGCCTTCGGTTAAAACAAGTTCTGCGCCAAACGCCTGCATAAAGCGGCGGCGCTCGGCCGACATACTGTCGGGCATAACTATTATAATTTTATATCCCCTTGCCGCCGCAACCGAGGCAAGGCCAATCCCCGTGTTGCCCGAGGTTGGCTCAATTATAACCGATTGGGGTGTGAGCACGCCCCTTTCTTCGGCATCGTTTATCATCGATAAAGCAACCCTGTCTTTAACCGAGCCCGCAGGGTTAAAATATTCAAGCTTTGCAAGAAGCCTTGCTTCAAGACCTAACTCTTTTTGAATATTTTTAAGTTCTAACAAAGGGGTTTTGCCTATAAGCTGTTCAACAGAATCGTATATTTTTTTCAAAAAAACCATCTCCTTAAATAATTTGGAGCTGCCGCAAACCAAACCTTAAACAAAATATTTCATAATAAGCTCGACCGCTAAAACGCCGAGTGAAGCACCCGCCGCCACCGTTACAAGGCTTTTTTCAAAATAGGCTAAAATTAGCGCCACACCGAACCCCACAATAGCTGAACTTAAGTGGTTTGTTGCAAAAAACACCGCAGGTATAGTCATAACGCTTAAAACTGCATAAGGCATATAGTGCAAGAACGACAGTATAAAGCGGTTAGTTATCTTTTTCTTAACAAGAACCATGGGTAGCATCCGCACTAAATAGGTTACACCCGCCATAACGCCAAGATACGCAAAAAATTTTAAATCAGGCATTTTCGCGCACCTGCCCTTCTTCTAAAATATTTTCATCGCTTTCGGGCGCATTAACCGGTGCTATTATGGCCAGAAGCGCACTTGCCGCAACGGCACAGATAATAATAACAAACCCTTGAGGAACATCCTTTAAAAACGGTATGAACCAAAATGCGCAGCTAAGCGCAACAGCCAGCGCCGCGCAGGCAGTAACCGCCTTTTCGGCCTTCATTTGGGGCACAACAATAGCTATGAACATTCCGTAAATTGCAACACCGAGCGAAGATATAACAATCGCAGGCAAAATATCGCCCGCAATAGCGCCCACTAAGGTACCGATACTCCAACCTAAAAACGGCGTTATAATAAGGCCGTACATATATTTTCTGCCAACCTCGCCCCGCCTTGCCGAGGCCACCGCAAAAACCTCATCGGTGTTAACGAAAGAGATAATAAATCGGTCGAAAAGGCTGATGGAATTATCAAACTTTTGCGAAAGCGAAACCGACATAAGCGAATAACGCAGGTTTATAACAAGCTGCGAAGTGGCAAGCTCGAGCAGGCCGCCGCCCGAAACGATTATAGGAACCGCCGCCAGCTGCCCTGCCGATGTTACATTAGCCATTGATATAAAAAGTGCCCCCAAAACAGGAATGCCTTTTTGAACCGCAAAAATTCCAAATGCAAAGGCCACCGAAAAATAACCGAAGCATATAGGCAGGCCATCGGTTAATCCTTTTAAAAAACTGTTTTTCTTCATTAATATCCCACCAAGTAATCTTCTTACTGCATAAAGTTAATTATATATCAATTTTGTTCTTTCTGCAATACGGTATTTCGCGCATAGGGATTTATCAATTTCACACAAAGGGATTTATCAACACAAATGATATTTAGCCACTGCTATGCATTCCCACCCCTAAATTACCTAATATGGAAAATATTTTCAAGGTTGCCGCAAAGGGGCTTGAAAAGCCATTTTTAACTTGACATAACGGCCATTTTACTATAAAATGTTAAATGGTATGCATTCACTATGAGGCTGCTGTGGCGGGCAGTTTCAATTGACTACATGCAACAAGGCGAACAACGCGGCCTTTTTGTAAAAACTTGCGTTTTATTATATTAAGGAGGTGCATTCAGTGCCCGATCCAATTGTTATTGTAATCTTTGCTGTTATAGCAGTGGTTATCGCGGTTGTGTTCTTCCTTCTCGGTATATCGTTCAGGCGCAAAAAGTCTGAAGCTACCATCGGCTCGGCCGAAGATGAAGCAAGGCGCATTTTAAGCGATGCAATGAAAGCTGCAGAAGCAAAGAAGAAAGAAGCCGTTCTTGAAGCAAAAGATGAAATCTTCAACCTTAGAACCGAAGCCGACCGTGAAATTAAAGATCGCAGAAGCGAAGTTCAAAGGCAAGAGCGCAGGCTTCAGCAAAAAGAAGAATCACTCGACAAAAAAATCGACAACATTGAAGCAAAAGAAGAAAAGATCAGCCTTCGCATAAAAGATCTTGAACAAAGAATCGAAGAAGCTGACCAAATCAAAAGAAGCCAGCTTGAAATGCTTGAAAAAATCTCAGGCCTTACATCCGAGCAGGCTAAGGCACAGCTTATCGCCGCATTAGACGATGAACTTTGCCACGAAAAAGCAGTTAAGGTGCTTGAATACGAGCAGCAGTTTAAAGAAGAGGTAGATGTTAAATCGAAAGAGCTCATCTGCCAGGCAATTCAGCGCTGCGCGGCCGACCATTCAAGCGAAACCACCGTTTCGGTAGTGCCGCTACCGAACGATGAAATGAAGGGAAGGATAATCGGCCGTGAGGGCCGCAATATCCGCGCCATTGAAACCGCAACAGGGGTTGACCTTATTATTGATGATACGCCCGAAGCAATCACTGTTTCAAGCTTCGATCCGATCCGCCGCGAAGTTGCGCGTTTGGCCCTTGAAAGATTAATTACCGACGGTAGAATTCACCCCGCTAAAATTGAAGAATCGGTTGCAAAGGCAAAATCAGAGGTTGAGCACACCATCAAACGCGAAGGTGAACGCGCAATGCTCGATGCAGGAATTGCCCATATGCACCCTGAAATTATCAAGCTGTTGGGTAAACTTCACTACCGCACAAGCTACGGCCAGAACGTGCTTAACCATTCAACCGAGGTTTGCTACCTTGCAGGTTTAATGGCTGCCGAGCTCGGTGAAGATGTTGCGCTTGCAAAACGCGCAGGCCTTTTACACGACATCGGCAAGGCGCTTGACCACGAGCAGGAAGGCTCACACATTATGCTCGGCGTTGAGGCTGCTAAAAAGTATAAAGAAAACGATCAGGTTATTCACGCAATTCACGCACACCACGGCGATGTTGAGGCCAAAACCGTTATTGCCTGCTTAGTTCAGGCGGCCGACGCTATTTCGGCAGCTCGCCCCGGTGCACGCAGGGAAAACCTTGAAAACTACATTAAACGTCTTGAAAAACTTGAGGAAATCGCCAATTCCTTCAAGGGAGTAGAGACATCGTTTGCAATTCAGGCAGGCCGCGAAATCAGGGTTATTATCAAGCCCGACCAGGTATCTGACGAGCAAATGGTTCTTATCGCCCGCGATATTGCAAAGCGCGTTGAAGACGAGCTTGAATACCCGGGTCAGATCAAAATCAACCTTATCCGCGAAAACCGCGTGGTTGACTTTGCAAAATAATCAAACCGCAATCAAACCACCCCTTGAAGAAGCCTTTTTAGGGCCTCTTCAAGGGGTTTGTTGTTACTTTTACTTGACAAAAACAAACTTTAAAAGTATATTTAAATTAATATAGGTAAAGGCGGTGCCGAAATGATTGAAAAGAAAATCTTTCTTGGGAATGTTGATGCAATTAACAGGTTTATATCGATAATTGAAGAAAAACCATACGATGTTGAGCTTGTTAGCGACACCCAGGCGGTTAACGCTAAATCACTTATGTGCATACTGCTTTTAGACCTTACAAAGCCCGTTACACTTCGCGCCTATTGCGATAAAGATGTGCTGCTTCTTCGCGATATGGAGCAGTTTACCGATTAATTCCAACCTGCGTTTTTCGGCAAATATATTGACTTTTCTAAAAAAAGTGCTATTATGATAATAAATTTAAATAACCCTTATCAAGAGCGGCGGAGGGACAAGGCCCTGTGAAGCCCGGCAACCTGTTTATTCAAGGTGCTAAATCCTGCGGTTTAACCGAAAGATGAGGTTCCTAACAACTCGCTTTCGGGCGGGTTTTTATTTTTGTAAAAATATTTTCACACTGCCGCTTCGCTTGATATGATAAAGTTAAAAAAGGAGAACAAAACTATGGCAAAACATCTTTTTACATCAGAATCGGTTACCCAAGGCCACCCCGACAAGGTTTGCGACAGTATATCTGATGCAATTTTAGACGAAATTATTAAAAACGACCCCGAGGCCCGCGTTGCCTGCGAATCATTCTGCACCACCGGCCTTGTTAACGTTATGGGTGAAATATCAACTAAATGTTATGTTGACATCCCCAAAATCGTTCGCCGAGTAATTAAAGACATTGGCTATGATTCACCCGATATGGGGTTCGATGGCAACACCTGCGGCGTTGTTACTTCTATTGATGAGCAGTCGCCCGATATTGCTATGGGTGTTGATAAATCGTTCGAGCTTAAAAGCGGCGAAGAGGATGCATACAACCTAAACGGCGCGGGCGACCAGGGAATGATGTTCGGCTACGCTTGCGACGAAACCCCCGAACTTATGCCAATAACAATTTCACTTGCACACAAGCTTACAAAAAAATTAACCGAGGTTAGAAAGAACGGAACTTTAGATTACCTTCGCCCCGACGGCAAAACACAGGTTACCGCCGAATTTGAAAACGATATTCCCACAAGGATCGATGCTGTTGTTGTTTCAACCCAACATAAAGACACCGTTACACTCGAACAGCTTCGTGCCGATATACTCGAGCATGTTATCAAGCCCGTTATCCCCCAAAATCTTTTAGACGAAAACACAAAGATTTACATTAACCCCACAGGGCGCTTTGTTGTTGGCGGCCCACAGGGCGACACTGGGCTTACAGGCAGAAAAATTATTGTTGACACCTACGGTGGTTACGCACGCCACGGCGGCGGCGCCTTTAGCGGGAAAGACCCAACAAAGGTTGACCGTTCGGCAGCGTATGCAGCGCGCTGGATTGCCAAAAACGTTGTTGCAGCAGGTCTTGCAAAAAAATGCGAGGTTCAAATTGCCTATGCAATTGGCGTTGCACGCCCTGTTTCGGTAATGGTTGACACATTCTCAACCGGCAAATACAGCGATGAGGTAATCTCGGCCGCTGTTGATAACGTGTTCGATCTTCGCCCTGCGGCAATTATTGATTCACTCGACCTTAGAAAGCCCATTTATTATAACCTTGCTTCACTTGGCCACGTTGGCCGCGAAGACCTTGGGGTTAAATGGGAGCTTACAAATAAAACAGAAGAGTTGAAAAAAGCAGTAGAAGATATTATAATGTAATTAAATACCAGCGAGGAGGTTGAAAAAATGCTTCACCATACCCTAACAGGCAACAAAGTTGTGGCAGCAGTGGGTGCGTTTATTTCTGAACACTCCTCGCTTTTTAATGTTTTAGAGCAAATTTTACGTTGGTTGTTCCCCGTTCTTGCGCTTCTTATTGTTATAAGCGCGGTTAGAAGGCTTTTGAAAATTCCAAACAGGCCCGAAATCTGGGGCTCGCTTAAAATGCCCGACGGTTCGATAAAACCGCTGTATAACTGGGAAAATATCATTGGCCGCGCACGCTCAAGCGACGTAGTTTTGCGGTTTGCCACAATATCAAGGCAGCACGCCGCGCTAATCCGCCGAGATGACGGCGCTTGGCAACTTCACGACCTTGCAGGCAAACGCACAACAACGGTTGATGGCACTCCTATAAGAAGAAAAACGCTGAATATTGGCGACAGTTTCGAGCTTGGCGGAGCCGAATTCACCCTTATGGCACCGCCCGAAGCGGAAGACATATATTCCTCTAAAAAAAGAAAAGCGGAAGTTCACGCAAGCAAATACCCTATGGGTTCGTTTTTGCTTATAACGCTGTTTCAAATTTTAGCAACGCTTCAGCTTTTTATTTCGGCAGGCGAAAACATAAGCGCATCGTATTTATGGCTCTTCCCCGGGCTTACAACCGTTATGTGGATTTATTTTATAGCGCTTCGAATTGCGGGCTGTGGCGGGCTCGAAATGGAAGAAATTGTGTTCTGGCTGTGCTCGCTATCGTTATCCATCACAGGTTCGGCGGCACCTTATTCAATGTTTAAACAATTTGCCACAATATGCTTAGGGCTTATTTTTATGATAGCCCTTGAAATACTCATCAGAAACCTGAAGCTCGTTAAAAAGCTCAGGTGGTATATGGCGGTTGCAACGGTTGGGCTATTGCTTCTAACCATTGTTTTCGGCACATCTAAAAACGGTGCACTTGCCTGGATATCGTTTGCAGGGTTCTCTATTCAACCGTCAGAGCTTGCAAAGGTTTGCTATGTGTTTGCGGGTGCCGCAACGCTCGACCGCCTTTTTGTTAAGCGCAACTTTGGAATGTTTATTCTTTTAACACTTTTGTGCCTTGGTTGCCTTGCTTTAATGAACGATTTTGGAACAGCGCTTATTTTCTTTTCGGCATTCATTGTTATAATTTTTCTCCGCTCGGGCGACTATGCAAGCCTTATGGTTATTTTAGGCGCTTCAGGCTTTGGCGGAGTTATACTTTTAAAATTCAAATCGCACATTGTTAGCCGATTTGCGGCTTGGGGCAAGGTATGGAGCTACCCTGATTCACTCGGCTACCAGCAAACGCGGGCAATGTCGGCCGCGGCATCGGGCGGAATGGTTGGCAAAGGCGCAGGAAACGGCTGGCTTAAAAACATCTTCGCCGCCGACACCGACCTTTGCTTTGGTATGCTTTGCGAAGAATGGGGCCTGATTATTGCGCTGCTTGCGGTTATTTCGGTTGTTGTTTTGTGCGTTTTCGCGGTTAGAACATCGAAAAACAGCCGCTCAAGTTTTTACACCATAACTGCCTGCGCGGCATCATCGCTTTTTGTGTTTAGCATGATGCTTAACCTTTTCGGAACGGTTGACCTTTTGCCGCTAACGGGCGTTACATTCCCCTTTGTTTCAAACGGCGGCTCATCAATGCTTGCCTGCTGGGGGCTTTTGGCGTTTCTAAAATCAACCGACACTCGTCCTGGCGCCAACATTGCCACCAAACTTCACGAAAATTATTTAAACAAGCCGAATATGCGAGGTGGTAAAGAATGAAAAAGATAAGCCACAGAACCTTTATCTGCCTTATATTTTGCGCGGTAATGTTAGTTGGTGTTACGTTTTTTTGCATTAAATGGTTCGCGGTTGGAAAAGAATGGGCCACTGCCGACTTTAACGGCGACATCTACACCGACGGCCAGCTTTCGCGCGGGTATGTGCTTGACCGCGACGGTATACTTTTAAGCGGCGTTGATGAAAACGGCCACCGTACCTATTCAGAAGATAAAACGGTGCGCCTTGCCACGCTTCACACCGTTGGCGATCTGCAAGGCAACATTGAGGCAGGTGCTATACACGCCTTTTCCACAAAGCTTGCAGGCTACAGCCCCATTACAGGGCTTGATGACGGGGGCAAGGGCAATAACCTCTACCTTACCATTAACTCTGATTTTAATGTTGCGGCATACAAAGCCTTAAACGGCCGCAAAGGAACAGTTTTTGTTTACGACTATAAAACAGGCGAGATTTTATGCATGGTGTCTTGCCCTTCATTCGACCCGCTTAATGTTCCAGGCAACATAAACGATGAAAACAAATACGAAGGCGTTTATATGAACAGGGCAATTTCGGGGCTTTACACACCGGGCTCTGTTATGAAAACGGTTACCATGGCGGCGGCTATTGAAAATATAGAAGGCATAGAAACCGCAACATTCAACTGCCAAAAACAGTTCGCCATTGGTGAAGATTTTGTAACCTGCGCTTCGCGCCACGGTGAAATTGACGCCACTGCCGCACTTGCACATTCCTGCAACTCGGCATTTGCCGAAATAACGCTCGGCTTAGGCGCCAATACCCTGCATTCTTATTTCGATAAGGCGGGGCTTGCTGGCTCATACAACATTAACGGAATTAAATCGGCCGCAGGGTCGCTTAGCAACCCCGAAAATGATTTTGAGCTTGCGTGGTCGGGCATAGGGCAGGATGATGACCTTGTTAACCCCCTTTCAATGGCGGTTTATATGGGTGCCATTGCAAACGGTGGCAAAGCGGCCGAGCCAAAAATAATCTACTCGGTTGAATCACAGCGCGGAACAAAGAAACACCTTTACACCAAAAGTTTTACCCCAACCCTTATAAAAAAGGATACCGCTGAACTTCTTGCCGATATGATGCGTGCGGCGGTTGAAGATGAATACGGCGCCGATATGTTCGCAGATCTTAACGTTTGCGCAAAATCGGGAACTGCCGAGGTTGATGATGGCAAGGCAGACGCCTGGTTTGTTGGGTTTATACGAAACGATGACTACCCTTATGCATTCGCCGTTGTTGTTGAAAACGGTGGAAGCGGAACTGCCGCTGCAGGCAGGGTGGCTTCATCGGTTATTAAAGAGATGACAAATAGTTAAATAAAAAATTTAAAAGTGGCTGTGCGCCCCAGTGTTTTAAAACACAGTAAGGCTCACGGCCACTTTTTGTTTTAGCTATAAGTTAAGTTTTGCGTTAAAACCGCAGCAAACGGGCAATTTTAAGCGAAACAATATATGCCGCCGCGCCAAGCACTGAATCTTTTATAATAAACGGCAAACTGATGCTTAAAAATGAGTGCAAAAGCTCTGATTCGGTTACATACGAATATTGCAACACACCTAAAGCGTGGCAAACTATAAGGCCTAAACCCACAAAACTTATTTTTAGCCACAAGTTTGTAATCTTTTTCGACAGCGCGCAAACCAGCGCCAACGCTATAAAGCCCCAAATGAAGCCGCCCGTTGGGCCAAGGAGCACCGATGCGCCGCCTGTGAACCCCGAAAACACGGGGGCGCCCACAAGGCCTAACAAAATATATGTAACCATTGTTGCCGCAGCAGCCGCGGGCTTTAGGCAAAACCCTGCAAGCATAACCCCGAAAATTTGAAGCGTTATAGGAACCGCACACCATGGCACAGGCACACAAATTTGCGAAAGCACAGCGCACAAAGCGGCGAACACACCAATTAAGGGTATGCTTTTTATATTAATTCTTTTCATTCAGCTTTACCCTAACCTCGCCCGATGACAGCCATTCCTGCTCACCGTTATCATACTCAACCAAAAGGCTGAAGTCAGGCGAAATATCGGCCGCGCGGGCGGTTTTAGTATGCTCACCTTTTATAACCTCAACCTGTTTTCCTAAAATAAAAAGGCGGTTTCGGTATTCTTCGTAATAATCGCCCTGAAGCTTGCCGTTTTGGTAGAACTTAAAAAACTCGTTAAGAATTTCGGCCGTAAGGCGGTTTTTAAACCCTTTACTGTTTGGCAATGCCGCGGCAATTTCCTTTATATCTTTAGGGAACCCGCCTTCGGGCTCTTGGGCATTAAGTCCGATTCCAACAACGGCAAACTGCAAGCCGCCTGTTTCAATGTTAACCGCCGCTTCGGTTAATATTCCGCACACCTTTTTGCCGCCAACAAAAATATCATTCACCCATTTAATTTGCACATCTCCTCCGCAAACGGCTTCTATGGCTTTTGCCACCGCAACAGCCGCGGCTGTTGTTAAATTCAAGGCATTCTTTGCTAACATTGTTGGCCGAAGTAATAGGCTCATATATATTCCTGTTCCTTTGGGTGAAAAAAAGCTGCGACCCATTCTGCCCCTGCCGCCTGTTTGCTCGCGCGCAATAAGCACGCTACCCTCGGGCAAACCATCTAACGCCGCCTTTTTAAGCTCGCTGTTAGTTGAGCAGATAGTATCAACAACCGTTATATCGAGCCCGCTTATCTTTAAATGCGGTTGTATGCCCTCGGCCGATAAAATATCGCTAAACGGGGCCAAACGGTAGCCTTTGTTGGTTGCGGCTTCAATGTCATACCCCTCGTGCCTTAACGATTTAACCGCCTTTGAAATCGCGTTTCGGCTAACCCCGAAACGTTCGGCAAGTTCTTCACCCGAAATAAATTCGCCCTTTTGCTTTTCAAGGGCTAACGCAACACTGTTTTTTATTGGCATACTCTTCACCACTTTTTAAATATCTGAACTATTAATTATTATAGCCACATAAAAAGAATTGTCAACCAAGCGATGTAACCTGGTTGACAATTTATTGTTTTATTAAAATTTAATTTTTATGCAAGCCCTGCCGAAATGCGCGCAATAGCCACCGCATCAGAAATCTCTAACTTGTTACTTTGGTTCATATCGCCATAGATCAGCGATTTTCCAACAATAAGGTTAAGGCTTGCACTAAAGCGCGCTATCACAACGGCATCGCCAACGTTAACTCGCCCGTCGAGGTTAACATCGCCCATGTTATATTCCCCTCCAATGGGGATTTTGTGCTTTGCCGCATAAGACACAGCCGCCGGCGTTGTTGTATCATCAAACATAAACCCAATAAGCCGCGCCACCTGTTCGCCACCGTAATAGCCAAACGCAAGCTCACCTATTTCGGTAAGCGATTTTGGTATATTCACCTGTGAAAGCGCAGTGCAGTCGTAAAACGCTTCGCGGCCAATGTATTCCACGGTATCGGGTAAAATAACCTCTGAAATGCCCGTCAAGCCGCTAAAGGCATAATCAGCAATAGATGTTGTTCCATCTGCAACAGTTATAGATGTTCCGGCCGATTCACCCGATTTAAAACCTATGGCAACCGTTCCTAAATAAACAACGCCTTCGGGTTTGTTTTCATACCATGCAGTGCCCGAAAAGGCCATTGCCCCAACCGACTGAATGCCGCCCTTTGCGCTAACCGTTTCAAGCGAACGGCAATTTATAAAGGCTGAACTTCCAATATGTTTTAAACTTTCGGGCAGTTCCACCGCCGCAAGGCCAAGGCTTGTATCAAACGCGTTATCAGATATAGAAACCGTTCCCTCTTTAACTGTAACGGTTGTTCCACTGGGCGCGCTGCCCTTGTATTTATAAAGCACATTCCCTAAATAAACGGGCGCCTTACTTTCAGAATTATTATACCACGCGGTTCCTAAAAATGCGTTTCGCCCAATGCTTTCGGTGCCGTTCATAGTTATACTTTCAAGTTTTACACACTGCGAAAAGGCAAGCTCACCCACTTTTTTAAGAGTGTTAGCTGCGGTTACTTTAGTTAACTTAGCGCAGCCTGCAAAGGTCGAAGATTTTATCTCGGTTATGCCTTCGGGGATAACAACCTCGGTTAAGTTAGAGCTGTTTTGAAACGCGCCCGAACCAATAGCCGTAACAGCGCTGCCATCAATTTCTGCCGGCAAGTCAAGCGCTCCTGAAACGGCATTGCTCACGCCTGTTATTGTAATGCTGCCATCGCTGTTTGTTGTGTAAGAAAATGTTTCGCCTGCAGCTAACGCGTTAAAACCCGATAAACCCAAAAGCGCTATGCACAAAATTAAACTAACTAATTTTTTCATATAAACCCCTTTTTAATCTAAACGGTAAACTCCGCCTATTTTTTCGCAAAAAATGTGCCTGTATTTGCCCGATTCAAGCATTGAAACATAGTCTCCATCGGCCACTATAATATGATCGAGCAGAGGAACACCCAAATTTTCAGAGCAGATTTTTATGTTTATGGTTGCTTCAACATCTTGTTTAGATGGCAGCGCCACACCGCTTGGGTGATTATGCGAAATTATAAATGCTGACGCACCCGATTTAACAACTTCCGACACCAGCGATTTTATGCTAAAGCTCGCATTTGAGATCCCACCTTCGCACAGCTTTTGAACCTTTATAAGATTGCACTTTTCATCTAAAAACAGAAGAACAACCTGCTCGGTAGAATTCATTTTGTAATACTTTAAAAGTATCTTACCTGAATCATCGGTGCTTTTAATATGCTTTGAATCTTCCTCTACTAAATAATATCTATCGGCAATGGGCTTGATAAGTGTTATAAGAGTTGCGGCTGATGGCCCCACGCCCTTAACCTTAACAAGAGAATCGTAATCGGCTTCGAGAACGTTTTGAAGTGAGCCGAATTCATCAATAAGCCTGTGGGCAATATCGTTAGTGTTGCCACGGTTAATAGCGCCAAAGAGCAACATTTCTAAAACCTCGTGATCGGCCATTCCGTAAAATCCACCGTGGTTCAAGCGGTATCTCATTCTTTCCCTGTGCCCATCGTGAATCGACGCCAAATCTGCTCACCCCATGCCAATAAGTTAACATTTTTATTATACTATAAAATTCACCTTTTGAAAAGTGGTTTTATATGTTATAATTAATTTATATTTTGGCATTTCAAAAGGGTGTGAACTTGAAATGAAAAGTTTTGTTATCAGCGCAAAGGATTCAGGCCAAAGGCTTGATAAATTTTTGGCAAAGGCCGCGCCTTCGGCCCCTAAATCAATTATATATAAGGCCATTAGAACAAAAAACATTAAGGTTAACCGTAGCCGCGCCGAGATTTCAACAAAATTAAACCCCGGCGATGTTGTTGACGTTTATATAAAAGATGAATTTTTTGCAAGGCCCGAACCTAAATACGACTTTATGTCGGCTCCGGCAAAGGTTAGCATTGTTTATGAAGATGAAAATATCATTTTAGCCGATAAAAAGCAGGGGCTTTTATCGCACCCCGATAAAAACGAATATGGCGATACCCTTATTGCAAGAATTCAGCACTACCTTTATAAAAAAGGCGAGTTTGACCCAGGGGACGACACCAGCTTCCGCCCTGCCCTTGCCAACCGAATCGACCGCAACACAGGCGGCATAGTTATTGCGGCTAAAAACGCCACCGCGCTTAGAATTTTGTGTGATAAAATTAAAAACCGCGAGATCGACAAGCGTTACCTTGCCGTAACAAATGGCGTGCCCCGCAAAAAAAGCGCCGAGCTTGTTGGCTTTTTAGAAAAAAACGAAGAAAAAAATCAGGTGTTTTTTAAATCGCAAATGACCGATAGCACAAAAACCGCCCGCACAAAATACAAAGTTCTTGCCGAACACGGGGGCAAAGCGCTTGTTGAAGTTGAACTTTTAACAGGCCGCACCCACCAAATAAGGGCGCATATGGCTTCAATTGGATGCCCCCTCCTCGGCGACGGCAAGTATGGCAAAAACGGCCACGATAAAAAGAACGGCTTTAACAAACAGGCTCTTTATTCTTACAAATTAACCTTCGAATTCCGCGAAGACGCAGGAATTTTAAACTATCTTAACGGCAAAACCTTTAAGGTGAACACCGTTTGGTTTGCAGAAGAACTTTTTGGAATAGATGTTCCCGATATTGATTAAATAAGCCTTGATTGGCGCCGCTTTTTGCGGCGCCTTTTTTATGATTACAATATTTGGCCTATTCATAAAGCGCTCGCCTGATGATATAATGTTTTTGCACATGTGTTACTTTTTTGTAAAGGAGAGAGCAATGAAAAAGGCTTTATCAGTTGTTATTTCGGCGCTTCTTTGCGCCGCAGTATTTATAACGCCCCTGCGTTCACACGCGGCCACAGAGCCTGGCGGCGCCGGCGTTGTAACGCTTATCTATGGTAATTTGAACGTTAGAAGTGCCGCCTCAACCTCGAGCTCTATTGTGGCAAGGCTTGCAAACGGCAGTTTTATAACCCTTATATCAAAATCGGGCAGTTGGTGGTATGTTGAATATGGAAACGGAACATACGGATATTGCCACGCAGACTACATTAAAACGGTTAACTCATCAACCGCAAAGGTTACTTTGAGTTACGGAAACCTGAACGTTCGAAGCGGCGCGTCTACCTCTTATTCGGTTATTTCCCGCCTTCCTAACGGCAAAACCGTTGTTATACTATCACAGTCGGGCGGTTGGAGCCGCATTCTTTATAGCGGTGTGAAAACGGGTTACGTTAGCTCGCAGTATTTGTCTTCGGGCAGTTCTGCGGTTAGTTTAAATGTTCCAAACTTTAAACAAACCGATAGCCGTTGGGCTAATGTAAAAATCGGCAGTTCGGGCAAAACTATAGCGCAAATAGGCTGCGCCACCACCGCCATTGCTATGACCGAATCATTCCGCACGGGAACAACAATTTACCCCGATGCTATGTCGAAAAAGTTAAAATATACTTCAGGCGGCAGCGTTTACTGGCCATCGCACTACACGGCTGTTTCAAGCAGTTCGGGATATCTTTCTAAGATTTACGAGCAGCTGAAATCAGGCAAAGCGGTGCTGTTTGGCGCCAAAAACTCTTATGGCAGCCAGCACTGGGTTGTTATAACTGCCTTTTCGGGCGGCTCGCTTTCGGCATCGAATTTTAAAATACACGACCCGGGCTCTAACACCCGAACAAACCTGCAGCAATTATTAAACGCATACCCGACATTCTATAAATACTTCACCTATTAATAAACAAAAGCGGTTCACTCTATGAGCCGCTTAGTTTTTATGTTTATAAACTTCCACAAATCGGGAACACTTTTATAAAAGAAAGGTGGACCGATTTATGATAGAAAAAGATACTATAAGGCTGCTTCGCGAGTGTGATGCAGGGGTTAAAATGGGCGTTTCATCAATCAGCGATGTTTTAGGCTATGTTCACAGCAAGGAATTAAAAAGCTATTTAACAAACTGCAAAAACGAGCACGATAAGTTAGACACCGAAATTCAAGAAGAACTCGACAGATTTAAAGACGAGGGCAAAGACCCAAACCCCATTGCCAAGGGGATGTCGTGGATGAAAACTAATGTTAAACTCGCAGTAAATGAATCAGACCATACCATTGCCGACCTGATAACCGACGGTTGCAACATGGGGGTTAAATCGCTTAATAAATACCTCAACCAGTATAAAGCGGCCGATGAAAAATCGAAAGACATTGCCAAGCGCCTTATAAACCTTGAAGAAAGATTAGCGGTAGATATTCGTGTCTTTCTATAATGTTTAAGAGGCTATCATACTAAATTAAAATTGCACAAATTAAAAGTTTCGCAAACTCATAAACACGGCTCCCTCATCAGATGGAGGCAAGGGTTGTGCGTTTTCTTTAGTGTGATAGCCCCTTGTTTGTTTTGTTGTTACTTTAAAACCTAAAGGCCTAATCAACTCTTCTTCTTTTTATGGCGGTTGCGTATTGGCGAACGGTGCGAAGCGCCGCGCTTATTTTGCGCTTGCTTTGCGGTGTTTCCGTTTTTGGGCGAAGAGGGCGGCGCAACCAAACAGTTTTTGCCCGTTCCTATAAGGTCGTATCTTCCTGCCTTTTTAAGCGCTTCGTAAACTATTTTTTGGTTTTCGGGCTTAAAATATTGAAGCAGTGCGCGCTGTTCGGCCTTTTCTCGCGGTGTTCGAGGAACGTAAACCTCTTCCATGGTGAACGGATCAAGCCCTGTGTAGAACATACAGGTTGACACCGTTCCGGGCGTTGGGTAAAAGTCCTGAACCTGCTCGGGGTGAAGCCCCTCTTTTTTAAGGAATTTTGAAAGTTCTATTGCATCGTTTAATGTGCTTCCCGGGTGCGACGACATAAGGTAGGGCACCAAAAACTGCTTTTTGCCAACGCTTTTGGTTAGCTCATAAAAACGCTTTTTAAAACGCTCATAAACCCCTACAGGCGGCTTACCCATTCGTTTAAGCACATTGGCCGAGCAATGCTCGGGCGCCACCTTTAACTGGCCGCTAACGTGGTGCTCAACAAGCTCTTTGAAAAAGGTTTCATCGTTATCGGCAATTAAATAATCGAACCTAATTCCCGAACGAATAAATACTTTTTTAACGCGAGGAAGTGCGCGAAGTTTTCTAAGAAGCGCTAAATAATCGCTGTGGTCAACCTTAACGGCAGGGCACATAGTTGGCGCAAGGCACTTTTTTGTGGCGCAAAGCCCGCTTTTGAGCTGTTTTTCGCAAGAGGGCGCGCGGAAGTTAGCAGTGGGGCCGCCAACATCGTGAATATAACCCTTAAAATCGGGCATATTTGTTATGGTTTTGGCTTCTTTTATAACCGATTCGTGGCTTCGGCAGCTTATCTGCCTGCCTTGGTGATAAGCAAGCGAGCAGAAATTGCAAGCACCGTAGCACCCCCTGTTATGAATAACCGAAAACTTAACCTCCTCAATGCCGGGCACGCCACCGAGCGCTTCGTATGACGGGTGATAGGTTCGCTCAAAGCCGAGCGAGTAAACCTTGTCCATCTCTTGGGTAGAAAGCGGCGGCATAGGCGGGTTTTGAACAACAATTTTATCGCCATGGCGCTGAATAACAACCCCTCCGCGAACGGCATCGTGTTCTTCTTGCTGAATGCGGCAAGATTTTGCATAATCGCGTTTCCCCTTATCGGTTTGGGCTGATACTGCCTCGAAACTGGGGCATTCCTTAACGGGCCGCGGTTTATAATTGCAGGTTTTAACGGCATAGCAGGTGCCGAGAATGTCGGTTAAATTGCTAACATCTTCGCCCGCGTTTAAGCGATTGGCGATTTCAACTATATGCTTTTCGCCCATGCCATACATAAGCAAATCAGCGCCCGAATCAATTAGTATCGAGGGGCGAACGCGGTCATCCCAATAATCGTAGTGTGCAAAGCGCCTAAGCGATGCTTCAAGCCCGCCTATGGCAATCGGCACATCGCCAAAAAGCCTGCGAATATTTTTTGAATATACAATAACCGCGCGGTCGGGCCTGCCACCCGCTTTACCGCCTGCGGTGTAGGCGTCGTCACTTCGCGGTTTCTTTGCGGCGGTGTAATGCGCCACCATTGAATCAATGTTTCCGCCGTTCACCAAAAAGGCAAGCCTTGGCGCGCCGAAACGCAAAAAATCGGCATCACTTCTTGGTTGCGGAAGTATGCACACGCGGTAGCCTTCGGCTTCAAGCACGCGCGATATTATGGCAGTGCCGAACGAGGGGTGATCAACATACGCGTCGCCCGTAACCAAAATAAAATCGGGCCTGTCCCACCCCAGATTCAGCATTTCTTTTTTTGTTATAGGTAAAAAAGGCATTGTTTGCACCTCGCAATAAATTCACTATGATTATAACACATTAGTATCACAATTACAACGGGCGGTGCTGATATTACCACAGATCGTAGTTTCGGCAGATTTTAGAAAAATTTTTGCGTGTTACAAAAAAATGCATTAATAGCCCTTTACAAATGCCGTTTATTTGGGTTAAAATATTTGTATGTTTGATTTTTAAACCAAAATAAATTTTGCCTTAGTACAATGAAAGGTGTGGTAGATTATGAAAATCAGAATTGGAATATACGGCTACGGCAACTTAGGGCGCGGCATTGAAAACGCCATTCGCCAAAACCCCGATATGGAGCTTGTTTGCGTGTTCACAAGGCGCGACCCATCGCAGCTTAAAATTAACACCCCGGGAGCTACAGTTGCCGGCGCTAATCAAGCCGCAGATTATAAAGATAAAATTGATGTTATGGTGCTGTGCGGTGGCAGCGCGACCGACCTGCCCGAACAAACCCCCGAGCTTGCAAAAATGTTCACGGTTATTGACAGTTTCGACACCCACGCAAAAATCCCCGAGCACTTTGCAAATGTTGATGCCGCCGCAAAGAAGGCAGGCACAGTTGCAATAATTTCTTCGGGGTGGGACCCTGGCATGTTCTCGCTTAACAGGCTTTATGCAGGCGCGGTTTTACCCGAAGGTAAAGACTACACATTTTGGGGCAAGGGCGTAAGCCAAGGCCATTCAGATGCTATTCGCCGCATTGAGGGTGTACTTGACGCCAAGCAGTACACAATCCCTGTTGAGGCCGCATTAGAGGCGGTTAGAAGCGGCAGCGAGCCCGAGCTTTCAACAAGGCAAAAGCACACAAGAGAATGCTTTGTTGTGGCAAAAGAAGGCGCAGATAAAGCACAAATTGAAAAAGAAATTAAAGAAATGCCCAACTACTTTGCCGATTACGACACCACTGTGCATTTTATAACTTTAGAGGAACTTAAGCGCGATCACAGTGGAATCCCACACGGAGGTTTTGTTATCCGCACGGGCAAAACAGGCGCAAATTTAGAACACAATCACGTTATTGAATACAGCCTTAAGCTCGATTCAAACCCTGAGTTCACAGCATCGGTAATTGTTGCCTTTGCGCGCGCGGCGCACAAACTTGCCATAAAGGGCGACTGCGGCTGCAAAACCGTGTTCGATATTCCCCCTGCACTGCTAAGCCATAAATCCCCCGAAGAATTAAGGAAAGAATTACTGTAAAATTTTAACCCCAAAGCGTGTGGCAAACGCCACACGCTTAAACTATCTGTAAAGGTTTTATTAAAATTAGAATATTATTTTTTGGGGTGATTTGAAATGTCTGTATATGTTACTTCAGATTTACACGGCCTGCCGCTTAACGATTTAAAACGCCTGCTTGGCAGCACAGGCTTTAATGAAAATGACTGGTTATTTATTTTAGGTGATGTTATCGACCGCCGAAACGACGGCGGTGTTGAAATACTAAAATGGTTGTTAGAACAGCCCAATGTGCAGCTTATTTTAGGCAACCACGAGGCAATGCTGCTTAGTTGTGATTTTGTGTTTGAAGAAATCACTAATGATAGCATAAACAGGCTAACCGAAGAAAAGCTGCAGCTGCTTATTAACTATATGCAAAACGGCGGAGATGTTACATTTAAGGCGTTAAAAGCTCTAAAAAGCACCGAACCCGAAACTATAACCGATATTCTTGAATATTTGCGCGAAGCGCCCCTTTACGAAACGGTAAGTGTTGGCGCGCGCGACTTTTTGCTTGTTCATTCGGGGCTTGATAATTTTAGCAAAAACAAAAAACTCGCCGACTATTCAGCCGACGAGCTTATCTGGGCAAACCCTGAAATTTCGCAAATGTATTTTGATGATATAATAACCGTGTTTGGGCATACGCCCACAATGTGCTTTGATGAAGCATATAACGGAAAAATTCTTAAAACCAAAACCTGGATAGATATTGACGTTGGCACTGCGTACGGAAACCCGCCTGCGCTATTAAGGCTTGACGATTTAAAAGAATTTTATTTATAAAAATATTTTATTTCTTTTCTATTCCAACATATCCCGTTTCTTCAATGATATACTGCCCTTCTTCTGAAAGCATCCAATTTATCAACTTTTCTACATTTTCATTAGGGTTGTTTTCATAGGTTACGGCATAAACGGGCGCAATAATAGGGTAGCTGTTATTTTTAATGTTTTTAACTGTGGGGGCAACACCATCAATCGCGATCATTTTAATATCGGGGTTTTTAATGATTCCTTCAACGTAAAATCTAAAAGAAAAGCCAATAGAGGTGGTTTTGCTTTTATAATCGGCAACCTCTTCAATAATTTCCCCCATTCCGCCGATTTCGGTTTTCATATCTGGTTCCATAACAGGGGTGTCGCCCATAAGGCGCAAAAGCATGCTTTGGCTGCCGCTGCCCTCGTTTCGCTGGTAGGGAACAATATCTTCATCATTGCCGCCAACGATGCTCCAGTTTGTGATTTTGCCTGAATATATTCCCTTGATTTGTTCAAGGGTGAGGCTATTTATCGGGTTATCTTTATGAACAAAGAAAACAAACGCTTCGGAGCCTATTTGTGTATACTTAAATGTTGTGCTGTTTAGCTCGGCATACTCTATCTGCTCTTTGGAAGGTGCAGCACCTATGAAAATGTCGGTGCTTTTTTCGGCAAGGCAGCTATATCCGCCCACCGTATTATTATATTCAAAAACACCATCATAAAGCTCGGTGGTTTCGGGGTACACCGCGTGAACAAAAGCAGAATAAACAGGGAAAGCTGCCGCGGCGCCGTCGATAATCGGCAACTGATGTTTTGGCACTTGGCTAAAATCAAGCGTTTCACTATCAAGTTTAATTATCTTCGAGCCTTCATCAAATGGAAGATATTCCTCTACCTTGATGCTTGGCGTAACATCGATGGTTATAGAATTTTTATAACTCCTAACCCCTAACTGCGAGCCTATAAGTATAGCGAAACATAAAAGATATGATAAATATGAGATAAGAAAAAACTTTCTTTTCTTAACCCAAATTAGCGCAACCGCAAGCGGAACAATAAAAATGCTTGCCAATACGGTTACCGCCCAATAGCCATTAACTAAAAGAATAATCAGCAAAATAATCGATGCGTATGTGCCTATTAACCCTATAACCGCTGTTAGCAGTATTTTAATTATTAAATGCGATTTCTTCATATAACCACCGCCTTGAGTAAATTATATCACACGGTAAGAAAAAGACAATGCATAACAAGGTTCACAAAATAACTTTAAGGTTGCAATTTTTATAAAATCATTGACAAAGCACCCGCCGATTGATATAATAATTTGGCACAGCAAAAGTTAATATGCGGATGTGGCGGAATAGGCAGACGCGCTAGATTCAGGTTCTAGTGATAGCAATATCGTGTGGGTTCAAGTCCCTTCATCCGCACCAAAGCAAGTGTTCGTAACATTTTGGTTATGAACACTTGCTTTTAAATTTACGCAAAAAAGCCCTCCTTGTGTAAAGGAGGGTGGCAGCCGTAGGCTGACGGGAGGATTGTAAAATCACTTAACAATCCCTCAGTCTTTTGCTACGCATAATTTTGCCCCCTTTATCAAAAGGGGGCTGTTTCTCGGTGTGTTTTATTTGTTGTATATGTGATAAGTGCTTTTAATATATGCCTTTAACGGTTTTGTCGGCAAGATCATAATAGCAATCGTTACAATAAAATATCGTAATTACTACACTGTTCGAGTCTTCTTCGTAATTTTCATAATTATAATCAGGATTTAAGGTTGCAAGATATGCCTTTGTCCCCATTATAGATTTGCTTGCATTAGTTCCGCAAATGACGCATCTTTTGTTTGCATATAAATCATAATTCGCGCTTTCCTTGCATCCCGTAGCACATAAAATTACGCAAACACAAAGCACTATACTTTTGATGATTCTTTTCACTTTGACTCCACCTTCTAAAGTTTGCGTAATCATTTTTTAGTTTGTGGTTTCTTCATCTGATTGCGTTGGATATGCAGTTTCTTGTGTAATCTTCATTGTTTGAAAAGATGATTTTGCAATTTCTTTTGTAAATAACATTGTTTGATATGTATTATCTAACATTTTGCGCTTGATTCCCATATTTGTAAAAACTAAAGTTAAAATTCGGCTAATAAGAATCACAACTAAATCAAAAATTAGAAAAACATAAAGAAAAATCATAAATGGTGAAACAAATACGTTTTCTTCATCTACGAAAATCGTAAATCCAAAAGCATTTATCTCAATTTCAGAATCGCTTTCATAATGATCTGCCACTAATGAAGAAACTATAATAGCAACAACAAACCCAATTATCAATAATGCAATTGTAGCTCGCTTTATATATGTGGCAACGCGTTCATCTAGTTCTTCTAATCTTGTTACCTCAGGGTCATGACATTCTGTGATTTTTTCAAGTTTTTTTAGCATTTTTATTACCTCCTATGTATTAGCAGATTTATTAAAAACAAAACATCACACTTTATTACTCTGCAAAATAAAAAAGTGTGTGCAATCGAAGTTGCACACACCGAAAAACGCAAACCCCAATTGCTGCTACACAAACTAAAATAGAATTAGGGCATTAACCATAACCATTTAGTGGAATTTGCATTTTTACCAAATTCTTAAAATGATTATGGTTGAAAAAAGGGTATAATATCCCCGTAAAGAAAAATACCGCTAATTCTAAATATTAAGTTTGTGTAGCATTGTTATTATACCACACTCCTGCAAAAAAGCAAATACAAATCAATGCGTCTGAAATCCTTTTATTGGCATCGAAACTAAAAACGGCTGCTTACTATGCTAAAAGTTATAAGCATAGCAAGCAGCCTTATTCTTATTATTAAATTGCAAAAAACGCCTTTGCGAGGGTTAGGTAAATTAAAAGGGTTATAGCGTCAACAATTGTTGTAATCATCGGGCCCGCCATTAAAGCCGGATCTAACTTAATGATTTTTACAAGTATCGGCAAAAGGCAGCCTATAACCTTTGCCACAATAACCGCAAGCACCATTGCCATCGACACTACAAAGAATATGTTTAAATCGTTTGATGTGCCAAGAAAATCCGACAGCAGGTACATTCTTGCAAAGTTTGCAACGCCGAGTATTACACCACACAAAATTGAAACGCGAAGCTCTTTAAACAGAACCCTTAAAACGTCTTTGGTTTTTATTTCGCCAAGTGCGAGCCCGCGAATTATTAGGGTTGATGCCTGGTTACCTGCGTTACCGCCCGTTCCCATAAGCATTGGGATTGAGGCTGTGAGCCCTGCAACCGCGCTTAAAACGCCCTCGAAACTGCTGATAATCTTGCCCGTAAAGGTGGCCGAAACCATTAGCACCAATAGCCACAAAATTCGGCCTTTGGTGTGAGCGAATACGCCCGTTTTTAAATACTCATCTTCCGACGGTGCAACGAGCGCCATCTTCTGGAAGTCTTCGGTTGCTTCTTCTTCAATAATATCAACGATGTCGTCGATAGTGATAATGCCAACAAGCCTGTTTTCGGCATCAACTACAGGGATACTTAAAAGGTCATACTTGCGGGCCATTTCGGCAACAAGCTCTTGGTCTTCAAGGGTGTGCACCGAAATAATCTGTTCATCATCGCTCATTATTTCCTTAATGGGTGTGGATTCATCGGCTAAAAGCAGGCGCCTAAGCGGCACAACGCCCACAAGGTGGCGCTTATCGTCGATAACATAGCAAGTATAAATCGTTTCCTTATCAAGCCCCGTTGTGCGGATAGTTTTTATAGCCTCGGCAACTGTTAAACGGTCGTGCAGCTCAACCATTTCTATAGTCATAACGCTGCCGGCTGAATTTTCGGGGTATTTTAAAAATCGGTTGATTATGTCGCGCGTTTCTTTACTTGCATTGGCAAGAACGCGCCTTACAACGCCTGCAGGCACCTCTTCAAGAAAGTCAACCGCATCGTCCACATACAGTTCTTCAACCAAAGCACCAAGTTCTTTATCGTTCATTCCTTCAACGATTTTTGCCTGATTATCAGATTCAAGGTAGGCGAAAACATCGCTGGCATCGTCTTTAGACAGTATGCGGAACACCAAAACAAGCTGTTCTTCGGGCAGGCCTTCAATAAATTCGGCAACGTCAACCACGTTCATTTCAGATAGCCTTGAACGTAGCTCACGAAAACGGGCCTGCTCTAATAATTGCATAAGTTCTTCGGTAATGTAGTTTTCCATAATTGTTCCTCCTTTTAACGCCTTCTGAAGGAACACAGAACCACAGGCTACATCACTTTATAACAATAAAAGTGAGAAGGGTTGCTGAAATCCCTGCAGTTGGCGCAGGTTCGTTTAGGGTTCGGGCATAAACTATCGCCGCTTTCCAATCTTCTCACTCCTTTAAATATAAAATTGACGGCAAACCGAAAAAATCCGGTGCCGTCTATAATAATATACTTTTTTTGTTCTCGCGTCAACCTTTTTTGGCGCGTTTTATTCGATTTATTTGCCTGTGCTGCCGAAGCCGCCCGCGCCCCTTTCGGTGCTGTCAAGCTCCTCTACTTCACTGAATTCAACCGATAAAAACGGCATAATAACAAGCTGGGCAATGCGCTCGCCGTTTGCAATCGTTTTAGGTTCATCGGTATCGTTATGAAGGGCAACTATGTATTCGCCGCGATAGTCGCTATCGGCAACGCCAACGCAGTTTGCTGGGCGAAGCCCCTGCTTTGCGGCAAGGCCGCTTCGAGCAAAAATTGCGCCGAAGTAACCGTCGGGCACTGCTATAGCCAGCCCCGTGCCTATTTTAACGGTTTCGTGCGGATTTATTGTAACACTATCGCCATCTATGCAGGCATATAAATCATAGCCTGCCGCTGCTGCCGAACCCCTTGTTGGGATAACGGCGCCGCTTTTTAACTTTTTAATATTTACGTTCATATTTTAGCCCCTCCCATAAAACGATATTGCCACTTTCAAGTGATTTTTTTACATCAATCACACGCTGATTTTCAGAACCGCGGAACCTGAGCGAAATGTTCTTTTTTTCTTCAATAAACTCGCCGTCTACCAAAATGTCGATATTCTCCAGCAACTCATCGGTTACCTCGCACCTTGCGCGGCTCGTTTCCTTTAGCTCTTTATCGAATAAATAGCCGCTAAAGCACCAAATGTCTTTCTCGGGGTAAAGCTTCTTTACCCTTTTAACAAAGGGCAGCAGCGCCCTTTGGTTTTGCGGTTCAAACGGTTCACCGCCGAGAAGTGTAAGCCCATCAACAAACGAGGGCTTTAAAAGCTCGATAATATAGTCTTCGGTTTCACGCGTGAAGGGCTTACCAAAATCGAAATTCCAAGTTTCGGCGTTAAAACAACCCTTGCAGTGATGTGTGCAGCCCGAAACAAACAGCGAGACCCTAATGCCCTCGCCGTTTGCTATATCGTTTTTCTTAATTTCACCGTAGTTCATATTATAAGTGCAGTACCCTCTCTTGAATTTCCTGCGTTCTTCCCTGGTTCCAGAACTGCGAACCGATGTATCCGCAGGTGCGGCGGGCAACGTTCATTCTTGCTTGGTCGGTGTTGCCGCATTTTGGGCACTTCCAGATAAGCTTGCCGTGCTCGTTCTTTTCAATTTCAATTTCGCCGTCCCATCCGCAAACCTGGCAGTAATCGCTCTTGGTGTTAAGCTCGGCATACATAATGTTATCGTAAATGAACTGCATAACCTTTAAAACTGCCTTAAGGTTGTTCTGCATATCGGGAACCTCAACATACGAAATAGCGCCGCCCGGCGACAATGCCTGGAACTGCGATTCGAGCTCTAATTTATCGAATGCGTCGATAGGCTCGGTTACGTGAACGTGATAGCTGTTTGTGATATAGTTTTTATCGGTAACGCCCTCAACGTGGCCAAACCTCTTTTGCAGGCATTTTGCAAATTTATAGGTTGTGCTTTCAAGCGGTGTGCCGTAAAGGCTATAGTCGATATTTTCGGCAGCCTTCCACTTTGCTGTGTATTCGTTAAGCTTTTTCATAATTTCAAGGCCTAATTCCTTGCCTTCAGGTTCGGTTAACTTTTTGCCGTTTAGGCTGTAAACACATTCCCAAAGGCCTGCGAAACCGAGCGAAATGGTTGAATAGCCGCCGTGAAGCAGGCTGTCGATTGTTTCGCCTTTTTTAAGCCTTGCAAGCGCGCCGTACTGCCAAAGAATCGGCGCCGCATCAGACAATGTTCCTGTAAGCCTTTCGTGGCGGCACTGGAGTGCACGGTGGCAAAGTTCCATACGCTCATCGAATATTTTCCAGAACTTTGTCATATCCTTTTTAGCGCTAAGGCCGATGTCAACAAGGTTAACAGTAACAACGCCCTGGTTAAATCTGCCGTAGTATTTCGGGTTGCCGTTTTCGTCAACAAAAGGAGTTAAGAAGCTGCGGCAGCCCATGCAGGTGTAGCAGTTGCCGTTGCCGTTCTTATCAATCTTATTTTGAAGCATTACCTTTTCGGAAATATAGTCGGGCACCATTCTTTTAGCTGTGCACTTTGCGGCAAGCTCGGTTAAATACCAATAACGGCTGCCTTCTTTAATATTATCTTCTTCAAGAACATAAATAAGCTTGGGGAAAGCAGGAGTTATCCACACACCGTCTTCATTTTTAACACCTTCGTAACGCTGGATTAAAACCTCTTCAATAATCATTGCAAGGTCGGCTCTTTCCTGCTCGTTCCTTGCTTCGTTAAGATACATAAACACAGTAACAAAAGGAGCCTGACCATTGGTTGTTAAAAGTGTTACAACCTGATACTGAATCATCTGAACGCCTTTTTTAACCTCTAAGCGCAATCTCTTTTCGGTGATTTTGGAAACCTTTTCGTCATCTATCTCTTGGCCGATGAGCTTGAACTCTTCAATAACATCGTTGCGAATTTTTTCGCGGCTAACCTGAACGAATGGCGCCAAATGTGTGAGGCTTATGCTTTGGCCGCCATACTGCGATGATGCAACCTGCGCAATAATCTGGGTTGCGATGTTACAAGCGGTTGAGAATGAATGCGGGGTTTCAATAAGTGTTCCGCTGATAACAGTGCCGTTTTGAAGCATATCTTCAAGGTTAACAAGGTCGCAGTTGTGCATGTGCTGTGCGAAATAGTCGGCATCGTGGAAATGGATGATGCCCTGTTCGTGAGCTTCAACAACATCTTGCGGCAAAAGGATACGCCTTGTAATATCTTTACTAACTTCACCGGCCATATAGTCGCGCTGAACGCTGTTAACGGTTGGGTTTTTGTTTGAGTTTTCTTGTTTAACCTCTTCGTTGTTGCATTCAATAAGGCTTAAAATCTGGTCGTCGGTGGTGTTCGATTTACGAACAAGCGCCCTTGTGTAACGGTAGGTTATATATTTTCTTGCAACAGAAAACGCCCTTTTGAACATAATTTCGTTCTCAACCAAGTCTTGAATTTCTTCAACGCTTAATGAACGGTTAAGATTATTACAAGATTTTTCAACGCTTGCTGCGATTTCATCTATTTGTTCGGCAGTTAAACGCTCGCTTTCCGCAACACTTTCATTAGCTTTTTTTATAGCAACAATAATCTTTGAAATATCGAAGATTACTTCGCTTCCGTTTCTTTTAATTATCTTCATTTTTATCTCCTTGAAATGCATTTTCGCCTTAATATTGATGAGCGTTTATCATTATACACAGCACACTTAAATATGTCAATACAAAACAACAACATTTTCTAAAAATTATTTATTTTTTTAAATCACACCACAATATCTTGTGGTTGGCGCAAGTTCAAAACTAACCCAAAAAAACCTATTTTTTTGTTTTTTTGTTACATTGTATATTTTTTCACGAACTTTACTAAAATATAAAAAAACAAAGTTTTAGGAGGCCGCCATGCTTAAAGGAGTTAACCGAAGAATAATTGAAGTGAACAATACCGAAAACAAGTATTTCGAACGGGCAATAGTTTTTGTTCGCCCCGAATATAACGAAACCGACACTGCAGTTCTCTCGCAAGAGGCAAGCGGTTATATTTCGTCTGTATTGGGGGCAGGCCCCGGTTTTTTACGGCAAGAGGCCATAAAGCGCAGGCGCAGAAAAATTATTCTATGTGTAGGTGGCGCGGCGGCAGTTCTTGCCTTAACGGCAGCTTTATTCATTATTATTTAGCGCCGCTCCATTGACAAACATTTCTGTTTAAAATATAATTGATTTAGTTTTTGAGAATTCAGGTGAACAGAAATGACAAGATTAATAATAGTGCGCCACGGGCAAAGTAAGGGCAACGAGCTTCACCGTTTTGCAGGGCAAACCGATGTGCCGCTCACCGCACTTGGGCAAAGGCAGGCCGAAGCCGTTACACAGTTTTTGAAAAACGAGCATATCGACATTGTTTATTCAAGCGATTTGCAGCGCGCTTATAACACAGTTTTGGGTTCTGCCGAACTTCGCGGGCTTGAAATAGTTAAAGATAAAAACCTGCGCGAAATTTTCGTTGGCGACTGGGAATATCAGTATTACGATTATATTGAAGAAAATCACACCAAACAGTGGCACCTCTGGCGCGAGGATATGAGCCGCTGCGAGCCCGAAAACGGCGAAAGCGTTATAGAGCTGCGAAACCGCATTAAGGCCGAAATTGAAAAAATCGCACTTGAGAACAACGGCAAAACAGTTCTTATTGGAACCCACGCAACCCCCATAAGAATTATGGAAACTATTTGGAAAGGCTTGCCGTTTGAAGAAATTAAAAACCTCGAATGGGTTAAAAACGCCTCGGTTACCATAGTGGAATATGAACCCGATTTAACCTTCCGCCTGATTGAACTCGGCAGGTATGACTTTTTGGGCGATATGGCAACCTGGTTCCCGAAAAATATATAAATAGGCGTATAAAAACAGGGCGCACCGCTTTTCATGCAGGTGCACCCTTTTTTATTTTTATTACTGGGCATTTGCTGCCATCTTTGATATTTTCGAATAAAACCAGCAATAAAGTGCTTCGCCGAGTTCTTGATACACTGGGTCGCCATCGTGCCCGCATAACATTGCAAAGGTCTGGCCCATTCTGCGGTCAACCTCTATACCCCTGCGGAAGGCTAAATAATAAAACGAAAACGCACCCGACGAGGTTATAAGGCTGTAAAGCTCCGGCCGATTTGCCGACACATGCTCTAAAAATGCGTTATGAGCAATATCAGCAAAGGCGGGGTTAGCAATTTCGTTTTCAAAGCAGGATAACGCCGTGAACGACAAAATCAGCTCCTTTTGCATTCCCATTTCGGCGTTTTGAAGCTCATCGGCCGAAGTGAACTTTTCAAACGATTCAAAAAGCATCTCGGCCGCATCGCGCCCTAATTTTTTAGCCGCTTCAGATTCTGCCGTTACGGCACCCTGATTAGCATTCGCCCTGCTTTTCTGCAAAGCTATATCGCGGCTTGGGTGGTCGCCCGCTATTTTAATGTATTCATCCGACATTTGTATCACCCTTTTGAGGTAAATTTAGTTAGCACTGTTTTTATATTCTATCAAAGCGCATGCGAGCTGATCAGGGCAAGAGGTGCCCTTAAAGCCGCACCTGATACCTTTAAGTTTCTCTATAACATCATCAATATCCATGCCCGAAACCAGCGATGCAATCCCCTTAAGGTTGCCGTTACAGCCACCTTCAAACTGCGCGCTTATAAGCTTGTTTCCTTCAATTTCAAGAATAATACTGCGCGAGCAGGTGCCGCTTGTTTTATAGGTTGTTTTCATTATAATCACCTTAAATGTTATTTATGTTCTTTTTTTTAGGTTTATGCCCTTGCAATGCCGTCTTTCCTTGCGCTTTCAATAACAGCATTAGCAACGCAGTCGGCAATGCCTTCTTCAAACGCGGCGGGAAGTATGTAATCGGCCGCAAGCCTATCTCCCACAAAATCGGCAAGCGCGTAAGATGCCGCCACCTTCATATTATCGGTTATGTCTGATGCGCGGCAGGCAAGCGCGCCCTTAAAGATTCCGGGGAATGCCAAAACATTGTTGATTTGGTTGCAAAAATCTGAACGCCCTGTGCCAACAACTGCAGCGCCTGCGGCCACAGCTTCATCGGGCATAATTTCGGGAACGGGGTTTGCCATTGCGAAAACAATCGGCTTTTCTGCCATTGAGCGAACCATATCGGCACTTACAACGCCCGGTGCCGAAACGCCTATAAATGCATCGGCATTTTTAAGAGCATCTGCAAGGGTTCCGAAAACGCCCGCTTTATTTGTTTTAGCGGCAAGCTTGGCCTTTGCGCTGTTAAGTTCCATTGTTTCGGGGTTAAGCACACCGCCTATATCGCACATTGTAATATCGCCAATGCCAAGGCGCATTAGTTGGTTAGCAATAGCAGTGCCGGCAGCGCCCGAGCCGTTTATAACCAAACGAATTTTAGAAAAATCTTTATTAACAACGCGGCAGGCATTAATAAGCGCCGCGCCCGCAATAACGGCGGTTCCGTGCTGGTCGTCGTGAAAAACGGGGATATCGCACAGTTCTTTAAGCCTTTTTTCAATTTCGAAGCATCTTGGTGCCGAAATATCTTCAAGGTTTATTCCGCCAAAGGATTTTGAAATATTATAAATGGTTTTAACTATTTCATCGGTATCCTTTGAATCAACGCATATTGGGAAAGCGTCAACCCCTGCAAATTCCTTAAATAATGCGCACTTGCCCTCCATAACCGGCATTGCCGCCGCAGGGCCAATATCGCCAAGGCCGAGCACTGCAGTGCCATCGGTTATAACGGCCACCAAGTTGCCGCGCCTTGTGTGTGTGAATGATTTATCGTAATCCTTTTCTATTTCAAGGCAGGGTTTTGCAACGCCTGGGGTGTATGCCACGGCTAAATCTTCGGCCGTTTTAACCTCTACCCTTGATATAATTTCAATTTTACCCTTCCACAGCTCGTGCTGCTTAACAGGGTCAATACCGTTTGCCAAAAAAATCACCTTATTTTATATTATTCTAAAAACTTTATTTATATTATTTATTGCCGAAATTAGTGTTTGCAAATGTTTCTCGAATATCGCGGCTAACCTTATCGAAAACCGAATAGAACCTGCAAAGCCCTTTAGGGTGGGTGCAGCCGCACTCACTTCCCTGGCAACGGCTGAATTCCAGCCCACCGCAAATATCCTCAACAACCTCAAGCAGGGTTATCTCTTCAGGCGGCCTTGCAAGAACATAACCGCCCTTGTTACCCTTATAGGATTTCACTATCCCATTGCCAACAAGTCGGTGCAAAATTTTAAGGGTAAAGCGCTCGGTAACGCCCGTTTCCTGCGCTATGGTTTTTGCATCCTTTCTATCTGCTGATTCGGCCAGCAGCGAAACTATTCTTATCGCATAATCGGCTTCTTGATTGAAAATCATTTTGCTCTACCTATCCCTGAATTTATTGCTCCTGATTGGGTGGCGAAGTTTGCGAAGCGCCTTGGCTTCAATCTGCCTTATTCTTTCCCTTGTAACATTAAAGTCGTTACCAACCTCTTCAAGGGTGTGGCATCTGCCGTCTAAAAGGCCGAACCTTAGGCGGATAACCATTTCCTCGCGCTCATTTAAGGTTTTTAAAACCGCGTCGATATCTTCATTAGTAATTGATTTCATTGCAGCAGCATCGGGAGCTAAAGCATCATCGTCCTTAATAAAGTCCATAAGCCTTGAGTCTTCCTCGGGGCCGATTGGTGTTTCCATCGAAACAGGTTCTTGAGCCACGCGCATTATTTCGCGAACACGCTCAACCGAAAGGCCCATCTTTTCGGCCACAAGCTCTTCGCTCGGCTCGTGCCCGTTTTCGTGCAGAAGCTGGCTTTGAACCTTTTTAAGCCTGTTTATGGTTTCAACCATATGAACAGGAATTCTGATAGTTCTTGCCTGGTCGGCAATCGCACGGGTTATGGCCTGCCTTATCCACCATGTAGCATAGGTTGAGAATTTGAAACCTTTTTTGTAATCGAACTTTTCAACCGCCTTTATAAGGCCAACGTTGCCCTCTTGAATAAGGTCTAAAAAGTGCATTCCGCGGCCAACATAACGCTTTGCAATGCTAACAACAAGGCGCAGATTTGCTTCGGTTAACCTTTTTTTAGCCTTTAAATCGCCCTCACTTATCTGCTTTGCAAGTTCGATTTCCTCATCACCCGAAAGAAGCGGCACGCGGCCGATATCTTTAAGGTAAACCTTAACAGGGTCATCAAGCACAAGGTTATCTAAAACCTCAGTATCTTCTAACTTTTCAGCCTCGTATTCTTCAAGCTTAAGCTCATCTTCTGTTGGCTCAAGCATATCAAGGTCGAGCTCGAGCGCAGGCGGCTCAGATTCGAGCGCCTCTAAATCTTCGGGCTCTTTTAAATTGTCAATGCTGTTATCTTGTTCGCTGTCGTCAACATAGCTGTCAATCTCTACTTCTTCAGTAACGCCGTTTGTTTTTTTCTCTTCCATATTTATCTCCCTTTATAGGCGGAACGCTTTGCCGCCTTATTTTATACGTGAAATAGTCTAACCCATCTGGTGCTTTTGTTTTATAATACCTGCTTCGGTTTGTAACACATCAGGTAGTGTTATTATTCTTTGTTCGGTGCTTTCGGGCAAGCTCATTCATCTTTTCGGCCCATTCGCCGTCGTTCATGGCGGCAGCTCCTGATGCTTCAAGCTTGTCCCTTTCTTCAAGTATAACCCTAATACTGTCTAACATTACCTTTTCGGGGTTATCGGTAACACCGTTCACCGAAATCATCGAAGAAACGTAGCCAATTTGCTTTGCTGTGAACTCTTCGCCAAGTAAGCTTAAATCGAACGGGTAGCCCGTTTCGTAAATATCGCAAAGCCTTCGGTAGAACTTTGTGTTAAACTCGGTTGTTAGGTCTTCGGGTTGCAATGCATCCCTTGCTTTATTGTATAAATCGGGGTGTGATGCCAAAACCGAAAGAAAAACCTCTTCGGCGTTAACCGCGCGCGGCCTTCGGTGCTTATCGGGGTTAACATCATCGTGCGACATTTTAGGCCTGAGCACCTCGCGAAGCTCTTTATTATTATTTCTCCGCTTTTGGCGCTGGCGCGCAAGTTTTATCTCTTCGTGCACCGTTTGTTTTGAAACGCCGTATTTTGTAAGGCGCGAGGCATATAACTCAACCGTTAACGGGTCGTCGATAGCGGCAAGGCTTTCAATTGCCTTTTTAAGGTAGCTTAAACGCCCGTCGTCGGCCTCTAAATTTATTCCCTCGGCCGCCATATAAAGTTTATATTCAACCGAAGGCACTGCCTTTTTAATAAGCTCTTCAAATGCAAGTGCGCCGTTTTTCTTTATAAATTCATCAGGGTCTTTACATTGCGGCAACCGCACAACCTTTGCCGAAATATTCAAGTTTTCAAGAATACCCAGCACCTTATCGGTTGCTTTTTTGCCCGCAGTGTCGGCATCCATTACAACAACAATTTCTTTAGCATACCGTGCTATCAGCCGCGCCTGCTCTGCCGTGAAGGCGGTGCCGCAGGCCGCAACGGCGTTTTGGAAACCCGCCTGGTGAAGCGAAACAACGTCAACGTTGCCTTCAACCAACATTATTTGCGCTGAACAGTGGTTCTTTGCAAAGTTCATGCCATAAAGCACCCTGCTTTTTTTGTAAACAGGTGTGTCGCCCGTGTTAATATATTTTGCGCTTTTATCTTCGCCAGGCATCGCCCTTCCGCTAAAGCCAACAACCTTGCCGGCAGGGTCAATTATCGGGAACATTGTGCGGTTTCGGAATTTATCGTAAATTCCGCCGCGCTTGCCACGCACCGCCATATCTGCGGCAAGTATATCTGCCTCGCTAAAGCCTTTTGAGCGCAGATGCTTTATAAGCGAATCCCAGCTGTCGGGCGCGTATCCTAACCCAAAATGCTTTATTGTTTTAGGGGTAAGCCCCCTTGATAAATAATAGTTTTTAGCTGTTTCACCTTGGGGTGATAACAGCCTTTCAAAAAAGAATTTAGCCGATTCACGGTTAATATCTAAAACGGTTTTTCTGATTTTTGCGGCTCGGTCATCGGCCCCGTTCACTGGCACTGTAAGGCCTGCGCGGTCGGCAAGGAGTCTAACCGCGTCCATATAATCAAGGTTTTCAACCTGCCTTATGAATGTAATAACATCGCCGCCTGCACCGCAGCCATAGCAGTGGTAGTGGCCCTTATCGCTATAAACGGTGAAAGAGGGCGTTTTTTCATTATGGAACGGGCAGAGCCCCACAAGGTTGCTGCCCCTGCGTTTTAAATCAACATAAGAAGATATAACCGATTCAATATCGTTTTTATATTTAAGCTCCATTAAAAATTCAACAGGTAACGCCACTGCTTCACCCCCTGTGTTTAGCGTTTTAATTTATATCTGCCACGAATGTGGAATGTAAATATCGGTATAAACCTGAACGGCATATCGGTCGGTCATAGCTGCAATATGGTCGGCAACCGCGCGGGCATCTCCCTCGCGCTCACGTATAGCATCAAGCTCACGCGGTAGTTTATCGGGGTTTTTGCAAAAATAGGTATATAGCCCCGAAATTATTCCCTCAACCTTGCTTTCTTCTGATTTGCAAATGGGGTTGCTGTAAACGTTTTGGTGCAAAAATGAATGCAAAGCATTATATTTTTCAAAGGTTTCATCATCCATTTTTATGTCACTGCCGCTGTTTACAATAAGCGAGCGCACCATAGTGTTAATTCTCTCACTCTTGGTTTTGCCGAAATACTCCACCAAATCTTTATCAATACTGTCGGCCGTGAGCACACCTGCCCTTATGGCATCGTCGATATCGTGGTTAATATAGGCAATTCGGTCGCAATATCTAACAACCCTGCCTTCAAGCGTTTTAGCCCAGTCGCCCGTTGTGTGATTTAGTATTCCATCAAGCACTTCGGAAGTTAGGTTAAGCCCGCGACCCGCTTTTTCGGTTTTGGTGCACACCCTAACGCTTTGCTCGTAATGGGTGAAATCGCCATATATGCTTTGAAGCGCGCGCTCGCCTGCGTGCCCGAAGGGCGTGTGCCCTAAGTCGTGCCCCAAAGCCACAGCCTCGGTAAGGTCTTCATTCAAGCGCAGCGCCCTTGCAACGGTGCGCGAAATCTGCGCAACCTCTAATGTGTGTGTAAGGCGGGTGCGGTAATGGTCGCCCTCGGGCGATAGGAACACCTGCGTTTTATGTTTCAGTCGCCTGAACGCCTTGCTGTGAATAATCCTGTCGCGGTCGCGCTGGAAATCGGTTCTTATGTCGCACTTTTTTTCGTCAAGTGCGCGCCCTGCGCTTTCGGCGCTTAGCGCCGCAAAGGGAGACAGTGTTTCGCGTTCAATTTCTTGGGTTCTTACTCTTATGCTGTCCGTTTTGCGCACCCCCTAAAAATGCTCTTAATTTTATATTAGAAAATTTTTTTGTTTTCCCTTTATTTTTTCAAAATTTCTATAAAAATCGACTAAACGGCAAAGATTTACCCTTCAAACGGCGCAAAGCCCTCGCCTAAAACCTCAACATTTAGCGTTCCGTTAAATTTATCGGTCAACGCTGCAGAAAATTCCTCTAACCCCGTTTTGGGGATAAACAGTTTAACCGTTATATTTTCGGCAAAGTCGGTTTCGCCGCGTTCGGCATCACGCGAGGCTATAAAACTTTCAAGCCGCGAATAATCGGAATAGCCGCAGGTAATAGAGCACTCTGAGCACTGCCGCATGGTAACAATTCCTGCAGCTTCGGCTGCAAGGCGAGCAGATGCTGAATAGGCGCGAACAAGCCCGCCCGTTCCAAGCAGTATGCCGCCAAAATAACGGGTTACCACCAAAACGCAATCAGTTAGCCCCATTTTGGTTAACGTTTCAAGCGCGGGCAGCCCCGCAGTTGAATGCGGCTCGCCGTCATCAGAATAACGCTTAATATTGCCCTCGCGCAGTATGTAGGCATAAACATTGTGGCGCGCATCCCAATATTTTTGTTTTAGTGCGGCAATAAACTCGGTGGCTTCTGCCTCGGTGCTAACGGGTTTTATGGTGCCAATAAACCTCGAGCGCTGCTCGGTGAACTCGGCCTGCTTTTTACATTTAATGGTTTTGTATTCCATAGTATGCTCCCATTACTTTAATATAACGAAAAACCGCAACTGCATTAAGCAGCTGCGGATGATAATTCGTGCACAGTTTTATTTGTCTTCTATGCCAAAACGCTTCTTGAATCTGTCTACTCGACCGCCTGTATCAACCAGCTTTTGTTTGCCGGTGAAAAACGGATGACACTTTGAACAAACATCCAAACGGATATCTTTCTTGGTAGAACGTGTTTCAAATTCTGCACCGCAAGCGCATCTTACAGTTACCTTTTCATACTGCGGATGAATTCCCTCTTTCATGTTGTCACCCCTCTCAAATATTTGCATTAGCAATAATGATAATACCACACCCTTTTTTAAATTGCAAGCATTAATTTTTAAATATGGCAATTTTTTAAATATTTTTTCGGTTTTTATGCCGCAGCCGCCTAACCCACAGCCAAAACCACACTAAAATCTGCGCAAAAACACGGTTACACCGCTAAAACAACTGTTAAAAACAGAATTTAAATTATTATTCCTCAAAAAACAATTGACAAAACGCAAATTATAATATAAAATTGTTAAGTGCTTGAAATTCAAGTGATTAATATCGAGGTGTGGCGCAGCCCAAAGCGCACTAGTTTTGGGTGAGGTTGCGAGCGCGCCCGGTGGGCGATGCAGCGAGCATAACGAAGCGCCGCGGTCGACAAGCGAGGCACGGCAGTCGCCGAGTCGTCGGGCACCGCAAGAGGGTTACCAAAACAAAGCACAAAGCTTTAGTTAAACATATTCAATTTAATATCGAGGTGTGGCGCAGTTGGTAGCGCACTAGTTTTGGGAGCGTGTCGGGCGTTTAATGCCCTGAAAAACAAAAAGCATCAAAACCCCTGTATTCATGCGGGTTTCGGGCATTTATAAAAATCAAAAAATCGGTCAAAAATCGTTTTGACCACAGTTTATCCCACAATTGAGAAAAATTTAATAAATATCCGGGTGTGGCGCAGCTGGGAGCGCGGGTGGTTTGGGACCATCAGGCCGCAGGTTCGATCCCTGTCACTCGGACCACGAAAACGACCTAAAGCAGAGATTTATTCTCCACTTTAGGTCATTTTTTGTTGCTATTTAGGTGCTTTCTCCCCACTTTTAGAAAACTTACAATTTTTTGACCACAGTTTTTGACC
>JAZNGF010000009.1:0-14545 GCA_045576295.1 Acutalibacteraceae bacterium | reverse complement strand
CATGTCTTGTGTTATCTTGTTCATGACGATTGGTTGATCCTCCTGTCTGTTTTGTCTCAGCAACTTAACTGTAACACAGGATCTTCCATTCGTCATCTTTTTATTTTTCAGTTTTGTAACACATCAATTGTAATCCTACATAAAAAAATCTTTTGTTTGCTTCGCCGCGCTTTTAATTTTAAAGTATATATGGTATAATAATTATATAAGTTAATTTTTAAAGGGGGATACTTATGAGCTTAAATTATCCTACACCTCATATAAATGCGGCGCCCGAAGATTTCGCCGAAACGGTGCTTATGCCGGGCGACCCGCGCCGTTCGGAGTTTATTGCAAAAAATTATTTAACCGACGCGGTGCTTGTTAATAATGTTCGCGGTGTGCAGGGGTACACAGGGTTTTATAAGGCTAAAAAAATATCGGTTATGGCAAGCGGAATGGGTATGCCCTCTATGGGGATATATTCTTATGAGCTTTTTAACTTTTTCGGTGTAAAGAACATAATACGCATAGGCTCTGCAGGGGCAATAAGCAGTGATATAAAGCTGCGCGAAATTATTATGGGAATGGGCGCTTGCACCAATTCAAATTACGCCCACCAGTTCGCCCTTCACGGAACATTTGCCCCTATATGTGATTTTGGGCTTTTAAAGGCCTGCGCAGATACAGCCGACAGGCAGGGGCTTTCATATAAAATTGGCAATATATTAACAAGCGATACCTTTTATTCGGGCGAAATTAATTCTGCCGAATGGGCGAAAATGGGCGTTATGGCAGTTGAAATGGAAACGGCGGCGCTTTATATGAATGCGGCGGCAAGCGCGGGGCGCGCACTTGCGATTTACACAGTGTCAGACAATATTGTAACGGGTGAAGCAACTTCTGCCGAAGAACGCGAGAGTTCATTCACACAGATGATAGAGCTTGCTCTTGAAACGGCTATAAGTATCTAAATTTAGGGGGAGAGGCTTTGTATAAAAAGCTCTGCACAGCCGCAGTGGCGGCAATAGAAAATTCATATTCGCCCTATTCGGGTTGCAGTGTGGGCGCGGCGCTTTTAACAAAAAGCGGCAAAATGTATACAGGCTGCAATATCGAAAATGCGGCGTTTACACCCGGCATCTGCGCCGAGAGAGTTGCCCTTTTTAAAGCGGTAAGCAGCGGTGAAAAAGATTTTGAAGCAATTGCCGTTGCAGGCGGAAAGGGCGGCGAAATAACGGGCGGTTTTTCACCCTGCGGCGTGTGCCGCCAAGCGCTTTTAGAATTTTGCGAACCCGATTTTGAAATACTTATTGTAAAAGGCAAAGGGGAATATGAAAAACACACTTTAGGTGAGCTTTTACCCTTTTCGTTTTCTTCAAAGGATATAACTAACGATTAAAACTGGGGGCGCGGTTTTATGAGAATGTATGACATAATTTATAAAAAACGCGGAGGCGGCGAGCTTTCACGCGAGGAAATTGAGCATTTTGTTAAGGGCTACACGGCGGGGGAGATCCCTGATTATCAAGCATCGGCCCTTTTAATGGCGATTTTCTTAAATGGGATGACCAGCCGCGAAACGGCCGACCTCACACTCAGTATGGCGCATTCGGGCGACGTACTCGATTTGTCGATATTCGGCGGCACCACTGCCGACAAGCACAGCACAGGTGGAGTTGGTGATAAAACAACCCTTATTGTGGCGCCCATTGCCGCCTGCACCGGCTGCCGCACAGCCAAAATGTCGGGCAGGGGTTTAGGCTTTACGGGCGGCACTATAGATAAATTAGAGTCAATTCCCGGGTTCAATACTCGCCTCCACTTTGAAGATTTTATAAACCAAATTAAAAAAATCGGTGTGGCATTAACCGAGCAATCGGGCAATCTTACTCCTGCCGATAAAAAGATTTATGCGCTTCGTGATGTTACCGCAACGGTTGAAAGCCTTCCGCTTATAGCCGCCAGCGTTATGAGCAAAAAGATAGCATCGGGCGCGGATGTAATAGTTTTAGATGTTAAGTGTGGCAGTGGCGCTTTTATGAAAACACAGGAAGAAGCCGAAGAATTAGCGAGGATGATGGTGAAAATTGGAGCATCGTGCGGCAGAAAAACAGCGGCGCTTATAACAAATATGGATGCGCCACTGGGGAGCGCTGTTGGCAACTCTTTAGAGGTTGCCGAGGCTGCAAGGTTCTTAAAAAACGGCGAACAGGGGGAGCTTCGCGAAATTTGTTTGGCGCTTGCCGCTAATATGGCATCGCTCGCCCTCAATATTCCTTTAAACAAGGCAAGGGAAGAAGCAGAGCGCGCGCTTGATTCGGGTGATGCTTATAAAAAGATACTCGAATGGGTTGCGGCGCAAGGCGGCGACACAAGATATATTGAAAACCCTGATTTGTTCGAAAAGGCTGCATATATTAAAGAGGTAAAAAGCACGGCCGGTGGCTATATAACTAAAATTGATACCGAGGCCATTGGAGGTGTAGCAGGAATACTCGGCGTTGGCAGAACCGTTAAGGGCGAAGCGGTTGATGCGGCGGCGGGAATTGAAATAATTAAAACGGTGGGCGATTTTGTAAATAAAGGCGATGTGCTGTGCCTAATGCACACCAATAAACCCAGTGCTTTAGAAGAGGCAGAAAAGCGTTACACTGCGGCCATAACTTTTGGTGAAAAAGCGCCACCCAAAACCCCGATTATTTATAAAACAATGGTTTAATGAAAATTGGTTTTACTCCAGCAAAAATATGCACAAACCATGCCTCCATCTGATGAGGGAGGTGGATTTTTGCATAGCAAAAAGACTGAGGGAGAGAACAGAAAAAGTATATTAATTTGTGTTTTTTCTCTCCCTCAGTTTCGCTAACGCTCAACGCTCCCTCGTCAGAGGGAGCCCAGCATATTAATAGACCTGTGTACAGGCGGCAAGTAAATCACGCATGGCTGATACGCCAATCTAAAAACGCACTTGTACGTAGTCAGTATTGTTTTGGGCTTATTCAAAACCTTTTTTAGTGGCTTTACTTTTTAGATGGTTTGTGTTATTATAACACCATACCACATCACATTTTAATATGCGATAACTGTTTTTTTGCTCGTAAGCGGGAACACTACCTTGGTAAAAGGTGTTCTCTCTGTTCTCCTTGCGAGTGAATTATCGGTGTGATGTGGTAGTCTAACCGAGGGAAACGGCACACCCTTCGGGGTGTGCTTTTTTAATTATGAGGTAAAGCATATGAGAAAAGAGCAAATAATTGATGAAACAGGCACGCCATTAACACCGAGCAGGCAAGGCAGGCGATGCCTTGGGAATGGCGAGCACCCCGAATATGAAATATGTTGTGATGAGTGCGATTATTTTTTGTATTGTTTCCCACAATACGATTGGCGTTTAAAGAGAAACAGGTTCAAGAAGTTGTTCAAGAAACTGCTTAAACTAAAGTAAACAGGGCATACCAAAACGGTATGCCCTTAAATTATTTTTATTTTCTTATTAATTGGCAAACGCACTCAATATGCTCTGTAAAAGGAAACATATCAACAGGTTGAATTTTCCGAACCTTATAGCCTTTTCGGGTTAAAAAGCTCAAATCTCTTGCAAGGGTTACGGGGTTGCAGGATATATAAACAATCTTTTTAGGCGAGAGTGTAACAACACTTTCTAAAAATTCTTTGCTGCAGCCTGCTCTTGGTGGGTCGGTGATTACAACGTCTGCCTTTCTTCCAAACTCTGCAAGCTCAACCATAAAATCGCCTGCATCGGCACAGTAGAACTTAATGTTGTCGGTGCCGTTTTTCTTTGCGTTCACCTTGGCGTCCTTTACGGCATCGGGGTTAAGCTCAACGCCTATAACACTGCCGGCATTTTCTGCCATAATAATTCCAATAGTCCCCGTGCCGCAATAGGCATCAATAACTGTGTCGGTGCCGCTGAGTTCGGCAAATTCAACCGCCTTTTCATAAAGAACCTGGGTTTGAACGGGGTTTATTTGATAAAATGCCTTGGGGCTTATTCTAAAGGTTTTGCCGCAAAGCTCTTCTTCAATATAACCATCACCAAAAAGCACCTGAGATTTAGTTCCCAGCACAAGGCTTGTGTGCTTTTCGTTTATATTGCGAACAATGGTGGTGATTTCGGGGTGGCGGCCGAGCAGTGCGTTAATAAAAGAACGCTGCGAGGGGAATGCTCCCCCTGCAGTTACAAGCACCACCATAACCTGGCCGCTTACAAACCCGCGTTTAACAAGAACATGGCGCAAAAATCCTGCCATAGTTGTGTCATTAAACGGGCGAAGCTTAAAACTTTGGGCTAATTTCCTAATCGTAACAATAATTTTATCGGCAATTTCATCTTCAATCATGCAATCGTCAACCGGTACAATTTTATGGGTTGATGATTGATAAACCCCCGATATAATCTTGCCCCCTTGTTTGCCAAAGGCGGCCTGCACCTTGTTGCGATAGTGGGTGGGGTTTTGCATTCCTATAATATTGTTAACATGATGAAAGTGCCCGAGTAGTTTAACAACCTGAGCCTGCTTAAAACGAAGCTGGCGGTCGTAATCCATATTTTGCAGCTGGCAACCGCCGCACTTTTTATAATTGGGGCAACGCTTAATTTCAGTCATTTTCTACTCCTTGTATATTGAGGGGTCTGTAAGAATTTTATCACTGTTGTGCGCGGCAAAGCAGCGCAGCATTCGAGTGTAATTTTTTAGATCCGCTAAGTTCAATTTCTACAACGCCGTATTTTTGAGTTTAACTTTTAATTCGATTGATTTTTCTGTTTAACGGTAGTGATAGATGCAATAAGTTTTCTGCGTATTGTACCGCATTTATTTATTAGATTCTTATATGTTATTGCATCAATTGCATTAACCTTATAAATAATTTCGAGCCAATACTCAGTTTCATAACATTCTTTAAGAGCAATTCCTAATTTGTTTATAAAATCAGCGTTACTTTGAGCATATTTTGCTTCGTGAGAATTTGCTCCTATTGAAGAACACGAGCGCAATAATTGATTCACAAAAACCGAACGCCCTTTGATATTATCGCATATCGCTGTTGTTTCAACAATTAATTCCACTGATAGTTCTTTTATTGTTTTATTATCCATTTTAAACCTCTTTTCGCGATATACTCGCCTTGCTCGTGCGATATATTTATGTAAATGCGATATAACCTCGCTGAGCTTTGGTTGCGATATGATATAAATTCACGTGCCGTAAGGCACATATCGCACCATAGGTATATCGCACACCTTAGTGTATATCGCAAATTTCACCGGGAATTTATATCACTGCTGTGCGCGGCAAAGCAGCGCGCAGCACTCAACATGCGGTGTGCCGGGGAAAAGGTCGCACGGCGTGGCTTTTAAAAGTTTATAGCCGTTACTTGCAAGGATTTTCAAGTCGCGTGAAAGTGTAGCGCTGTCGCACGATACATAAACAATTTTCTCGGGTGAAAATTCGTGCGCAATAATTTGCAAGAGCTTTTCTTCACAGCCCTTTCTTGGCGGGTCAACAATTACCACATCGGGGTGCAGTTTTCGTTTTGCTAATATTTCGGCGGCCTTGGCCGCATCACCGCATATAAACTCTGCGTTTTCTATGCCGTTTTCGCGCGCGTTTATTTTAGCATCTTCAACAGCATCGGGTATAATTTCCACACCTATTATTTTTTTGGCACTCTTCGCCATCGAAAGCCCGATTGTTCCGGCGCCGCAGTATAAATCGAGCACGGTTTTGCCTTTAGGATCTGCGTATTCTGCCGCCTTTAAATAAAGCCTTTCTGCCATATCGCGGTTAACCTGATAGAACGAAAGCGGTGATATACGGACCTTTACGCCGCAAAGCTCATCGGTTATAAAACCTTGCCCGTATAAATGCAGGCATTCGTTTCCTAAAATAACGTTAGTGTCTTCTGTGTTTATGTTAAGCATTACACTTGTGAGGTTATCACCTAAAAGATTTTTAAGGCCGTTCACATATTCATTTTTACTTGGGAGTGCATTGCCGTTTATTACGGGCATAACCATAATTTCGCCCGTTTTTTGCGCCTGCCTTAGAAACAAGTGCCGCCAAAGGCCTGAGTGGGTGCTCTCATCATATATGCTAACACCGTTTTGCTCTAAAAAGTTTAATGTGTAATCTAAAATTTCGGCGAACACGGGCGGCTGAAGCGCGCAGTAAGGGCTGGGTGTTATGCGGTGGCTTCGCGCAGAATAAAAGCCTGCAGCAGGCTTTTCATCTATTATTCCAAACGGGTATTGCGCCTTGTTGCGGTAGCCGAGTGTTCTAACATCATCGGCTAATATAGGCTCCACTTCAAAGCCCTCGAACCCGCCAATGCGCTGAATATTATTTTGAACAACAAGCTGTTTAGACGCGCGCTCGGCGTTATATGAAAGGTGGCGGTAAACGCAGCCGCCGCACCTGCCAAACACGGGGCAGTCTGCTTTAATGCGGTCGGGCGATGGTTTTAAAACTTCAAGTATCTTGCCATAGGCAAAGCTTTTTTTAGCCTTTACAATTAAAACTTTAAGGCGGTCGCCAATGGCCGAAAAGGGAACAAAAACAGCAATGCCATCTATTCTGCCAACGCCGCTGCCTTCGCTCGTAAGCCCTGTTATTTCAATTTCATAGGTTTCGTTCTTTTTCATTAGCTCACCGTTTATCTTTTTTTAACAAGTATATTATATAAGGGTGCTAAAATCAATAAATAAATCTCATAATAAAAAGTAATTGCGGCAAAATAATAAAAAGTTCTTTACAAAGTGAAACCTATGTGTTACAATAACCTCACTACCTTAAGCTATGTTTGGGGAGTATGCCGTTTTTTCGGAGTTTCACCTACCCCTTGCTTGGTTTTAGGCGGCAAATAATATTTAAGAGGTGAATTAGAAATGATGACAAAAGAGGTTAAGAATCAAATCATTAAGGATTATGCAACTCACGAGGGCGACACAGGTTCACCCGAAGTTCAGATTGCACTTCTCACAAACAGAATTAATGAATTGACCGAACACCTGAAGGTTAACAAGAACGACCACCACTCAAGAAGAGGTCTTCTCAAAATGGTTGGTCACAGAAGAAATCTTCTCGCATACCTTCAGAAAAAGGATATCGAAAGATATCGTGCTATCATCAAAAAGCTTGGTATACGTAAGTAAAAAGTGTTGGCAGCCGAATCGGTTAAGGTTCGGCTTGCCTTTTTTTGCTGTATAACAGGTAAAACGGGGGCTGACGGATTTTTAGCGGTAAATCGACCGTTTGAATTTGATTTTTAAGCGGCGGATTTATTGCTAAACCTCATCATCCCCCTAATTAAAAAGGAGGAACAAAAATGTTCGAAAATTACAAGGTTTATGAAACAACACTTGCCGGCAGACCTTTAAAGCTTGAAACCGGCAAAATGGCACAGCTTGCAAACGCTGCAATCTTTGCAACCTATGGTGAAACCACCGTTCTTTGCACTGTTACAGCATCTGCAAAGCCTCGCGAAGGGGTAGACTTTTTCCCCCTTTCAGTAGATTATGAAGAAAAAATGTATTCGGTTGGCAGAATCCCCGGTTCATTCGGCCGCCGCGAAGGCAAGGCAAGCGAAAAGGCAGTTTTAGCTTCACGCTGTATCGACCGCCCCATTCGCCCCCTTTTCCCAAAAGATATGAGAAACGATTGCTCGGTTGTTGCAACCGTTATGTCGGTTGACCCTGACTGCAGCCCCGAAATCACAGCCGCTATCGGCGTTTCTGCTGCTATTGCAATTTCTGATATTCCGTGGGCAGGCCCAATTTCAAGCGTTGATGTTGGCTTGGTAGATGGCGAAATAGTTATCAACCCAACCCTTGAGCAAAGGGCTAAAACCGAGCTTGACTTAACCGTTTCTTCAACCGAAGATTTAGTTGCTATGATTGAAGCAGGCGCTAACGAAATCGACGACGACCTTATGTTTGAGGCTATTATGAAGGGCCACGAGGCTAACAAAGAGGTTGTTAAATTTATTAACAAAATCGTTGCTGAAATCGGCAAGCCGAAGTTTGAGTTCACATCAAACAACCCCGACCCTGAAATTTTCGCAGAAATTGAAGAATTCTGTATTGAAGATGTTAAAAAGGCACTCGACACTGATGATAAAACCGTTCGCGATGCTGCACTTCTTCCTATATACAATGCTGTTCACGAAAAGTTCGATGAAAAGTTCGAAGGATGCGAAGCAAAGCTCGACGAAATTATGTATCTTGTTCAAAAGCACGTTGTAAGAGATTGGCTTAAGAATGATAAAAAGCGTGTTGACGGCAGAGGAATCGACGAAATCCGCCCGCTTAACGCGCAGGTTGACCTTCTTGCAAGGGTTCACGGTTCGGGTATGTTCACCCGCGGCCAAACTCAGGTTCTTTCGGTTGCAACACTGGGCCCCGTTACCGATGCACAGCGCCTTGACGGACTTGATGAAGAAACCGAAAAGAGATATATCCACCACTATAACTTCCCGTCATACTCGGTTGGCGAAACCAAGCCTTCACGCGGCCCCGGCAGGCGTGAAATCGGCCACGGCGCCCTTGCTGAGCGTGCGCTTGTGCCTGTAATTCCTTCGGTTGAAGAATTCCCCTATGCAATTCGTGTGGTATCAGAGGTTCTTTCTTCAAACGGTTCAACTTCACAGGCTTCAATCTGTGGTTCAACTTTAGCTCTTATGGCTGCAGGCGTTCCCATTAAAGCCCCTGTTGCAGGTATCTCTTGCGGCCTTATCACAGGCGATGAAGGTGTTTATGGCGACTTTATGACAATGGTTGACATTCAAGGCCTTGAAGACTTCTATGGCGATATGGACTTTAAGGTTGCAGGAACCAAAAAGGGTATAACCGCCATTCAGATGGACCTTAAGGTTCATGGCCTTACACCCGAAATTATAAAAGAAGCATTTGCTAAAACCAATAAAGCAAGGAACTACATCCTTGATGAAATTATGCTTCCTGTAATTGATAAGCCGCGTGAGGAATTATCAAAATATGCTCCCAAGATGTTAATAACAGTGATTCCTGCTGATAAGATCGGTGATGTTATCGGTAAGCAGGGTAAGGTTATTCAGTCAATTCAAGAGCAGTGCGAATGTACTATCAGCATTGAAGATGATGGCCACGTTTACGTTTCGGCTATTGATATTGATAAGGCTCGCCGCGCTATTGAAATTGTTGAAACAATTGCTAACGATCCTGAAATCGGTGCGATTTATAAGGGCAAGGTAACCCGCCTTATGGGCTTCGGTGCCTTTGTTGAAATTGCCCCCGGTAAAGAAGGCCTTGTTCACATTAGTGCGCTTGATGTTAAGCGTGTTGAAAAGGTTGAAGACGTTGTTAACGTTGGCGATGAGGTTATCGTTAAAGTAACTGAAATCGACGATCAGGGCAGAATTAACCTTTCACGCCGCGCAGCCCTTGTTGAGATCGAGGGTGCTGTAGTTGCTGATGATGCAGATACAGGTGCACGCCCGCCACGCAGGGATAATCACCGCCAAGGCTTTAAAAGAAGATAAATTTTAAATGTAATAATAATAAAAAACAGGGGACGGAATAGTAGTCCCCTGTTTTCGTATATAGATTTATTATTAAAAGCAGCTCTTTTGATTTAAGGAGAAAAACTTGCCCTTAAATTTAACCGATTAACAACTCTTCAAGGGATACATTGAACACCTTGGCAAATGCAATAACCTCAATATCGGTAACAAAGCGTTTGCCGCATTCAATGCGCTGAACAGCGTTTTTATCAATATCTATCCCAACAAGCTGCATTCTGTTGGCAAGCTCCCTTTGTGAAATTTTAATATCGGTGCGAAACCGAGCTATGTTTTTGCCGCAAATGTTATTTAATCCTTCGGAACTTTTGTTAATAAATATAAAAATTCCCCATTTCTGACATTTAGTGCTTGTCAACAAAAGAATTATATGCTATAATCTAAACCAACTTGACATTCACGGAATGTCAAAATATAAAAGGGATGCATTAGATAATAGTTTTCAGTTTTAACTGACCGTTTTGTTATTAAGAGGTGAACCTATGGCGAAAAAACAAAAAACTAAAAACAAAATACCGACCGTTAAAAATTTTCTGTATATGTTAGGGCTAATATGGAAAATTCAACCCTCTCGCATAATAATGCAGCTTTTGGTTATGGGCTTGCGCTTTGCTGAACAGCTATTTGTAAGCATTGTATTTATGCAGTACATATTAGGAAACAGTGAAATACGCCCCTTTCCGCAGTCGGCCGCTTTTATAATAGTAAGCTTTGTGGTGCTTGTGGCAGGCGTTATTTTTCAAGAGTATTATTATATTAAATTCCAAGAAAAAAGCGATATTAAAATTAACCGTGCATTAAACGAAAAAATGTTTAAAAAGGCGGCAAATGTTGATATAAATTGCTTTGAAACACCCGAATTTTACGATAAGTATACCCGAGCAACAACCGAAGCTGCCGAACGCGGAATACAGGTGCTGTGGAACTTTTCTCTGTTTATAAGCTCATTAATTTTCTCGGTTATAGGCTTTATTATGATGATTAGGATAACTGTGTGGTGCCTGCCCTTTGTTATAATACCCAGTATAGCGCATTTATTTGTAAGTGCGCACGCGAAGCAGGTTTTATACAGCCTTGATACCGCTAATGTGCCGCATCGCCGCCGCTTTGATTACACAAACCGAACCGTTTTCCTTAGAAAAAATGCCGAAGAAATCAGATTGACGGGCGTTTTCAATGTTTTAAAGCAGGTGTTTTATAAAGCCTACGGCAGCGTGATAGATAATATAAACATCTATAAAGGCCGCCTTGCGTGGTACCATTGGCTTGGCTGCTTTATGGCATACGTTTTAGCATTCGACGGAATGTGGATAGTTGCAAGCTATTTATCCCTTGTTGATGGCAGCGTGCCGCTTGGGCAGTTTGCGGTTCTTGCAAGCGCTATAACCACCGTTTCAAATATAATAGGCAAAATGGGATATGCCGTTAGAATGGCCGGGAAAGACGGTGTATTTATACAAAATTATAAGGACTTTATGGCTTATACTCCAACCATACCCGAAGACAGCGATGGAATTGTGCCCACTCTTCCCGTTGCCACGCTTGAATTTAAAAATGTTAGCTTTAGCTATCCGGGGCAGGAGGGTTTTGCCCTGCAGGATGTAAACTTTACGGTTCGAAGCGGTGAAAAGATTTCTCTTGTGGGTTATAATGGTTCGGGTAAAACCACGCTTGTTAAGCTGATTATGAGGTTTTACGACCCAACAAGCGGTGAGATTTTGCTAAACGGGGTTAATATTAAGGAATATAATCTGAAGCAGTATCGCGCGCTTATAGGCACAACCTTTCAGGATTTTGCTATGTTTTCGGCAACCGTGCTTGAGAATGTTATGCTTGAGGAAATTACCACCGAAGAACAGCGCGAGGCAGCCATTAATGCCTTAAAGCAAAGCGGTGTTTATGGAAAAACAGCTGCACTGCCAAACGGTGTCGACACGGTGCTGACCCGCGAGTTCGATAATAACGGCGCGCTTCTTTCGGGCGGCGAACAGCAAAAAATTGCTATTGCGCGCGCCTTTGCTAAGCAAAGCCCGATAGTGATACTTGATGAGCCAAGCAGTGCATTAGACCCGATAGCTGAGTTTAATATGTATGAAACGATTTTAAAGGTATGCTCGCAGTGCGACCCAAAAAAAGGCAAAATCGCCTTTATTATTTCGCACAGGCTCTCATCTGCCGCTTTGTCTGACAGAATTCTCGTTTTAAATAACTCGCGCCTTGTTGAAAACGGCACACATTCAGAACTTATGAAGCTGCAAGGGCGGTATGCCGATATGTTTAAAAAGCAGGCAAAGAGCTATTTAGCCGATGAAAGCGAGGTGAATGGCAATGGGTAAGAAAAAACGCGAAAACTCAGGGGCTTTTAAAAGTGTGTTATGGGGCATGCGCCTTGCATTTAAGGCAAGCCCTGCCTATGTTATATGCACACTGTTTGAGGGTATTTTTGAGGGCGTTTTAGCAGTTATAGAAAATGTGTTTTTGCTGGCATTCCTTGTGGATTGCATTGAAAACAAAAGGCCGTTCTCTCACGCACTTACATTTATTCTTATATTGGCGGCATTTGGCACCTTTAAATACCTCTTTGATGCGATTGCAGAGCAGTTTATAAAAACCAAGGGTGCGGAAAAAATCAAAAGCTCAATTTCAATGCAGCTTTACGAAAAAGCAACCGCAATGGATATAGAGTTTTACGATAACCCGCAATTTTATAATGATTTCGTCTGGTCGATGAACGATGCACCGCAAAAGATACTCGACTCGATCCAATCTATGTTTTATATTGTTCGCTTAACAGTTGTAGCCTCGGTAACGGGTGTGTTTGTAATCACTCAGGATGTTTTAGGCTTGGTGGTAGCGGCTGTAATGATAGCCTTAAGGCTTGCAGGGAACTTGGTTGGCAATAAGTATTATGTGAAAATGCAGGAAGAACAAAAACCTATAAGCCGCAAGCGCGACTACATAAACCGCGTATTTTATCTTGCTGATTTCGCCAAGGATATACGAATGGGTAATATGACCGATAAACTGCTTCGCGAGCATAAAAATGCCAGTGAAGAGATGGAAAAGGTTGTTGACCACCATTCGCGCAGGTTGGTTGCTTGGTATTCTTTATCGGGCATAGTTAGATATTTTGATATACTTTACCTATTGTGGCTTCTATTTAAATGCCTTATTAAAAAGGTGTTAAGCCTCGGTTCGGTTATTTCAATGTATAACGCTATAAGCCAAATGGCCAATTCCATAGGCGATTTTGCAATGTTTGTGCCCGATATTCAAAAAGAGGGCCTTTATATTGATAAAATGAGGAAGTTTTTGCAAACGCAAAACAATATGGAGGATAAGGGAACAGATGAATTAAACGATAAATTCGATATAGAGTTTCGTGATGTTTCCTTTACATACCCCGGAACGGAAACACCTGTTTTGAAAAACATAAACCTTAAAATTCCTATGGGAAGCAAGGTTTCGATAGTTGGTTACAACGGCGCAGGAAAATCCACCCTTGTTAAGCTTATAATGAGGCTTTACGACCCGCAGCAGGGCGAAGTGCTGTGCGGTGGGAACAACATAAGCAATTATTCTCTTGCGGCGCATCGCGGCAGAATAAGCGCATTGTTTCAAGACTATCAGATATTGGCGCTCACCCTCGGGCAAAATATATCAATGAGCAATGAGCCTATCGACCGCGATGCGGCGTTAAAGGTAATTAATGACACAGGCTTTACAGATGTATATAACTCTTTGCCCGATGGGCTTGATACCCAGCTTACAAAGGAATTTTCAGGCGAGGGCGTTAACCTTTCGGGCGGTGAAGCGCAAAAGGTGGCAATATGCCGCGTGCTTTATAACAGCCCCGATATATTAATTCTCGACGAGCCGAGCAGTGCGTTAGATCCGCTTTCGGAATATATGCTAAACCATACAGTAAGCGCTTTGACGGGGGATAAAACCGTAATCTTTATTTCGCATAGGCTTTCCACAACCAAAGTGGCAGATAAAATTTATATGCTTGAAAATGGAACCATTGCAGAAGAGGGAAGTCATAACGAATTGATGAAGCTCGGCGGCAAATATGCCGAAATGTTTAAACTCCAAGCGCAAAAATATAGATAGAGAGAAAGCGGTGATAATTGCACCGCTTTCTTCTTATGTGTAAATATTTGTTGTGATAATAAAATGTGCATGTGTTTTGTAGGGTATGCTCTCGAGTGTCGTTCTTCAAAAACTTATAGGGAAATTTTGTTTTTACAATATAAACAATTATATTCTCTTTAAAGAACTTGTGTTGTGCAATGTGATAAAAATGTAAAATAATAGCAAAACGCACACAAAAAAAGGTTGCGTTTTGTTTTTTGCTTTTGTATAATTATAATGGTGCAAGTTTGGTGTTATTTAACTGTAAACTCCTAAAACAAACTTGGCTTAAAATTTTAAAAACAATTCGTCTTTTATAGGAGGGTTAACGAATGGTATCGAAAATATCAAAGGTTAAAAGCTGGCTTTTACCTGTGTTCGTTATATTATTTATTTTGCAGGTTGTAACCTTGCCTTGGGTTGTTAAACTAACCTATGCAGGCCGCAGCGAATCCCCCCAGCATATTATCACATATACCGAAAACTCACTTGATTGGCAAGATGCTGACGGCATTGATGAAAACGGCATATATAATTTAAAGCTTTTCAGCAATGAAGACGGCGAAACAGTGCTTTCGGAAGATGGCGATAAGGTTGTTGCCCCCGGCACAACAAGAGAATCAATAGTTCGCCTTAAAAATGATGTTAGCGGCCCCATTAAATACACCGCCGTTGCATATATGATTGAATCTATCGAAGAACTTCCGGTTGTCGGATTTATGAAGGGCGAAAACTTTACTGATACAACTGAATATACTTTGCCCAACTATATTTCTGAGCCAAACGTTATCCGCGCGGTTACAGGAACTGTAGGCGGCGGCCAAATTCAAGACTTTGATTTAAGCTGGGTTTG
>JAZNGF010000008.1:0-2583 GCA_045576295.1 Acutalibacteraceae bacterium | reverse complement strand
GCAAAAAAGACAGCCGCACGTGAGCGGCTGCCAGAAAAAGTAATGCGGTGCTAAACATCAGAGACCCCTTTTAGGGGTTTAGCCAGTAATCACCCCTTATAGGGGTGGAGCAAACCACCGGTTGAACCGGTGGTTTTGATTGGTGACAAGGGGTTCACGCATACTTCGCACAGGTATATATACGCATAGGATAATGGGTCTGACAAATAATCAATCTCGCTTTCGGTTGAAATTATTTCACCTTCTTCTGGCAAAAAGCGAACAACAACAACCGTTTTTTGGCTTTTGGCCGACTGTTTAAAATAAAGTGAGGACGATGTGGCAGTTAATAATTCTTCGCATACTTCCACCTTGCAGTTAAGTGTTATAATTGCTTTTTCGTTTTCAAGTGCTACATTTATATTAAGATTTTGTTGGCTTTTCGTTTTGCTGATAAGTGTAAATATAAGGCATTCAAGCGCTCTGTAATCGCAAACGCCCCTGATGTCGCCCTTTATTTTCGACGAAACTATTTTGCCGGCGGTTGAGCAAAGCAAAAAAGCCGAGCCTAAAAGGCTTTCAAGTGCGGCGCGAATGTTAATACACTGCAAATTAGGGGGCGAGTATTTAACTGTATCGGTTGCCAGCACCTTAAGTTTTCGCAATATTGATATGGTTAAACCTTCTTTTAAAAAGCTTTCAAAAATCATTTCGCGCCTCTTTGCGGCGCGTTTTTCAAATTCGGTTGGTTTATACATTGCTTCACATCCCGCAAGTAGTGTAACCTGATTTGTCAAAATTACTAAAAAACGTGATTTTTTCAATAAATTATTATAATTTTATTATATTTTTATATAATTCTGTTAAAAATTAAACAAACTACTTGAAAAATATTTCAAAAGTGGTTAAAATAATATAGATAAATTTAAGGAGGTAATTTTAAAATGGTTAAAGTTGCTATTAATGGTTTTGGCCGTATCGGCCGTTTGGCTTTCCGCCAGATGTTTGGTGCAGAAGGTTACGAGGTTGTTGCTATCAACGATCTTACAAGCCCTGCAATGCTCGCTCATCTCTTAAAGTACGACTCAGCTCAGGGCAGATATGCTCTTGGCGACACAGTTGTTGCAGGTGAAGACAGCATCACAGTTGACGGCAAAACAATCAAAATCTATGCTGAAAAGCACGCTGCTGACCTTCCTTGGGGTGAAATCGGTGTTGACGTTGTTCTCGAATGCACAGGTTTCTACTGCTCAAAAGAAAAATCACAGGCTCACATCGATGCTGGTGCTAAGAAGGTTGTTATTTCTGCTCCCGCAGGTAGTGACCTTAAGACTATCGTTTACAGCGTAAACGAAGATACACTCACAGCTGATGATACAATCATCTCTGCTGCTTCATGCACAACAAACTGCTTAGCTCCTATGGCTGATACTCTTAACAAGTATGCTCCTATCCAGAGCGGTATCATGACAACTGTTCACGCTTGGACAGGCGACCAGATGGTTCTCGACGGCCCGCACAGAAAGGGCGACCTTCGCCGTGCACGTGCTGCTGCTTGCAACATCGTTCCTAACTCAACAGGTGCTGCTAAGGCTATCGGTCTTGTAATTCCTGAACTCAACGGCAAGCTCATCGGTTCTGCTCAGCGTGTTCCTGTTCCCACAGGTTCAACAACCATCCTTGTTGCAGTTGTTAAGGGTAAGGACATTACTAAAGAAGGCATCAATGCTGCTATGAAGGCTGCATCAAGTGCATCATTCGGTTACACCGAAGAAGAACTCGTATCTTCTGACATCATCGGTATCACCTACGGTTCACTCTTTGATGCTACTCAGACAATGGTTACAAAGATTGACGACGATACCTATCAGGTACAGGTTGTTTCTTGGTATGATAACGAGAACAGCTACACAAGCCAGATGGTTCGTACCATTAAGTATTTCGCAGAAATCTAATAATATTAGTTACCAAAAAGAACCTTTCATATGAAAGGTTCTTTTTTCTTGCATTTTTTTCTCTAATATATTATTATGTTAGTATATTATTATGTGAATGAATTAAAGGTGATTTTATGTATCCATTATTATTAAAACCGCACATTACAGATTATTTGTGGGGAGGAACAAAGTTGAAAACAGATTTCGGTTTTGAAACCGAAAAGGAAATAGCCGCAGAGGCTTGGGTACTTTCCTGCCATAAGGACGGTGCAAATACCGTTTGCAACGGAGAACTTAAAGGCAAAACTCTTCCCGAAGTTTTAGAAATTTGGGGCAAGGAAGCTATAGGAGAAAACACTCAGAAATTCCCATACTTCCCTATTCTCACAAAGTTAATTGATGCTAAACAAAGCCTTTCTGTTCAGGTGCATCCTGACGATAAATACGCACTCGAAAACGAAGGCGAATTCGGCAAAACCGAAATGTGGTACATTGTTGACTGCGAGGAAGGCGCAGAATTAATCTACGGTTTTAAAAAAGATATTTCAAAAGAAGAATTTAAAACCCGAATAGAGAACAATACTCTCACAGAGGTTTGCAACAATGTTCCTGTTAAAAAAGGTGATGTATTCCTTATAACTGCCGGAACTCTTCACGCAATAGGAAA
>JAZNGF010000007.1:0-1584 GCA_045576295.1 Acutalibacteraceae bacterium | reverse complement strand
TGCTGGGTATAATTAAAACATAAATTGTTTAGGGGTGATTTTGTGAAATATATCGAATTAGGCAAAAGCGGGCTGCAGGTGCCAAGCGTTGCCATTGGATGTATGCGCATTGGCGAAATGAGCGAAAAGCAGGCTTCGCAGTTTTTGGGCACCGCGCTCGAAATGGGCGCTAACTTTTTCGATCACGCCGATATTTACGGCGGAGGAAAATGTGAAGAGGTTTTTTCGGCGGTGGTTTCGCCTTCGCTTCGCGAAAAAATGATTATTCAAACCAAGTGCGGCATTGTGCCGGGTAAGATGTTCGATTTTTCGTATGATCACATTATAAATTCGGTTAACGGCAGCCTTAAAAGGCTTAAAACCGATTATATTGATGTGCTGCTGCTTCACCGCCCCGATGCGCTTGTGGAACCCGAAGAGGTTGCAAGGGCGTTTAGCGAATTAAAAGAATCGGGCAAGGTTAGGCACTTTGGCGTGTCGAACCATAACCCTTACCAGATTGAGCTTTTGCAAAAAAGCCTTGATATGCCGCTTTGCGCAAATCAAATGCAGTTTGGAATATGCCATGCACCAATGGTTCAGGCAGGCATTAATGTTAATATGTATAATGCCGAAGCTGTGAACCGCGATGGCGGCGTGCTTGATTATTGCAGGCTTAATAATATAACAATTCAGCCCTGGTCGCCGGTGCAGTATGGCTTTTTCGAGGGCTGCTTTATCGATAACGATAAGTTCCCCGAACTTAACAGGGTGCTTGAACGCTTGGGTGATAAGTATTCGGTTAGCAAAACGGCAATAGCCTTCGCGTGGATACTCAGGCACCCCGCAAAAATGCAGCCCGTTACGGGAACCACCAACCTTACACGCCTCACCGACTGCATAAAGGGCGCAGATGTTGAGCTTTTGCGCGAGGAATGGTATGAAATATATCTGGCAGCAGGGAATAAGCTGCCGTAATCTAAAGGCTTGGCCGTTTGGCCGAGCCTTTAGTTTTAATAAATCTAACGATTACATCGTAGAGGGGGCGTTTCGCCTCCCGCAAGATGTGCGCAAACCTACGTCGACACCGTAGGGGAGGGGCTTGCTCCTCCCGCATAGATTCGCGGCTTTTATAAGTTAACGTCTACCGCAAGGTTTCCCCAGCTAATGCGCCCCTTTTTTAGGGGGTGCGTGCGAATGTTATATGTGCCCTTGTAATCAAACAAAATACAACTGCACAACTTTAATGCAGATTTTTGTGTGTTTTTTTGTGCAAGAAACGTATATATTGCATAAATTTGCAATAATATACGCAATATTTGCAATTGCATTTTTTTGGTTGATAAGTTATACTAAATCTGTGCAATTATCTGGATTAGTGTACCATTTTGTTGTAAATTTTTGTATAATATGCATAAATTTATCAAAATATCTGATCTGGGTGCAAATATATTAAAAATGGAGGTAAAAACAATGGCAAAACATCTTAAAGTGCACTTAAGCTTAGCTTTGTGCATAGCAATTGTATTTTCGATGTTCTCGATGTGCTTCACCGCATCGGCAGCAACGAGCTACAGTTGGGATTTCACAGGCGCCGACGGCGCA
>JAZNGF010000006.1:0-28342 GCA_045576295.1 Acutalibacteraceae bacterium | reverse complement strand
TAGAAAAAGGTAATAAATAAAAAAACCTTTAATAAAGTTAATATTTCATAAATATCGGAAGATTCAAATAGTATAAAATTATAAAAACAAAAGTTCAATTTAATATAAAATTTACTCTGTAAATAATATTTTTTTGCGTTTAAAATTAGAATGTAAAAAAACATAGAAGGAGGTTACTATGTCTAAAACTACAAATAGAGTATATAGTTTATACGGAGATGCAGTTGAGGTAGTGTTTTCGTATGACGAGTCGATAGACATATGCATAGGCGAATACCCTGATTTCGATCAAAACCCACGCCTAACCCCCTGCGGCCGACGCTGGGTAAACGCAACCAAAGACGATTGCCCATTTGCCGACAGTGAATACGGTGACTGTGGTTCCTGCGAATTTTATAAGTGTGAACGCCATGGCGACCTGATAGGAGTTTGTGAAAACGAGCATCTTCGCAGGTTAGTGTAAAGTAATTTTATTAATGCATAGCAACCTAAAAGGAGGAAAATATATGCGTAAAACAATCACAAAAAAGGTTATAAGCATACTTTTGTGTTTGGTTCTGATGATTTCCTACATTCCAACTTCGGTACTGTTTTCAAAGGCAGATATTGAAGATACGAAAATTACCGATCCTTCCACAATGAATGACTGGAAAGTGCTTTTCGGGCCTGATGCGCTTAGCACAGAATATGCAGGCGGTGTATGGACCGATAAATCGGTTTTCGGTAATTTTAATGATTATCTAACCGAGGCGGGCATTAGCCAGCTTCAAGGGCCTACCTCTGCCATCACTGATGAAGTTAGAGATATGTTAAACACAGGTTCTGAAAACTTCTTGGTGGCAATGTCGGCAATTGCGGCTAACCAGCAAATTACAGGTTACACCACCACACCGACCGACACAATGCTGGTGCTTGATATGTCGCAGTCGATGGATAATAAGGGGTATATACCAAGTATGGTTGCGGCTGCTAATGCTACTATTAAAACCTTGATGAGCAGTAACACCAACAACCGTGTGGGCGTGGTTCTGTTTAGCGGTAGCGGCTCTGTAGCTACTAATCAGGGCACCGGCACTGCAACTGTGTTGCTTCCGCTTGACCATTATACTTCAAGCAATGATGACGGCACCTTCCTGCGTTATACAGGTAGCACCGACACATATGTATACATTGCGCAGAATGTAAAAAACAGCAAAGGCGATACGATGAACTCAAGCACCGGCAAGAACACTGTTGGTGGCACTTACACCCAAAATGGTTTATACAAGGCGTGGGGGCAGTTTTCTGCGGCAGATACAGTTGTGCCTGAAGGAGATCCTCAGGCAGGCACCAAGCGTTCACCTGCAATTGTGTTAATGACCGACGGCCGCCCAACAATTGCCGACAATACATATTATAATATCGGCAACTCCACCATTGGTGACGGAACCGAAACAACCAACGAAACGAATGCCGACCGTATGTCGTTCCTTACACAGCTTACTGCAGCCTGGATAAAGGCAAAAGTGGCTGATAAATATGATATAAATCTTAACGATGTGAAATTCTACACAGTGGGGCTTGGCACCTCTAACGACCGTTATGCTACTGCTTTGTTGAACCCTTCAACTTCAAGCGATAGAATTAATAACTATTGGAACAGCTTTATTAGCGCAACCCCTAACTGGCAGGGCCAGGTTACGGTTAGAAACGGAAATAGCGATACCTACACCATTTATAAATCAAGAGATGGTATGCTCACTACGGCTGATGATCGCCTTTATGCCACACAGTATTTTTCGGCTTCTGATACAACTAAGCTGCAAGATGCTTTTAAACAAATTGCTGATAGCCTAACAGTTGGCGCCCCGTATGTTACCTTGGTTTCAAGCGGCGAAGCTAACCTTGATGGTTATATCTCCTTTGAAGATAAGCTTGGCGGCTTAATGGAGGTGAAGTCCGTTAAAGGCTTGGTTATAGGCGACCGCATTTTCACAGGCGCAGAGCTTGCAAAAAGTATGAACGAGGGTAACCTCGGCAGCTCCTCTAACCCTAAAGATTACGGCGATGAGCTTGTGCGCACGGTTAAAGAGCGCCTTGGAATTACCGACACCGCAGTTGCTCAGCAGCTTATACGATCTGCCTATAGCTCGGGGCAATTGAGCTACACAAGCGCTACAGAATACAGCAACTATATAGGTTGGTATGCCGACAGAAACGGCAACTACAAAGGTTTCTGGCAGGAGAGCGACGGTTACGGAATAGAAGCAGCTCCCGAAGGCGCTGAATATATTAATAAGTCTTATGGTTATCTCGGCGCAGAAGTAAACGAAGAGGGCGCCAGCGATATGATGCACGTGGTAGTTATGGTTCACACCAATATCTACACAGGTGACCAAACCATTATCTATAAGATTCCCGCTTCCTTAATTCCTACTGTTATATACAATATTGAACTTGAAGGCACCGATTTGTCGGCACCTAAGTCAATAACCCGCGAGGATGCTTCGCCCTTGCAGCTGTTAGCTGAAGTTGGGCTTCGTTCTGACATTAATGAAGTGAATATCAACCAAAAGGTTGCCGAATATGAAAAGGCAGTTGCCGATTATGCGGCAATAGGCGGCGAAGGTGGGCATGTTCACAAGCATGCCGATGGTACTTATCAGTTCTTCACTAATAAATGGGGCGATGGCGACGGCGGACCGGTAAATTACGACGAGCCGCTTACACATTTGGTTACCGAATCACATTTTTACCCGGCGGCCGATAACAGCCGTTATTACGTAACCGAAACAACACTGCTTTGTATAGATGAAAACGGCACACCCTACACAGGAAGTGAGGCGCCTTCGGGCACAGGTTACTACCATGCTCGCAAGTTTTATGAGAAGAGTGGTGATTCGGTTAAGGTTACCACCAAGTATGTGCCGGTTTCCGATATTACCCTTGCTAAAGTAGTGCCTGATGGTAACCAGTGGTTTATCCCTGCAGGGACTCCATTCCAAGAAACCGAACGTTTTAGAATAGCGAAGAATGGAAATGAAACAGGAACATTAAGCTATGCAAACTATCCATTAGTTCTGCACGACAATAACGGATATAATGTTTTTGCTTTCTTAGGTAATAACGGTACATTTGAAGTTTCACCGGCGCAGGGTATTGCATTAAGCAAAACCATTGCAGAGGTTTCTGATGACCCTGAGGCGCCAACCGAATTTACCTTTAACATAACCTTAAGTCAAGCTGTTGCAAACCCTGTTATCACCGATACAGGTGGTAATGTTTTAGAGGGTGCTCATTCTGTTAACGGTAATGTTATAACCGTAACGCTTAAGGCAGGTGAAACGGTTGTTGTTACCGGAATTCCTGCAGGTGTTACCTACACCGTAACAGAAGAAGAAACCCGTTATTACACAGCTTCTTCAAGCAATGCAACAGGCACTGTTGCGGCCCACACCATAACCCCTGTTGAATTTGTTAACACAGCAAGGGGCTACGGCAGCCTTATTGTGGGTAAAGATGTAAACTATCCCCAAGGCTTTGTTCCGCAGCCGGCTCATAATAACAAAACTTTTAAGATAAATGTAGAATTCAGCAGCACCGAAGATATAGTTTTACCTGAGGGTGAAAGCTTCAATCAGGGCACTAATATTTGCACCCTTGAGCTTAAAGACGGCGATTCGGCAATTTTCTCGAACATTCCTGAGGGCGTTACCTATAAGGTTACTGAAGGTGAATTGTCAAGTGGTTATAATTATGTAAGAACCGACTTTTCGGATGAAACCAAAACTGTAACCGAAAATGATGTTGACACTGTTGGCGTTGTTAATAGCTATGAACCCGCCGCTGCTGGCCCGAATGTTATTATTAAAGGCACAAAGACAGTGCAAACTAATAATAACGATAAATGGCCCGATAACGCAGGCTTTACCGTTCAACTGTATGAGTCAACACAGTTTGCAGGCGGTGAATTCACGCTACTCGCTGAAAAGACTCTGTATGAGAATAACCGCAGCTACAGCTTTGATTTAGGCAACCTGCCGAGCGGCAGCCCCGTAAGCGCTGTTGAGTTCGACGAGGTTGGAACCTACTACTTCCGTGTTGTTGAAGTAATCCCCGAAGAGGGCAGCAGCAACCGTATTGAAAATATGGCGTATGACCGTACTATCGGTTTGTTCACCGTTACTGTTACCGATCAAGATGCCGACGGCGCTTTAGAGGTATCTGCTGTTACAGGCTTCCAGAACACACCTGTTGAAGAGACAGCAGACGGCTGGACAGTTACCAAAAACTTCACTAACGTTATGGCTGAAGACCGTGTTTATCTCGATATTCAGAAAAACGTAGTTGACGAAAACGGAAACGACGTTCCAAATGCTTTGTTGGCAGACTTCACATTCACATTATTTAGCGACAAGGCGGGCACAAAACCCACTGAATATTACGGAATTACCGATTTAAACGGTAAAACAACCATAATGCTTCCTGTTTCGGCTGAAGAGCTCAGCGCAGGCCCTGTAACCTATTACTTGAGAGAGGTTGCGCCTGCGGTTGGCAACCGTATAATAGGTATGAATTATGATGAAAGCATGATTCGCGCTTTCGAAATTTCATGGGATAGCGTAAACCATAAGGCGAATGTTCGTTATTGGGAAATGGAGAACAATGAAATCGATGAAAGCTCTGTTAAAACATTTACCCGACAAAACGAAAATGATACCATTCATATTACAACCGTTCATAATAACACCTATAAGGATGTTAAAACCGAGATAAATCTTAGCGGTAATAAAACCTTAACAGGTAGGCAGGTTAAAGATTCTGATAGCTTCTCGTTCGAGCTTTATGAATCATCTGCAGCCTTCATACCGCGCGGTAATGCATTACAAACTGTTTCTGTTAAAAGCGGCAAGTTTGCCTTTGCACCTGCCGAGTTTACATCGCCAGGTATTTACTACTTTGTGGCTAAAGAGGTAATACCCACTGCTGAAAATCAAATCCCAGGTGTTACCTATGATGTTAGCGAATATCACATCACGGTGGAAGTTGAAAAGTATGTTAATGAGCAAACCGGCTTCACAGAACTTCGAGTAAAGGGTGGGGCTCCGAGCATTGTTAAATACGGTTCAACAACACCTGTTTCAGCCGATAATATTAACTTTAACAATATTTACACCATCACAGGAACCGAAGAGGTTCAGTTCAGTGGTGTTAAACTGCTGCCTGAACGCGAGATGTTGGCTGGTGAGTTTGAATTTGGGCTTTGGGAGGGTAATAATACCTCCGGCGCCCCGATTCACACCGTTAAAAACCTAACCAACGGCCGTTTCACATTCCCTGTAATAAGCTATGATGCTGATGATATAGGCACCCATATTTACACCATCAAGGAAATCCCGCATAAGGATGCTGTTAACGGGGTTTACCAAGGTATCACTTATTCGGGTGAAACCTATACTGTAGAAGTGATTGTGAGTGATAATGGTGTTGGTGGCTTGAGTGTTACAAAAACTATCCGCAATGCCGCAGGTGCTCTTATTGATGAAGCGCAGATTGTTATCACTAACCATTATAATTTCACCCCAACCAGCGTTACACTTGACGGCACCAAGAGTTGGTATGATGAGAATGCCGAAGAATACCTTGTGGTTCCGGCTAATAAGTTCACATTTGAGCTTTACGAATCCAACTCTACCTTCACAACCTTTGGCAATATGGTGGCAAGCGTTAGCAACACAGGCGGAACCGAAAACGATAAAGACGGCACCTTCAGCTTCAAACTGGATTACGACGTAACAGGCGACCATTACTACATCCTGCGTGAGTATCTGGGAAGCGACAAGGGTGTGGCTTATGATACAACCCTGTATTATATCCGCGTGCTGGTATCCGATAATGGTGTTGGTAATTTAAGCGCGGTTGTAACCATGGCTAAGTCGGGCGGTGCTGCGGCTCAAAGCATCACCTTCGGCAACCGTTACAGGCCCGAACCGACTACTGCCGTTATTGAAGGCAGCAAGGTTATAACAGGGCGCGACGTTATAGGCGAGTTCAATTTTGAACTATACGCGGCCGATGAAGATTTTAATGCCAAGGGCGAAGCGCTACAAACTGTTTATAACGAATTAAACGGCAATTTTGCGTTTGATGCTATCACTTATGAAAAATCAGGCACATATCGCTATATCGTGAAAGAGGTTATTCCTCATGGCGCGGTTAAAGATGGCGGCAAATGGGTGTATAAGGGTGTTACCTATGATACAACCGAACACCCGATAACCGTTAAGGTTACCGATAATAAGGCAGGCGCTTTAGAAGCAAATGTTACCTATCCTAATGGCGGCTTGAATTTCAGCAACTCTTATGAGGGCGCATCTACTTCGTTTGACCTACCTGGCAAGAAGGTGTTAACAGGCAGAGAACTTCGCGAAGGCGAAACATTCACTTTCTATCTTTATGATGCCGATAATAACCACGTGTCAACAGCGCATAGTGATGCAAACGGTAATTTCAAGTTTGAGGATATCCCGCTTGATGAGGCAAGAACCTATCACTTTACCGTGAAAGAGGTTATCCCTGCCGATGCGAAGAATAATAAGCTTAACGGTATTGCATACAGCGAGCTTATTTACAACGTAACTGTTGATGTTGAAGATAACACGGCCGAGGGTACCTTGGTGGCATTAGAGCCTGTTATAACACTTAGTGGTAGTACAACACCGGTTGACCTTGTATTCGAAAATGTGTACACTGCGAAGGAAACAGAAGCGGTTATTAGCGTTCGCAAGATTTTAGAAAACAAAAACCTTACAGCGAATGCATTTGATTTCGAATTATACGCGGCTGATGCAAACTTTGGTGTTCAGGGCGAAGAACTGCAAACCGTTTCAAACACAGCTGGCGGTTCTGTTACATTCGATGACATAACCTATGATAAAGCAGGAAACTACAATTATGTTATTAAAGAGGTTATCCCTGAAGGTGCAGCATATGTAAACGGAAAGCCTGTTTATAAGGGTGTTACCTATGATACAACCGAGCTTAAAGTAACCGTTCACGTTGAGGATAACGGCTATGGCGAGCTTATCGCAACAGTTTCTTATAACGGCAACCTTGATTCCTTCACAAACATTTACACCATTACAGAGAGTGTAACGGTTGATATAACGGGTGAAAAGGAATTAACCGGAAGGGAAATGAAGGATGGCGAGTTCGAATTTGTGCTTCTTGATGATAGCGGCGCTCAAATTGGCGAGCCTGTTAAGAATGTTGGCGGAAAATTCGTGTTTGAAAACATAGAGCTAACCGAAAGCGGCAACTATACCTTCACGGTTAAAGAGGTTATCCCTGATGGCGCTGTTAACACTGTTTACAAAGGCGTTGATTACGATGAGCGCGTTTACACAGCTTACGTTACCGCTTACGATAACGGCGAAGGCGGCTTAATTGCAAGCAATGTTATCTTTAATGTTAATGGTGTTGATATCACTTTAATGAAGTTTAACAATACCTACACAGCGGCCACTACAGATGTTGTAATTTCGGGTGAAAAGACTCTTAGCGGCGACAGAGCCATTAAAGAAGGCGAGTTCCTATTTGAATTGTATGCGGCCGATGATCGGTTTGCACCACAGGGTGAAGCACTGCAAACCGTTACCAACGGTGCAGATGGTAGGTTTGAATTTGCTCCAATTACCTATAATGAAGCAGGCACTCATAACTATGTTGTGAAGGAAGTTGTTCCAAGCGGTGCGGCCCAAATAAGCGGTAAATATGTTTACCGCGGCGTAACCTACGACACTGAAGACAAAAAGGTTCAGGTAACCGTAACCGATAACCTTAACGGTTCACTTACGGCTGTGTCTGACTACTTTGGTAATGCAGGCGCTGTAACCTTTAATAACACCTATGCCGTGAGCGGTGAGGTTACACTTCGTGTTGAAGGCACAAAAACGCTTAACGGAAGCAGCAATCTTGGCGGCAGAGAATTCACGTTTGAGTTGTATAAAACCGGTAGTGATTACATTATCGAGGGGCTAACCCCTGCTGATTCTGCCGTTAGCGGCGCAACCGGTGCTTTCGGAATAACCCAAAGTTACAGCGTGAATGATTTAGGCCAAACCTATTACTACGTGCTTAAGGAAAGAAACACCGGCCTTGGCGGTGTAACCTATTCAACCGAAGATTATAGGTTTAGCGTTAAGGTTGATGACAATGGCGATGGCACACTTAAGGTAACCGCCACATCTGACGATAACCTAACAATAACACCTAACAGCAATGTAGTATATGTAACGGGTGCTATCTTTAATAATACCTACACAGCACAACCCGTAGAGTATACTCCTAAGGCAACAAAGGTTTATGAAGGCGACGAGATGAAAACCTTCGACTTTGTTCTTTCGGGTGAAGGTATCAATAAGCAAACCAAGCAGAACGATAATAAGGGTAATGTGGTGTTTGATGAGCTTACCTTTACAGAGGAAGGAATCTACACCTTAACAGTTAAAGAGCAGGCCAATATTCTTTGGGGCTTTATTAAGTGGGATACTAACGTATATACCATAGAACTAACTGTTAAGGATAACGGTAAAGGTGAATTGGTAATCACAAATGAGAAGGTTACAAGCGTTAAGGGCAAGGATGACCTTATCTTCCGCAATGTGCATGAAGATATAATAGTTCTTAAAGATGTATATAACGCTAACGAGCCGGATATCAGCATCGACGGCCAGAAGGTGAAGGCAGGCGATACCCTGCTTTACACCATCACCTACAAGAACTATGCAGGTGAAAAGGTTGATGTTAACATTACCGATGCTATCCCTGCTAACACCGAATATGTTGAAGGCTCGGCCAACAATGGAGGCATATATGCAGGCGGTAAATTAACCTGGAGCTTCGATGATGTTGCACCTGATGATGTTATTAAGGTAAACTTTGCTGTTAAGGTAACCGGTTCTAACACAACTGTTGTTAACCAGGCAACCGTTGCCGAGGGTTCAAACGAGTATACATCTAACGAAGTTAGCAACCCTGTTGACCATATAGTTAAGGATGTATTCAGTGCAAATGATACATCAGTTAGCATTGATGGCAAGAAGGTGAACGTTGGCGATACCCTGCTTTACACCATCACCTATAATAATTCTGGTGAAACGGCAGCCGATTTAGTAATTACCGACACGATCCCCGAGCATACCACTTATGTTGATGGCTCTGCAGATAATGGCGGCATATTCACAGACGGCAAGCTTACTTGGAACCTCACTTTGGCAGCTAATGAGAGCAAGACAGTTACTTTTAGGGTTATAGTTGATGATTCTGATGTAACCATAACCAACCAAGCTCAAGGCTTCGATGGCATTAACAAGATTGATTCCAATATTGTTACCAACCACACCAACCTTGATATTTATAATAAGGATGTGTTCAAGGTAAGCGAACCCACCGTTAGCATCGATGGAAAGAGGCTTAGTGCTGGTGATACATTGCAGTATGTTATCACATACACAAACCGCACAGGTGAAACAGTTGATGTAACAATTACCGATGAACTTTCTGAACACCTAACCTTTGTTGAGGATTCTGCTGATAACGGCGCTATATATGAAGACGGTAAGATTGTTTGGAAGATAAACGGCGTGGCAAATGAGTCAACAGTAACTGTTAGCTTTAAGGCTAAGGTTAACGCTCCAAATGCTATCGTTGCGAACAATGCAATTATTGAAACCGGCGAGAATAAGTATCAAACCAACACCGTAGTTAACCACACCAACGAGGATACATTCGAAAAGGATGTATTTATGGCAAATGATCCCACTGTTAGCGTTGATGGCAAGAAGGTGAATGTAGGCGATACCCTGCTTTACACACTCACTTATTATAATGCCGATACCGAAGCTATCAAGGTGAAGCTTACCGACACTATTCCTGAACACACAACTTATGTTGATGGTTCTGCAGACAATGGAGGTATCTTTGAAGACGGCAAGCTCACCTGGAACGTTACTTTGGCAGCAGGTGAGAGCAAAACCGTTACCTTTATGGTGAAGGTTAATGACTTCGGCGCAAACATTGTTAACAAGGCAAATGCTTTCAACGGTGTTAATACATTGGAATCTAACGCTGTTACCACGCAAACTCCCTCGTATGTTGACACTCCTGTAACGGGCGACAGCACAAATCTTTGGATGTGGTTTGCTCTAATGTTTGTTAGCGGTAGCGTAATATTCGGTTTAACCGTTATCGAACGCAAGAGAAGAACAGAAGAAGAATAATTGTTAATCAAGGCTTTGTGTTTTATTTCTTGGCGAATTGTTTGGTAAAACAAATAAGCACAAAACAAACAGCAGCGGGCGAAAGCTCGCTGCTGTTTACTTATAAAAACAGGGTATTCGGCTAATCCAAACACCTGTTTTTTAATTTTTGTTTTAATTTACTTTATTGCCTTTGCACCTGAAAAATGTTCTTCAATAACTGCTTCATCTGCTGAAATGTTATTTTTCATTCGTTCCATTTCTGCCTCAGGCTTCCAAAGGAAGCTAATATGCATTTCGGTGCCCTGGCGTATTCTTTTAATGTTTTCAATGTGTTTAACAAATATAATTAAAGTAATAACGTAAAGAATAAGTGCCCCCCAAACATCGCCTTCCATTGAGCCATAAACAATAGGAAACGCAAAGGATGCGGTAATCGGCACGAAACAGATGTAGTCGGTAACAAGCACAATAACAACTTCTGCCGCAAGCATAATTAAGAATACCTTCCAATTGAAGTAAAGTATCATACCGCCAAGGCAGGCAAGCCCTTTTCCGCCTTTGAATTTCATATAAAATGGGAATATGTGGCCAATTACGCAGAAAACACTTGTTATTATAAATGCGAATTTGAAATTCGGGAAAAGGTACTCTGTTATAAATAGTGCCAAATAAGCCTTTGCTATATCGGTAATGGCGCAAATAAAGCCGCGCAGCTTTCCAAAAAGAATCACCGCATTAGAAGCACCGGCATTGCCCGAACCCTTTGTGCGAATATCGAAACCTCTTCTTTTCGCAATGAAAAACGAAGGGTTAAATGTGCCTATCAAATACCCTAAAATCATGCATGTTATATATTTCATCTTGTTTCACCTTATCATGTATAACTGTAAAATATCGTAATTACTATTTCGACATATTATAACTATTATAATACAAATATCAAAAAAATCAACAAGGTTAATTGATTTTATGGGTTTCACTGAGATAAATAGTGGGGAAACGGCTAACTTAGTTGTCCCCCCAGGCCTTATTTTTTTAAATATAACACATTACTTTTTGTTACGAGCAATATAGGTTTAGTTGTTTTCTTGCTCTTTTAAAAATCCGCTTTGATAGGCCGAAAGCAGCATTGTAAGGCCCTCTATTTGTTTTTTGATTGCTTGCCCGTCTTCGGTTTCGCTAACGCAGATTCTCTTTTCCATAACATCAAAAACATTTGTTGTTGAAAGAATGTCTTTGTTGCCCTCAATTGCCTTTAAAATCCCGTCGAACCTTTCGTGGGCGATAATTCGCATACCGTATGAGTTATAAACCAAGGTGTAGCCCGCGGTTCCGGTTTTTCTTGGTAGTGGTGGCAGAAACCGCCATCAATAACAATTAACCTGCCGTTTGCCTTTATGGGGCTTTCACCCTTGGCGCGAATAACGGGAATGTGCCCGTTTATTATGTGGCTGTGGGGGTTGTTAAGCCCAAACTCTTTAAGAATTCCGGTGCAGGCCGATTCGTCATTATATAGGTCGTAATAAGGGTTGCGTGGCTCGGCGTGGGTTTGCTTGTTTTCAATTAAAAGCCTTTCAAAGGTTGACATTTGGTTACGCCCAAACAGCGGTGAATTTTGCCCGCCGCTGTGCGAACTGTTGGATACTGTTTTGAAAGTGCATCAAGATATAGGCTGTTTTGAGAAAAGTCGGTATCGGTAAATCGTTTCGTGAAATCTCCCCTTTATAATTATTTTAACACATATATAAGTGTTCTACAACCAATGCAAATCCAAAAAACGGCAGCCGAAATAACTTCGGCTGCCATATAGGTGAAAATTTAATTTTAGAATATATCGTTAACAAAAATATTGTACATAATCTGTGCGATTTCGCAGCGCTGTGCTGTGCCTGCGGGGTAAATTGCAGTTCCGTTGTTTTTGCCGCTTATAACGCCGCGGTTTATTGCCCAGTTAACTGCATTTATTGCATAATTGCTAACACTATTATAATCGGCATATTTGTTGCGTATTGATTGTTGTGCTGATGATGAAACGTTAACGTTAAGCCCTTTATACTGTGCATACCTGTAAAGGAAGGTAACAATTTGTTCACGGTTTATCATATCGCCAACGCCGAATCTACCGTTTTCGTAACCTGTAACAATTCCGTTTTCATAACCCCAGTTAACCGCTGCTTGATAGTAACTTCCTGATGCAACATCGGGGAATGAGCTTGAATATGAGTAATCGTCAAGATAAACACCGTCAAGACGGGCTAGCATAACAAGGAAATCTTGGCGTTGAATACCATCGGCGGTGCCAAAGTATCCGTTTGCATAGCCTTTTAGAATTCCGCGGCCTGATGAGTAGGTAACTGCATCGTGATACCAACCGCCGGGTTGTGCATCGGGGAACATACTGCCGGCTTCTTTTTCGAGCCACCAGTCTATATAACTTTGCGAATATGAAGCAAATCGGTATCTAAAGCTTAAAACATATTCTCTGCCCGCAACCAACGGCCAACCATCAATAGCATCGTTATAGGTAACAAGGTTATTGTTTTCGTCAACCATTTCTATTGAGTATTCATCTAAATTGTCAACAAAGGTATTGTCGCTGTATGTGTAAATGCTGAAAACCGCTGTTTCATTTGTTTTTATTCGCCAATAACGCAATTGTTCTTCAAGGCTTTCGTATTTGATTTCGCATATATCAAATGGGTAAGCCGGATCAAGGTCGGAACAGTAATCGGTTAGTGACGGAACATCAATGGAAAGGGTTGACAGAATTCCGTTATAGTCTGCAACAACCAGATGCTCACCTGCAACGGCAATGCTTTCTCCGTTAATCTCTGTGCTGTTGCCAAGGTAGCTTATTTCAGGAAGGTCATACCCAAGGCTTTCAAGTTGGTAGCATCTCATTATAGCAGAGCTACCGTCTGTATATGATACCTTATAATTGAAAAGGTGCTGATCTATATCATATTTGCTGAACCAACAGCCGTAGTCTACCAAAAATGAGTTTAATGTGATGCTTTTAACACTTTTAGTGTTTTTAGTCATCGACACTTTAACAGAGTATGAGGATACATCCTCTGAAAATAAATACATACCGAAATGGTACAGTGTGTTGGCTTCTAAAGACACAATAATCTTATCGGCAAATATTCTGTTATAGTTACAGTCCCAATATTCGCTGTCGATATAATCGATGTTTTGGCCGGTAGCTGCGTCGTAAACATAGCCGTAAATGTTAACATAGTCAGTGCCGAGGTTAAGTGTGTAATCACCTGCTGTGGTTGTTTTAAAACTTAACCATGTTGGTTCTTCATTATTAAAATTGGCATAAGTTGTGCTTGAAGAAATTGCACAGTTGGGAATTTGAATATAGGTTGTTTCTGCTGATGCTGTTGTTGCAGGCGTAACTATGCCACCAAACGCAATAACAACCGCCATGCACAAGCATAAAACTGCTGCTATGGCCGATTTAAGTAGTTGTTTTCTTGTTTTTTTCATTTTAATCCCTCCTGAAGGTTTGGAAATATAGGTTACAAGTAAATAGGTTAAACCTAACTATATCCTTAATCAATATAGTAGCATTGAATCCCTTAAAAATCAAGTTAAACCAATAATTACCTTAAAAATTCATCTAATTTTTCAAATTGTAAATTATCAGAATTGATATGCTCACTAACATCAAACACATCGGTGATTTTTAAAAACTCTGTTAACCCGCTTTGAGAATAGTTTGCAATTTCGTTTAACGTAACGGTGGGGCCGTAAAATCCTATATCACTTAAAATATGCTCCATTTTGCTGTTGTAAACAATCGGCAGAACCTTTTTTCTCATTGTAAGGCCCAATATAACCGAATGAAGACGAGTTCCTATAATATATTCGGCCGAAGCTAAAGCACAGATAATCTCATTGGTGTTATCGAACGAGTAATTAAGCGCCGCTACGTGCTGGCGCACGTCTTCCGGCAGGTGGTTTAGAAGTGTTTCAATGAATGCCGCATCGCCTTCAAATGAACAAAAGCCAAGTAGTGTTACCTTATGCCCTTCGTTTGCCAAATTACAAACAGTTTTCACAAGTGTTTTAAGGTATGCTTCATATATTTCTTGCGGCATTTTGCGTATCGGTAGTGATAAATCCACAATTGAAATTGCAACGCTTCCCGGTATAACATTTGTTTCTGGGGCTTTGTATGAAAAGAGTAAATCAGGAGCATATCTTGTGCTTTTTACATCAGAAAAAAGATTATAAGAATAACGATCTCTAAAACAAATATCCTTGAATTTTTTAAACTGCTTGCGCCATTTTAATTTGAAATCTTCGGTTTCATAGGCACCAAAATTCGAAGAGATTGAAAAGAACGGTTTTAAAGGTCGATTGCGGCGTTTTCTGATTTTATAGTCGAGCTCGAAATTGCCGATTTGTTGGTAAATTGAACCGCCTATGTGTACCGTTCCATTGCTTCGCTTTAATAAAAGAAGTTCGAACAGTTCTCGAATGTGCAGTTTGTTTCCTATGCTGTTTATTTTTTGAACAAGTCTATCTTCAACGGCATAAAATTTGGTGTTTGAATATTTTTCAAAAAAGCTTCTGTAATTGTTTGTGCAATAAATTAAAAATAATGTATTGGGGTAACGAGTAAGAAGTTTATCGAAAAACAGGTCGTCGCCAAGGTTCATTCCGTAAAAACCGTAAAGCATAACGCATTTTTTGTACTTTTTACCGTTCTTACTGCGCATGCAAATCAGGTGCTTAATATGCTTTAATGTGTTAATAAACTTATTGAAAAGTTGGCCAACGCGGTATTCCACAGTTTTGTTAAGCATCCTTTGATTCTGTTCTAAAAAGGCTTGGCATTGCGAAAGCTCGGTGCGAGCTATGTTTAATTCGCTTTGTAATATGGCGCAGCGCTCGCTTAATAGGCGGGCTTCGATTTTTTGGCCCTCCCACTTTGCGTGGTTGTGAAGAATCTCTTCAGATTGAATGTTGTATAAATCGTGCACACTAAACCCGAATTTTTCTTCTGCTAATTTTGCGTATTCGGGATTTTGTAAAAGCGAAGAAATCTTAGTAATCCCAAGGATTTTGTTTTGGGGTAGCATAACAAGCCCTTTTTGCAATAAAAAGGCTTTTTCTAATTCAACCTCCATATGGGTGTGGGGGCCTTCAAAATGAAGCCTGTCCCCAAATGCTTCTAAAAACAGTTCATCAGGGCAATCATTTATCATTTTGTAAATAACTCGGGCAAACTCTGTATTGTGCGCAATGTCTTTCTTGTCATTTAGCCTGCTGTTGTGGTTGTTCTCCGTATCCATACGGTATTTAATAAGCTGCTCATCAAACACGTGTATAGGGTATTTTAAAATTAAACGCGCCCAATAGTCAAAGTCGTGCAGATAGCACATCGATAGGTCGTGAAGACCTATTTCGTCGATAACACTTTTGCGGAGTGTTACACCCGGATGCAAAAGGTGGTTTGATGAATCAAAAAACAAACGAACAAAATCAGCCTGTGATTTGGCTGTTATCTTAAATATATTGTTTAAAAATTCATGCTGTTCATCTGCAGAGTTGCCGTTTTCATCAATGATTGAGGGGCGGCAAAAGCAGGCTCCTATTTCGGGATGTTCTTCTAAAAAGGTAACACTTTTTTCAATCAAGTGCTCGTCCATTATGTCGTCGGAATCTATATGTACCATATATTCACCGCGAATTTTGCTGTAAGACACATTGTTAGCATTAGATATATGGCCATTTTTTTCAAGACGGTATAATTCAATTCTATCGTCGCCGAAGTTTTGGGTTATTTCTGCGGTTGCATCGGTTGAGGCATCGTCAACAACAATAATTTGCAGATTACGATAGGTTTGGCTGCAAACCGACTTTAAAGTTTCGCCTATGTATTTTTCACTGTTATATGCGTTAATGCAAACGCTTACAAGTTTGTTCATAACCATTTTCCTTTTCGGCAGATGTAGAAACGTGCTTTTAACATCGTTTGTTTATTTGTTGGATTTTAGTGTATATTAGCATTTTTTTAGCCTTTTGTCAAGAAATGCGGCGGTTTGCCGATGATGAGAAATAGCATTAATCATCGGCAAAAAATCCGCTAACAGAATAAATAACAGAGTTTGCAGGAAGGTTTTTGATTTTAAGCGAAACGCCGCCTTTGTGGGCAGCGAAAATCTGCACCTTGCAAACACCAAACCTGTTATCGAATGGGGTTTGTGTTATTTTAATTGCGGCAGTATGGCTTTTTGGCAGGTGCATTTCATGTATCGACAGTCGATGCTGTGCTTTAACCGAAAGAATATCACCTAATATTAAAAAGCATTTGTTATAGTTTTCAAAACGTATTATTGCCGCAATCAAAAGGTAAAAAAACACAGCAGTAAGCAATAATTGCAAAATTTCAAAACTCGGTAAAAACCGCCACGCCGCAAATATAGCGGCGAGTGTAAAACACGAAATTATTAAATATGGTTTTACAGGCCGTATTTTTGCTTTTTTGTGTGGGGTTATTAAAACCACAGAATAGGGTAAAATGTTTGGGTGCAAGGCTTCATTTGTTAGCGGTAATATGCAATCGTTGCTTGAAATTTGGCGGCCATAACCGTTTGAAAGAATAGCAATGCTTTTAAGCCTTAAGGCCGAGAAAAGGGGTGCTTGGCGGCAAACAACTGCGCAGATTTCCTGCTTTGGTATAAATGCTGTGTGCAGCTTTATGAAGCCGCGCCTAATGCAAAGGTTGTTAGGGGTTTCGGTTAACCTAAAACTAAACATATCGGCAAAGGTTTTGAAAAAATCAAAGGTGTATCCAACAATTAAAACTAATATAGGCAGTTTTAAGGCCATGTTTACAATCCCTGCAAGATTTGGCTGCTCGTTGCCGAAGAGGTTGGTTACTATTTCGCTAATGGGGTTGCCTGTTATGGTTAAAACTTTGTTTATGAATGGTGCGGCCACAAATACACCTGCAATAAACGATGAACTCCCCAAAGAATACACCAGTATTTCTCTAAATTTGAACCTTTTCACTGCTATTGTTTCGTTATGCGAAAGATTGTTTTGAATGAGCATAGCCGACCGCTTTGAGATATATGCGTTTATTATAGGAGCATTGGTGCTGCCTGCAGATGAGTACACCTTAACTTTTGCCGAACAAAGTAAGCGGGTAAAAGCTCCGCGGTCGATACTTATCACCGCACTTTCGGGGTTTAAAACTCGCTTTTCGCGGGTTATAAACAGCCCCTCTTTAAAATAAATTTCGCTACTATTTACCGTTAGTTTAAACCTTAAAAACTTTATTAGCGGAATAGCAAAAACCACGGTAAATAAGGTTAACTCTAATATACCGAAGTTTGCTGCGTTGCCCCGAATTATCAGAGGGATCCATTTTAACGGCAGTGATAGTAAAAGCGAGGTGTATGGGTATAGATATTTTAAATAAAGCATAATTCCCGGTTTAATTTTCATCATTTTTGTAAGCCTCGCAAATTTTGCTTAATTTTTTGCCTTCCATTAGCGGCAGGGTAACCAAAACCCCACAAGAGCGTATAGTTAATATCCCGGCATTAAATATAGAAAAAGGGAACAGGGATACTTTTTCGAAAACAAGCTGCCTTTTAAGTGGAACAAATATTTGTTTTTTTACAATAACCCCTTGAGTTATAGTAATAAAGTGTTCTGTTACTGAAAAATTAAAGGCAGCATAAAAGTTTGGAATGTAAACTTCGGCAAGCAATAGGTAAAGTATTATTATTGTAATTAAAAACGGAAAAACAAATCTGCTGTGGTTCACAGAAATAACAATAATGGCGATGGCCGCAAGGGGAACTCCAAGCAGCCACCGCCACATATTGATTTCATAAGTAAAGTTGTTTTTCATATAATCACCGAACATAAATTTATAACAATTATTATGCCCGATGACAGGTTTAAATTACTCAGATTTTATTTTATCCCAATACTGCTTATAAGCCTGCTCGGTTTTATTGTCGCCAAATGTATAATATTCGGTGTTTTTAATATTATCCGGCAGGTATTGCTGTTTAACATAATGGTTTGGGTAAACGTGTGGGTAATTATAAAACTGACCTTTTTTCTGAACATCATCGCCGTCGAAATGCTTGTTTTGCAAATGCCTCGGAATGTTTCCTGCCTTTCCGGCTTCAATATCTGCCATGGCGGAATTAATTGCATCATATCCAGAGCACGATTTAGGACTTATTGCAACCAAAATTGCGGCATCGGCGAGTGGTATTCTCGCTTCGGGAAGCCCTAACATCAGCGCCGCATCAACCGCCGCCTTAACTATCGGAATAATTTGCGGGTTAGCAAGCCCAACATCTTCGCAGGCGCACACCATAAGCCGCCTGCAGGCCGTTGGCAGATCTCCCGCCGATAACAGGCGTGCAAGGTAGTGAACGGCGGCATCAGGGTCGCTGCCCCGCATTGATTTTTGAAAGGCCGACATTGTGTCGTAATTTTCATCGCCCTTACGGTCGAATCGCATCGACATATTTTGCAAAAGCTGCTCAGCAAGGGGCTTGGTTATTATAATTTTGCCGTTTTCTCTATCAGCTGCCAGAACCGCCAAATCAACCGTGTTAATTGCCCGCCTTACATCGCCACCGCAGGCAGAAGCTATATAACCCAATGCACCGTCATCTGAAAATTCAATGGGGGCGTTTTCTTCGCCCGATAAAATTTCGGCAGCGCGCAATGCTGCCTTTTCTATGTCTTTAGGTGTTAGGGGCTTAAACTCAAAAACGGTGGAACGGCTTATAATGGCGTTGTATATGTAAAAATAGGGGTTTTCTGTTGTTGAGGCAATAAGTGTTATTTCGCCGTTTTCAATGAATTGCAAAAGTGTTTGCTGCTGCTTTTTTGTGAAATACTGTATCTCATCAAGGTAAAGCAGTATACCGTTGGGTGCGTCAATACTGTCAATTGCCGAGATTACGTTTTTTATATCGGCAGTTGATGCAGTTGTTGCGTTCATTCGGTACAACTTCTTTTGGCTGCTTTTAGCAATTATTTCGGCAACAGTTGTTTTCCCAACGCCCGAGGGCCCATAAAAAATAAGGTTTGGCACATTACCGGTTTCAATAATTTTTCTAAGCGGTTTACCTTCACTTAAAATGTGGGTTTGGCCGCAAACCTCGGATATATCTTGCGGGCGAATTCTGTCAGCAAGGGGCGAACTCAATTTTCGGCCTCTTTCTCGCTTATCTCATCTGTTTCAAAATCAGAAGTGCAGTGAGGGCATTTTGTTGCATTAATGTCAATTACACTGCAGCAGAACGGGCACTTCTTTGTTGTGGGTGCGGGGACTTCCTTCTTTTTGCCAAGGCTTGTGAGTTTATTAACACCCTTAACAATAAGGAAAATAACAAAAGCCATTATAAGGAAGTTGATTATCGCAGTTATGAATGCGCCATATTTTATTGCAACGTTTGTGCCATCGGCGCCTTCTTTAAGAACCCACTCCCATGCTGAAAAGTCGGTTTTGGCAAATAAGCCAATTAAAGGCGAGATGATATCGTCGGTTAGTGATTTAACAATACCCTGAAAAGCAGCACCGATAATAACGCCGACAGCAAGGTTAAAGGCATCGCCCTTAATAGCAAATTCTTTAAATTCCTTTAAAAATTTCTTCATTTCTACCACCCTTTTATTTTTATAAATTTATAAGCCTTGCGGCTTTTTCAAGCGCTGCAGCGCAACGCTTTGATGACAACACTAAAAATTCTTCAAATGTGAGGGTTATATCGCCCTCAAGAGTATCACTTATCGACCTTACCACCACAAACGGAACACCGCGTGTTTTGCATATCTGCGCAACTGCGGCGCCTTCCATTTCAACGCAAAGGGCGCCGAATTCATTATGTATCTCCACCTTTTTTTCAGCGGTTGAAACAAAGCAGTCGCCCGATGCTATAACGCCTTTAAACACGTTGTATTCGCCGTTTTGCGAGCGAGAAGTGGTTTCAATTATATCTACAAGCCTTTGGTTGGCTTCGATGTTTTTACCAACCCCTGTAATAAAGCCTTTTTCGCGGCCGAAGGCTGTAATATCAAAATCGTGCTGAACACAGGAGGATGATACAACAACATCGCCAAGTCGAGCGTTCGGTTCTACAGCCCCGGCAGATCCAACGTTAATAACGGCTTCGGGTTCGTATTTATCAATTATGAACTGTGTAACACCTGCAGCATTAACCTTGCCCACACCGCTTTCGGCTAAAACACATTCCTTGCCTGAAAGCAGGCCGCGAGTGAACTCTTTGCCGAAATGCTGTTCGGTTTTTATATCGGTCATTTTGTTTTTTACTTCAGCCACTTCTTCGGGCATTGCGGCAATAATAGCTATTGTTCCCATCTTATTATTCCTCTCGCTTTCCCATTACTTCAATTGCGTGATATAGGTTTTCGATGGTTATTTCGGTTTGTGTGTCTCCGTACTCACCGTCAATAGTCCAGGGCACTTCTATATCTGTTACAACATTTATTTTTTTAGCACTTACGAAATCAATCAAATCGCAACTGGCATAGGTTTTGTTGGTAAATGCAAATATTATTCGGCTGAGTTCATTAGGGTTTTTAGGTGACTTCACAAGCATCACCTCTAACATTCCGTCGTTCAGGCTAACGTCATCCTTTGAAAGGTTAAATATACCTCCAACCGAGGTTGAGTTGCTAACGGCGCAGAAAATATAATCTCCTTCAAAAACCTTATCGTCGGCCTCGAATCTTGCGTGGATTGGTTTTATGTTGGGAATATCTTTAATACCTTCAAGAATATAAGCCAAATGCCCAAGTGCATTTTTAACCGATTGTGAGGTTGAATAGGATGCCTTGGTAAATGCCCCGAAAGATGCAACGTATGAAAAATACTTATCTCCAAATTTTCCTGCATCTAAGGTTTTTGGTGTTCCGCAAACTGCCATCTTTGCAGCTTGCAAAATGTTTTTCGAAAGCCCCAAAGAATTTGCAAAATCGTTAGTGCTGCCCGATGGGATGTATCCAATAGGTTTCTTGGTTCCGCTTTGAAGCATTCCGGTGATAACCTCGTTCAAGGTGCCATCGCCACCTGAGCACACCACAATATCGGCGCGGTGGGCATTTTCGGCGGCAATTTCGGTTGCATCTCCTTTTGCGCGTGTCATATAGGCAATAGTTTCAAACCCTTCATTTGAAAAAAGGGTAAGTATGTCGGCTAAATATTTGGCTGCGCGTTTTTGTCCTGCAGCCGGGTTCATAATAAATAGAATGGTTTTATTCAAGGCAATTCCCCCAAACATTGGCTGTCTTTTAGTTTAAGGTTTATATATTATCGTCTTCTGATAAATCATCAAAAAGTGAACCATTGGTGCTTTGATCTGGTTCTAATTCTAATTCTGATTCTGATTTTGATTTTTGCGGTTCGGTCTTGTTATCTGTGTTTATGTTTTGCACAGTATCACTTTCGGTTGTAGGCGTCTCTTCGTTTTCACTAAAGAACAAGTTGTCGGTTTTAGCCTCTCTTTCTTTGTGTGACGGGAAAAGCTTTTTAAACCAACCCTTAACAAAGGCTAACAAAACGCCAAAAGCTATTACTGCGCCAATCACAAACCCTAAGGCGAATGGTAAAACAGGGCTGCTTTTTTGGGTTTGTTTTCCGCTCTTATCATTACCGATTTCGGTGGAAGACGGGTTGATTTTTTGTTCTGAATCGGTTTCTTTATCGGCGAAGGTGCCGGTTATTCCTTCACCTTCGGCAGCGCGGTATACCGAAATATAGTATTCATTTATAAGGCCGCTTTCAGAGGTGCAGCTCACTGTAATGGCGTTGAATTTGCCCGGTTTTAAATTATCAGCTCCAACAATGTTTATGTTAGAATATTCGCTTTCTGGTGTTGCCGAGATGTTTACCGAAGAGGTTTCAAAGGGAACCCAAACAACATATTCGGTAACCTTAGGTGAAAAAACGGGCGAGAGCAAAAAGCCTTCAACGCCTAAACTGGAAAGTTTGTTGTTGGAATTTTTTTGTCGCGCTTCTCTTGTAACCCTTAAATTATACATACTGGTTCCCGCACTGGAACGAAGCCTTACCGCAACGCCTGTAACTTCGGTTTCCGAAAGGGGAGTATCGTCTACCGTTACTTTGCAGTTGGGTTCTGAAGGGGTGGCGGTTACATTTAGTTTTTCCACCTCATAAGGAACGGTAACGTCATAAACAAATGTGGTTGGGCTAAATTCAGGAGAAATCTTCGCGTTTTCGATAGCCAGCGCCGAAAGGGTTGGCCCCTGTGGTGGGGTGGTTGGGGTTTGTTGTGGTGCGGCGATTTTAACGCTAAAAGAGCCCGAAACATCCTGGTTGCCTGATGCTGTGTTTGAATCGTTACCAGACGTTGATGATGTGGTGCCTTTTAATGAAACGCGCACTGATTTTCCGGGTTCGGCGTTGCCGAGCACATCAAAACTTAAGGTTATCAGTGGGGAAGAGCCCTTTATAATATTTTTAGGGTTAGAAGGGCTAATGTAATATCCACCGTTTTGTTTGGTGCAATTCCAACCCGAAGCTGCGGCGGAAACATTGTTGAGTTTTAATTCATTTGGAACTGTTATTAGAATAAAAGCCTGCGCAATTTCTCCGCTGCCAACGGTAAAGCTTGTGGTGAAACTGCTGCCTGGTAACATTTCTTTATCTATCGGGCTGAAACCGCCTTCTACCGCTGATGCAGAAAAATTAAAAATCCCTGTTAAAAAAACAACGCATATTAATATTGCTAAAAATCTTTTCATTCAAATTCCGCCTTTGGTTGGGTTTTGCTATCTTATTATATCTCTTAAATTAACAAGGTCTGATATATCGGTGGTTTTGTTTCGCGTAATATCTGCTGCTAAAATTTGATTATCGTTTAACGTGCAGGTGCCAAGCAGATATTGTTTTAATGTGTTAAAATCATCTGAATCTATAATTCCGTCGCCATTAATATCGCCAATAACTATAACTGTTACAGCGGCAATTTGTTCGCCTGTGGCAGGGTCAATAATTGCGGCGCGCGCCTGTGTGGGAACAAAATCACTGCCCGAAAGTGCGTTGCCGTTTTTATCGAAAACGGTTATAAATTCGCCTTCGTTTATATTGCTGATAAACTCAGTTACTTCGGTGGCATTTAACACTGTGAGGTAACCGTTTGCAACAGCATAAACATCGCTTGTTATGGTGGTTGGTACGATAACAACTTCTTCTTTTACTGTTACGGTGAAGTTAGTTGAAAATTCGCCGTAGCGCACTGTAACGGTGTTTTTTCCAAGCCTAAGTGTTATAGGGTCAACCGTGTAATTTGTAATCGTTTCAAAAACGCAACCGTTGAATAAAAGGCCAACCGAAAGCCCTGCAAGCTGCAGTTCTTCACCGGGTTTGTAAACTGTTTTCAAAGGGGCAGACACAACCGAAATGCCTTCGGCAGCTTCTGCGCCGGGCTTTTCAACATAAACCGTGTAATACGCAAGGCGACCCATGTAATTTAGTTCTATAACATTGTCTCCCGCTGTGTCAAGTCGGCGTGTGGGGAAGGTGATATCATTAAGGTTAACAGCAGTTTTTTCGCCGCCTGTAATGGAATTCACCGAAAGCCCCCATGTGTTTTGCGATGTAACCTTGCTTCCGAACATGGGTGCACCTGCAGGCGCTGATGCTACTTCAATGCTGTCCGGTGCGTCATCTGCCACCACTATAAAGTCAACATAAAAATTAAAGGTGTCATAGGTGATGATAAGTGTGTTTTTGCCAAGGCTCACTGTGGGCTTTGATAACGCAACAGTTATATTAGATGCTGTGAGGTTAAAATACCTCGGCAGGCCGTCTTCCCCAACAAAACCAAGGCCGTATAATCTTGGGTAAAGTCCATAGTAGAGTTCACTCATTTTGTAAACATCTTTTTCGGGAAGGGAATATACACTTAAAGTTTGTGCAGATTCTTCAGAAGGTTCAACAACATTAACGGTATAGTTTAAAATATAGCCGCAATAATCAACCGTTACGGTATAGCTGCCGGGGGAGCCGAATGGTTTATGGCTTATTTCCCAGCCACTGTCAACAACAACAGAGTTGGTAGAATCGGTGAAAACTCTAAGTTTCATGCCTAAAGCATCGGCTTTTTCACCAACAAAATAGTCTCTTTTATAAGGTGCGCGTTCGAACATAACAACCGATGAATTGGATTCAAAAACCGTAACCGTGCAAATAGCGGCAGTGTCGGCGCAGTTTGCATATATATTAGCGGTGCCTTCAGAAACGGCGGTTACTTCGCCCGATGCCGAAACGGTGGCAACTGCTGCATTGTCTGAATTCCAGGTTATGGTTTTATCAAGTGCATTTTCGGGCCAAACGGTAGCTGTAAGTGTTTTTGAGCTTCCCTTTAAAAGGGTTAAAGCAGTATTCGACATTGTAACATAAATTTCAGGTTCTTCGCCTTGAATTATAAATTCAGCATCGCTTGTGGTGTAGGGGAGTTCGTTGTTTTGCTCGCTATCATCATACACAAGCACTGAATTTATAGCAACATAATAATAGCCTGTAAAGATTTCTTCATTTGCCTTCATGGAAAAAACATTTAAGGTTTGGGTTTGACCGCCTGCAATCGTTTCTTTCACGAAAACTATGGCACCGTTGGAATCAAAGTCGTCTTCGGTTGTGAAATTGGCAGTGTCGTATAAAAGCTCAACTTGAAGCCCGCCAACATCCACCCCTTCAGGAACGGTGATTTTAAGGCTAACATTAACCGTGTTGTTACCAATCACGTTTGCAATAGCGGCAATGTTAATTGGTGGTATTTCTTGCGCGGTTGTGTTTGCGTGGGCTATAGGTTTAGTAATTGCGCAGTTAAACAACAATATTGCAACAAGCATAAATGAAATTATTTTAACAAGATTTTTCATATAAAACTCCGTTAGTCAACTTGAATTACATTTAAAGGCTTATAGTATGAAAAACTATAGTAGCCATACAAATACAAGTTATTATATCATATAGTAAAATAATTTTCATCTTTTTTGTTTAAATTTATTTGTAAATTTTTATGTTTTTGTTTACAATGGTGTAATTTAAAGTTATAATATCGGTATGTAATTTTGATATTTAGGGGGCAGAAACATGTGGAACGGTAAAATGAAAGCGCTAACCTTTAGCTTTGATGACGGAACCGAGGAAGACATCCGCTTAGTTCAGCTTTTTAATAAATACGGTATGAAGGCAACCTTTAATTTAAATTCAGGGCTTATGTGCCCGAGCCACAAACGTGTTGATATTATTGATGGTAAAGAGCACATTGTTAGGCGCCTGCCTGCAAAGGGGATTGAAGAAATCTATAAAGGGCACGAAATTGCCTGCCACACATTAATGCACCCAAGAAAGATTATCGAACTTGAAGAAAACGAGATTCGCAACCAAATCTATCTTGACCGCCGCTATTTAGAATATTTATTTAACACTAAGGTTTACGGCCTTGCATACCCGGGCGGCTGGTATGATGAAAGGTGCGTTAATATATTAAAAGAAGAAGGCTTTTTATATGCGCGCACCATTAATAACACATTTGGGTTCGATATGCCCGAAACCCCGCTTGAACTGCCCGGAACCTGCCACTTTTTAGAAGGGGCTGCAATACCGGGGCTTATTAAAAAATTTGTTGAGATGAAGCCCGAAAAACCACAAATGTTCTACATTTGGGGGCACGCATACGAGCTTAGAAACGAAGAAGGCTGGCAGTGGTTTGAGGATGTACTTAAACAACTTGCAGGGCACGATGACATTTTCTACGGCACCAATTACGAGGTGCTTTCGCAATACTATAACGAAAAATAAAAGTAAAAGGAGAAAGAACCTTGCCGGTACCAATGGAGAGAATTAGAAACTTTTGCATTATTGCACATATCGACCACGGTAAGTCTACTTTGGCCGACCGCCTTTTAGAACACACCAAAACAGTGCAACTGCGCGATATGGAAGACCAGCTTCTTGATAGCATGGATTTAGAGCGTGAGCGCGGAATTACCATTAAGTCGCACGCCGTTACCTTGTATTATACTGCAAGCGACGGGCTTGAATATGAGCTTAATTTGATCGACACCCCCGGTCACGTTGACTTTAACTACGAGGTTTCGCGTTCGCTTGCCGCGTGTGAAGGCGCAATTTTAATAGTTGACGCATCGCAAGGCGTTGAAGCGCAAACCCTTGCTAACACCTACCTTGCGGTTGACCACGGGCTTGAAATTTTGCCCGTTATTAATAAAATCGACCTACCAAGCGCCGAGCCTGAAAGGGTGCAGAATGAAATTGAAGAGATTATTGGCATCCCTGCCGATAATGCGCCATATATTTCGGCCAAAAGTGATATTAATATTGAAGATGTGCTTGAAAAAATAGTAACCGAAATTCCCGCGCCCAAGGGCAGCTCAAATGAGCCGCTTAAAGCCCTTATTTTCGATTCATATTACGACCAGTATAAGGGTGTTATTGTTTATTTCCGCGTGGTTTCGGGAACTGTTAAAAAGGGAGACCATATTAAAATGATGGCAACGGGCGCCGAGTATGATGTTGTTGAGGTTGGCCGCCGCCGCGCTAACATTTTAGAAGAATGTGAAGAACTTGGCGCAGGCGAAGTTGGTTATATTGCGGCAGCAATTAAAAATGTAGCCGATGCCTGCGTTGGTGATACCATAACACTTTGTGAAAATCCGGCTGATGAACCGCTCCCGGGATATAGAAAGGTAAATCCCGTTGTTTTCTGCGGTGTATACCCGGCCGACAGTTCAAAGTATTCCGATTTAAGGGAAGCGCTTGAAAAGCTTCAGCTTAATGATGCTTCGCTTATGTTCGAAGCCGAAACATCCGGCGCGCTCGGATTTGGTTTCCGTTGCGGCTTTTTGGGGCTTTTGCATATGGAAATTATTCAAGAACGCCTTGAAAGGGAATATAATCTTGACCTTGTTACAACCGCGCCCAGCGTTGTTTATAAGTTCGAAATGTCTTCGGGCGAGGTGCTTGATATTTCAAACCCAACTAATTACCCCGACCCGGCCCAAATTGTAACTGCAATGGAGCCAACGGCGAACGTTAACATATATGCTCCAAGCGAGTTTGTTGGTGCTATAATGCAGCTCTGCCAAGAGCGCAGAGGTGTGTATATCGATATGAAATATATGGGCGACCGTGTTGATATTCACTATATAATGCCGGTTGCCGAAATAGTTTATGACTTTTTCGATGCACTAAAATCTCGAACAAGGGGCTATGCAAGCTATGATTACGAAATTAAAGATTATCAGGTTTCAAAGCTTGTTAAGCTTGATGTTATGCTCGCAGGCGATGTTGTTGACGCACTTTCGTTTATAGTGCATGCCGATAACGCCTATGCGCGCGCTCGCAGAATTGCCGAAAAGCTTAAAGAGTATATTCCGCGCCAGCTTTTTGAAGTGCCCGTTCAGGTTGCAATCGGCGGCAAGATTATTGCAAGAGAAACGGTTAAGGCCGTTAGGAAAGATGTTCTTGCAAAATGCTATGGCGGTGATATAACCCGTAAGAAAAAGCTGCTTGAAAAGCAAAAAGAGGGTAAAAAGCGTATGCGCTCGCTCGGCTCTGTTGAGGTTCCGCAAGAGGCATTTATGGCGGTTCTTAAACTTGATGAATAGAATTACAGAATTATTTAAAGTCGGCAGGCAATTGCTCGCCGACTTTTGGTTTATGTTTTTTGGATATAATAATAATTTTTCAAAAACTTCAAATAAGTTTAAATTTTTTGTTGACACGGGCGATAAAAATGTATATAATAGTTTTGTTGTAAAACAAGCCGCTGTGGTGGAATAGGCAGACACAAGGGACTTAAAATCCCTCGGTAGCGATACCGTACCGGTTCAAGTCCGGTCAGCGGCACCAAAGCATTCAAACCCGAACCTTTTACCAATCGGTGAAACGTTCGGGTTTGTTGTTTTCTTAAAAGATGTTAAATAACCTTTGTTTGGGGCTGTATAAAGAGTCCCCATGAAAAAGCAGGCTGTGCCGAAAGGTACAGCCTGCAAAATATTTGTAGAAAAACGGCTGGTTCAGTGGAAGAACC
>JAZNGF010000005.1:0-1506 GCA_045576295.1 Acutalibacteraceae bacterium | reverse complement strand
CCGATGGCATTAATCAGGTGGGTTTTTCCCACACCCGAAGGGCCATAGATGAACAGCGGGTTGAATGCTCTGCCCGGCGTGTTTGCCACACTCACAGCCACTGAACGCGAAAGGCGGTTGCTCACACCCTCGACAAAATTGTCGAATGTGTAGCGGTTTATGAGCATAGAGTCGAGCTCCTGCACTGCCTCTTGCGCTGCTTTGGGTGCGCTGTTGCCCGAGTTGCCGTTTTGTGCTCCGCGGCCACCGGTGTAGCTGTCTGCACCAACCTCGACGCTCAGGTTGTTGTCCTTGTCGGTGAGTATGCTGTACATAAGCCTTGTGCCATTGCCCATTACCTTGAAAAGTGTAGAGCGCAGCAAACCCACATAATTCTCCTCGAGGTGCTCACATACATAGTTGCTCTTCACCTGAATGGTCAGGGTAGAGTCTTCGTACCTGATAGCCTTGATGTCAGCAAACCAAGTGGCGAATGTAGCTTCGGAAACGTTGTCGCGAATGATGTCGAGACACTTGTTCCATTTTGCTGTCAGTTGTGAGTTCATCGATTGTTGTAGTTTATCTGTTTTTTTAAGATTCAAACAACCACCGGTTTCTTGTGTAAACTCGATGGTTGCAAGGAGAGAAATCCTCTCGCCGGCTTGGGCGATAATGACACGGTTTGTGTCTCTCCCGTAATCTTTCTTAATGCAAATATCATAAAAGAAAAATGAAAAAACAAACGCAAAAATGGTGCTGTTTTTTTTGCTTTTATAACGCGCTGAAAAACAGTGGGTTATAAACTCGATATTTCTTGAGGTTGTGATAGTGCTAATTTTTTTATTTTGTTGAACAACAACGATTTAGCATTGTAAATTTTTATTACATTTTTCCTGATGCCGCATAAAATGTCCATTTTCACAGCTGTTGAAAAAGAATTTTTGAAAATGTTGCGGCACTCTCTCTGCATTTTCACTTAATTAGACAGATTCTATATAAGGCTGAAAATTTTTTTATTTCCTAAATATTTCTTATTCCAAAAATGGCTAACAAATAATGCTCCGTTTTCTTGCTTTTTTAAGTTTTGCTGTTAGGTGTCGGTGATGTTTAGTAATACAATTCAACCCGACCTCGGTCGGGTTGAATTGTATATGGTTGCAGCAAGTGGATAGTGTAAACTGCCTTTTATGTCAGCTCCAGGTTAAGCCCTTTGCGTAATTTCTCTATGGCGGGGTTCTTCTCGCGCAATATTTCGTACTGCTTGGTGCGGTCATAAACGTGTCTCTGTACAGCCACCTTGTTTATCTCAATCTTCATTTTCATAATGGCACCGCCGAGAAACTTGCTCATTCCCGTGGCGATTTTAGCGGCTTGCTCCTCAAATATCTGCGCAACCAACTGGTTATCTACGCGTATGGTGTAGTTGTTGCCTTCTCCCTTTTCGGGGATGATTATTTTCATCCTTTCGGTAAGGGCGCGCTCGCTTTCGGGGAGTTCAAGGGCAAATGATGTCCAGGCCTGCACCAA
>JAZNGF010000004.1:0-5311 GCA_045576295.1 Acutalibacteraceae bacterium | reverse complement strand
CATTTGAAGCAGGTAGCGATTTAGAAACTATCAAAATGTATGCATTCCAGAATGATGCTAAGTTAGCTTCTGTTGTTGGAATTCCTGAGGATGCAAATATCCACAAGAATGCTTTCGCAGGTGTATAAAAAGAGCACTGGTTTTAAGTTGCATCATGAGCTCTACAGGCACATAAGTGCCTGTAGAGCATAGGTATGCATCTAAAAAAAGACTGCAATAGTCTATATATTTGGGTGTATACCTATGAATTTTAGAGGGGTATCAAATTTAGTGTTATGAAAATAATATTTTTATCGAATTATTTCAATCATCATCAGATGTTTTTATCAAACGAATATTTTAAATTTGCTAATAATGACTATTATTTTATTGAAACAGGCAAGATGAGCTTAGAAAGAAAAAATATGGGTTGGGGTGTTGATACTTTGCCGCCATATGTAGTGCAATTGCACGAATATGATGGTGTGCTGAAAAAAACTAAAAAAATGATTAACGAAGCTGATATTGTCATTCAAGGAAGTGCTCCAACTGAATTGATCAGTGAACGATTGAAGCAAAATAAACTTATATTTTGTTATGCAGAAAGAGTTTTCAAACACGGATTTAATTATTTTAAGTGGCCTGTGCGACTTGTTAAATTTTGGTTGAAGTATGGGAGATATAAACATTATTACTTATTATGCGCAAGCGCTTATACGGCTTTTGATTTTTCTAGGATGAGAGTATTTTCAAACAAAGCATACAAATGGGGATATTTTACAGAATGTAAAAAATACAATATTGATGGTTTAATAGCCAAGAAAGAATTTAACGATATTGTTTGGTGTGGAAGATTTTTGGACTGGAAACATCCCGATGATGTTTTAAAAGTTGCCAAAAGATTAAGCGACGAAGGATATACCTTTAGAGTAAATATGATTGGAACTGGCGAAATCGAATCCTCGTTAAAACAGTATGTAGAAGAAAATGATCTTGGCGATGTTGTTACTTTTCTTGGTTCTATGAAGCCTGAAGAAGTGCGCAAACGTATGGAAAAAGCAGGGATATATTTATTCACCAGTGATCGCCGCGAAGGGTGGGGAGCTGTTTTAAATGAATCTTTGAATAGCGGATGCGCTGTAGTGGCAAGCCATGCCGTTGGCTCAACTCCTTTTTTGATAAAAAACAAAGAAAACGGCTTGATTTATGAATCGGAAAATGTAGATATGTTGTATGAGAAAGTAAAATATCTGCTTGATTATCCAGAGGAACAAAAAAGATTAGGTAAAGCTGCTTATCAAACTATTATATCTGAATGGAATCCTGAAGTTGCGGCAGAGCGTTTTATAAATCTGTCGAAGCATATTATTTCCGGAGAAAAACATCCGGATTTATATAAAAGCGGACCTTGCAGTAAAGCAGAGAGAATAAAAGATAATTGGTTTAAGGGATAGTAATGAAATTTTTAAAAAGTAAAACTGTACAGAATGCCAGTTGGCTTATTGGCGGCAGAATCATAAATATGGTTTTGTCTTTCGTGATAGGCTTAGTAACAGCAAGATATCTTGGGCCGAGTAATTACGGTTTGATTAACTACGCTGCAGCTTACGCAACTTTTTTTACAGCGTTTTGTACATTAGGTATCAATTCTGTAATAGTTAAAAATTTTATAGATTTTCCTTCTGAAGAGGGAGAAACAATAGGAACAACGCTGATTTTACGATTGATTTCAAGTGTTCTGTCATTGTGCACAATTGTTGGCGTTGTGAGTATTGTTGATAAAGATGAACCTATTACCCTGGCGGTAGTAGCGTTATATTCTTTGAGCTTGATTTTTCATATATTCGATACATTCAATTATTGGCTTCAATCGAAGCTTCTGTCTAAATATTATGCCATTGCCACATTAGTTGCTTATGTTTTAACATCGCTTTACCGAGTTGTATTATTGATTCTTGGTAGAAGTGTTGAATGGTTTGCCGTAGCAAATTCAATTGACTATTTCATTGTTGCGCTATTGCTATGGATGTTTTATAAGTTGAATCATGGTCCAAAACTAAAATTTTCAATAAAAAAAGCAAAAGAGCTTTTAAGTGTAAGTTGCAGTTACATTCTATCTGGGTTGATGGTTGCGGTGTATGGTGCTACAGACAAGCTAATGCTAAAGCAGATGCTTGATGAGAACTCAGTAGGTTATTATGCGCTTGCGTTGTCTATTAGCACTATGTGGACATTTGTTTTATCGGCAATTATTGATTCAATGAAGCCAACAATTATGAGATATCATAATACCGACAAAGCGTTATACAAACAATCAAACCGAAAATTGTATTCAATAATTTTTTACTTGTCGATGTTTGTGTCGCTTTGCATAACTATTGTTGCTCCTGTTTTTATAAAAATTGTATATGGTAAAGATTATTTACCTGCGGTAGAACCACTGAGAGTTGTTGTTTGGTATGTAGCTTTTTCTTATTTAGGTGTAGCGAGAGATACTTGGATAGTATGCGAGCGAAAGCAAAAGTATCTAAAGTATTTATATGTTGGCTCCGCTTTAATGAATGTGTTGTTGAATGCACTTATGATTCCGGCTTTTGGAGCAAGTGGTGCCGCAATAGCGTCACTTATAACACAAATATCAACTATTTTTGTGTTGCCCTTGTTTATAAAATCGTTTAAACCGAATATAAAACTTATGGTTGATGCAGTAAGGTTAAAAGGGTTTTTGAAAAAAACTTCGGATGATAGAAAGGAATAATTAAATGTCCCTATTTACAAACAAAACATTATTAATCACCGGTGGCACAGGATCGTTCGGTAATGCTGTGCTAAATCGATTTCTTGCTACCGATATAGGAGAAATTCGCATATTTTCTCGTGATGAGAAAAAACAAGATGATATGCGACACGAATTTCAGGCGAAAATGCCTGAAGTTGCAGAAAAAATCAAGTTTTACATCGGAGACGTGCGCGACATTCAGTCGTTGCGTAATGCAATACACGGGGTTGACTACATATTCCACGCAGCGGCTCTAAAACAGGTTCCGTCGTGTGAGTTCTTTCCGATTGAAGCGGTGAAAACAAACGTTATGGGCACAGAAAATGTGTTAACTGCAGCCATTGAAGCAGGAGTTAAAAACATTGTTTGCCTTTCTACCGATAAGGCGGCATACCCTGTTAATGCTATGGGAACCTCTAAGGCTATGATGGAGAAGGTTATCGTAGCTAAGTCCCGCACAGTTGACCCTGAAAAAACAAAGATCTGCTGCACCCGTTACGGCAATGTAATGTGCAGCCGCGGTTCGGTAATTCCATTGTGGATCGACCAAATTCGTGCAGGTAATTCTATTACTATTACCGACGGCAGTATGACCCGCTTTATTATGTCGCTTGATGAAGCAGTTGACTTGGTTTTATTTGCTTTTGAACATGGCGCAAGTGGCGATATTTTGGTTCAAAAAGCACCTGCTTGCACTATCCAAACTCAGGCTGAAGCTGTCTGCGAATTGTTCGGCGGCGATAAGAATAATATTAAAGTTATTGGTATTCGCCACGGCGAGAAAATGTATGAAACATTACTAACTAATGAAGAATGCGCCAATGCGGTTGATATGGGGAACTTCTACCGTGTTCCTTGCGATAAAAGGGGATTAAATTACGATAAATATTTCAATAAAGGTGATACCGAGCGTAATACGCTTACCGAGTTTAATTCCAATAATACGCAGCTTTTAACTGTTGAAGAAACTAAAGCTAAGATTGCTTCACTTACCTATATTCAAGAAGAGCTTGCTAAAATGGAGTTGAAGTAATGAAAATACTTGTTACAGGTGCTAAAGGATTTGTTGGTAAAAACCTTGTTGAAGCACTGAAAAACATCCGAGATGGTAAAGACAGAACGCGCCCTGAATTGAATATAAGCGAAATATATTGTTATGATATCGATTCATCTGCCAATGAGCTTAACGAGTATTGCTCCAATTCTGATTTTGTGTTTAATTTAGCTGGAGTAAACCGCCCGCAAAATACAGATGAATTTATGCAGGGCAATTTTGGTATTGCATCCATTTTGCTTAAAACTCTTAAAAAGCATAATAATACCTGTCCGGTTATGATTTCATCCTCTGTTCAGGCAACCTGTATCGGTCGATATGACGGTGATTACGGGCGTTCTAAAAAAGCCGGAGAGGACTTGTTGTTTAATTACGCCAAGCAAACCGGTGCCAAGGTTCTTGTTTACCGTTTCCCAAACCTTTTTGGCAAGTGGTGCAGGCCTAACTATAATTCTGCCGTTGCAACATTTTGCAATAACATAGCAAATGACTTGCCTATCACGGTGAACGATCCATCGGTTGAATTGGAGCTGTTATATATTGATGATCTCATTGATGAAATGCTTTGTGCTTTAGAAGGTCGAGAACACCGTTGCAATTATGAAGGTTTGAAGCCTGTGCAAAGCAATAACGGAGAGTACTGTTTTGTTCCAACAACACATAAAGCAACACTTGGCGAGATTGTAGAGTTGCTTGAATCTTTTGCGGCGCAGCCAAAAACACTGGTTATGCCTGAGATCCCTGATAATAGTTTCGCAAAGAAACTGTACAGCACATATCTGTCATACCTGCCAAAGGAAAAGATAGCATTCACGCTAAAAATGAATGAGGATGTAAGGGGTAGCTTTACTGAACTTTTAAAAACCGAAAAGTGCGGACAATTCAGCGTAAATATTTCAAAGCCCGGCATCACTAAAGGCCAGCATTGGCATCATTCTAAATGGGAATTTTTCATTGTTGTCAGCGGTCATGGGCTTATTCAAATGAGAAAGATTGGCACCGATGAAGTGCTGAATTTTGAAGTTTCGGGTGAAAAAATTGAAGCTATTCATATGTTGCCAGGATACACACATAACATAATAAATTTATCCGAAACCGAAAATCTTGTAACCCTTATGTGGGCGAATGAACAGTTTGATCCTAACCACCCCGATACATTCGGTGAGGTTGTTGAAAAAACAAAAATGTATTAGAGGTGATGCTTTATGACAGATGAAAAAAACATTGAAAATATTTTATTAAATGATGATGGCAGTGTTAATGACGTTGTTGTTTCTAATGTGGAGCAGAATAATCGCAACAAGAATGAAGAACATCGTTCACATCATCACGAACACTCTTATAGTCATCATTCGCACCATCACGGTAAACATAGCCATCGTAAACATCGCCATAAAAAGCAAAAGAAAAATAAAAAATTAATGATTGTAGCTGTGTGTATAGCGTTAGTTATTATGTTTGCGCTGGCTGTAATAACAGATCTTTTGCTTTTTAATAAC
>JAZNGF010000003.1:0-18284 GCA_045576295.1 Acutalibacteraceae bacterium | reverse complement strand
AATTTCTTTTTTACTTCTTTTTCTGTGTTACCATAAAAGTATTTTTGTTTTCTCTTGCCATTAATATCAGTCCCAAGATTAATTCTTCCCTGCCATTTACCGTCTTTTCTCTGTGAAATACTACCTGTGCCGTATTCTCGTTTAATTTTGTTTGCCATAATTGTCACTCCTAAAATTTTCATAATATGTATTAGCACAAGCTTTCATACACACATTATACACACATTTATAAAATATGTCAAGTGACAATAAAGTACCATAAATAAATTGATTTCACGACAGGAATTTTGTGTTAAAAAGAAAAATCTCTCAAAACCGCATAAATACTGGGTTTAAGAGATTTGTTCAATGGCACGCTGAAAGGGACTCGAACCCCCGACCCTCTGCTTAGAAGGCAGATGCTCTATCCGGCTGAGCTATCAGCGCAAAAATAAACTGCCCAAAGCTTGAGCAGTAAATGGAGCAGGTGATGGGAATCGAACCCACGTAACCAGCTTGGAAGGCTGGAATTCTACCATTGAACTACACCTGCATCTCAACGACGGTGTTTATTTTAACATAAACCCCGCCGTTAGTCAAGGTTTTTTTGAAATTATTTGCAGTTTAACTTAATTTCGTTGTCAGCAGTTAATGAAATCTCGCTAATACCGGTTGTTTTGCCACTGATAATTAAATCAACAACTTTATCCTCAACCTCGCGCCTAACAATTTTTCTAATATCGCGCGCGCCGCTTTTAGCTGTGTCGCAATTATCGGCGATGTAAGAAAGCACAGTGTTATCATACACAAGATTTAAATTCTTATCTGCAAGTGAAGATTTTAATTCGTTAAGCACCAATGCTGCTATTCTTTCAATATCATCGCGAGTTAGATTATTAAACACAACAATTTCATCAACACGGCCCAAAAATTCAGGTCGCAGGAATTCGCTAAGAGCTGCTCTGTATTTTTCGTCGGTTGCCTCGATTGTAGATTTACCAAAACCAACAAGACTTTCAGAACGGTCGCTTCCGGCGTTTGATGTCATAACAACAACGGTGTTTTCAAAGTTAACCCGTCTTCCCTGCGAATCGGTAACGCGGCCGTCATCGAGTATTTGAAGAAGAATGTTAAGCACATCAGGGTGTGCCTTTTCAATTTCGTCAAATAAAATCACGCTATAAGGCTTTCTGCGAACCTTTTCGGTTAATTGCCCTGCTTCATCATAGCCAACATATCCTGGAGGCGCTCCAATAAGCTTCGCAACGGCGTGCTTTTCCATATATTCCGACATATCAAGGCGAATAAGTGTTTCGGGCGTATCAAACAACTCATTAGCTAAAACCTTAACAAGCTCGGTTTTACCAACACCGGTTGAGCCAACGAATATAAATGACGCAGGCCTGCGATGTGATGTTATTTGAACACTTGAACGGCGAACACCCTTTGCAACCATTTGTACAGCTTTATCTTGGCCGATTATCTTTTCTTTAAGCCTTTCTTCAAGGCTTTCAAGCTTTTGTAGGCTGCTTTCTTTTACCTTAACAGCAGGAATACCTGTCCAAAGTTCAATAACGTGCGCCATATCGTCGATAGTAACGCTGTTTTGCGATGCTGGAAGATATAATTCATCAGCTTTTGCACGGTATTTAGCTAAATCAGACTTAACAAGAGCCAACTGCTGGTAATCGGGGTTATCTACATTAGCTTCAAGTGCTTCTTCTGCTTCGGCAAGCTCGGCTATCTTTTTATTAACCTTATAAAGCTCATCAACAAATTTATTTCTAAGTGATGCGCAGGAACAAGATTCATCTAATAAATCAATTGCTTTATCGGGCAAGAATCGGTCGGTTATATATCTTTCAGATAACCTTACAGCATCAATTATCAATTCATCGGGCACTGTAACGCCGTGATAACCTTCATAATAGCCTTTAATGCCATTCAGAACCGCAATGGTTTCATCAACCGACGGTTCTTCAACTGTTACAGGCTGGAAGCGGCGTTCAAGTGCAACGTCTTTTTCAATATACTTTCTATACTCTTTAAATGTGGTGGCGCCAATTACCTGAATTTCACCACGAGATAGTGCCGGCTTTAATATGTTACCTGCACTCATTGAACCTTCAGAATCGCCCGCACCCACTAAATTGTGAATTTCATCAATAAACAGAATAATGTTACCTGCCTGCTTTACTTCATCAATAAGGCCTTTTATTCTGCTTTCAAACTGGCCTCTAAACTGTGTTCCTGCAACAAGGCCTGTGAGGTCTAAAAGGCAAATTTCTTTATCAGCAAGGCGTGATGTTATATCACCCGAGGCAATTTTAAGAGCAAGCCCTTCAGCAATTGCTGTTTTACCAACACCGGGCTCACCAATAAGGCAGGGGTTACTCTTTGAACGCCTTGAAAGAATTTGAATGGTTCTGTAAAGCTCGCGCTCGCGGCCGATAATTCTGTCTAACTCACCGCGGCGTGCTTTATCGGTTAAGTTAGTACAAAACTGCTCAATATATCTGCGTCTTTTTTGCTTTTTGTCTTTTTTATTCTTAGTTGAGTCTTTATCTTCGCCCTTTTCATTGTTCGAAGCAGTGCCGTTAGATTTTACGCCACCATCTTCTTTGTTGTCGGCTCCAGATGATGTGAAACCGTTAAAAAGGTTGCCCATAAATGGAAAAGGCAAAGCACCACCAGGAGAAAATGATTCGCCGTTTTCGTCGTCGATATCGGCATCGCCCATTATCTCCATAAGTTGATCACTCATAGCTTCAATATCTTCATCTGTGATATTCATTTTTTCAAGCATATCTTCAACAGGTTTAATTCCTGATTCCTTTGCGCACACAAGGCACATACCCTTTTGCTCTGAAACCTTTTCCCCTCTCATCTCTTGAAAGAAGATAACAGCAGGCCTTTTGCCGCATTTATAACACATTCTCATAAGTAAACCTCCGCGAATAAAAACGATTAAACAGTGTTTATGTTAAACTAAAGATCAAAATAATCATTGTAATTATACCTGTTTAAAAGTATAAATGGTGAACATTTAATTAACATCTTTATAGCGCACCAATAAAGTTGTGGCTAATAATGGATTTGTAAATATAGGTGTTATTAAGAACCTCTGGCTTAAATATCAAAAAACCGTTTTCAGTGTATTTAACAATAACCGAAATTATAGTGCATATAATTATTATTAAAATTACGCCCTCTAATATGCCGGCAATGCCACCAAAAAATGAATTGAGGCTACCAACCAATGGTATCTTATTAACAAATTTTGATAACTTTTTAAAAAATTTAAACAAAAATTGTAAAGCAATGAAAACAATAAAAAATAAAATTAGAGTTATTAAAGGAAGCACCGCCGGCTTAACTGCATTTTCAGTAATACCTTCGGAAATTTCTTCGGCATTAGTATTAACTGAGCTTAAAATGTTGCTTTTTACACTGTGAGCAGAATCACCTAAATATCTGTCGACATACCTTGGCAGTACAACATCTTGAGCGTTGCTGGCACCTGAATCTTTAACTTCTTCAACAATTTTTGTAGAAACATACTCGCCAACAAAATTGTCAAAAACGAAATCAGCCGCAACTGTGCTTACACTAAATGCAATCACCGCCGATAAAAGCAGGCTGCAAAAGCCAATTATAACAGACAAGAAACCTTTTTTTGCTGCAACAATCGCACAAACAGCAACGATAACAATTAATATTAAATCAACTATGTAATTCACACAAATCACCTTATTATTTATTTAAAAACATAAAAATGCGATTTGGAAATTGCCGAAATTTTTTTATGCCCCAACGATGCAATATGATAAGTGTTATAACCGCAGTCAATAGTCTTCAGCTTTTCACCGTTTTGCGAATAAACCAACACTTCGTTTCCCAAAAGAAATGAGATTTGACCTTTATTAAACGAAACATCACTAACAACGTTATCAACCGTGAAATTAGAAAGTTCTTTACCGGTTTTAGAATAAACGCGAACGGTATTTGAAGAATAATCACTGTTATTAGCGGTAACAAAAACCGATTTTCCGTTTAATGCAACATCGTAATATATTATCTCGCCAGTAATATTAGAATTATTCGAGGAACAATTTCTCCAGTCGAAGAACCAATATCCTTTATCGCTAATTGCAACAAAATATCTTCCTAAATTAGTTAGCGACGACACAACTACCCCATCAATAACATATGAATCACGTAGCTTTGAATTTTTAACGTTATAAGTGCAAATTTTTGTTTTTGCAATACCATTTTCGGTGTAAACTTCAGCAAATGCTGCGGTTTTACCCGAATTATTCAAACAAACATCAGCAATGAGGTTATCGTTAGAATAGTATGTGTTAATTTTTTTGAAACCTTTGTTATATACAGTAATTGCTGCTGCATACCCTATGGGTTTTGTAACAACAGCAGCTTTACCCGACCTTGAAATATCTGCAGAATAAATAAGTTCATCAAAAGTTTCTTGAACCAAAACCTCGTAGTCGTTAATTATTTTTATTCCGTATCCGCCGCGATCAAAAAGAACAGCACGCGAAGCCGATAATTTAAAATCGGGGTTTGAAAAACCGTGTTGAGTAAAAAGAACCTGTTTATTGTTTTTGTTAAAAATCTCATAAAAAGTGTCAGACAAAACGTAAGAGTTTTTGCCACTCACTTTCATAGATTTCACATTATTGCTTTGAAGCTCTGCAGGGTTTTCGCCGCTTCCAAGAGATGCATAAGCGTTCTGTAGTGCTTCACTTATTCCTGTTGGCAACGAAAGTTGAGTAATAAGTAAAGCAGCAACAATCGCAAGGCACACCGAGTATCTAATAATTCTGCGCCTAAAGTTTTTCTTTTTAAATCCTTCAATAACCTTAAAAGAACGCTTTTCAGGAGCACTTTTCCTTTGTGTAAAAACTTTTTCTTTTGAAGGTTTCATACTTGCCGTATCTTCAATTTTAGCAACCTTCGGTAACGGCTGCATATCAATTTTTTGCGGTTTGGCCGCAATTATTTCAGCACTGTTTTCATCGTTTGCGTTATGGCGCAAGGTGCGTTTCGATGCTTTCTTTTTATAAACAGTTTTTTTTGCACTTTCTTGCTTATTATTTTTATATAATGCCATTATTTTCACCTTTTGAGTAAAAAACTTTATTTAAATATAAGCCATGAGGTTTCGCAGTAACGCCCGCACGGCTCCTGTTTTTTGAATAAATAATATCTTCAATTTCGCAGGGGGAAATTTTCCCTTCGTTAACATAAAGCAAAGTTCCAACTATTATTCTCACCATATTATATAAAAAGCCATTCCCGGTAATGCTGAAAATAATATCATCACCAACACGTTTAACATAACATTCACTGATTGTTCTAACCGTGTCGGTAACCGAACTTCCGCTTGAAGAAAATCCAACAAAGTCGTGTTCGCCTAAAAAATGCGAACAGGCTTGATTTAGCAGATTTTCATCAATATGGTTGCCGTATCTTAAGTAGTACTTTTCTTTAAATGGGTCGCGAACCCTTGAATTATAAATTTTATAAATGTAATTTTTGGCTGTACAGCTATATCTTGCGTGAAAATCATCATCAACTATTTCACAAGAAACAACCGAAATATCAAGCGGTAAATTCGCATTAAGCGCAGCAGGAATTTTTTCGGCAGGCATAGCAGATGATGTTTCAAAATGGCAGCAATACATATTCGCATGAACTCCCGAATCGGTTCGGCTGCAGCCTAAAACACCGTTGAAATCACTGAATATACGCTGTAGAGCTTCGCAGAGCACTCCTTGAACGGTAACGCCGTTTTTTTGTACCTGCCAGCCACAGTAGTTAGTGCCGTCATATTTTAATGTTAAAAGATACTTTGGCATAATTATTCCTTATAAATATAAATTTAAAATAACAACCGATGCCGCAGATACGGCAAAAATTAGTGTGGCAAAAAGGTCGCGCACGCTAAAACGTAAAACATTAAGTTTTGTTCTGCCATCGGCGCCACTATAGCACCTGCATTCCATTGACTCGGCAAGCTCATACGCGCGCCTCACCGATGAAACCAAAAGCGGAATTAAAATTGGTAAAAGCGCTTTAACCTTTTGAATTAAATTACCTGATTCAAGGTCGGCTCCGCGCGCTTTTTGAGCATTCATTATTTTATTGGTTTCGCTAATAAGAGTTGGAATAAACCTGAGTGCTATTGTCATGGTCATCGCAAGAGTGTGAACCGCTGATTTAAGCCCAATAAAATTTAATGGAGAAAGCAAACTTTCAATTGCACTTGTGAGCGCGGTTGGTGTTGTTGTGTAGCTAAGCATTGCACTGGCAAGTATAAGCAAAATTATTCGCAGTGCCATAAACACTGCCCTTTCAACACCGCCCGATGTTATGTTAATTATCCAAAACGAAACAAGAGTTTTTCCGCTTGTAACGTAAAAGGTATTAAGGATTGCTGTTAAAATAATTATTGGCAAAATAGCTTTAATGTTTTTAAAATACATCCTTATCGGGATTTTTGAAAGAATGATAAGAACAATCACAAGCAAACATAAAAGCGCAAGTGACACAAAATTTTGCGCCATAAATATAAGAACAATGTAAGCGATAAGCAATAATAGTTTTGTTCGAGGATCTGCCTTGTGAACAGCTGAATCGGCCAAGAAATACTGGCCAAAGGTGATATTATTCATTAGGGGTGCACCCCCTTTTTAGTTTTAAAAGCTCATAAACCATTCCGTCAACAGTGAATACATCTTGTGGCACATTAATACCTTTTTCCCTTAATTTTAAAGCAATTTGGGTAACTGCAGGAATATCTAAGCCAATTTCTGAAAGATCACTGCCATTAGCATATACTTCTTTTACTGTTCCAAAACTGTGAACTGAACCTTGGTTTAAAACAAGAATTTTATCGCAAATTTTTGCCATATCTTCCATACTGTGTGACACGATGATAACAGCAGCATTTGATTTTTCTTTGTATTTTAAAACCATTTCAAGCACTGCATCGCGGCCTCTTGGGTCGAGCCCCGCAGTTGGCTCATCAAGAATTAAGCACTCAGGCTCCATAGAAATAACCCCGGCTATAGCACAGCGGCGTTTTTCACCGCCAGAAAGGTCAAAGGGCGACTTTTCTAATAAATCGCTGCTAAGCCCTACAATCTGTGCGCTTTTTAAAACACGCTCTTCAATTTCAGCGCTCGACAATTTCATATTAGTTGGGCCAAAGGCAATGTCTTTGAAAACAGTTTCTTCAAAAAGCTGATACTCAGGATATTGAAAAACAAGGCCAACTTTAAAACGAACATTTCGTATACTTTTAGGTTTTTCCCAAATATTGGTTCCATTAAGCAAAACCCTGCCCGATGTTGGCTTTATAAGCCCGTTTAAACATTGAACAAGGGTTGATTTACCAGAGCCTGTGTGCCCAATTATACCAACAATTTCTCCCTTTTCAAACGAACAGGAAACATTATTTACAGCATCGGTCGCAAAATCGGTGCCGCCTGAATAAACATAAGATAAGTTTTCAACTTCTAAAAAAGGCAATCAATTTTCCTCCGTAAACAAACGCTTAATTTCGTTTGCACATTCATCAATTGTTAAAACATCAGTGTTAATATTCAATCCGTTTTCTGCAAGTTTATCAGCAAGTTCGGCAGATTGCGGAATATCAAGTCCTAATTCCTTTAACAAGGCTTTTTGTAAAAATACTTCGCGCGGTGTGCCATCGAGAACAATGCGGCCATCATCTAAAACTAAAATTCGATCAGCTTCGGCCGCCTCCTCCATATAGTGGGTTATTAAAACAACGGTTATCCCCTTTTCGCGGCAAAGGCTTGTAATGGTGTTTATAACATTCTTCCTGCCTTTTGGGTCAAGCATTGCTGTTGGTTCATCTAAAACAATGCATTTTGGTTCCATCGCAATAACACCTGCAATGGCAATGCGTTGTTTTTGACCACCCGAAAGATTATAAGGCGAAGCATCTTTATGTTCATACATATCAACCGCTTTAAGTGCATTATCAACACGAAGCCTCATTTCATCACTTGGCACGCCAATATTTTCAAGCCCGAATGCAACATCTTCTTCAACAATTGTTGCAACAATTTGGTTATCGGGGTTTTGAAATATCATTCCAACTGTTCTTTTTATTTCAATGTCATTTCCATCAAGGTTGCTATCTAACCCGCAAACTGAAATTTTACCGCTTGTTGGCTTGTATAGCCCATTTAAAAGCTTCGCAAGGGTTGATTTACCCGAACCATTGTGCCCAAGCACCGCAACAAAACTTCCGGATTCAATATTAAATGTAAGGTTTTTTAGCACCGAATATCTAATCTGGTCGTTTTCGTATTCGTATGTTACATTATCAACTTCAATTATATTGCTCACAGGTTCACCTGAATTCTTGTTTTCACTCGTTTATCCAATATGTAGTATTTCCGCAGGGTAAAATAATATCTCTATCGGTAACAGGCAGGCCAATCTCGTCGGTGTAAACATCCCCCGCCCTTTTGCCGATAACTATATTTTTAACCATAAAATTCAGTATCGTTGGAGATAATCCGCCTGAATATGAATTTAGCAAGAAGAATACTGCATCATCGCTTAATATTTTAGCAACTGATGATAAAAGTTTACCAATGTGTTGCTCTAACTTCCAAACCTCTCCATCAGGCCCGCGGCCGTATGACGGCGGATCCATAACAATCCCATCATATTTATTGCCGCGCCTTATCTCGCGTTCAACAAACTTAAGGCAGTCGTCAACAAGCCACCTAACCTTGCAGTCGCGAACACCACTTGAAACGGCGTTTTCTTTTGCCCACAAAACCATGCCTTTAGATGCATCAACATGGGTTACCTCCGCGCCGGCCTTTAGGCAGGCAACCGTTGCACCGCCGGTGTAAGCAAAAAGGTTTAAAACCTTTACATGGCGGTTTTGGCGTTTGATAGCATCGGCCATCATATCCCAGTTAACCGACTGTTCGGGGAAAAGGCCCGTGTGTTTAAAGCCCATTGGTTTCAGGTTGAATGTTAGGTTTTTATAATCTATGCTCCAAGCATCGGGAACATGTTTAAGCATCTCCCAATGTCCACCACCTTTATTAGAACGGTGATAAATGGCGTGAGCGTTGTTCCAAAGCTTATTACGCCTTGGTAAGTCCCACATAACCTGCGGGTCGGGCCTGATTAAAATTATATTCCCCCAACGCTCTAAACGCTCGCCGCTTGTGGCATCAATCAATTCATAATCATCAAAGCTATCAGAATATCTCATAATTATTTAATTCTTTCTTCAATAACCGCCGCAACGCTCTTTGCAAGGCGGTGAATTTGGTGAACATCTTCACCTTCTAACATAACACGAATAAGAGGTTCTGTTCCCGATGCCCTAACAAGAATTCTACCTGATTCGCCTAATTCTTCTTCAGCAGCCGAGATAGCGCTGGTAATATCGGCATCTGTTTTAAGCAGGCCTTTTTTATCGTTAGCGACTGTGATGTTAACCAGCACCTGCGGGAACACCTTCATAACCTCAGCAACTTCTGATGCCTTTTTGCCCGTTTTTGCCAAAACAGCAGCAAATTGCAAACCGGATAACTGGCCATCACCTGTTGTTGCGTATTCTTTAAATATAATATGACCCGATTGTTCGCCGCCGATAGCATAATCACTTTTAATCATTTCTTCTAAAACGTAACGGTCGCCAACTGCTGTTGTTACAACATCAATATCATTTTCAGTTGCAAACTTTCTAAAACCAATATTGCTCATAACAGTTATAACTGCAGCATTGTTAGTAAGTTTACCGCAAGATTTCATGTGTTTTGCAAATACCGCAATTAATCGGTCGCCGTCGATCAAATCGCCATTTTCATCAATAGCCAAGCACCTATCAGCATCACCGTCGAAAGCAAGGCCTAAATCAACATCATTTCCGTTAACAAAATCGGTTAATTGCTCAAGATGGGTTGAACCACAGTTGCTATTAATGTTAACGCCGTTAGGCCTGTCTGACATCATATAACACCGAGCGCCGAGCTTTGTGAATAATTTTTCAGCAGTTACAGATGCCGAGCCATTAGCACAATCAAGTGCAATTTTCAAGCCATCAAGTTTAATGTCAACGGTTGACGCAATATATTCAATATAATCATCAACATAATCGTAGCGTGTGAATACTCTGCCAAGGTTTCCGCCTTCTGCCATTTGTAGTTCTTCAGAGCTATCAAGAATGATTGCCTCGATCTCATCTTCAACGGCATCGGGAAGTTTATAACCATTAGAATCAAAAATCTTAATTCCGTTGTATTCGCATGGATTGTGCGATGCCGAGATCATAATTCCTGCGTCAAAATTCTTGTTAACTGTAAGGTAAGCAACAGCAGGTGTTGGGATAAAGCCAACCAAAACAACATCAGCGCCAACAGAACAAAGGCCGGCTGCTAACGCCATTTCAAGCATATTTGATGAAACCCTTGTGTCGGTTCCTATTAATATCTTCGGCTTGTTTTCTGATCTTTTTGTAAGCACATGAGCAGCAGCTCGCCCAATATTAATTGCAAGTTCACAGGTAAGTTCGGTGTTGGCTACACCTCTAACACCATCTGTTCCAAATAATCTTCCCATAATAAATGCCTCCTAAAAAAAAGTTTTTTGTGAGTTTTGCGAATATTCAATCCCTAAATGATTATATGCAGCAGCAGTTGCGCATCTTCCGCGACTTGTTCGTGCCAAAAAACCTATCTGCATCAAATAGGGTTCGTAAACATCTTCAATAGTAACCGATTCTTCACCAACAGCGGCTGCGAGTGTTTCAAGGCCTACAGGGCCACCGCCATAAGTGTTAATTATTGTTGAAAGCATAAGCCTATCGAATGCGTCAAGACCTAACTCATCAATTTCAAAACGCTTAAGCGCACTTGTTGCAACTTGCTCGTCAATTTTGCCGTTGAACTCAACCTGCGAAATATCGCGAACCCTTTTAAGTAAACGGTTAGCGATTCTCGGTGTTCCCCTTGAGCGCGAGCCAATTTCAAGCGCACCTTCTTTAGTAATTTCAACACCTAAAATTCCTGCCGAGCGCATAATGATTTCGGCAAGCTGCTCGGGCGAGTAAAGTTCGAGCCTTAACAAAACGCCAAAACGGTCGCGAAGGGGCGCAGAAATCTGCCCTGAACGGGTTGTAGCGCCAACTAACGTGAAATGCTTAAGATCAAGCCTTATAGAACGTGCTGAAGGGCCTTTACCAATAAAAATATCAACCTCGCGGTCTTCCATTGCGGGGTAAAGAACCTCTTCAACTGCGCGCGATAAACGGTGAATTTCATCAATAAATAAAACGTCACCATCTTCAAGGCTTGTTAAAAAAGAAACAAGATCTTTCTGCGATTCAATCGCAGGGCCTGATGTAACCCTGATATTAACCCCCATCTCGTTAGCAATTATGCAAGCAAGTGTTGTTTTACCAAGCCCTGGAGGCCCGTAAAGCAAAACGTGATCGAGCGATTCTTTTCTTTGAAGGGCTGCTTTAATGTATATTTTTAAGTTTTCTTTAACCTTATCTTGCCCGATATATTCATCAATACTCTGCGGCCTGAGAGTTAATTCAGTTTGCTCGTCGTGATGCGAATATTCAGGTGAAAGGTAACGATTTTCAAAATCATTTTCCTGAATCATACAGTGCTCCGTTTCCGTTAGTTTTGTGTTATCTAACCATTGATTTCAAAGCTTGTTTAATCATATCTTCAACCGAAAGGGATGAATCTAATCGGCTAACCGCAAGAACAGCTTCTGATTGGCTGCACCCCAAGGCAACCAGTGCTTCAATGGCTTCAGCCGATGCTGAGCCAGCAGATGGTTCGCTAACAATAGCCGCTTGCGTAGCAGCACCTAAAGTAATGCCGGAGCCCAACTTATCTTTAAGTTCTAAAACAATGCGTTGCGCGGTTTTAGCACCAACACCGGGGGCTGCTGTAAGTGATTTATAATCTCCGGTTGTAACTAAAAGAACAAGTTTTTCAGCAGAAAATTCCGAAAGAATACCAACGCCGATTTTACCACCAATTCCACTAACCGAAGTTATCATTTTAAATATTTCAAGTTCTTCTTTTGATGAAAAGGCATAAAGGTCCATTGCATCTTCCCTAACAGACATATATGTATAAACAAACACTTGGCTGCCAACAGGCGGAAGCTTGCTAACAGTGCTTGCAGGTGAAATGCAGTAAAATCCAACACCACCGCATTCAACAATTATTGAATTTGAAGAGCGATCTATAAGTTCGCCTTTTAATGAATAAATCATACCTTTTCACCCTTTACACGAAGTTTGCCGATAAGCGACCCAGAGGTGTGACCATGGCAGATGGCAAGCGCTAATGCATCGGCTGTATCGTCAGGCTTTGGAGCCTTATTTAGTCCTAAAATACTTTTTGTCATCTCAATAATCTGGTGCTTTTCTGCTCTTCCATAGCCCGAAATCGACTGTTTAACCTGAAGCGGAGTATACTCAAAAATCGGAATATTGTTAAGCTTTGCCGCAAGCAAAATAACACCCCTTGCTTCAGCAACATCAATAGCGGTTGTTGTGTTTGTGTTAAAATATAACTTTTCTATCGAAACTGCATCAACCTTGTGGCGTTCAAAAAGCTCGTTCATACCTTCGAATATTTGTTTAAGCCTTTCGGGAAATTCAAGCCCCGCAGGCGTTGTTATTGACCCAAAAGAAACGGGTGTGAACACATTATTTCTATATTCAACAATACCAAACCCGACTATGGCATAACCCGGGTCGATTCCTAAAATACGCATAATGCACCTACAATAAAAGTTTTTCAAATTATTATAACACATACTTTTCTCATTATCAATCAAAGTTTTAAAAAAACTGTTATAATTAATATGTTTATAAAAAATTGCTGGACTTTTTCTGTAACTTACTATATAATAGTTAACGTTATATTAAAATGCATTTCAAAAGGAGTTTTAAAAATGAAATCATTTGCAAGATTACTATCATTAATTTTAGCAATCACTTTAGTTGTTACCTGCTTTGCCGGTTGCCACAAGAAAAATGAGGTTGCCCTTGAAATTGGTAACATCGAAATTAAATCCAGCACCTATTCTTGCCTGCTTATTCAGGCATATCAAGAAGGTATGCAGAAAATTGCTGAGCGAGACGAAAAAGAAGGCAACGAAACAGCAACCTATGAAGAAGGTTATATTAAAGAAAAAATTGAAGATAAACCTTTTACAGATTGGGTAAAAGACCGCGCAATTGAAATTTGCCAAGACTATGCTGCTACATACACATTAGCTGCTGAAAACAATGTTACACTAACTGATGAGGAATTATCGCAGGTTAATCAGTATGCTGAGTACTATTGGTCAACTTATGGTATGGGTGCTATTTACGAACAGATGGGTGTTTCGTTTGAAACTTACTCTGCTTATTACAGCTATAGCCAGTTAAAGAGCAAGGTTTTCACAACTATTTACGGCGAGGGTGGTTCGCTCGCGGTTGACAAAAACGAGGTTCTTGGTGCTTTATATCAATACCACGACACTTACAAAACCATCAGTGGTTCTTACACAAAAGAAGACTCAACCGCTATGACTGATGAAGAAAAAGAAGCTTTAAAAGCAACATATCAGGCTTATGTTGACCGTTTGAATGCAGGTGAAAGTTTTAAAACTATTTACTGCGAAGTTAACGGAATGACTGCTGAAAAGTTTGATGAAACTTATGCAGTTGCAACTGAATCTGATGGTACTTCACCTAAAGATCCTCTTGAAACTGTTATTGGTGCCGAAGGCACACAAGCCGAGCACGCACACGGCAACGAGATGTTCGAATTAGTTAACGCATTAGAAATTGGCAAAGCGACTCTCCATGCTGATGAGTCATGTTGCGATATTATCTACAAAACAGATATACAGGCTGATTCATACTATGAAACAAATTTCTACAATTCAGCACTTTACTTCTTAAAGAGCGAAGCATTTGAAGATTACATCACCGAAACTTACAAAGGACTTAAAATTGAAGAATCAAAATATGCTACAAAGCAATTCAAGGTTAAAGATATCGAAAAGATCTATTTAGATCTTCAGAATGCAAGCGCTTCAACCTCACATGAAGGTCATAACCACTAATACTAACAAAAGCAGTTTAGCTTCGGCTAAACTGCTTTTTAATATACAAACAAATAATTCACTCAACTTCTGGAATAATATAAAAAAACTGTAAAGGAAGATTGTAAGTGAAAAGCCGGCTTTCTAAAAGAAATATTGTACGAATTATATCGTTTGCTTTAGTTCTTATTGGTGTTATTACTGCTAATAAAATAATTAGCAGCAGAGAGATTAATGCACTTAAAACCGAAGTGTCGAACAATATGAACAAAAACTTAAACGAGCTAATAACAAGTGTTAATAATATAAATCTATCGGTAGAAAAGGCAATGTATTGCGGCACAGCAAACCAATTAACCGCAATAACAAGCGAACTGTGGAAAGAAGCTGGTATTGCCAAATCTGCACTGTCGCAACTACCATTTTCAGGCGAGGAACTAACAACAATAAATAAGTTTTTATCTCAAATAGGCGACTATTCGATGTTTATTACAAAAAAGATGCTTAATAATGAAAATGTTACTTCTGAAGAGCTTACTACTTTTTCTAACCTTTCAGAAGTCGGAAAGAAAATCAGTAATGGTCTTGCTGAAATTAGTATATCATATTCAGTTTTGGATGGATGGACCAAGGAGATTAATGCTAACCTTGAAGCACAAGTTTTAAAAAACGGTTTCGGTAACAGTATGGCGCAGCTTGAAGAAACATTAACCGACTACCCAACGCTTATTTACGACGGCCCATTCTCCGATAAGGTTGATGAGGCATACGCAAAAGCCTTAGTAGACCAACCACAAGTATCAAAAGAAACAGCAAGGCAAAAAGCCGCTTTCGTGTTATCATTGCCTAAGGAGTCGCTAATTGATGACACCGAAGAATGTGGAACACTACCATCATACAGTTTTAAAACAAATGATACTAACATCACCGTTTCAAAGCAAGGCGGAGAAATTGTATATTTCAGAAAATATTATCAAATTACTCAAACAAAAATAACGCCAGAGGCTGCTATCGAAGCTGCATACCACTATCTTTCACAAACTGGTAATTCCTCTTTAGTTGATACCTATTATTTTATTGATGAAGGTGTTTGCACAATAAATTTCGCATATAAGCTTGGTGATTTTATATGCTACAGCGACCTTATAAAGGTTGGCGTTGCGCTTGATACCGGTGATATTATTTTGTTAGATGCGCGCGGTTATCTTATGAACCACACAAACCGAAAAGACCCAACACCGATTAAAACTATTGCTGAAGCCGAACTACAGGTTGCCAAAACGCTAACTGTGCAAAGCGTTGGGCATGCAATAATCCCCCAAAACGCCGGAGAAAAGGCCTGCTATGAATTTTTATGCCTTGGACAAAAGGGAGAAGAAGTTTTAGTTTATATAAATTGCGATACTCTTGTTGAAGAAAAGATTATGATTTTGCTGAAAACTGACGGCGGAACCCTAACAAAATAAATAATTTGCGGCATTTTGTGTGCTATTTACTTGACTAATACCGAAGTTAACAATATAATTAAACTGATTACACACGGAGGTATAGTTATGGATTTAAGTTTGAAATGGTCGCGCGCGAAATATCAGCCCTGTTTGCCACTTGGTGAAAACGGAAGCCGAATTACCGCATCACAAAAACATTTAGATATCGCAAGAAAATATGCCGCAGAAGGCGTTGTTCTTCTTAAAAACGATGGTGCTGTTCTCCCCTTTAAACCTGAAAAAAAGGTTGCTTTGTTTGGAACTGGCCTTGCACTTTACGTTAAAAGCGGCGGTGGCAGCGGTGATGTTTTCACTACCTACACCTATAATATGTATGAAGCGTTAAAGCAAAAAGAAGCTGAAGGCAAGCTTAAAATCTATGGCGGCACATATGAGCCTATAAAGAAATATCTTGACGATGCTATTGGCGAAAACGTTGATAGCCCGCTGGGTGCAGGCCGCCCCGATACATACGAAAAAGATGGCATTATCACCGAAGAAATTATTAGCGACGCCGCCAAATTCACCGATACTGCTGTGTATTTTATATACCGTTATTCTGCTGAAGAACAAGACCGCACTAATTTTGATTTGTTTGATTCAGAAAAATTGGCATTAGAAAAGTTAAACCAAAACTTTAAGAAGATTGTTGTTGTGTTAAATATCTGCGGCGTTACAAATGTTAAGCAAATTTTAGAATATAACAACGTTTCATCTATATTAGTTTCTTGGAACGGCGGAACAACGGGTTGCCTTGCAACTGCAGATGTTCTTTGCGGTGATGTTAACCCTTCTGGTAAGCTTGCTGACACATTTGCTGATAGCATAGATTCCTACCCCTCAACCGAAAGTTTTAACGAATCAGATGATTATGTTAAATACACTGAAGACATCTACGTTGGCTACCGTTATTTTGAAACCATCCCCGGTGCTGCCGAGCACGTTATTTACCCCTTCGGTTTTGGATTATCTTACACAACTTTTGAATTTTCTAACATTACAGCTGCCAAAAACAGTGAAAACATTTGCATTGAATGTGATATTACAAACACAGGAAATTGCTCAGGCAAAGAAGTTGCCCAAGTTTATTACAGTGCTCCTCAAGGGCTTCTTGGCAAACCATCACGCGAACTTGCTTGCTACAAAAAAACAAAGGAATTAGCTCCTGGCGAATGTGAACATATTTCTCTTGAATTTAAAATTAGTGATATGGCAAGCTTTGATGACCTCGGCAAGATTTGCAAATCTGCCTTCCTGCTTGAAAAGGGCGAATATAATTTTTACGTTGGTAATAGCGTTAGAAACACAGTGAAAACCGAATTTAGTCTAATAGTAAATGAAAACACTGTTACAGAACAGCTTTCTTCACTTTGCGCACCCGAAAGCCTTGAAAAAAGAATGCTGGCAGACGGAAGTTTCGAAGAACTCCCAAGCACACCTCACCGCCTCTACCCTCTTAAAAAACTTAAATGGGTTGATAGCGATGTTAAAGCACCTGAACAACATATGAATTTGATTGATGTTGCCAAGGGTAATTGTACGCTTGATGAATTTATGGCGCAGTTTACAAGTTTTGAACTTGCTGAACTTTCAGGCGTTGAAGAAACCAACCCCAACACCGGCGTTGCAAACACTTGGGGTATTGGTAATGTGCCCAAGTTTGGTGTTCCAAATATTATGACAGCGGATGGCCCTGCAGGGCTTCGTTTCGAAAAAGACACCGGAGTTTCAACAACAGCTTGGCCTATTGCAACACAGATCGCCTGCACCTGGAACCCTCAGGCTGCCTACGATATGGGTTCAGCCGCAGCGCTTGAAGCAAAAGAGAACAACATTGATATTTGGCTTTCACCTTCTATGAATATCCATCGCTCCCCGCTTTGCGGCCGAAACTTTGAATATTATTCAGAAGACCCTGTTATTGCCGGAACAATGGCAACAGCTTGCGTTAAGGGTGTTCAAAGCAATGGTATCGCCGCAACAATTAAGCACCTTTGCTGCAATAATAAGGAAACCAACCGCAAAGATTCCGATTCGCAGGTTTCTGAACGTGCGCTTCGTGAAATATATTTAAAAGGTTTTGAATACACCGTTAAAAATGCTGACCCGTGGTTATTGATGACCTCATATAATATACTGAACGGTATTCACACCTCGGCAAACTCTGAATTAATTACCGGAATACTTCGCGGCGAATGGGGTTATAAGGGTGCCGTTACAAGCGACTGGTGGACAGGCGCACTTGCTGTGTTTGAACTTAAAGCTGGCAACGACATTAAGATGCCGCAAGGCTTCCCAATGTCGATCGAAGAAGCAATGCGTAACTGCACAATAACCCGCTTTGAGGTTGAACAGTGTGCAAGAAGAATTTTAGAATTAATTCTAAAGCTCGGTAATTAAATACATAATAAGAAAAACCGTGTAGAAAAATGATATGCACCCCAAAAGTTAGACACTTTTGGAGGTGCATATTTTTATGGCAAAAAAAGGACAAATTTACACAATCTACTCGTCAGAATTCAAAATATCTGTTATAATGGATATGCGAGAACACCATTTAGGCTATAGGGAAACGGTACGAAAATATTGGAATATTTCCAGAGGACAAGATTTAAACTATGTAAAAACAGTTCAACGGTGGGAACGCATATTCTTAGAAGAAGGAGC
>JAZNGF010000002.1:0-89135 GCA_045576295.1 Acutalibacteraceae bacterium | reverse complement strand
CCCCTCTTTTTGAAGAACCTAATTCTGAGGCAGTCATTTCGTTCAACCAGAAGCTTGAAAGCCTGATCCATAAGCTCGAAATCCACTTCCTCATCAATGGCGATGGAGGAAAGGATGTTGATCACTCTTTTATGTAAACTGTACTTGCATTGCATATATGCCACGTCTTGCGAGAGACTTAAATTGTAACAAGATTTATCCGTCATATTCCATTACGCTCCTGTAAGTTAATATGTTTTTTCCGTAACATTTGAGCATTATACCACACTTTTTCGACAAAAGAAAGCATTTTCGACTTTTTCTTAATAATATTATTTTTTATTTAAAAAATGATATCTAAATCGGTGCAACTTGCCATCAAAAAGTGTTGCACTTAGTTTGACAATTCATCGTCGCTGAGAGAAGTGGGTGCGACTTCCGCCCATGGGTTATGAGCCCTTGGGCGAATAACCTGTGGTGCCTGCGAGCGCCACCGTGGCGGATGCAGCGAGCTGGTCAGCCTCTGCCGCGGTCGAAATGCGAGCGAAACAAGTCACCGTCCTGCCTTCGGCAAAAACGATACGATGCTTCGTATCAACAATATGGCGGCTATGAAGCGTGCCTGAAGGCTTATGGAGAACAAAAAGAGAGGTTTCGCTTCTTTTCCTGTTGAAAAGCCCGAAAACCTATGCTAAACTGAATGGGTGAGCAGATATTGCCTGCACCGGAACTATTTAACGAAATTTCGAATAAAGGAGTTTGCAAATTGGAAAATAAAGAGCCAGGCGGACGCTTAATAAACGACGCAAAAACGGTTGCCGGGATCGCACTGCGTACAGGTCTGCAAGTGGGAACGATCCTTGGAGCGAAGGCCGCGTACGATTCCTTCTTCAAAAGATATGAAAAACGGGATATCAACACGGTATTCGGTGAATTTGATTATAGTCGCGTGGATGAAAGGCTGCCGCGCACCACTTTTTTCTTTCCCAGCGGTCGGTGGAAACTCCAAGGCTATTTTTATCCTTGCCACGGCGCAAAGGGCATGGTTGTGGTTTGCCACGGCATGCATGCCGGTGCAGATGATTACATTCCGTTCATTGAGTACTTTGTGCGCAACGGGTACGCCGTGTTTACCTACGATTGCCAAGGCACATATGCATCCGAGGGCGATTCTACCGTGGGCATGTGCACGCCCTTGGTGAATTTGGACCATGCATTAACCTATATCGAAAACGACAAACAGTTATCCCAATATCCGCTGTTCTTGTTTGGACATTCTTGGGGAGGCTATGCGGCAACGGCGGTGCTTTCTATCCACAAAAACATCCGCGGATGCTCTGCTGTAGCTCCGTTTAACAGCGGCTATACGCTGTTTGTGGAAAAGGGAGAGCAATATATGGGCCCTTTCTCGGATATGTTGAAATTCGATTTCCCGAAAGAATTTTTGAATACATATCAAACGCTGTTGTTCAGAGACTATACAAAGTACAATGCCGTAGAAGGTATAAACAGTACCGATGTACCCGTCTATATTGCCCACGGCAACCGTGATTTCGTTATCAGCTTCGGTCATCAATCCGTTATTTCCCATAGGGATGAGATTCGGAGAAAGAATGTAACGTATTACATTGGTACCGATGCCCAGGCAGGGCATAATACCATTTTGCACTCACCGCGAGCTGTTGCTTATCAAGAGAAGGTCGAAAAGGACTTGAAACGATTGAAGAAGGAATACGACCGGGATCTTACACAGGAGGAGTTGGCCGAATTTTGCAATGGTGTTGACCATGCTTTATATAGCGAAATCAATATGGAAATGATGCAGGATATTCTGAATATGTTTAATAAGGCGTTAGAATAAAAATGCGGTTGCTTCAGTTATTTTACAAATGCAACGTACTTAATGAAAGTGCACTGCTCCGCTGTCTTGTGTTGCGCTTTTGGGAAATTGTATCAAATTGTAATGAGTGTTCGGAAACAGAGTATTGGATTGAACTGCTTTTGGAAAGCGGATACTATAATAATAAATCTCTGCTTGATAGCTGTACCGAAGTAAAAAGAATTTTAATTTCATCCATCAATACTGTCAAGAAGAATATGAAATGAAAGTCATTAAAATAATAGATTTAATACTTTTGATTATTATTAGTGCTATCGGTATTCTTTGGGAAATATATCCACCTATCATTCCTGATTGGTTGTTTAACACTGTATGGATTGTAGGACCTATTGTATTAATAATTTTTGGACTTGGTCTATGTTTAGAAAAGAAGCAAATCAAATAATAATTCGGATATCTAATTCGGTGCAACTTGCCAAAAAATCTCAATTACCCATTCGGGTGATTGAGATTTTTCTTTTTGATTGTGAGGAAAAATTTTGCACTCGCACTGCCGGGTTATGAGTCCGAAGGGCGAATAAGTCGGGGTGACGTCGCGACCGCCGCCAGTGGGGGATGCAGGGAGCGTAAGGAAGCGCAGCGGTCGAACAACACGCCACGCTCCAAGTGAGCGTGTGTTCGGGAATCGCAAGAGGGCAAGCAAACAAAGTTTGCGCGATAATTACTTCAAGTCGTCCCGCAACCAACATTGCGAACCGATTTAGATATCGGGGCAGAAAAGTCCGAAACCACAGCCGTTTCGGACTTTTTCTTTTCAAAACCTAACACTTGAATTTCATAGATATCCTCTGCCTAAATTGGCTCTTGGGGAGGACTTGAACTACTTATCTTGATAAACAGGAGAAAACTTGATATAATTTATAAAAACTATTGACTTCAACCCAACGTTAAAAATTATAATTTCGGTGTAAATAGAGGTGTTTCTATGAAAATAAAGTCTGTGTGCGAATTAACCGGTCTTACCGATCGTACGATTCGTTATTACATTGAAGAAAAACTTATATCCCCTTTATACACCGAAAATTATTTAGGACGCAAAACCTATAATTTTTCAGAAAAGGACATTAAAGATTTAAACGATATTGCCGTTTTGCGAAAATTTGACTTCACTATAGATGAAATAAAATCGGTCATAAAGGACGCAGAAACAAGCAAAGAAATTCTTTCTAATGTAAAAGATAGAACGGCGCAAACTGTTTTGGATGGACAGAGTAAACTCTCGGTGCTATCACAAATCAGTGTTGAAAAAACATACACGATGGCAGAACTTGCTGAAGAACTGTCAAAGGCTTCTTTGAATTTGCCCGAACACAGGGAGACCGTAAAAAACAATGCTGTAAAAACGGTATTGTCCATCTTAAAAACAATGGTTATCTTTGCGGTTGTTTGGGTGCCCATAGCGTTAAGCCTATTCGGTATAATTATTGGTATCAATGATTATCATTATCCAGTTTTTGAACCTGTAGCGATTGTATTGACAATCGTTTCTTTCTTGCCGTCCATCGCAGTATTGATTGTTTCAAAAATAAAGCTGAAATGCAAAAAGATTGTACAGGGTATTTTACTTGTTTGTTGTGTTTTAAGCATACCTATCAGCTTTTTTATGTCGTTTGGAATTGTGTCAAAGTCCCAAACGACAGATTTTAGAAATTATCGTGATTTTGATGCCAACTGTCTTGCAAACAGAAACGCGGTGTTCCAAGAGTTGTTCCCTAACTGGCCGCATTATTTTGAAAATGTAAAACAATTAGATGGAAGTTATAAAACGATTTATTTGGACTCGCATTATTATTACCACTATCACCAAGTGTTTGATTATACATACGATATCTACGCCGAGTGGCCTTTGAGTGAAGATGAATATATTGCAGAAACAAAAAGAGCAACCGCTGTGTTTGTAAAAGCAGTTGAAAACAACACTTACAATTATAAGTTTATCGAACAGAAAAAAGGCGATTATAATTGTTTGATACTGTATAGTGGGGATGAACCTTTCAACAAGGCTACCGATAATTACGATTATATTATTTTTGCTTATTATAATGATGAAAATAGCACCGTCCGGTATATTTACTGTGACAGTCTTGAAAACGGCGTTGACCAACCGTATTATTTAGAGCTTGATTGGTGATATCTTTTTCGGTGCAACTTGCCAAAAATCCTCATTTGTAAGAATGAGGATTTTACTTTTTCACTCTTCACTTTTCACTATTCTCTACGCTTTTGTACAGAGGATTTTTGGAAGTAATAAGTAATAGTGAATAGTGAAGAAGTATTTTGCGAAAGTTGTATAGTAAAAGTGGACACAACGAAGAGTGAATGGTAAAATACATTCAGAGAGGTGTTCACAATGAAACGAACTTTCCTTTTGTCCTTTTTTCATCTTTATACCTCCCAATTATATTTTAGCATAAAAAAGGTAGATACATGGTGGCTTACCATGTGTCTACCTTTATTTTACTATTGCTTTGCAGACATTCCTTCAATAAACATTCGGTAAATGGTGCGGCATGGTCGAAGTTATAGAAAACTTGACCATTTTCATAAGTTACTGAAATTTTCATCTTTATAGCTTTTTTATTTTTATATAGGGCAAAATTTATAGTAAAATAGATATTTTTTGCGGATATAAATTTAAAGTGAGTGAGAAATCTCGGCTTTTAAAATTCTTCCACTTGCTTTTTGTAAAACTTTCTTCAGTAAAGTGAAAAGGAAGTTTCAGTGAGATTGTTTCATTTGTGTTAATAGATGGAGATAGGGTGGCATTATCCGCATTAAGTTCATAAAAAGCATTAAGATTAACACCGTTCTTAGCTGCACCGGTTTCCAAAATAAATGAATACACATCCAATGTTTTTTCTTTAGGATTTCTATTTGTAATATTTAAATCTACAACAACACATTCATACTCTCCTAATATTCTTTTTTCTTCTTCGAAAATTTTATTTATATATTCATTATCTATAAAATATGAATCTACCACCGTTAATTCAAAGTTGTTATATGTAACCGTATCTCCTAATGAATAGTGTTGTTCAACGGTATTAGGGTATTTTTGATTTATAGCTACGATACGAAAACCTATCACAAATAACAATATGAGACATACGCCTAAAAGCAATCTTTTTTTCATTTTGTTTCCCTCGTTTGTGAAGTTATAATTTCCCCATTTTCAATTGAAAAGATTACATCAGCTAACATTTTCATCTCTTCGCCATCATGACAAGAAATAATAATAACAGCCCCTCTGTTTTTGTGTTCAGACAATTTTTCCTTAAAAACTGAAACAGCACTTTCGTCTAAAGCGTTAAGCGGTTCATCTAATATCAATACATCGGGATTTTCCATTAAAGCTGATATAATACCGAGTTTTTGTTTCATACCAAGAGAATATTTTTTAAATTTCTTTTTAGAGTCTGGTTCAAGCCCAAACTCCTCCATAATTTTCTTAATCTCATTATCATCAACTTTTTTCTGTATAGATGCCAACAATTTAAGATTTTTAAATCCGGAATAACTGTCAATAAAGGCTGGATATTCAATTAAAGCTCCAAGACTTCTGGGAAAGGAGATATCTTTTCCAAGAATCTCACCATCTATAATAACCTCGCCTGTTGTAGGGCGCACAAGGCCACACATACAACGCATAAGCATTGTTTTTCCGGAACCGTTTTTTCCTTGTAACCCATAAATCGTGCCACCTGAAAGATTAAGAGAAATATTTTTTAAAATTGTGTTTTTAGCGATTATTTTTGTTAGGTTGTTAATTTGTAAATTCATTTTATCTTGCTCCTAATAAATGTCCTTCTTGCAAAAATATATTGTTGATATTGTTGTTGATAAAACCATCATTCCGAATACAAGCACAAAATGGTTCGATGTTAATAAAAGTTCATTTTGTCTTAATGGCATAAGCATATTTCCAACTATATAGTTGTTGTTCAAAAATATCGATGCTATTAAAATGATGATATTGGCAGTAAAACCCACAACTTGTCCAAAAACCAATGAAATCGCAGTTTGCGTAACTGACAAAGATATAGCAGTAAACAACGGGGTAAAAAGGAACTTAGAAAGAATTTCTATTGATGACATATCACCTATAACTATTTCTGAAAATATCATATGTATCTCAGGGTTATATTCAAAACTTATTTGAGCGTTAATAAGAACTGAAAAGAACAATATTCCTATTGCGATACAAATAAAGAAAATTATCACTATACTAATACACCAAACAATTTTACTTAACCACCATACAGCTCTGCTTTTTCCTTGTAACAATATTTGCTTTCCTGTGCACTGTAAATCTTTTGTAGGATATGCTGATATTAAATAAAATAAGTAGGTGTATATTAGCAACCACGGTATATTAGGGATAAATGAACTATCATTTGGATTGTATGGTTTCATACCTTTAAATGTATAGATAAAAAAATCCGCAAAAGAGATTCCACCTAATGTGTTATTACTGATAAATATGTAATTTTTATAAGTAACAAATAAACGACTGCATATTATCATTACAAACAAAACGATAGGAAGGAATTTTTTGAATTGATTTAAAATTCCTTGTTTGAAGTCATATAAAAACAACATACAAAAATTAGTCTTTTGTTTCATTTAATAACTCCTTTTTGACGGAATATAACAATCCTAATATTGTAATGATTAAAACAATTAAGAATATATGTAGTGAAGCATTAAAAATATCAAAGCAACTCAATTCCATCCCGTAGGAAAGTTTGCCTATAAACAAAGGAGTGGATAATGTGTGAAAATCTAAATACCAAACAATAATTGAGACGAGAAAAGCAAATAAACTATTGTTTGTAATAAACTTAGCAAATGCAAAGATAAATGTTATACAAAAAATATATAAGAAGAGTATTGTTAAAAACTTCAGTAATATGTAAAGCAGTGACTCTATATTGTATAATTGGGGTTTCACAGTAACCGCTGTAATTAGTGTTAAAGAAATTACAAGCATAAGAAATATTATTGTTATATACGCACAGCCCAAGCATTCATTCAACCATATGTTCTGCCAACTTTTCTGACGAATAAATATTGAAGCTTTGTGATAGCGAAAGACTGCTCGGTGGTGAAATAACAAAATAATCACTAACAAAATAGGAACATAAAATATATTTGCTAAAAATGTTGAGAGCAAATCTGTAATCAAAAAAGACTTTGTTGAATACTCGATAATAAATTGTTTTGTGCTTAATACAAGATAAAGAGAATAAATCAAATATCCAAAAGAACAGGTGTAAAACCATTTATCAGAAAATAAAGAAGCTTCCCATAGTCTTCGCATATTAATATATATCCTCTCCAGCTGTTTTAATACAAAACGAATAGAAAGTAAACGTGAATAAAATTATTCCCTCAACAATCATTGGAATAACTGCATTGTGCGGATATGCAGGATCTAAAAAATTGTTTGCAGCCCAACTGTCAAGGCCAAAGACACTAAACAACGCAGATACAAACAAATAAACTACTATTGGCAAAATAACTGTAAGAGCACTATGTCCAACAAAAAAAGATGAAACGAGAGATGTAGTTGAAAGCAAACCGCTAAAGATAAAAATAATTAATGTATATAATATTACATATAACAGTGGAAGATTATAAAATAGAAAAGGGAATGAACTTTTTTCACTAATTAGCGATTCAAATGCTGCCGGCTGGGGAGTTATTGCCGGTAGCAATGTTGCTGCAATGATGAAGTTAAAAATAATAGGTATTATAACGGCAATTCCACCCGAAATGAATGTAGAGATATACTTAGCGAAATAGTATTTTTTTCTATCTGTACGAATACATATACTGCCTATGAATGTTCCTTTAGCGTCTTTATAAAACGAACTACCGTGAGGTAACGCAGCAAGTATTGGAAGTATAAGTAGATATAAATAAGAAAATGGAGTTTGACGTCCCAGCAACCATCCGCTGGTATATAACCATCCCGGAAACATCATTTGTAGATTTGTTTCTATATATGAAGGCAATTGCAGCGCCAAAGGTAAGACAACGAAAAGAAGATGGATTATTGCAATTGTTAAACCAATAGATATAGACAGAACAAACCCTAATGATTTGAATGCTCTATTAAATTCAATTTTCAGTATTCTTTTCATTTACCTCTCCTAATAGTTTTGTTAAATCTATTTCGTATGTATCTTCACTTGTTACATATTGAAGATTTCCGGCGCTATCGGTAATACCCGCTAACCCGTTTCCTTTAGGACTGAGAATAAAATAAACGGTTTCGTCTGTATATTCTTCGCTTATCTCATAACACAGCTTAATTTTACAGTTTTCTTTGCTTTTCAAATCAAAATGCCAATAATCCTGCCTGTTAATCTTGTTCTGTTTATCGTTTAGATAACAAGGCTCAATATATTCGCTTAAAATTTTAATTCTGTGATTCCCAAGAGATAGTGTCTTTGTGTTATCAGTCAAGTTTTCTATTTGCATAGTCACCCATAAGAAATCATCTATACTATCACTCTCTATTTGGGCAGATAAAATAGTATAATTTACTTCATCTATCGTTATCGAATCAATTTTGGATGTTTTGCCGTTTTCACTGCTCGCCGTAATAGTTTCTGTTAAATCAACAACATCTTCCACATTTATATCGCTGTAACTTTGTTTCATTTTAGGGGTTAATTTATATACAGTTATAATCAATATTGATGCCATAAGAAATGCGGATATGATAATAATGAGTTGTTTCTTCTTCATAAATTACACTCCATTAATCCGAAATGGACAATACTGCTTCTATGTCATTGTTTGGCAAAAAAACTTGGTTAATTGCTATCGATTTGTTCATTCTTTTACCGTCTTTAAAAGTAACATCGACATTGATATTTGAATCAACTATTTCATTATTTTCAAAGGGCACACCAACAAGAATTTTTAAAGAAGTATTTTTAGTATAGGTTTTGCCGATACTTCTTATTATAAAATCCTCATTGATATCATCACTTTTAGTAACATAAGAAGATGAAAAATTATTTTCTTTCAAATTATCAAGTAAATAGTATTGGTTGTTTGTATGTATAATCAAATAACCCTCTGCAATTAACTCATCAAAAGACTTTTGTAAGATTGATTTATTCAAAACACCAAGTTCAAAAAATTCACCGTTATTTATCGTGTAACTGATATTTTTAATGCTATTGTCTGATAAATCAAACTCAAATGCTTCCAATATTATATTTTGAGAGGTTATGATGTGATAATTCGATTCATTAAACCTAATCGTTAACTTATCATCAATATTATATTCTGTAGGTTGGTTATACTGGCTCATAGCGTAAATATTGATGGAAAAACTAAGGTTGTTTGCTTTGCTAAATAAACTTGATACAACCAAACTAATAGTTACTAAAATTGCAACTACACATATAATTCGTTGTTTTGAATATGTATTTTCTTTTTTTTCATTACAGTTATATAAAATTTTATTTTTTACTGAATTGCTCAACTGTATTTGATTAACTGCATTTTGCAAATCATTAACTGTCATAGTCTTCGGCCTCGCAAATAATTTTTAGTTTTTTTCTACCAAATTCCAAACGCTTTTTTACGGCTGATTCACTAATTTTTAAGATATCAGCTACGTCTTTAACAGGGTATCCCTCAATGTAGTGCAAAATCATTACAACTTTATATTTTGTTGGCAACAACGATAATTCTTCAACAATACTACGGCTTTTGTTATCCGCAACAAAATTGTTTAATTCTGAAATATCAGTTTTTGGATGTGACAACTTAAAACGATTTATGTTTTTACAACGGTTCACGGCAACCGTTATTAACCAAGATTTCTCCTTGTTTTCATTTTCGAAACTTGGCCTTTTTCTTATGTATTGCAAAAAGGTGTCCTGAACTACATCTTCAGCATCATGATAGTTTTTAAGTAATATATAGCTTGTCCGAAACAATATATCTGTATATTTTTCTACTGCAATCTCTAAACTGTCTTTTTTTAGAGTAGTATTTTTCAAGCCCACTTCACCCCTCTATAATATATAACACTTAAAACACTAAATTAGTGAAATTTAAATTAATAAATTTTTTGATTCTATTTTAATAATATAGAAATAGTATCAAAAGTAGCAAAGTAGAAAATATCGCACTAAATAAAGCATAATATCTCACAAGAAGAGCAATCTTATCACCGCTCGTAAGAGTGGGTTTTTATTGATGATTTGTTTAGTTAAGTCAAATTGATATATCAACCTCGGTGCCATTCATAAAATGAAACCCTAAACACTCATCTGCGTATACGGTTACATGGTCGACGGTGGTGTTCCAAAGAACGGTGTCGACCATTAATTCACTTAACGCAACAACAAACAGTTAAATAACCGATATTTCCGTGAGCAATAACTACAACGTTTTTCTTATGTGTTTTAAAAAATCTCAATTTTTGTTGCAAATAATAAGTTTTATGCAAAAACATTCAAAGCATACTACGAATAATTATTAGCAAAAAATGATTTTGTAGATATAATACACACAAAGGAGTGTGACTTGCTACCTCGGTACTCCTCCTTAAATAATCGATATGTAGATTTATCATATTTTTTGACTTATCAATTATACTGATATAAAAAGTCAACTATTATAGCACGGCCGCCGTTGGTGTAAATTTGAAGTTTTATGCGGAAGAAGATTTTTTACCTTGAATTGTAAACATTTTCATTATATAATATTTTTATCTAAACAATACCAAGCATGGAATACGATAAATTAAAATTTGAAAGGGAAAGCAGATTATGGGTATATTCAAAAAGGCATTAAAAGGTGTGGGCGCTTTTGTTTGGACCATTCATGTTGGTCCTTTGGGAGCTGCTGCTGCTTTAATTGAAGACGCAACAAAGATAGATGGTGGTAACATAGTTTCTAATTTGGCATATGCCGGAAAGTCAGCTGCGTTTAATAGCGTTCGTAAATCTTGGGGCAAAGAACCAAAGCAGTATGACGAGGCAGAGGGAAAAACTTCCGAACAAATATACAAACAATACGAAGCCCAAATTCGAAACGAGGCGAAAAAAAGGGGCGCATCCGATAAGCAGGCAGATGAGATCGTTTCGGGATTTAGGCAAAAAGCAACAACACATTCAAATCCAAGAGTTCGATATCAAGAGGGGGTATCCTGGAATAAAACCGCTTTTGTTTTCTCTTGCCCCGGACAGGAAGAAATGAATTTGGGCACAGTATGCGCAGGAACGACAGGTGTTAATCTTTCAATGGTGCTTGAATACTGTCACGAAAAAAATTCAACTGTTTTTCCTTCATCAAGCAAATGTGATTATTTGATTACAAACGCTTCCGATTTGGTTCATTTTAAGAACATGACGAATGACACTGAAGCAAGCGATGAAGAAATTTATGCAGCCGAAAATCTACAAAGACTTCGCACTGAGTTGCAAAGCAAGAATATAATAATATGTATGGGCGAGCGTGCATCATCTGCAGTGCGTCAAGCAGGAATTCACGGCAAGGTTGTTTGCTTTAAACACCATTTGAGTAATCAAAAGCTGAATCGTGCGTATACAAACGATCAGTTTGCAGAAGATTTGTCGCCGGAAGAACGCAGAAGAGAACGCATTCGGCTTGTTGCAGAAGAATTACTGAAATGTGTTTGACGACATGATATCTTTTATGCCGTGGTTGTTGATTGCAAAGTTCTACATCACGATGTTCACCAACTCGGTTGCATTGCATTGTATCAAAATTATACTTTATCCACAAATAATGCAGTCGACATTTGTCGGCTGCTTTTTTTACAACAATCTTGCCTTATAACCTTTTGTGATACATCTTATAAATCAATAAGAACCTTGTCGCCCAACTTTATTGATTGCAATAATTCAACCGCAAGTCTTTGCAATGCGTTTTTTAGCCAATATATTGACAAAATTTTGTATGTTTGTTATAATTATTTCGCTTATTTTAATAATAAAAGAGGTATGATTTATGGCTAAAACTGTTAAAGACATTCTTGCTTTAATCAAAGAAAACAGCATTAAGATGGTTGACTTCAAAATGGTTGACATTAACGGTCAATACCGCCACGTTACCATCCCTGCCGACAACTTCTCTGAAGACACTATGAAAAGCGGCATCGGATTCGACGCTTCTAACTACGGCTATGCAGTAGTTGAAAAGAGCGACATGGTGTTTATTCCCGACCCTGACACTGCTGTTATCGATCCTTTCTGCGAAATCCCCACCCTTTCTATGACGGGTAATGCGATGATTATCGACACCCCCGAAAACCGCCCCCTTGCTCAGTATCCTCGCAACATCATCAAGGCGGCTGTTGATTATATGAAGAACAGCGGCGTTGCCGATGAAATGAAAATTCTCCCTGAATTTGAATTCTATCTTTTCGACGACGTTACCTGGAATGTTGATGGCAGATATATCGGTGCAACTGTTGATGCAAAGCAATCATACTGGAATTCTGACGTTGAAGGCCATGGTGTGGTTGTTCCCAAGCAGAAAAACTACCACATCGCAAAGCCGTTCGACACTTCTTACGAATGCCGCAGCGAAATGTGCCTTCTTATGAAGGAAATGGGCATTGATATTAACTATCACCACCCCGAAGTTGCAGCTTCAGGCCAGTTTGAAATCGAGCCTCAGCTTGGCGAAGTTGTTCACATGGCTGATGCAACAATGATGATTAAATACATCATTCATAACACCGCTTTAAAATACGGCAAGAGCGCAACATTTATGCCAAAGCCAATTCACGGCGAAGCAGGTAACGGTATGCACGTTCATATGATCCTGTTTAAAGACGGTCAGCCTGTATTCTCTGATGATAATGGCTATTCACACCTCAGCGAAACCGCTCACTACTTTATCGGCGGTCTTCTTAAGCATATTGGTTCACTTTGCGCTATCACAAACCCAAGCACCAACTCATTCAAGCGCCTTGTTCCCGGCTTTGAAGCTCCTGTAACCGTTGGTTATGCAACCTCGAACAGAAGTGCCGTTATCCGTATCCCTGCATACGCAAAGAGCCCCGATAAGCGCCGTTTTGAGCTTCGCAATCCTGATGCTACCTGTAACCCGTATTTCTGCTATGCAGCTATTCTTATGGCAGGTCTTGACGGTGTTAAGAATAAAATTGATCCTCACGCAAACGGTTGGGGCCCATATGATATGAACCTTTTCAACCTTCCCGAAGAAGAAAAGGCAAAGCTCCAAGGTCTTCCTGTATCGCTTGAAGAAGCTCTTGATTGCCTCGAAAAAGATTTCGCATACCTCACCGAAGGCGGAGTTTTCCCCGAAGAGCTTATTCGTAACTTTATCAAAACAAAGCGCGCTGAATGCAGGCAGCTTGCCGCTATACCCCACCCCGCTGAATTTGATAAATATTACAATCTTTAATTTTAAAGCTATTACAAAACGCAGTCGGCTTAATGTCGGCTGCGTTTTTATGATAGATTACACTTATAAAGCACATTAAACTTCGCCGCTAATACAGCTTAAACCGATTTGTTGCTTGTGTTTTTACCGAAAAATAAATATAATTAATAAAAAGCCTTGACTGTTACCCAGCGTAACAGTTTATCATTTGTATGAATGGAGGCGTAAAAATGAAGATTAAAGAAGTATGCGAACAAACACAACTCACACCCCGTACCATTAGACTATATATAGAAGAAAACTTGATCACACCTAAATATAACGAAAATTATTTAGGCAGAAAATCATACAATTTTTCTGATAAAGATATACAAAAGCTCTTAAATATTGCAACATTAAGAAAATTCGGTTTTTCAATTGCTGAAATACGCCAAATCTTTAATTCAAGGGATAGTAGTGCTTATATAATTAATAATATTTGTAATAAAAAGACTAAAACCATTCAAGACGAATCGCAAATGCTTTCCGTTCTTTCAAAATTAAATAATGGTGAATGTTACTCTGTTGATGAGATTGCAAAAGTTTTAAACTCTTGCCCTGAAAATCTTGATTTACCTAAAGATGACACAATCTCAAAACTGTTGTTATTACTTAAAAGCCCTAAACAACTAATCAAAAAGATTCTAATTGCAGCTGACAAACTACTGTTTTTCGCATCTCTCGGGTTATCTTTGTTTTTTATCGCTTTCTTTTTTGCGGAATGGAAATACCCACATTTTTCAGATGTTCGCGGAGGTTTACTATATCTATTTTTAACATCAATACCTGCAATCCTGATTTTATCAATATGGTTTATATCAAAAATAATCGCAAAAAAGCGTTTTAATGGTAAAACTATAAACGGAAAAGGCTTGGTAAGTGCTATATTGGTTCTCGTTTCCCTTATACCAATATTACTTATCGGTATTGCTAAACCGGTTGAATCATTTACAACGAATATGAATAATTACTGTAGAATTGATAAGTGCGACCTATATAAAAATGCATTTTACAAACAACTATTTCCGGCAGAACCAAATGGGGCTGTTAGAAAGAACAATAAATTAACTTATCCGAATTCTAACTATTATTATAGATGCAGAGCAGTTTTTGAATACACCGTAGATATTTATGCGGAATGGAGCTTAAACGATAAAAACTTCAAAAAAGAAATTGATAGGGTTCGGAAACTATATTTCTCATATGAATATTTATATGGTGAAGAAGACGTTTACGACTATACCGAAATAAAAACAGAAAACTATACCTGCTTAATCAGATATTTCGGAGATTCGCCGTTTAGTCAAGCGAAGGTTAACTATTATTATTGTATTTTTGCATATGATGAAGTAAATATGCGAGTTAGATACATTGCGTGTTACAGCGATGAACACGGAGCTGAACAACCATATTATTTACAACTTGATTGGTAGGAATTAAAATAACTATCAAAAACGCAGCCAACTTATATCGGCTGCGTTTTTTCTTGCGTTTTTACTTTTGGTAAATTATAATAAAAAACGAAAGGGTGGTTTTGTTAAAATGAAAAAATTAATCTGCTTGTTAACGGTTCTTATTTGACTTTTTTCTTTGGTTTCTTGCAGCAACACTTCCACAGACATAAACAATAATAGCAATAGTGATACCGCTAACCCACAATTAACATCTGTGCTAAAAAACGAAACCGCCTTCATAACACAAGACGGCGAAACTACATATTTAAAAGACTTTGTTTACGGTAGCGATGAAGCCACAAATTATTATGCCAAACCACAGGAATACACGTTGATAGACCTTAACGGTGATGGCATGGATGAACTTGTTGCTGATATAACGCCTAACAAGGTTTATTATATGGTATTTCATAATAGCGGCGATGATATTTATGGATTTTTGATTAGCAGACGTTCTTTGCAATCCCTTAAAGAAGACGGTTCTTTTAAGGGAACAGGAGGAGCTAACGTGAATTATTATTGCAAAATGGATTTTGAAAATAACACATACAAAATTATCAACACCGCAATTAGCGACGGAATAGATAGCATTTATGAGATTGACGAAAAAAATGTACAATTGATGCTGTTAACGAGTATACAAAAAACTGGAATTTAAAAAAAGATGCCAGCTGGACTAAAGTATCTTGATTCCTGCTCATATTAATTTATATTGCAAACAAAACGCAGTCTACACAATGTCGGCTGCGTTTTATTTTTGTTTGCATATCCGAAAGATTCACGCAATTAAAGGCATAATATATATAACAAAATAATCAAACTAAACATTTTTGAAAGGATAATAAAATGTGCACGGCGATAACCTATAAAACAAAAGATAACTATTTTGGGCGCACGCTCGACCTTGAGTATTCTTATAACGAAACCGTTACTGTAACACCGCGAAATTTTAAACTGCAATTTCGCAAATGCGGTGAAATAACAAATCACTTTGCAATAATTGGCATGGCGAATGTTGTTAATAATTACCCGCTTTATTATGAAGCGGCAAACGAACACGGGCTTGCGGTGGCAGGGCTTAACTTCCCAGGGAATGCACACTATTTTGCCGAAAGACAAGATAAAGACAACATAGCGCCTTTTGAGTTTATACCTTGGATACTTTCGCAGTGTAAAAATCTTGCCGATGCGCGGAAGCTTCTGAATAGTATCAATCTCTGCAATATTAATTTCAGCCGCGAACTGCCCGTTTCCCCGCTTCATTGGATAATTGCCGACTGCGGCGGTTCGATTACCGTAGAAAGCGTTAAAAACGGGCTTAAAATATATAAAAACCCCGTTGGAGTGCTAACCAACAACCCGAGTTTTGACTATCACCTAACTCACCTTTGCGATTTTGCACACCTCTCCCCTATGCAGAACAAAACTCTTTTTGGAAAAGTTGAACTTGAGCCATACAGCAAAGGGCTTGGAGCTATAGGGCTCCCTGGTGATTTTTCTTCCGGTTCACGATTTGTGCGCGCCGCTTTTGCTAAGCTAAATTCTGTATCGGAAGAAAGCGAAGAACAAAGTGTTAGCCAGTTTTTTCATATTCTCGGTTCTGTGGCGCAACCTCGTGGCTGTGTTAGAACCAGGCACGGCAACGTAATCACACAGTACACATCCTGCATTAATACCGATAAGGGAATCTATTATTACACAACCTATGAAAACAGCTGCATATCGGCGGTTGATATGTATTGCTGTAACCTTGGCGGAGCAAAACTTTATAATTATCCGCTTGCAAAAAAGCAAATTATCAACTATCAAAATAAGCCTACACAATAAAAAGGCATAGTCAATCGACTACGCCCTTTTTTCTAATCTAAAATTTACTCAACAATAATTCTCGATTTATTCGTTTCAAATATCTTATCGCCTATACCATTAACATCTTTGATTTCTTCAGGCGAAGAAAACGAGCCAAAGCTGTTTCTATAATCTATAATTCTTTGCGCTTTTGCTTCACCAATGTATTTTAGCTCCATAAGTTGTTCTTTTGTTGCTGTGTTGATATTAACAATTGATAAATTAGAGGTATCAGAGGAAGTTGCACCTTCTTCCAAAGAAGTAGGTTCGGATGAAACATTTGAAGATGATGATTCGCTGCTAACAGTGCTTGAGGCAGTTTCTGCATTGTTTTGTGAATTACCCACTGAATAGGTTTTCGTTGTTGATGCAACAGTATTAGTGGTTTTTGCAGCCTTGTATTCAGTGAAGTTTAAAAACAACGCAAAAAACGCAGCAACACAAACAACTCCAACAATAACATAATCTATAACCCGCAAGCCTTTTCGATTTTCGGCGCTTTCAACCGGTTTTTCGTAATTTTCGCTATCAACCTTCATATTATTAGCCCTATTTATCTAATGATTTTGCTTGCAACATCTTCTTCTGCTAAAGCGGCAAAGGCTTCTAAGCCCATAGAACCTATATCGCCTTCTCCCCTGCGCCTTACAGATACGCTGCCGGTTTCAACTTCCTTATCGCCAACAACCAGCATATAGGGGATTTTTTGAAGCTGTGCTTCACGAAGCTTGTATCCAAGTTTTTCCGAACGGTCATCAACCTCGGCGCGGATACCGCTGTTAGAAAGCATTTCTTTAATTTCAAATGCACGTTCATGGTGGCGGTCGGCAATTGGGACAACCTTAACCTGAACGGGAGCGAGCCACATTGGGAACGCACCTGCAAAGTGTTCAATTAATATGCCGATAAATCTTTCGATTGAACCAAAGGCAACCCTGTGAATCATAATTGGGCGGTGCCTTTCGCCGTCGGCTCCAGTGTATTCGCAGTTAAAGCGAAGCGGAAGCTGGAAGTCGAGCTGGATGGTGCCGCACTGCCAGGTTCTGCCAATAGAATCTTCTAAGTGGAAGTCGATCTTCGGTCCGTAGAAAGCGCCATCGCCTTCGTTAACAACATAGTTAAGGCCTAAATCATCAAGCGCGCCGCGAAGTGCATCGGTTGCCATATCCCAATCTTCATCGCTACCCATGCTGTCTTCGGGGCGGGTTGAAAGCTCAACGTGATATTTAAAACCAAATAGGTTGTAAACGCTATCGATAAGCTTAGCAACCGACTTAATTTCACCGCGAATTTGTTCGGGTGTCATAAATATATGGGCATCGTCTTGAGTAAAGCAACGAACCCTCATAAGGCCGTGAAGCTGCCCCGATTTTTCGTGGCGGTGAACAAGGCCTAACTCGCCCATTCTAAGAGGAAGATCTCTGTATGAACGAAGTTCCGACTGGTATGCAATAATGCCGCCGGGGCAGTTCATTGGCTTAATTGCGAAATCTTCTTCATCAATAACGGTTGTATACATATTTTCCTTATAATGATCCCAGTGGCCCGAAATTTCCCATAAATGGCGGCTGAGCATTATAGGTGTTGCAATTTCAACATAACCTGCTTTTTTGTGAATCTCTCTCCAGTAATCAAGCAAGATGTTTTTAAGAACCATTCCCTTTGGCAGGAAGAACGGGAAGCCGGGGCCTTCATCGCACATCATGAAAAGGCCGAGTTCTTTACCTAACTTTCTATGATCGCGCTTTTTGGCTTCTTCAATCATATTAAGATATTCTTCAAGCTGCTTTTTATCGGGGTATGCTGTTCCGTATACACGCTGAAGCATTTTATTCTTCTCACTTCCGCGCCAGTAAGCACCTGCAAGGCTTGTAAGTTTAATTGCCTTAACAGCTTTGGTTGTCATTAAGTGAGGGCCTGCGCAAAGGTCGGTAAACTCGCCCTGTGAATAAAAGCTGATTTCAGCATCTTCAGGAAGATCTTCAATAAGTTCAACCTTATAAGGCTCGCCATTCTCTTTAAAATAGTTAATAGCATCTTCCCTTGATTTTGTAAAACGTGTTATTTCAAGGCCTTCAGATACAATTTTAGCCATTTCGGCTTCAATTTTATCAAGATCTTCTTGAACAAGCGGCACTTCGCGGTCGATATCATAATAGAACCCATCAGCAACCGAAGGGCCAATTGCAAGCTTTGTATCTGGGTAGAGCCTTTTAATAGCCTGTGCTAAAATGTGCGAACCTGTATGGCGGAATGCACCCTTTCCAAAATCATCATCAAATGTTAAAATTTCAAGGCTACAATCGTTAGTTATCGGTGTGCGAAGATCGCAATAATCATCGTCAATTTTAGCAGCGCAAGCAACCTTTGCAAGCCCGCGGCTAATGCTAACGGCAATTTCATAAGGAGTTACTCCCTTTGCGAACTCTTTTATTTCGCCTCGTAAATTAACCTTAACCATGTTAAAAACCTCATTTCTAAAAAATAAAGACTCCACCCCGTAAAAACGGGATGAAGTCGAATAAACTCCACGGTTCCACCCGAATTGCGCAAAAGCGCCACTCGAAGCGCTTTTAACGCGGCGCGAAGCGGCATGCATTGTTACCTGCACACACTCGGGGGTGGTACTTTTTGTTTTATCGCCGGGCGGCTTCCAGCCAATGGCCGCCTTCTCTTTAGGCAATAGGGTTAACATCAAGCTCCCCATCAACGTTTTAAACTTTATTTATCTATTTATTTATTATATTTATTTTTAATCTTTTGTCAAGTATTATACTCTTTGTAATTACCTATATTTAAGGCTTTTTGTGTTGACTATTTATTTTAATTAAATTATAATTATTTGTATAAATAAAACTTTCGGAGGTTATTATGGACTACCAATTAACCGATAAAACTTATATTTGCTCTGAACCGCCTCTTTTGCAAAAAATAAGGTCCACTTTTTCATCAACAATCATTATTTTAGCAGCTGTTTTAGGATTAATCGGAACACTTACACTGCCCGTATTTTTCAAGCCGAACGAACTCCTGGGTAGCACATCAAATCCTGCCAATATTATATTTTTATCGTATTTTATTATATTTTCTCCCAATGTATTTTTATTTTTATCAACACTTTTAATGTGCTTTACATTTAAAAACTGCAGGCAATTAAGTGCAGGATCAGTTTCGCTGCTTTATTTGTTTATTACATTAACTGCTGTTTCTGCGTTTTGCATTAGCGTTTTTGAACTAACATTTAACGAAAAGTTTTCAAAATTATTATATGCTTTTGCTGCAGCACTTTTAGTAACCATTATTTTTCAGATTGTTCATATTATTGCTGGCAAAAAGATAAAAAACGCAATAAAAAACAATCTACCTAAAAGAGGCTTTGTTTTAGCATCTGCGATTATTTTTATTTTAACAATGATTTTTGAAGCCGCCTATGTTGTTTATTTCTTTAATTTTAAACAACCACTGTTTACACCAACCTTTAAGTATTCCAACTATATCGGTACCGCTATTTTTGCAACCTTAACCATAACTTCATCATTTATAATTGCAATAAAGCTTATTAGTTATTACATTTCAGTTGGACGTGTTAAAAAATCGTTCGAACAAACCGCCGAGGAGAATTTATGATATCATTTAATAGCAAAAAAGGAAAATACGATTTTATTATTGCAGGGCTTGGAAACCCGGGCGCTAAATATATGCTAACCCGCCATAACGCAGGCTTTGCTGCAGTTGATAAAATTGCCGATTCTTTAGGTGCGCAAATAAACAAAAAAGAAAAGAATGCCCTAACTGCCGACATTACGATATCGGGCAAACGCTGCCTGCTTGTAAAACCGCAAACATTTATGAACCTTTCGGGCGATGCGGTTATCCCGCTTGCACAATTCTACAAAGTTCCCTTCGAAAATGTAATTATAATATACGATGACGTTGAGTTCGATGTTGGCAGGCTTCGCATACGCCGTAACGGCTCGCACGGCGGGCACAACGGTATGAGAAACATAATAGATAAATCAGGCTCGCAGGAATTCCCGCGCATTAAAATAGGTGTTGGCAAAAAGCCCTCGCCCGAATGCGACCTTGCTAATTGGGTTCTCGGCAAAATTCCTTTAAACCTTGCTGATGAATTCAGTAATATGTTAACTGTAGCTTCTGATGCGGTTTCTGAGATAATATCAACCGGAATCGACAGCGCTATGAATAAATACAACAGGTAATAATATGGATTTTTTGTTTTCACAAATCGGTGAGTTAGAGCAGTTTAAAGAATTAGAAGCCAGCTTTAAGCGCGGCAAATCTGCCGGTGTATCGGGGTTGTCGGGTGTTCATAAAGCGGTTATTACCGCTACCCTTTGCAAAGCACTTCACCAAAAAGCTTTCCTTATTGCCCCAAGCGATGAAACCGCCGCAAAATTACACGCCGACCTTTCACAGCTTAATATTAATTCACTTATCTACAACTCGCGCGAGTTTTCGCCATCGGCCTCTCTTTCTCGCTCTCACGAATATGAACATTCAAGAATTACAACCCTCTCTAAAATTTTAGAGAGGGATTTTGAGGTTGTAGTTATGTCGGCCGAGGCGGCAGTTTCACGCACTGTTCCACCTGCTCTTTTAGCCGATAACTACTTCTCTTTAAAATGTGGAGAGGAAATTGACATTAACTCGCTTCGTAGCAAGCTTGTTCAACTTGGTTATTCTTTTGCCGATACTGTTGACGGCAAAGGCCAATTTTCGGTTCGCGGCGGAATTGTTGATATTTTCCCCTCTAACCTCGAAGAACCTGTGCGCCTTGATTTTTGGGGCGATGAAATCGACACTATCACATGCTTTGATACCGATTCACAAAGAAGAACCGAAACAATAGATTCGGTAACAGTTGCCCCTGCGCGCGAAAACATTCCCTTTAACCGAGAAGCATTTGTTTCAGCACTTGAAAAACTTGCAAACTCAAAAAAAACAACCGAACAACTCAAAAGTAATATTTATAAAGATATTGATGCCTTTAAAGCAGGGCTGGAAATACCGTTCGACCGCTATCTCGACCAAATTTATGGCGAATATGCAACTGTTTTAGATTATTTTGATGGGTATGTTTATGTTAGCGACAGCAGCGCAGTTTTAGATAAACTTAAAAACTTATGGAAATTAGAAACCGAAAACCTCAAAGCATTTATTGAAGAAGGGCTCTTCCCTGCTTCATCAAAATATTTTTATTTAAAATCTTCAAAGTTTTTGCAGGTTCTTGGCGGTAGAAAATGCGCTTATTTTGAAAACTTCCCTAAATCGAAGTTTTTAACCGATGTTGACTGCTCTTTTAACTTTACATTAAAACAGCTCCCCACCTTCACTTCAGTGGCGCAGTTAGTTGATGATATTGAAGAAAACACAAGTAAATCAATTGTTATTTTAGCGGGCGAAGAATCGGCTGCTGAAAACTTGTGCGAAGAAATAAACAACTATGGCATTAAAGCTAATTTTGCGCCAAGCTGCAAAAACACTAACAAAAAAGGTGTCACCGTAACAACAGGCTCATTGTCTCACGGGCTCGAAATTCCCCAAAACAGGTTCTCTCTTTTATCTTACGCAAAATCAGCCCCAAAAAAACGCCGCCAATATTACAAAAAAGGCGCCGATATTGGCTCACTCGACGATCTGAAACTTGGCGATTATGTTGTTCACGTATCGCACGGTGTTGGTGTGTTCTCGGGTGTTCAAACAATGACCGTTCACGGCGTTACAAAAGATTATATAAAAATCGCCTATCAGGGCAAGGATATGCTTTATGTGCCGGTTACTTCGCTCGACCTTGTTTCGAAATACATCGGCGCGAAAGATGCCGGCGTTAAGGTTAACAAATTAGGCTCACAGGAATGGAACAAGGCGAAACAAAGGGTTAGAAAATCGGTTAAAGATATTGCAAAACAATTAACCGTTTTATACGCTAAACGAATGCAGCAAAAAGGGTTTGCCTTTGCGCCCGACGGCGATTTACAGGCCGATTTTGAGGCAAAATTCCCTTATGAAGAAACTGAAGACCAGTTAAGATGTTCAAGTGAAATTAAAGCTGATATGGAAAGCACAGCGCCTATGGACCGCCTGCTTTGTGGTGATGTTGGTTTTGGAAAAACAGAAGTTGCGCTTCGCGCCGCCTTTAAATGCATTTGCAGTGGCAAGCAGTGCGCAATTCTTGTTCCAACAACCATTCTCGCCTGGCAGCACCTAAAGGTGGCATCTGAACGTTTTTCGGGGATACCCGTAAACATCGAAATGTTATCACGTTTTAGAACCGCCAAGCAGCAAACTGTTATTAAAAAAGACTTAAAAACAGGAAAAATTGACCTAATCATCGGAACTCACAGAATTATCGGCAAGGATATAGAATTTCACGATTTAGGGCTTTTGATTATCGACGAAGAACAGCGTTTTGGGGTTGCACAAAAGGAAAAGCTGAAAGAACTTTACCCCGATGTTGATGTGCTTACCCTTTCAGCTACACCAATACCTCGAACGCTTAACATGGCGCTTTCAGGCCTTCGGGATATGTCGAGCATAGAGGAAGCCCCTATCGACCGCACCCCGGTGCAAACCTATGTTTTAGAGCAAGATGAAGGCGTTATAATCAGCGCCATTGAACGCGAACTTCGCCGCGGTGGCCAGGTGTTTTATATGTATAACCGCGTTGAATCTATTGTTTCAAGGGCGGCACAGCTTCAAAAATCGCTTAAGGGGGCGAGTATCGGCATCGCTCACGGAAAGATGAGCGAGGAAGAACTGTCGGATGTTTGGCGCAGAATGATCGACGGTGAGATTGATGTTTTGGTATGCACAACAATTATTGAAACAGGGGTTGATGTTCCTAACGCTAACACACTGATTATTGAAGACGCTGACAGAATGGGCCTTTCACAGCTTCACCAAATAAGGGGCCGTGTTGGCAGAAGCCACCGCCGCGCACAGGCGTACTTTATGTATAAACAGGGTAAATCGCTTTCTGAAATATCTAAAAAGCGCCTTGAAGCAATCAGAGATTTCACCGAGTTTGGCTCGGGCTTTAAAATCGCCCTTCGCGACCTTGAAATAAGGGGCGCAGGCAATGTTTTAGGCGGCGAACAGCACGGCCACATGGACACTGTTGGATACGATATGTATATAAAGCTTCTTGGCGAAGCAATAAATGAAGAAAAAGGAATTGCACCACCAAAAACAAATGCCGAATGCCAGGTTGAGCTGCTGTGCAGCGCCCATATCCCTGAAGGATATATCTCTGCTCTTCCGCAAAGATTATCGGTTTACCGAAGAATTGCAGGCATTCAAACTGAAGACGACCTTTTAGATGTTACTGATGAGCTTATCGACCGTTTCGGTGAACCACCCTCTGCTGTTAGCCTTTTAATGCGGGTGGCACTTTTGCGCTCACTGGCCTCAAAGGCGGGAATAAACAAAATCACCGAAGCACCATTTGGCATTTCGGTTTATTTTGAAAACATCGAGCCCGATAAGATTCTGTTACTTATGAAATCAATGCAAAATAGGGTTACAGTAAAACGGGCCGACCCTGATTATATCACGGTGAAGCCTATAACCGGCAAAACCCCGCTCGACACCGCGTTTGAGGTTGTTAAAATTCTTGAAAGTTAGCATATACACTTCAAAAAGCGAGCATTTTCGATAAAACCCAAGAAATTAATAGAAAATATCAATAATCTATTGACATTTAGTTCAAAATTTTTTAAAATTTAACTTGCATATTTGCATCTGTGTTGAAATGCAATATCGAGCCTTAGACTGTAACCTTTTGTGTTATATAAAACCTTTGCGGGGTCTATGGCGGAGTATTGGGGGTATCGCGCAGGGCTGTATAGCTTTCGCGGCACTTGTGTGTCCGCAAAGGGGGATGCTAACATGCATGAAAACAAAATAATTGACCTTAAAAACATCACGGTTTCCTTTGACGACGAGGTGGTATTAGATAATATCAGCCTTTATATATCAGATAAGGAATTTATAACACTGCTTGGTCCTTCGGGTTGCGGTAAAACCACCACCCTTAGGCTCATTGCGGGATTTTTAGACCCTAATAGCGGCGACGTGATTTTTGAAGGAAAGAAAATTAATGGTGTTCCTGCATATAAACGTCAGGTTAACACCATTTTTCAGCGTTACGCACTGTTTCCGCACCTTAATGTTTACGAAAACATTGCCTTTGGTTTAAGGGTGAAAAAGGTGCCCGAAAGCGAAATTAAAGAGCGCGTTGAAGAAATGCTTCGCCTTGTTAACCTTACAGGTTATGAAAAGCGCAGCATTGATAAACTGTCGGGCGGGCAGCAGCAGCGTGTTGCCATTGCAAGGGCGGTTATTAATAAACCGCGCGTGCTTTTGCTTGATGAACCGCTTGCCGCACTCGACCTTAAACTGCGTAAAGATATGCAGATTGAACTTAAAAACATTCAAAAGAGCCTTGGCATCACCTTTATTTTCGTAACACACGATCAGGAAGAAGCCTTGGCCATGAGCGACACCGTTGTTGTTATGAACGAGGGTAAAATCCAGCAAATCGGCCGCCCGATTGATATCTATAACGAACCTAAAAACGCGTTCGTTGCTGATTTTATCGGCGAAAGTAATATCCTCGATGGCGTTATGAAACGCGACCTTTTGGTTAGGTTTTCGGGGCATGATTTCCCCTGCCTTGATAAAGGCTTTGGCGAAAACGAAGAGGTAGACGTTGTTGTTAGGCCTGAAGACGTTGATATTGTTGCGCCCGAAAAAGGCGCGCTTACAGGAACCGTAACCGAAGTAACCTTTAAAGGCGTTCACTTTGAAATCATTGTTGATATTAACGGCTTTAAGTGGATGATACAAACCACTGATGAGCACCACGTTGATGATGTTGTGGGACTGAGCATCGACCCAGATGCCATACATATTATGAAAAAGTCGGAATATTCGGGTATGTTTGGCGACTATTCAACATATAGCGATGAAATGGAAGAAATGAATGAATTACCGGAGGATGAAGAATAATGAAAAGTTCTATCGGTAAAAAACTTCTTAATGCACCTTATATGGTGTGGTCGGCAATATTTATCATTGTTCCTCTGCTAATTGTTATTTATTATTCATTTTCTGACGGTAACGGCAACTTCACCTTTGATAATATTTTGGCACTTAAAGATTACAGCGGCGTTTTTATAACATCAATCATTTATGCGTTAATTTCAACGCTTATCTGCCTGCTTATTGCTTATCCGTTTTCATATTTTCTTTCAAAATCATCGGCATCTTATCAAAAAATTATGATTTTGCTTGTTATGATGCCAATGTGGATGAACCTGCTTATAAAAACCTATTCTTGGACCGTTATTTTAGATAACTCGGGTGTTTTAAACAAGATAATAACTGCCCTTGGTTTCGGCCGCGTTCAATTCATGGGAACGCCCGGTGCTGTAATATTAGGTATGGTATACGATTTTATACCCTATATGATAATCCCGATTTACACATCAATTTCAAAAATCGACACTTCCCTTCTGGAAGCGGCAGAAGACTTAGGCTCGAACGCATTTGTAAAACTTAAAAAGGTTATATTGCCCTTAAGCATGCCGGGCGTTATGTCGGGCATTACTATGGTTTTTGTTCCCTCAATCAGTACATTTTACATTTCTCAAAAGCTTGGTAACGGTATGATATTGCTTGCGGGCGATATTATCGAAACACAGTTTAAAATACCGAACTATCCGCTTGGTGCTGCAATGTCGCTCGTGCTTATGATATTTATTATCATCAGCATGGCTATTATGAACCGTTTTGGTGACAGCCAGGAAGGTAGCGTGATAGTATGAAGGCGATTAGAAGAATTTTCATTGGGCTTGTAATTCTATTTTTATATGCCCCGCTTGTTGTTATGATGTTCTTTTCATTCAACAGCTCGAACAGCACATCGGTTTTCACTGGCTTTTCAATGCGCTGGTATGAACAGTTATTATACGATAGCGAATCAATAACTGCGCTTCAAAACACACTTATCTTGGCGGTTTTATCGGCCGTTATTGCAACTGTGCTTGGAACTATTGCAGCAGTTGGCATTTATAAAATGAAAAAGGGCATTGCAAAGCGCTCGGTTATGACGGTTACAAACATCCCCATGATGGCGCCCGAAATTGTAACAGGCGTTTCGCTTATGCTTATGTTTGTTCTGTTTTCAAGCATAATCGGCACTAAAAATGCGCTTGGCTTCCCCACTATTCTTTGCGCGCACATAACCTTTAACTTACCCTATGTTATTTTAAATGTTATGCCAAAGCTTAAACAAACCGGCACGCAGTTATCAGAAGCGGCAGAAGATTTGGGCTGCACTCCCCTAAAAGCCTTTTTTAAGGTTACACTGCCTGCTATTTACCCCGGCGTTTTCACAGGGTTTATAATGTCGTTCACATTATCGCTTGATGATTTTATTATTAGTTATTTCACATCGGGCTCGAACTTCCAAACCCTGCCCATTAGAATTTATTCAATGACCAAAAAAATAGTTAAGCCAACAATGTATGCGCTGTCAACTATTATTTTTGTAACCGTTCTTATTCTTCTTATTCTTATAAACCTTTCACAAAAGGAAGAAAAGAGCTCGCGCCTTAGGCCAAAGCTTATGCGTGTTGTTTCGCTTGTCGTGTGTTTTGCAATAGTTGGCTCAATAACAGCCGTTTCAATTATTAGCGGCAACCTTAAAAACACACAAATTAACCTTGTTAACGAATACAGCACCGACCTTGCAGGCACAACGCTTAACGTTTATAACTGGGGCGAATATATATCCGACGGTAGCGATGAATCACTTGATGTTAATGCGGCCTTTGAGCGCGTAACCGGAATTAAGGTTAATTACACAAACTTCGAAAGCAACGAAGAAATGTATGCCAAAATAAAGGCGGGCGGAACACCTTATGATATTGTTATCCCGTCTGACTATATGATACAGCGAATGATTGGCGAAGGCCTTATGAAGAAAATTGATGTATCAAAGCTTAGCAACTATCATTACATTGCCGATGAATATAAAGGCCTTTATTTCGACCCGAATGAGGAATACTCTGTTCCCTACAACGTTGGTATGGTTGGCCTTATTTACAACGAAAGTATGGTTGAAGAACCGCCAACATCTTGGAATGTTTTATTCGACGAAAGGTATTCAGGCAACATTTTAACCTTTAACAACCCGCGCGATGCCTTTGCTATTACGCAATTCACCCTTGGAATTGATTTAAACACTGAAAACACATCTGATTGGGACCGCGCAGCAAACAAACTTATAGAGCAAAATTCAGTGCTTCAGGCAAGAGTTATGGACGAAGTGTTTAACAAAATGGAATCGGGTAATGCAGCACTCGCCCCCTATTATGCAGGTGATTATTACATAATGCGTGAATCAAACCAAGATTTAAAATTTGTCTACCCCGAAGAAGGTACAAACATATTTGTTGATTCAATCTGCATTCCATCCTGCACACAAAATTACGAGGCGGCAATGATGTATATTAACTTCCTGCTTGAGCCTGAGGTTGCATTGGCTAATGCAGAATACATTTGCTATGCTTCGCCCAACACATCAGTAATTCATAATGAAGATTATTCATTAAAAGACGATCCTATCCTCTACCCCCCTGCCGAGGTTAAACAAAAAACGCAATATTACCACGACCTCGACCCAAAGGTTCGCGACTATTACGAAAAACTTTGGACAAAGGTTAGGATTTCTTAAAGTTTACAAAGTGACAAAACCACCGATTATCAAAATCGGTGGTTTTATTATCGAAAATATCAACACATAAAAGAACTACAATACGCGAATTGCGAACTAAGGTTTTCTATTACGAAAGAAGTCCTAAAAGCACAAATCATCCACTGCTGTAATAAAAAGCGCTTAAAGCATACCACTGCACGATCAGTTCAGCGAATTGTTAATCTTAAGTCGATTTACTTGTGGCTAAACAGGTCTTTAGCCATTAAGGTAATCAATTATCGGTTCGATATATTTTATATCTGAAATATCATATGATGATGACATCATTTTTATCTGTTCAATATCAGCCTCTGTCTTATCTTTCTTTGCTTTTAAAACCTTGACAAACATTTTCATCATCGTCTTTGATGTTGCAGGCATTTTTTCGTAATCAAGACCACCAGGGCAATAGAACCATTTTACTACTTTAAGCTCTTCTTCAGAGAAGTTTTTAGGTAATGTTAGTTCAATTTCAGGGTTTTCAATGGAACTTGCACCAACACAAAAAGCTACCAGTTTCTTATCCCTCCATCTCAAAAGATTCTTCTTAAACCATTTGAGTTTGCTTATTGAACCAGCTACAGCCCAACCGCCAAAAACTATGGCATCATAGCTATCTAAATCCGCATTTTTAGCGTTACTGTACTCTATGCAGTCTGCATTTGCTTTTTCTGCAATCCACTGGGCATATCTTTTTGTAAATCCAGTCTGTGAATTATAAATCACAATCGTTTTCATTTTTAATTCTCCTCATAATAGGATATCCGCAAAGATTCTTGTTTATCGAACTGATTATAACACTAAATGTTAAAATTTTCAATGATATATCGCTTACGCGATATGATGTTATGCTTCGCATAATGATTTTGTTCGGTATCCCTCACAATGGTGCGATGTTTGCCATAAAACATTAGCGCAAACGATATCATTAGGCGCAGCCGTCATCATTAGCATAAGCGTCATCATTTGCCAAAGGCAAACATCATTGAAAAGAACCTTGATTTGTCATTGCAAATCAAGGTTCTTTTCTGGTGCCGGTGGTGGGACTCGAACCCACACGATGTCGCCATCAACGGATTTTGAGTCCGTCACGTCTGCCAATTCCATCACACCGGCAAAATGTTGAAATCTACAACGGATTTATTATAAACATTAATCGGTGTTATGTCAACATTTTTTTGAGTTTTCTTGAAATTAATTTGGGGTTGTTTTTGCTAAAAACTGTTATTATTCAGAAATTAAACTAATTGATAAGTCCAATTATACTTATCTTCAATCTTGCCCCACTGGATACCGGTTAAGGTGTCATAAAGAACTTTTGCAACATCGCCGATCTCGCCATTGTTGATAACAAACTTTTTGCCCTTATAGGAAAGCTCTCCAATAGGTGAAATAACAGCCGCAGTTCCGCAGCCCCAAGCCTCTTCAAGAGTTCCGTTTTCAAGAGCCGCTTCAAGCTCATCAATGCTTATAAGGCGCTCGGTAACATTATAGCCTTTATCTTTTAATACCTCTATACAAGATTTACGTGTAATGCCGGGCAAAATAGAACCTGAAAGCATAGGTGTTACAATTTCGCCGTTTATTTTGAACATAACGTTCATAGCGCCAACTTCTTCAATGTATTTGCGTTCAACGCCATCAAGCCACAGAACCTGCGAATAACCGCTTTTTTCAGCCTTTTCGCCTGCGCGGTTACTTGCCGCATAGTTACCGCCGCATTTTGCATAACCTGTTCCGCCGCGAACAGCGCGAACATCTTCGTCTTCAATCATAATTTTAACTGGGTTTATTCCCTCTTTATAATAGCTTCCAACAGGCGAACAAATTATAACGAACATTGCGTTATGTACAGCGTGAACACCTAAAGATTCATCGTTACCAAAAAGATAAGGGCGAATATAAAGCGAAGTGCCTTCGGCTGACGGTGTCCAATCGGCTTCGTGTTTAACAAATTCGGTTAAAACCTCCATTGCCATATCTTCAGGAATTTGCGGCAGACAAAGACGTTCAGCCGATGTATTAAGCCTTCTAATGTTCTCAATTGGCCTAAACAGTTGAACGCCGCCATCTGGCCTGCGGTATGCTTTTAAGCCTTCAAAAATTTCAGAACCATAGTGAAGCACGGTTGATGCAGGGTGAAGCGGCAACGGCCCAAACGGAACAATTCTTGCATCATGCCAGCCTTCACCTTTTGAATAATCCATAATAAACATATGGTCGGTAAAAATTTTGCCGAAGCCTAAAGTGCTGCTATCGGGTTTTTGTGAAGGGGTATTTGTTTTTGTAACTGTAATATTCATTTTCATTCTCCTTAAATAACCGAAATTTTAATCGGCCAGAAATTAACAACTTTTATAAAATAACCATAAACGCGCACACAAAGGTTATTATACCTATAACACAACTTACTATAGGAACCACAATACCTAATGCAACCGCCTTACCTTTGCTTGTGCCACCCGCACTTGCAAGAACACGGCGCTGCTCGGCCGGGTCTTCAACATTTAACCTGCTGATTTTTTTGCAACAATGTTTAAAATACATATTGTTTGCAAAGATTGATAAAAATATGGAATAACCCAAACTAATATACGACAATGCACTTAATCCACCAAGATATGGCATTATATCTTCAACAAGATCGTAAAAGTTATCAGTATACTCGTTATAAAAATCGTCTTCATCGTAAACGTATTCATCATATTCATAGTTGTGAGTTGTTTCTGTCATTTCACTCGCATATTTAACCAAATGAGATAAATAACCGCCGAACAACATAGTAATAATCATATTAAGCACAACTGTAACAACAAGCAAAATGGTGCCAACCTTATACATTTTTCTGTAAAAGAACCACACAAACGGAATGTTCAATAAGCACGAGAACAAGAACACAGGCCAGTTCCACGAAGCCTTTGAACCGCCAAACTTCATTTTTTTGAATCTCTTAATACATGCTTCGGAGTTTTCGCCAATAAAGCAGCGCAGTTCGTGTTCATCAACACCTAAATCGGTATCATCATATATATTATCGTATGTATAACGATTATCAGATTGCGGTTGAGGTTGCGGTTGAGGTTGAACGGCTTGGCGTTTTTCAAAATGATATAAAGGGGCCGCACATCTATTGCAGAAATTATCGCCCGGGTCAACCTGTAACCCACAATTGGTGCAAAAACGCGTTACAATTTTATTATCATTAGCCGCTTCATAATTATTGTTTTGGTAATTGAAATGGTATGTTTCTTGCGCTTTAGGAGCCTCTTGAACGAACCCTTTAGCCAATGCAGGCAATTTCGCACCGCACTGCAAGCAATATTCATATTCCGATGTGTTTTCTGCACCGCAAACAGTGCAATTTCTTTTTTCTGTCATAACATCACCTTATAACAAACCTTCAATATTAGCGTTCAATTAAATTATAAAAATGCATATAAAATCTGTGGCAACCAGGTGGCAATCACAAAAGAAACCAGCATCAAAAAAAAGCTAACCCCACCCTTTTTTGCAAGTTCAAGTTCTAAATCTTCAACCTCGTTAGATTTTTTAACATCTTTAATTGCACCAATGCAATGTGATTTGTAAATTGAATTACCAAACAAGCCTGAAAAAACTCTCACAGCAGCAACAAGTATTAAACCGAGCATAAACAACAAAATAGGTAATGCTGCCTTTTCGTAATCTATAACCGAATAATCAATAACTGTTTGTGATGTTGCGGCGTCGGGAACCGATTCGTAAACGTAATCGGTTAGGGGGAATTGGCACATTGTTGAGGCAATTTGCAAAATGAGCATTCCCACACCCTGAAAATACATTTTTCTGTAAAAGAACCAAGAAGCTGGGAACAAAAACGCAGCCCAGTTCCATGAAACAAGCGATTTGTTTTGATTATTGGTTTTTCCCCTTAATGATAAGAACTTCGGGATGTATCGATGAGCGTTAATTCCAACAAAATGTTTTACTTCATCAACTGTAACATCTTCATCAACAACCGCGTCTTTTGAAAACCCAGCATAAGGATCTAAATTAATGTTAATTCCGCTAAATGGTGAAGCAGTATTTGGTGCCGGTCCGCCATTTGCCGACTTTAACGGGAATGAACAGTTATGGCAAAAATTTTCGCTATCCTTACAGAGCTTACCGCAACGCGGGCAAACAACGCTTGATTCCATTCTGCTTTTTTCTTGATTAATTCTCGATTTCATCAGCAAATCATACTGGTTTTCCGTTCCGTGATAACTCTCAACGGCGCATCTTCCCAATGCATCATAACAACCCCTGTGGTGAGGAGCACCGCAAACGGGGCACACAACAACATCGTCTTCCTCGAATAAATATCCTTGGCACGCTTGGCATACCTTTTTTATCTTGTTCATAAAATTACCTATATCCTATAAAAAATCGTCATTTATTTTGAAACAGCCCTTAACAGCGTATCAAAATATTCCTTGCCGTAATTATGGAATTTACCCTGGCGCACCATTTGAATAAGCTGTTTTTTATACACCTTTTTAACGCGGCTAACCTCATCTTCTTGCAAAACAAGCCTGCTAACAGGAACGGTTCGCCTTATAATATACATATCAATGAATGAATTACGCTTAAACAGCCTTTTCGCAAGAACAAACTCACGTTTATCAACCCAGACACCAAGCTCTTCAAAAAGTTCGCGCTGTGCGGCTGTAACCGAATCTTCGCCTGCAACGGCTGCTCCCCCGGTTGCAGCCCATTCACCGGGCATTAATGGCCTTGTATCGCTGCGCTTTTGAATAATCAGCCTCCCATCAGACCCGATTACCCAAATATGAACAACTAAGTGGTATTCTCCGGGGCGTAACTGAAAGTTGCCCCTTAAAACCGTTTTACCGGTTAACATACCCTCTTTGTTATATACATCCCATAATTCCATAAAGCATTATCCTTCGAATAAGTTTATTTGTGCTTTTCAACAACTTCACCTTTAGATTTATAAATGCTGTTTTCTGCAACAACTCCGCGCACACTCGAAAGCGGGTATACATTTGAATTTTTTCCTATAACCGTTCCGGGATTTAATACAGATCCACAGCCGATTTCAACACTGTCACCAATCATTGCACCAACCTTTTTGCGGCCTGTTTCAATGTTATAATCACAAGATTTAACAACAACATTTGTTTTATCTGATTTAACGTTTGAGGTTATAGAGCCTGCACCCATATGAGATTTATACCCCAATACAGAGTCGCCAACGTAGTTATAGTGTGGAGCCTGAACGTTATCAAAAAGTATTGAGTTTTTAACTTCGGTTGAATTTCCAACAACAGAGTTTTTGCCAACAATTACTCCGCCCCTGATAAATGCACAGTGCCTTACTTCTGCCCCGCTATCAATAATGCAAGGGCCTGCAATATAGGCACTTTCAAACACTTTGGCGTTTTTCGAAATCCAAACACCATCGCCCTTGCAAGTATATTCATCAAGGTTAAGAGTTTCGCCTAATTTTAAAATAAAATCATTTATTTCGGGTAATACCTCCCACGGGTAGGTTTTGCCTGCAAATAAATCTTTTGCAATAGTTTTATCAACGTTGAAAAGTGAACTTATAGTTATATTCTTCACGATAATTCCCCCAAAAATAATATCTCATTATATTATATCAGTTCACATCCCATTATACAATAATTTTTGAAAATTCTTTAAAGCATTTTAACATTTTTGTAACACTAAATGGTTAAATTTTAAAAAAATTATCCAAAGTTGCCCTATTTACTTGTATTGTTAAAAATGATATAGTATAATTCAAGCATAAATAATTTTGGTTGGTGAGATAATGCAATTTGATGCAATAACGGCCGGTGTTAGAGTTGGCGGCTTAAACAACAAGTTCCAAATTAAGGTTATGATTTGTTATGTTGCAAATCAGCTTGCCTGCCCTATTCCTGTTCAAAGGTTCACTGAAATTATCCATTTCGAGGGAATCGCAAACTACTTTGAAGTTTCCTCTGCTATCGTTCGCCTTGAAGGAAGTGAGCATATAGCATTCACCGAAGATAACGGCGATAAAGCCTTTGTAATAACACAAAAAGGCGCAGATATGCTTAAAGAATTTCCTAATGAACCGCCTTTAACTATTAAAGAAGATTCTGTAAAGGTTACCGAAAAAATGATTGCACGCCGCCGCAATGAACGCGAGAACAAGTATTGGACCGAAAAAACCGATAATGGCTGCATTGTTTGCTGTTCTGTAATGGAAGGCAGCCGCGAACAATTAACTGTTCGATTGTTTGTGCCAGATGAAGACTGCGCCGCAAAGGTAATAGATATTTTTTTAGACGACCCAACACGAGTTTTTGTTAACGTTTTAAACTTAATGATTGGAAACGAGTAATAAAAAAGCCGGGCCAAAGCCCAGCTTTAAATAATATTGGAGCTGAAGATGGGACTCGAACCCACGACCTGCTGATTACGAATCAGCTGCTCTACCAACTGAGCCACTTCAGCGAATGCCAATACATTATAACAACTTTTAATTTGTTAGTCAATAGTTTGCGTTTAAATTATAATATAAACAACGGTGATGAAATATGGCAGTAAAACCAAAAAACACGCTTTCGAAAAAGCTTATACATTTTAGAAAATTACATAAAATGAGCCAAACTCAATTAGCAGATTCTCTTGGCATACCCAGAGAAAGATATGCCAAATACGAAAACAATACTAACCCACCTATACCTATTTTAGAAAAGCTTGCAGATATTTACGAAATCAAAGTGGATACCCTGCTTAAAGCTAAGCAGTATGTTTCATATAAAGTTGAACCAACACCTCTTCATTTTAATGATTCATCTCAGCTTCAGCCTTCTGAAACACCGAAAGAGGTTGCAGAGATACTTGAAAAAATCGATTCGTTACCTGCACAGTATAAAAGAAAGGTTTTCGAAGAAATCATTAATAAAATTGAAAACAATTAAAACTCCCCCGAACTTCAAGATGCAAGTTCGGGGGCTTTTTTAGAATAACAACGCATTTCTAATTTGGCGATTAACCTTATACATTTGAGAATTAATATAATGGTCGCTGTTTAAATAGTTAAATAGTAAACAAGAATGTTCTTGACCTTTAAGTTTTATAAGCTTAACATCATTACCGGCCGCCTTCATTTTGTCGTGAAATTCTTGTGAATATTTAAGCGGGGTTATTGTGTCACCTTCGCCTTGGGTTATAATGATTTTCGCATTGGTTTTCTTAACATTATATATGGGGGAAGCTTCTTTTAACCCCTCAAATGACGGAGCTAACTGGTTAAGCGAGGTTCTAAGGCAATACCCTTGATTTAAGTAGATTGTTGGGTTCATTGCAACAATAGCTTGTGGGCGCGCATCACCAGTGTAAAGATCGCATAATTCCATCATGAGCGCCATATGCCCACCTGCAGACTCACCTAAAAGAACAGTCATTTCAGGATCAATATAACTCAAGTTTTCTGTAACATACTTATAACCATCGGCGCAGTCAGCAATACAATCATAAACAGAGGTGGTGAGATCAGTGTATAACGACCGATAATTAACCTCTATTCCAACATACCCCTTGCTTGCGAAGTACTGTGCCGTATATTTCAAATAACTACCGCCCCAAGTGCTTGTTGTTGAGTTGGTTGGGTTCCAGGCACTACCTTCATAGCAAATAACAGCTGCATTCTTTGCTTTAAGGCCATTTACAGGATAATAAACATTTAAAACTAATTTTTTGCTGTTAACTGTTTTATAAACATACGATTCATCGGGTTCTTCACTTGTAACCGAAGAATAATTCTTTGATGTATCTTTTAACAGCCACGCATAATCAGAAGTTTTAGTAAGCCCTGCAGCAGTTTTGGCAATCAAAACAGCGTCGGCTATGGATAATTTTTGGTCGCCATCGTAGTCGCCTGCAAGCTGGCGCGCAAGCCCAAGTTCAGAAATCCCCGCAGTAAAACGTGCAGCAGAAACAGCGTCTAAAGTATTAACTGTGCCATCACGTGTAACATCGCCCTTGGTTGTAACAATTTCACTATCAAGGTATTTAAATGGGATTTTGTTAACCTTTGCATATTCTTCAGCAACAGTATACCTATATCCGCAAATTGCAAAGTCAAGCGGAACAAGCACGCGGTTTTTATAACCCAGTTGTATATCTTCAATACTTGTAACCGTGTAAGGAATGGTGCACCTTGAGTTTTCAACACCAAGCGGGCACTGAATAAGTGCGGTCATATTTTTATTAAAAACAACACCATCAACATCGCAGTAATATGGGTTTTCGGCATCAACTGTAATAGTTTTAAGTGTTTCACAGTTTGCAAATGGTGAAATACCAAAATCTGATAATCCTTTGCCAACTGTAACAGTTTGTAAAGAGCTGCAACCGAAAAAGGCTTCGTCGCCGAATGATACTAAACTATTAGGGAAATTTGCAACAGTTAAAGATGTACACCCTGAAAATGCACTTTTTCCAATCGATTCAATACCATCTTTAAACTCAACAGTTGCAAGGGCTGCACATCCCTTAAAGGCAGACTCGCCTATATATTTTAAGCCATCAGGAAAAACAACGCTGGCCACTGATGTTTTATCAGCAAACGCACCGGCGGCAATGCTTACGGCATTAACTGTGCTCAAATCAAGATTTTTGGGGATTGAGCCCTTATACCCTATAATAACTTTCCCAAAAACCAAGGGGCCGTTTTCCTGAGTGTTAGTCCAGCCGGTTCCTCCTAAAGCATTTTGACCCATTTTTATAATGTTTTCGCCACCGCTATAGTTTTTAATGCCCGAGCACTGCGAAAACGCATAGTTTCCAACTATTTCGAGCGATGACGGCAGGTTAAGCGCCGCTATCGACTTACAGCCCATAAATACGCCCTCGCCTAATTCCTTCAATCCACTGCCAATAGTTAAGTTTGTAATACCCGAGCAGTAAACAAAAGCCTGAAAGCCTATGTATTCAACGCCATTTCCGATAGATAATGTGTGCATAGAATGACAATCTAAAAACGCATACCGTTCAATGGATTTTACACCATCACCAATAATTGCTGATTCAAGAGCAACACATTTAAAGAAGGCGCTGTCTTCAATAATCGTAGCACTATCAGGTATATCAATCGATTTAAGCACACTGCATCCGTAAAAAGTGTGGCTATAAATACCATCAATATTTTCACTTAACTCTATATTGGTAAGAGAAGTGCACTGATAAAAAGCACAAGCACCAAGCTTTGTAACCGAATCGGCCATTTCCACGCTTTCAAGTGCTGAGCATTTCGAAAAAGCCCAAACACCAATAGATGTAACACCATCTTCAACAACAATGCTTTTTATTTCGGTGCTTTTATAAAATGGCGAGTCAGTAGTGAAATCATACATTTCGCCACTGCCCGATATAGTTAAAACGCCATCGTTCGACAGGCTGTATGTAACATTTTCACCGCATTTGCCGAATGACGAAAGTGCCGCATTGGCAACTATATTACACGGTAAAACAAAAAGCACCAATGCTAATACTACCGAAAGCAAAGATTTTTTCAACTTCATAAAAATATCCTCGTTAATATCCTATTACTTCATCAACCAAAACAACTTTAATGCGATTACGAACCCTCTGCTGACCGCACACAACATAATTACAACAAATTCTACCTTCGGTTTTGCAACCGTCAGAAAGCTCGTGATCTTCACCTGCGCACATGCACACACCTGTTCCGTTACAATATGTTTCGCAACCAAGGCGTTTTGCATTTTGTGGCGCGGCAACGGTTTTAACGCGCTGAACAGCTTCACTAATGTTATTAACAATCTTGTTCTTTCCAACAACCATTATAACGCTTTTAGGGCCATAAAGAATTGCAGCAACACGGTTTGAATTACCATCAACATTATAAATAAACCCGGAGGTTGTAACAGCATTTGCCGAGCAAAGGTATACATCGGCAAAAAAGCTGCGGTGCATAATTTCTTCAACCTCTTCCCTGTTTTTAGCCACATATCTGTCAAGAAAATTATAATCGCCGTTTCTTAAAAGGCCTAAAACACCGCATTCGTCAAGACTTATCGAACCGCCAACGCCCACAGTATCACCTTTTTTAAGAAGGCTTTTAACAACATTAAATGCATCAGCCTTGTTTTCGGCATAAAAGCACTCAATATTATTTTTTTGCAAGGCTTCCATAGTAACTTTAATTTTATTTTCCATATACATCACCCTTCAATCTATCTAATTGTTCCGCCACCAACCACATAATCGCCGTTATAAAAAACAGCAGCTTGACCGGGGGAAATTGCCCTTTGCGGTTCATCGAATTCAACCTTAACATCACCGTTATCAAGCGGCATAATTGTTGCAGGTTGTTCTGCCTGCCTGTATCTAACCTTAACTGCAACACGCATTGGCTCTGTTAGCCGTTCAACCGAAATAAAATTGCAATCATTAACAATGGCGGTTTTTGAAAACAGCTTGTCCTCATCGCCAAGTGTTACAGTATTATTTTTAATATCTTTAGATATAACAAATTTTGGCGACCCTAACGCAACACCAAGGCCTTTTCTTTGCCCAATAGTATAGGCAGCCGCACCGCGGCACCTGCCAAGGGTTTTGCCGTTGTCGTCTAAAATAATGCCCTCTTCAACCGCCGAACCCGTGTATCTTTCAATAAAAGAAATATAATCATTATCGGGAACAAAACAAATATCTTGGCTATCGGGTTTTGAGGCGTTAATAAAGTTATTCTCACTTGCAATTTTGCGCACCTCAGGCTTAGTTAAGCCGCCAAGCGGGAAAAGCGTGTGCTCTAATTGGTGCTGTGTCATACCGTATAAAACATAGGTTTGGTCTTTACTTAAATCGGCCGGTTTTTTTAAGAACCACCTGCCCGTCTTTTCATCAAACCCTGTAATGGCATAATGCCCCGTTGCAATGCCATCATACCCAAGAAGTGTTGCCCGTTCTAACATTTTTTGAAATTTAATATGTTTATTACATTCAATGCAGGGGTTGGGTGTATAACCATTTAAATACTCATCAACAAATCGCTTTATAACATCATCTTCAAAATGTTGTTTGAAGTTGAAAACATGGTGTTTTATTCCTAAAGAATCACATACATTGCGAGCATCTAACACATCATCAAGCGAACAGCAAGATTGTGATTCAGTTTCATGCTTTTGCGAATCATCTTCGTGAAGCTTAAGTGTTGCTCCGCAAACGTTATAACCCTCACGTTGCAGCAATATTGCAGCAACCGAGCTATCAACACCTCCGCTCATTCCCACCATAACGCTTTTCATTTTGCTCTCCATTCTGCCGCTGTAAAATTAAAGCGCGATTTTACGCAGCGGCGGCATAAAATCTAACACGCACATCTTATTTAAAAAGTGCAATAATTCTATCTAACAATCCATAAGAAGCAAGGGAAATTATAAGCCCCGCCATTACAACGCCTGCATAAATTGCAATTATGGCATCGCGGAACCTGATATTCAGCGCATCGGCAACCAAGGCACCGGTCCACGCTCCTGTTCCGGGCAAAGGAATGCCCACAAATATCAAAATCCCCCAGAACTTATATTTGCCGAAGTTGCCCGACTTTGATTTTTTCTGTGCTTTTCGCTCAAGCCATAATGCAAACTTGTTTAAACATTTTATTTTTTTAAGCCATTCAATTATTTTTCTTATAAATAAAAGAATAAGAGGAATTGGCAACATATTACCAATAACACAAATTGGAAAAGCAACAAGCAAATCAACTTCAAGCGCATAAGCAGCAATTAAGCCGCCGCACAACTCAAGTATTGGCAAGAGTGATACAATAAAAATTATAACCTCAGCCGGTAGAACATCTTTTAATGAATGAATTAATTATATTATCAACCACTGCTATCCCTCCGTTAGAACTTTAACTCATCATCATCAATGACCGGAACTTCTTTTGTCAATGAAGCGGGCCTTTTTTTGCGTTTTGATGCAATTAAAACAATAATTAAAACAATTACAACAACCAATAAAACTGCACAGGAAACAACCGATATGTTTAAATACATCATCATATTATTATCTTCTGTTTTTTTGTTTTCAGTTGGTGTTTTTTCGGTTGTTTTAGGTAAAAGATCATACCTCATTAGCAGATCATCTTTTGTATCGTATAAATACAGCTTTAATTCACCTTCGGAATTTATTGCATAAAGGCAAACTGTATCATCAGGTAAATCGTTTTTATGGAAAACCTGAACCGCATTTTCACCTAATTTTATCTCTTTAACCTCAAAATCTTCGGTTTCATCATTAGATATATTTCCAACAAATAAATATTCGCGGCCGCCTAAGTTTATGCTTGACAGCTTATAGAATGAAACATCAGAATTCATATATAGGAATAGATTTTTATTACCTTCACTATCTTCTAACACTACTATTTCATTTCCACTCTCGCTCTTAAAAACAGGAATTTCATTGCCCGCATAGTTAGAAATATCAGCCGCAAACCCTTGAGGCGCGGTTATACTTTCAAAGTTTTGGCACAAGGTGTATTCAACGCCATGGGTAGTTATTTTAATATTATTGTCGGTTGGTGTTTCAGGTTGTGAAGAACTTGTATCAGATGAACCATCTTCACCCTGCCTAAGAATATTAATTGTATACCTTTTTACAGTGCCATCAGGTGCGGTTACAACAACAACACGCTGATTATTCCCCACCTTCATATCTTTGCTGCCTTCAACATCCCATTTAGCAGAAGAATCGGCAGGGTATGCAGTAACAATAACAGAGGTAACCGAAAAAGGCACCGTAACATTATATGTGAAGGTGTTAGCTGAAAACGCAGGTGACAGTTTTCCGCTTGATATAACTAAATTGTTAAGTAAAGCGTTCGATGATGCCTGTTGGGTTCCTGCTGCCTTAGCGGCAACAGATGCCGATGCACCGGGATTACCAACCAACTGCTCGTTAAAATCCCACACATTCGAACCCGAAACTATAAGCTGGCTCGCTCCCGCGCCTATAACCTTAAAGGTCATTTTAAAGCTAATGCTGTTAGCGCCCGCACTATTGCTCCAAGAACTCATCCGAACCTTGCCCGAAGCGCCGCTTGTGTTGCTTCCCGAAACATATTGCAACACCGATGAATTATAGGTTAAATATCCTTCGGCTGCCCCAATATTCGAAGCTGAATAGGTTACGGTAACCGTAATATTAGAACCAACTGTTGGATTGGTTGATGACACCGCAATTATCGCGTTGGCTCCGGCCGCACTTGAAGAAAAGGCTGAAATAGACATTATTAAAATAAATATAAGCAGAATAGAAACTAATTTTTTAACCAATTTCATAATCTCATCCCTTTATATTAATTCTGTAAATTATCAATTATGCCTAACAAATATTTTTGACCCCTTAAAAGGTCAACCGAGCTGAAATCTCCGCTTTTGTTCATATCACAAGCTTCAAGTTGCGCACCGGTTAGGTTGTTAATACCAAGCAAATGCTTATGGCCACTTAATAAATCTAAAGTGTTTATTATTCCATTGCCATTAACATCGCCATATATTACAAAGGGGTATTCATTAATAACTTTATTATCAACATAAAGTTTTAAAACATCGCCTGTTGCAATGTTGCCGGTAGTTTTGTGGGTTCCTTTTACATCGAACAGTTTGGCAGTGCAAGAATCTAAAATAATTCTTGACATTGCTGTTTCAACCGTTGTTCCGGCAGAAACGCCTGTTATATACGAATCAATCTTGTAATGCTCGCTTGTTATATATTGCAGTGTGCCTTCGCGGAACACATTAATTGTGTAACTTCGTGAAATTCCATTACTTGCTGTTACCTTAATCACAATTGCGTTTTCGCCATGGATTAAGGTTCGAACGCCTGCACCCGAAACGGTAGCACCCGAATCACTTGGCACTGCGTTAATTGTAATGCTCTTTACCGTGTTTCCCACAATTAGTCCATAGGAATATGAATACCTGTTAAAGGTTCCTATGGAATACCCAGAAACGCTCAAAGAATTTAAAAGATTGTTGTTATTACCATTCTGGCTTGGCTTTTGGCACGCAGAGGGCGGCATATTATTGTAAACAGGAATAGTAAACTCCAAATTAAGCGTGTTTAGCTGGCTTGTAGTATAGGCAGATTTGGTATTAATTGCTTCTTGGCTTGGCGCTAAAATGTTTTGCATATATTGATATGCATAATAGCCGTTGCCGCCATCAACCACGTCGAACTTTTGTAAATATGTGTTAACTTGGCCCTTTTTAATATAGCCGGCGGCAATCTTCTTTGCTGCACCAACAATTGCCTTATATGGTGTGTTCCAGCCCTCTTTTTGAGCATATTTAGCGCCATTTGTTATAACCTCTGATGCACCGTTTCCTGAAGCGCCGTAATTAAATAAATTATAATACCCGGTGTATCCGCTAACTGTGCCGTGGCCTAAGGTTGTGCCCGAAACTCCCTGCTCTTGCACTGCCCTTGAAGCTAAGTGGAATGCGCTAACGCCCGATTCCTTCGCTGCTTTAACAAACGCATCAGCATAGCTTGCAAAGTTTCCCGAATCTTCAAGGCCTGAAGGGTATGCTCCCCCCATAAACGTGCCGGAAAGAACCGAACTAACACCTGAAGTTGTTTCATTCGAAGAATACGCAAGCGATAAAAACTGAAACACATGTGTGTCGTTCATAAAATTTCTTGGGTCCATATGATATGCTAAATACTCGCGAGATGAATCAACCCAACCGCCTGTATCGTGAACAACAAAGGTGTTAGTATCCCAATTATAGGAACCCATTTCGTATGATTTATATGAATCAGAATAGTTTTTCGGTATTAAGCTTTTTGCAGGAGTTGTTTCGTTATCAAGCACTGCCGACCAATCAAGCCCTGTGTGAAGCGCCTTGAACTTCCAATTAGGGTAAAGCGAATGAAGCTTTTTAAGCTCGGCTTGGTAACTTTCAGGAAAACCTTGCGCCGCAAGTTCAGCATTAAATGCAGGGTCATCAACCATACTGCCTATTAACTTACAACGGCCGCTGTAAATATAACCTTGCTTTGAATTATTAGTTCCGTATTTGATTATATACCAAAGGTCGCCCTCCCAATCAATCTCTTCACCAATAACCATAACCGCGGTGTTGTTTGCAAGGGTTTCAATATAGTTATGACCTTTCGTTCCGGCACCGTCATATATCTTGGCACCGGTCGACGACGAAACAACACCCATAGCCGGATATGATACCGCCCGTGAATAAGATACCGGGAACAGGCATAGGCAAATTATTAAAATCGCCGATAGCATTTGTTTAAATTTTTTCAAACAAGCTTCCTCCGTTACATTTTGTAATAGTCGTAATGCTCTTTAATATAAGGCACAATTAACTTTTGCAAAACACTGTGAACCGATTTATTGTTCTCATTTAACATTATAATGCTTTGCGCACCGCTTTCCATAACGCAACCACAAAACTCGCCATTCATAACAATGGGAATTGCACCATCAGGCAGTTTTATTTCACCAGGTTCTTCGGTAATGCCAAATTCTTCGTTATTTATAACCTCAGCATTCCTTCCAACCGAAAGTCCTGTGATTTTAGGAAGGTAGCAGTCATCATTAAACCCACCAAGGGTGATTATAATGGTGCTTCGCGAAACTGCACGCTTAAGCTTTTGAAGGTATTCGCGCGGGTTTGTGCATAAAGCGGTTAAGAGCCTTAACGGGTATTCGCCGTGAAGGCCGAATTCAAGCTTTATATCAGAGCCTTGATTATAATATATAACCTCTAACTTTAGATCCTTTCCCACCAAAAGCACCCCCTAAAACAAAATTTAACTATATGCTTTATACCATCCCTGTGGCATTATCGGGTTAGGATTTTTCTTCGCAGAAGATGTATCAACACTTGTTGCTTCGCCTTCCCTTGTTTTTCTGGCAACAATAACAAGCCTTGCACCGCTGAAATCATAATCGCAGGTTGAGAGCGTTATAAGCTCATCGCCTGCCTCAACATCAACGGGAAGATCAAAGAAACTGCGTTCACGAACATCGTTAACCCAAGCTAAAAATGTGCTTTCGGTTTCAAAATCGGGAATTGTGTAGTTAAACACATAACCGTCGTTCTCCTCAGGTGTTGAATTAGTAACAAAAATTGAGAATATTTTATATTCGGTTGCCGGAGAATACAAAGTTTCAAAACTGATTGTTGGATTTTGCTGATAAAAATCCAGTCGGCGGAATCTTCTCAGGTTACCAAACATCGTTCCGTCATTCATACTGTGGCCGTAAACAATAATATTTTGGCTTCTTTCTTCGGCCGAAAGTTTGCAGTTAGTATCAATAAACAGTGCACCGTGTGCATTGCGCTTGTTTTCCATATTGTATTTGATGTAATACTCATTATCGGTATGCTGATAAACGGGGTTATCGACCTTTGTGTTGTTGATTCTTATCCAAGCGCGGAAATCGCTGTTCTGCGCAACAAGACCATCAAACTTAGATAAAGTTTGGGTTTCCTCGTCAATGGTATCATCTTCAAAATCGATGGTTTCTTTTGCGTCATCAATTATGTCTTGTTGTTTGTTCGCATCAAGCCAGTAATTTGCAACGTATGAACCTGAAACTATAAAGGTTACTGCGGCAATGATTGCCACAATTTTTAAAATAACATCAATTACCCTATCGCCCTTAACAGGGATAACACATTTCCAAAAAGGTTTTTTCTTGCGCTTCTTTTTATCTTTTTTATTGCTTTTTTTAGAAACTGCAGGTTCTTTAGCATCAGCAACTTCTGCCTTTTGAGGTGCACTCTCAACCTTGTTATCACCCCTAAGTTTCTTAAGTGTGTAGTTTTTGGTTGTTACTTCACCTGTAATCGAATTAACTACATTAAGTTCTGAATCAGCATCTACACCAAGATTCAAGAAAGAATTCTCGGCCAACAAAAAGCGCCTTAGTGTGTTTAAAAGAAAAGTAGCAGAGTAATCCTTAACAAACTTTGCAGAATTACTTAGCTCAGTTTCAGAGAAATTAGCGGTTGTTACCCAAATATGTTCGCCATCAAACAAGCTGCAGCAAACATTGCAGGTGGCTTCAGCATTAATATCACCGTCTGCCGGGTAGCCGAAAACTGCAATTCCGATATCAGAATCGCCAATAGTTCTAACAATAGATGACATTTCAGCAACCGCGGCCACGTTCATACCACCGGAATAATCAAAAACAGGATCTGAAAGGCCAAATTCATCGGCACTGTAATTACCTAAATGCTTAATCGGGGCCGATGAATTACCTTTTGCATTTAATAAATCAGCAGAGATTTGCGCACCACCGTAAAATTCAGCGGTTGCAACAGTAACCCCGTTTTCACCAAGAAGCGAAAATATTATTTCTTCTAAACTTTCATCATTAACACCATAAGCGTATTCCTTAAGGCGCCTTTTGATGTTAGCAATTGCGTTATCGCTCATTTGCTCGGCCTTTTCTAACGTTTCGGCATTCGCCGTAAAACCAACCGAAAAGCAACCAGCGTTTTCAGATATTTTAAGGTAGCGGCTGTTATTCTCCCATAAAGCTCCAAGCTTCGAAATAAGTGAATTATAATCTAACCCTGCAACATTAACGCAGTGGTGAACCGAATATCCGTTGTTTTCGGTATCTCTATACATCATTCAAATCCCATCCTTCACTTACAATATCATCAGGTGCAAAACTGTTTAACTTATAATTTCCTTTCGGGCACCTGCTATTGCGCGTTCTATAAGCGCTTCGGTATCAAGTGCGGCTGCCGCCTCTTCACACTGTTCAATAGTCGGGCGAGTTCTTGGATGCTTTGGTGTGAAAACAGTGCAACAATCTTCATAAGGTTCAATTGAGGTGGCAAAAGTATCAATCTTGCGAGAAATATCAATAATATCAATCTTATCCATACCAATAAGCGGCCTGAAAACAGGCATCGAGCAAACCGAATCGGTTACAGCAATGGCAGATAATGTTTGGCTTGCAACCTGGCCTAAACTTTCGCCCGTTATAAGCGCACCGCAGTTTGAATTTTTAGCAATGCGTTCAGATATTTTCATCATAAACTGCCTCATAATAAGGGTAAAGTATTCTTCGGGGCAGTTGTTTGCAATTTCTTCTTGAATTTCGGTGAACGGAACAGTTGTTAGCGCAATATCGCCTGCGTATGCTGCAACCTTCGAAAGCAAAGTTTTAACCTTAAGTTCTGCCCTTTCGCTGGTGTATGGCGGGCTTGCGAAGTGAATTGCATCTAACTTTAAGCCTCTTCGTGCCATCATCCAAGCGGCAACTGGGCTGTCGATTCCGCCCGAAATCAAAATAGCCGCTTTGCCTGCCGTTCCTACCGGCATCCCGCCTGCCGCCTTAATTTGGCCGCAGCGAATAAACGCCGAGTTATCCCTTATTTCAACAACAACTGTTGCTTCGGGGTTGTGAACATCAACCTTTAAATGCGGGTAAGCCGAAAGTAACGCACCGCCAACCTCGCGGCAAATTTCGGGCGATTTAAGTGGGAATTTTTTGTCTGACCTTTTGGCTTCAACCTTAAAGGTTTTAACGCCTTCAAGGTTCTTTTTAAGGTATGGCACGCATTTTGTTAGAATATCGTTCATATCCTTTTCGGCAACCGCAGCGCACTGAAATGCCGAAATGCCAAAAACCTTTGTTAAAAGCTCAAGCGCTTTTTCAAAATTATAGTCATCTTCAAGCGGTGTTATTGTTATGGTCGACTGTGAAGCCTTAACATCAATTTTACCAAGCTTGCGCAGGCTGTTTCTGATGTTTTTCATAAGAACCGCTTCAAATGAGTTTCTGTTAAGTCCTTTAAGGGCTAACTCGCCATCTTTAATAAGTATAATTTCTTTCACGTTATCTTCTCCGTAATTTTTGTAGTGCCGAGCCTCGGTCGCTTGAGCGCAGTTTTGCGCGCGCTTCGGTTAAAGCTTCGGCTAAAAATTCGATTTCTTCGTTTGTGTTGTGTTTTGAAAAACTAATTCTAAGGGCGCTGTCAACAAATTTAGGCGCAAGCCCCATTTCGTTTAAAACATAACTTCCCTTGCCTTTTGAGCAGGCACTTCCGCTTGAAACGTAAATGCCTTTCGATTCTAAAAAGTGTAAAACCGTTTCTGATCTAAACCCTTCAAGCGAAATGTTAAGTATGTATGCTAATGCATCATTGGGCGAATTAATGCTAACGCCCTGAACTTTTGAAAGAACAAGCCTTGCGTATTTATTAAGGTTTGTAACATAGTTTAATGATGCCAAAACATCTAATTCTTCTAAGGCGCCTAAAAGCCCCGCAATTGCAGGGGTAGGCTCGGTGCCCGAACGAACACCTCGTTCTTGGTGGCCTCCAAAAACTATTGGTGATATTCTTGCTTTTTCGCTTTTATAAAGAATTCCGCAACCCTTTACGCCGTGAATTTTATGTGCGCTTGCAGAGAGCAGGTCAACCCCAAGATTCTTCACTGTAAACTGAATTTTTCCAAACGCCTGAACGGCATCGCAGTGAATAAGTGCGGGCGAATTTGCCGCCTCAACAAAACCGCGAATTTTTTGAACAGGCAAAACAGCGCCCGTTTCGTTATTAACAAGCATCATTGAAACTAAAATTGTTTGCGAATTAATTGCTTCTTCAATGCTCTTAATAGGTATGTTCCCGCTTTGGTCGGGCTTCAGCCAAACAACTTCAAAACCTTCGCTTTCAAGCGATTTAACAGTTTCTATAACCGATGGATGCTCAATAGTTGTTGTAACAATTCGGTCGCCGCGCCTTTTAAGTGAATAGGCCGCGCCCCTTAAAGCAATATTGTTAGATTCCGTTCCACCGCTTGTGAAGAAAATTTCTTCTATCTTGCAAGACAAAATGTCAGCCGTGAGCGCACGCGCTGATGATAAAACAGCTTCGGCATTAATGCCGAGCTTATGTAAAGATGAAGGGTTGCCCCAATTATCGGTTACTGCCTTGTTAACATATAAAGCAGCCGTGCCACACGGCTTGGTTGTTGCACTGTTATCGAAATAAATCGTGTTCATTTATGGCTTTCACATCCAAACATAAATTTCACCATTTTAACAACACAATAATACCACATTCTACTGATTATTACAACACATATTTGCATATTTTATTGCACGGAAAATTAATCTTTTTGTGGTTTTTATAGCTAAAAATTATCCACCTTTTTTGGCAACAAAAAAGCCTTGGCAGTAACTTACCTGCCAAGGCTTAAAATTGTTATTATTTTAAAAATATTACTCAAATTTTGATGCATAAATCAGCATTTCATCATTTTTAAGCATCACAGAAACCGTAACCTCGTTAGTTGAAAGCGAATATTGCGCAGCATTTTGAGATTCAAACTTATAATCAAGATTATAGCCGGCACCAACCAAGGTTTGAATATACTTCTCGGTTGCTTCTTTAGTTGTGCCGGTAACAGTAGCCTTTGTTTCATCTTCAGTGTCAACCAAATCTTCGGTGTTTATGTTTTCGGGCAAAACAAATTTGGTTGAAAGCGGAACGATTTCCTCGGGTTCGGCATCTTCAGGGTTAACAGCCTCGTCGATTTCGGTGTCGGTGATAACTTCTTCAGAAACCTCTGCATTACTGCCTGTATTAGCTTTGTTCCCACACCCTGAAAGCACCAAAACACAGGCTAAAACTGCTAAAATAATTGCTTTAATCTTCATTTAAACTTCCCTTCCCCCTGTTAAAAGCTCATAAGCCTGGCCATTAGTTAAATAAAGAATATCATCTTTACCTGCCACGCACTCAAATAACTGTTCAAGAATTTCCCAGTTGTTATTTTCATCAAATTCGTGTGCATGGCCCCAAACGTAAAACATCACATCTTCATCGCCCTTGTAATCAACAAATTCTTGGGCTAAGTTTAAAAGTTTAGGGTTAATATGGTGGCAGGTTGGGTTTAAATAAAGCCAGTTTTCAGGTATTGCAAAACGTTCGGTGCTCCAAACCGTTCTTGAATATTTAACACCGTTTTTTCTTAAAATTTCAACAGTTTTATCGTCAACCGCACCAAACGGGTAAGCAAATCCTATGGGGCGAACACCGAAAATCTCTTCAAGCTTTTTAACATCGCGTGATACATCTTCGTTTGCGGCATCGTAATCAAGCTTGGTGTAATCGGGGTGAACGTAACCGTGCGCCGCTACCTCGCAAAAATCGTTCAAATAAGTGTCTTTTAAGCAATCAAAAGGCAACCTATTATACCAAAACGGTTGGCCATCAAGCCCGTATGAACCGCTGTTAAGGTTAAAAGTTCCCCTAATGCCATACTTTTTCATTAATTCAATTAATTTTAAATCAGATTTTGAGCCATCATCATAACTTATAGTAAAAATCTTTCTTCCCATAATAATCTCCTTTATAAAACCTTAAATGCAATTAATAAAAGCAGTAGCGCGCCCAAAGCAATTCGGTACCAACCGAACAGCTTAAAGTCGTGCTTTCTAATATAATTCATAAGGAAATTAATGCATAACATTGAAACAACAAAAGCTGTTACCATGCCTGCAAGCAGTATAACACCTTCTTGAAGGCTTATAGAATTTCCGTTCACAAAATATTTTAAAAGCTTTATGCCGCTACCGCCCACCATTGCAGGGATTGACATAAAGAACGAAAATTCAGCAGCGGCCGTTCTTGAGCAACCAATAAGAATTCCGCCAAGTATTGTTGAGCCCGAACGCGATGTTCCGGGAATTAAAGACAGCGCTTGAAAAGCACCCATTAACAATGCGGTTTTATAGTTTATATCATTTGAAGTGGTGATTTTAGGCTTTTTAGCAAACTTTTCAATAACTATAAACAAAACACCATACAAAACCAAAGCGCTCGACACAATCAGAACCCTAAGGTCGCCTGTTAGCATTTGATCTATTTTATCGTCAAAAGCGAACCCTAAAATCCCCGCAGGCAGGCTTGCAACCAAAACCTTAAACCAAGTGCTCCAAATTTCGCGGTTTTCTGTTTTTGTGCTTTTGGGTGAAAACGGCCATAGCTTTTTCCAAAACATGATAACAACTGCAAGAATCGCACCTAACTGAATAACAACCAAAAACAATTCTTTAAAATCGTTGTTAACTTTAAGAGTTAAAAACTCATCGAACAATATCATGTGCCCGGTGCTTGAAACTGGCAACCACTCGGTTATCCCTTCAACAATGCCCAATAATATAGATTTTATTATGTTAACGAAAAATTCCATTAGAACGCCTCCAAATCAAGTGATTTAATTATATTATTTTTACAATATTATGTCAATAAGGCGCTAATAATTAATATTTTATGTAACATTGGGCACCCGTTTGAATACTATGTTATAGAAGTAAGCACTGTTTTGCCAAACACGGGTAAATTCTGCTTAACTTTAATAATTAAAGGGAGGAAATATTAATGGCTGAATTAAATAATAACGGCACATCACCCTCATCTTCATTCAAAGAAGCATGCTGCATAGATGCAGGCAGGGTTTTCGATTCCTGCTGCGACCGTGATTGCCTTGAAGACTTAAGATGTTATTTTTGCGAAGAAGATCAAGCAGTAGTTCAATCAGCAATAAGTGTTAGAGTTAAAAACGCCGAAGTGTTAAATGTATACGTTAATGTTGAACCCGTATCTTTTAACCGCGGTTTTTATTCCTGCGACCTAACCTTCTTTTTCCTAATTGAATTCGACGTTTACACAGCACCTAAAACATGCCCGCAAACCATACACGGTGTTACCTCTTACGATAAAAAGGTGATACTCTACGGAAGTGAAGGAAGCGTTAAAACATTCTCAAATATTTGTACATTGGAGGAAGAAGTTAACGGACAACACATACCAACTTCCAACTGCCCGCGATGCTCTGTTCAATGCGTTGACCCCATCCCGCTTGCAGCTAAAGTTTGCGAGCTACACGACAGCTATGAGTGCATTGGCTGCATACCCTCAGGCATACAAGAACGCTTAGGTGGAAATGTTTGCGTGAACCAGCCTTCCGGCACACCAGCAATATATGTAACTTTAGGGCTTTTCAGCATTGTTCAGCTTATTAGAAACGTGCAAATGTTAATACCTGTATATGACTATTGCATACCTGAAAAACAGTGTAACAATGTAACCGACGAACCATGTGATGCTTTTAGAAGAATTAAGTTCCCAACCGATGATTTCTTCCCTTCACGCCCATCAAACGTTGGTGGGGGCGCCGGATGCGACGATTGCGAGCAGGAAGATTAAGGCCACTCGCAACTATACACAATAGTTAATAACTATGCCCAAAACCACAAAAAGTGGTTTTGGGCATTTTAAATAAAAGTAAAATTAGGCCACATCAAACCCCGTTATAAGTTTAGCGCAAACGCGCGAAATAATAACAGCATCCATAACATTTACAACCTTGTCATTATTAACATCACCGTTTGATTCTTGGGTATCGGTAATTTCACCCATCATCTTAGAACTATACCTTGCAACAAGAACCGCATCTGAAACAGTTATAGTTCCATCTAAATTAAAATCGCCAAGCAATGCTTTTGGTGAGTTTAACTCCAATGTCTTAACATCAATATCCTTGCCAGAAGGTGCAGTGGTTAACGAATAGGTGAACACATCGCCAATATAGCTTGTTGCATAAATATCGCCAACGGACTTTTCTTCATCGGTTAACTCGTAAACCAATTTTAGGTTGGTTCCGCTTGTTGTAATACTATAAACACCATTTGTTGTGTTGAAGTATAATAACCCATCTATCATAGAAAGGCCTGAAAATGTGTTAGTATAGAAATACATATTATTACTATTCCAAACATACCAATATTCAGGAATGTTATAGATTACAGATTCATTTCCGGTTGTACGGTACCGTGCGATAATTTTACCAGCCTTAATATAGTAAAAGGTATTATTTTTATAATGGATTTGCGATTCTGCATCTAACCAAAAGCCCTCTTCATACTTTTTGCTGGTAGCCACCTTATCAGTCTCCCAACCTGAATGAAGGTGGTCGCCATCCTTAATAGTTTCATCACTTAAAAGGAAATAATTATGACTAAACCTTTCAACACCACCGGTTGGGTCGCCCCAGGTGGCATCAAGGTGGTACCACTGCCCATCTAATTCAACCATATTCCATGCGTGAGCCATATAGTTACTTGTAACAATGGTACAGTTAATACCAACACGATTTAAGAGCAGTTTCATAGCACGGGAATAACCGCGGCACAGCGCCTTATGGTTTACAAGCGCTGAATACGCCGTGTAAACAGGCTCTGTATCGGAAATTAAGTAATGACAGGTGTTAACCACATAGTCATGTAAAATCAAAATTTTCTCATAGTCACTTAAAGTGTTATCTATTGATGACAACGCCTTATCAATCTCAGCCTCGAATTTTTTAACATTTTCTGCGGAATATAACCCGTTATATTGCGGCTTAACCGATAAAACAACACCTGTTAATGTGTTGATGCTCATTCTGGTGCCGCTATCATCAACCCAAAAATATTCAGGGTTGCTATAAAGCGCCTCAGTGTACACATCGGCAAAATCATTTTGGCTTATATTAAATTTTGAAATATCAATAGACTGCTCGCGGTTTTTAAGGCCGGCAGAAATAGCCGCAATAACTTCACTGTAATCGGCAGTATCAGCCGATGCAGGAACAATAAAAACCGTAAACAGTAAAATTGTAGCCATAAATATAGCCGCAATTTTTTTCATAAACATAATATAATCAACCCCAAAAGAAACTAAATTTTAATTATTCTTAAAATTATTCTTGAGAGTGCTACCGCAATATAAAACCAAAACCGAATCTAAATTAAGATTTCATTTTTCTCTCAATATTTAGAATCCTAACAATTACCGGGCTTAAAACAACGCTGGTAAGCACTTCGCAAAGGAAGTTACCCATAGCAAGCGCCCAAAACAAAGCCATGCCAGAAATATTCAACTCGAGATTTGCAGCTATTGCATCAGCATGTGCCATAAAGAACACCCTGCAACCCAGCAAAAACACCGACGTGTTAACAACAGGGCACACAACAGCGGCAACTGCAACCGCAAGATAACGGTTAACCTTTAATAACAACCTGCAAACAAGGCCCGCCGCTGCACCGCAAGCAACACCTTTTACAAGAACCGTAACAACAGTGCCGGGAACATCGAATGCGAAAAACAGGTTAGCTCCGCCGGTTGCCATAACAACCACACCAAAAACAAAGCCAAGCCAAGCACCAACTGTTGTTCCGCACATAGCGGCTCCAATTACAATAGGAACCAACGCAACTGCTGTTGAGAACGGGCCAAAAAATGTTGTTGTGGAGCCAACAGACTGTAAAATAACCACAAGCGCAGTCATTACAGCGCCAAGCACCAGCACTCGAATACGTTCTTTTGATTTTTTTGAATTTACCATTAATATAACCTCCTGCTGCTGTTCGCAGTGTGCGATACAGCGCAAATTTATGCTAAAACGCCATTAGGCGATTTTGCCGGTTTATTTTATGTTTTTTTCGTATATGATGCGCATACCATCAAGCAGCAAATTATCGTCAACCGGTATTTCGTGCCTGCAATTTGCGCAAACCTCGTGTGATAGGCCGCCCGTTGCCACAACTGAACACTCACACCCGAGTTGCTCGTTGATTCGGTCGATCATACCATCAAGCATAGCCGCGGCACCGATTACAAGGCCTGAACGCATACAATCGGCTGTATTTGTTCCAATAACCTTATCAGGTGCTGAGATTGATATCATAGGAAGCTGCGCAGTGTTACCAAAAAGCGAAGAAAGCGAAAGTTTTAGCCCTGCAGTTATAGCACCGCCCAAAAATTCTTTTTTAGAATTAACAACACTAATCGTGGTTGCAGTGCCCATATCAATAACAATACAAGGAACAGGATATTTAGCAATGGCACCAACAGCTCCTGCCGCCAAATCAGAACCTAACTGCGCAGGGTTATCTATTTTTATATTAAGCCCCGTCTTAACGCCAGGCTTTAAAACAAACGGTGTGATTTTACATAGTTTTTTAAGCGCCTTAACAACCAAAGCTTCAACATCAGGAACAACCGAACAAATTGCCGCTGCAGTAACATCATGGTAATCAAGCCCGTTAATATCTAACACATCCCTTATTTCAAGGGCATGCTGATCGGAAGTGAGGGCAGAATTTGTTGCAACGCGAGCAGTAAATTTAAGTTCCTTTTCATTATAGCAACCAATGGTTATATTGGTGTTTCCTATATCAAAAATTAATAGCATAATATCGCACCTAATCTATAAAATCTTTATAAATATATATATTATTACGAATATATTATATAATAATAAACAGTTAGTGTCAAGCAAAACACTTTTTATCTAACAGTTTTGTACAAACCTTCAAAAAATATTTGACATATCGCTTTCGGGCTGATATAATAATTTTAACTGCTTGTATTTTGAGCAGAATCCTTGCTCCTAAATATAACATAGGGGCCTTAGACCAGAAGGAGGTGCAAACGAATGGCTACCAATAAATACGAGGTTATGATGGTTCTTTCGGTTAAAAACGGCGAAGAAGCTACCGCCGCTTTAAAAGAAAAACTCATCGGGCTCATCGAAAGCAACGGTACTGTCGAAAGCATTGATGATTGGGGCAAGCGCAGGCTCGCTTACCTTATCAACGATGAAGCTGAAGGCTTTTACTCAGTTGTTAACTTCGAAAGCAACCCTGATTTCCCCGCGGAATTCGACCGTGTTGCTAAAATCACAGAAGGTATTCTTCGCACAATGATTATTAAAAAATAAGTGGGAGATATTCGAAATGCTGAATGTTGCAGTATTAATGGGCAGATTAACTGCCGATCCTGAACTCCGCCATACACAGTCTAACATACCTGTAACAAGCTTTTCAATTGCTGTTGACCGCCGCTACAAATCAGGCGAAGAAAGGCAGACCGATTTTATTAACATCGTTGCTTGGAGGCAAACCGCAGAGTTTGTTACCAACTACTTTAAAAAAGGTCAGCTTGTTGCTATTGAAGGCTCAATTCAAACAAGGCGCTATCAGGATAAAGACGGAAACAACAGAACCGCATTTGAGGTTGTTGCAAACAACGTAAGCTTTGCTGAACCCAAGCGCGATTCATCAGCTCGCCCTGCTGAAAGCACTGCTCCCGTTTCATTCTCGAACGGTGATAACGGTGATTTCACTGAATTCGCAGGCGACGATGACCTTCCGTTCTAATTTGAATTTTGTTTTATCTTTTTAAAGGAGGTAACCTTTCATGGAAAGAAACGATAATCCTCGCCGTAAGGGCCGTAAGAAGGTTTGTCATTTTTGCGTAGATCGCGCAGAATTTATCGATTATAAAGATGTTGCTAAACTCCGCAAGATGGTTTCAGAGCGCGGAAAGATTCTTCCCCGCCGTGTAACTGGCACTTGCGCTAAACATCAGCGCGAACTCACAACAGCTATCAAGCGTGCACGCTATGTAGCATTATTACCCTACACAGCTGACTAATAACTGTTTTCAAAAGGCGCTTTCATTTGAAAGCGCCTTTTAACAAGATTAAATGAGGTGTAATTATGGCTGAATTTGCAGCAATATGTGAAGCATTAATGGTAATCAGCTTTGGCTTTTCATGGCCTATGAACATCATTAAATCGCTCAAAACAAAATCAACCAAAGGCAAAAGCCTTGCATTTATGATTTTAATTTTATTTGGTTACGTTTGCGGAATCACCTCAAAGTTTATTATGATGGCTAACGGCCAGGATGTTAAAATCTGGGTTGTTGCAATTTACGTTTTAAACTTTGTAATGGTACTTACCGATTTAATTTTATATTTTATAAACTATGCCCGCGAAAAGAAGGACTCTTCTGTAGCTAAATAGTGTAATTACATATTTAATGCCCGACAGATATTTTTCTGTCGGGCAATTTTTATTTAAGTTTTCTTTTTAACACAACATAACCTGTTCCAGCAACAAGAAGCTTACCATCGGCAGGGGCGTGGCCGAATATAACCTCGCTATCATCCCACACTTCGCCAACAAAAACCTCTTCTTCATCGTGCCAGCGGTTAACGCAAACCAAAATTTCTTCGGTTTCATCAGCCCTTTTATACACTAAACTTCCAAGTCCTGAGAAAACAGGAATAATATCACCATTTTTGAAAACCCTATTTTCACGCCTGAATTTACCAAGCTTTTTGTAAAATTCAAGAAGTGATTCATCTTCCCTACCCCACGGGTACGCTGCACGGCAGAATGGGTCACCATACCCTTGAACGCCTGCCTCATCACCATAAAAGATAGATGGAATACCCGGAAGCGTAAACTGTAAAACAGCAGCAAGGCGCAAAAGGTTTTTGCCGTGTTTTAATTGTTCTTCCGTCATACGCTGAACCGACTGCCAAGCGCGGTCGTTGCGCCATTCAGCGCCTGCAAGCGCGGTAAGCGCCCTAATTGTATCGTGCGTTCCTATATGGTTCATCATTAAATCAAGGCACTGTTTAGGGTAGTTATCGCAAATTTCAATAATTGAATCCATAAAATCAAAGGCGTTACCACCCTTAACAAAATCAACTATTGCATTAGAAAACGGGTAATTCATAACCGAATCAAGCTGCGAACCGCGCAGGTAGCGCCTACGTTCAGAATAACTTACCTTATTGGTTGCATCTTCCCAAACTTCACCTATTATAAGTGCCTTGGGGTTTTCAGCGCGAACAGCACTTCTCATTTTATCAAGGAATATGTCGGGTAATTCGTCGGCCACATCAAGCCTCCAACCGCTTGCACCCATTCGCATCCAATAACGCAAAACACCATTCTCGCCTGTTATAAACTCAAGGTAATCTTCGGTTAATTCTTCAACCTCGGGAAGCGAGGGAACACCCCACCAAGCACTGTAATCATTAGGCCATTTATTAAACTTATACCAGTTTTTATATGGTGACTCAACCGAATTGTATGCGCCAACAGAATCGTATCTACCATAGCGGTTAAAATAAACGCTGTCATCCCCCGTGTGGGAAAAGACGCCATCAAGAATAATAGATATACCGTTCTTTTTAGCGGTTGAACACAACTTTTTAAAATCGGCTTTTGTGCCAAGCATTGGGTCGATTTCAAAATAATCAGCTGTGTTATAGCGGTGGTTAGAATGCGCCTCAAAAATTGGGTTAAGGTAAATTATCGAAACGCCCAGGCTTTTTAAATAAGGAATCTTTTCAGTTATTCCTGCAAGGTCGCCCCCGTAATAATCGTTACAAAGGCGCTTTTTACTCTTCGTTTGGCGGTATTCAGGGGTTGCAAACCAATCTTCCTGCAAATACCTGTCATCAGGAACCTTCTTTTTAGGCTTGCCGCTATTATAAAACCTATCAGGAAATATCTGATAAATGATGCCACCCGAAAAATCAAGCGGGGTGCAAAAATCTTTTTGAACAACAGTTAACTGCCATTCCTTACCTTCGGGGGATACGTACCCTTCACCTATTCTAAACCTTGTTATATAAAGGCGCCCCCAAGGAGAATCATAGCAGAAAAAGTAGTTGTAAATGCCTTCGCCAAGTGATAATTCAATTGTATACCAATTATAATTATCATCATATCGGCCTGAATAGTGCATTGTATAAAACTTTGTGTGTTCTCTGTAAATTGCGGTGCAGTCGGTTACCGCCATATAAACTTTATAAGGCGATGCATCATTATGCAAAAGAACAGAAAATTTAACACTTTCCCCTTCTTTTGCTGCGCCCATAACCGATTTATACCGCTTATCTCGTGAATCAAAAGGAATATACTTCATAATTAACCTTCACATATTAATATGGGCGCCTTGCGGCGCCCTATAGTATTATTTTACGGGTTTAATACCCCAAATTCCTTCTGCGTAATCGTCGATCGACCTATCAGCAGAGAAAATACCGGCAGCAGCGATGTTAGTAAGCGACATTTTCTGCCACTTCTGAGTATCGTTATAAAGCTTTGTTGCCTTGTCTTGAGCATTGCAGTAATCCTCAAAATCGGCAAAAGACATATAATAGTCGGAATTTACCAAGGAATTATAGATGTTTTCAAACCTCATACCGTTGATTCCCTTATTCATTAAATCAACAGCAGCAGCTAACTTCTTGTTGTTGTTATAATACATTCTTGCGTTGTAGCCGGTGTTTCTAAGGTTTAAAACTTCGTTTGAATGCATACCGAAGATGATGATGTTTTCATCGCCAACAGCCTTATGAATTTCAACGTTAGCACCATCATCAGTGCCGATTGTAACAGCACCGTTAAGCATAAGCTTCATGTTACCTGTTCCCGATGCTTCGGTTGATGCAAGTGAAATCTGTTCAGATAAATCAGCTGCAGGAATCATAACTTCAGCTAAAGATACGCGGTAGTCTTCAACGAATACGATCTTGATCTTATCGCGAACTGCAGGATCATTTTCGATCTGGCGGCTTAACATATGAATCATCTGGATTATCTGTTTAGCAAGATAATAACCGGGGGCTGCTTTAGCACCGAAAATGTAGGTTTTAGGTGTGAAATCAGCATTGGGGTTTTCTTTTATATACAGGTAATCAGAGATGATGTGAAGCACGTTTAAGTGCTGACGTTTATACTCATGAAGCCTTTTAACCTGCATATCGAAAATGGAATCAGGGTTAAGAATAATACCGTTTTCCTTTTTCATAAGAGCAGCAAATCTTGCCTTGTTATTACGCTTAATTTTTGCTAATTGCTCTAAAACTGCAGGATCGTCTTTAAACTTCATAAAGTCGATAAGTTTTTCGTTATAAGCAATGAAATCATCGCCAATGCACTCGGTGATAAGTGCAGTAAGCTCGGGATTCGACTGGCAAAGCCACCTGCGGAATGCAATACCATTTGTAACGTTAGTGAACTTATCAGGTGTAAGTTTATAGTAATCGTTAAATACGGTATCTTTAAGAATTTCGCTGTGAAGCTTCGAAACGCCGTTAACCTTGTGGCAAGTAGCAACGCAAAGGTTGGCCATTCTAACAACACCGTTTTCGATGATAGCGGTTCTATCAACATAAGAAGCATCATGTGTCTGCTCCCAAACCGACTTTCTGAACCTGTTATCAATTTCAGTAACGATTTGATAAATTCTCGGTAAAAGTCCGCGGAATAAATCAACCTGCCAACATTCAAGCGCTTCGCGCATAATTGTGTGGTTGGTGTATGCAACGGTTTTGCCAACAAGCTCCCATGCATCATCCCACTGATAACCGCATTCATCAAGCAGGTATCTCATAAGTTCAGGGATAACAAGAGCAGGGTGAGTATCGTTAACGTGAATTGCTGCCTTTTCAGGAAGATTATCAAGAGTGCCGTATTGCTTCAAGTGGCGCTCTAAAATATCCTGAATAGAAGCAGAAACTAAGAAATACTGCTGGCGAAGGCGAAGTGATTTACCTTCGGGGTGATTATCCTCAGGGTATAACACCTTGCTGATAACCTCGCTCATAGCTTGGTGCTCAAGTGCGCGAACGTAATCGCCCTGGTTGAACGCCTTCATATCAATCGAGGGCTGTTCAGCCGACCAAAGCCTTAAAACGTTAACACTTTTGCCGCCAAGGCCTGCAACCATAAGATCGTATGGTACTGCGCGAACAGTATTGTAATCAACGATTTTTACGCTATGATAATTGCCGTCCCAAGTTTCTTCAATTCGGCCGCCGAAGTTAACATCAAATGCGCTGTCGGCCTTCTTTTCAAGCCAAACGCTGCCGCCCGGAAGCCAGAAATCGGGCATTTCGGTTTGCCAACCGTCAGAAAATCTTTGGCGGAAGATACCGAATTCATATTTAATGCAGTAACCCATTGCAGGATAGTTGCTGCTGGTGAGCGCATCAAGGAAGCAGGCAGCAAGCCTTCCAAGGCCGCCGTTACCAAGGCCTGCATCGGGTTCTAATTCATAAAGCTTATCTAATTTAACGCCGAACTTTTTAAGAGCCTTTTCTGCAGTTGCGGTTAAACCTAAATTGTAAAGATTGTTTTTTAATGAGCGACCCATTAAAAACTCCATACTTAAATAGTAAACCCTTTTGCTCTCTTCAGCGTCGGTACGGTTATCAAAATCAACCTTACGGTCTCTCATAATATCTAAAACCGCAAGAACAAGAGCTTTATAAAAAAGCTCGTCAGATGCCTCTGCAGCATTAACACCGAAATTATGTTTTAATTTCAAGTCAATGAGTTCGGCAAACTTTGTTATAGTTATATCAGCCACAAACTTACCTCCAAAAACAATACTTCTTATACTATATTATATTTTTCGAAAAATTTCAAGGTGTTATGCCGTTTTCTTTTAATATTTTTATGTATTTGTAACAAGAGTTTTAAAAATAGCACCATAACTGTTCAACCGATTTGTGAATTTTAACTAAAACAAAAGGTGTTTTTCTTTGTAACAGTGATATTTAAAAACATTTCTTTTTAATATTTATAGTTTTTTAACACATAAAACTAAAATAAGATTTAGAATTGACGTATGTAACTATATGTATTATTATAATTAGGGTGATTTTGTGAATACTATTAACGCTTTAGATCAACGTTTAGCAGAATATAAAGCTAAAAGGAAAACCAAACTAACCGCAGGCACCATTGGGTGGACCTTATTTACAGCTGAATTAATTGTAACGTTTTTGTCAACAGTTATCAGTATCGCTTTCGCGTTTTCTGATAAAGGGATTGCAATGTTATCAGATTCGGTTTTTTTATTATTTCTGAATGTCGCTCTCACTTTGGTTCTATTTATAATCGCGCCACTTATTTCCTCGCGCGCACTCAATTACAAATTCCGCAGTATAATGCCACTGCACCGCGTTGAGTTTAAAATGTTTTTAGGATGCGTTTTGTTAGGGTTCGGCTTCAACTCTATCAGCAATGTGTTGTCTTCGTTTTTTTCAAATTTGGTATCAATGTTTGGGGTTAACCCCGGAGGCGCCGACATTGAAACCCCTAATGGTTTTGGCGGGTTTTTATTCAGCATTATATGTATAGCTGCCGTTCCCGCACTTATCGAAGAATTCGCTTTCAGAGGATTCGCATTGGGTATATGCCGAAGAATAATGCCCGACAGTGCCGCAATATTTGTTTCAGCCTTTCTTTTTGGAATAATACACGGCAACTTCTCACAAATACCTTTTGCGCTTTGCATGGGCCTTGTTATGGGATATATCACCGTTATCAGTAATTCAGTGTGGCCAGCAATAATTGTTCATTTCTTAAACAACGCTATATCTGTGGTGCTTGATTATTCAATGAAGAACATGGGGCCGTTATCTTCAGGCGTTGTCTCATGCTTTTATTTAATTATTACAGCAATTTTGCTTATATTTGGATTAATTATGCTTCGAAGCAAGTTGAACACGGTGAAATTCAACGAAATCAAAAATGAAATTGCCGCAACAAAATATATAAAATGGGCAATTCTAAACCCTGGGGTTATTTGCTTTACAGCGTTTGTATTTTCTGAAATGTTCCTTGTAGAGCTAACATCACAACTTCTCTCTTAAGGTGCCACTATGAACGATGAACAATTTATGCAAATAGCACTGAGCGAAGCAAAAGCCGCCGCAACCGACGGTGAGGTGCCCGTTGGCGCAGTAATTGTTAAAGACGGTAAGGTTATTTCAACCGGGCGAAACCGCCGCGAAAACGGCAAAAATGCACTGGCTCACGCCGAAATTGAAGCAATAAACAAAGCCTGCGTTGCCCTTGGCGGATGGAGGCTGTTCGACTGTGAACTTTATGTTACTCTTGAGCCTTGCTGTATGTGTGCAGGGGCGATTGTGAACTCACGCATAAAAAGGGTAATTTACGGTTGTAGCGATAAAAAAGCGGGTGCTTCAGGTAGTGTTATCAACCTGTTCGCACTGCCGCTTAATCACTCCCCTTCTATAACAACCGGTGTTTTAGAAGATGAATGCTCAGCCATTTTAAAAGATTTTTTTAAGAATTTAAGAAACAAATAAACACAAGGAAATGTATGATAGAATTTTCAGACATTACAATTAACGACAAAGAACTTATAAACCCATATCTTCAAATCGACGGCCAAATTATGAGCGATAGATGCTTTGCTTCGCTTATCATTTGGTCTAAAAAATATTGTTTAAAAAAATGCATTAAAAACGGCTTTTTGTTTATATGTTCGTTCAAAAACTACCAAAAAGGCGAACTATGTTATTATATGCCACTTGGAAACGGCAGCATAAACGATGCAATAAAAGAAATAATAGCCGATATGGCAGAAAGGCGTGTTACTGCACTTGTTGCGATTATAACCGAAGAGCGTGCTGAAGAATTTAGAAATTTCGGTGATGCAAAACTAACGATTTACGAAGAACCTGCCGATTTTGATTATGTATACCTTAGCGAAAAAATGATCACCCTTGCAGGGAAAAAGCTTCATTCTAAACGAAACTTCATCAACCGTTTTTGCAAGCTGTATAATTGGGAATACAAAGATATTTCAATTAGTGATAAAGATGATATTTTATCATTTTTGCAAAAGCAGTTTACTGCCGAACAAACCCAAAATGAACGCGGATACAACTATGAAAAAGCGGCCATTACAACAGCCCTTGATAATATGGATGTCTTAGATATTTGCGGCGGCATTTTAAAGGTTAACGGCGAAATCGCCGCCTTTACCATCGCTTCAAAACAGAATGAAAATGTTATGGATATTTTAATAGAAAAGGCCGACAGAAAGTATATCGGCGCATACCCTATGATATTTAATCAATTTGCAAAAAGGCAATGCTCTGCATACAAATACATTAACAGAGAGGAGGATTTAGGGCTTGAAGGGCTCCGCACATCAAAAGAGTCTTACTACCCTGAATTCCTAACTAAAAAATATGTTGCGATTTTCGACAAATAACGACAGAGATGAGCTTAAAAAGCTTTACAATATATGTTTTCCCGGGGAAAGTGATTTTTGCAGCCGATATTTTGAGTTTGTGTACCCAAAAACGAAATGCATCGTTTTCGATAACGGCAGCATTGTTGCTATGGCTCATTTAATAGATATTGAAATCGAAGCTTACGAAAATGTTTTTAAGGGCGCATATCTATATGCCGTTGCAACTCTTCCCGAATTCAGGGGGCGCGGCATAGCGGCAAATATTTTAAAATTCGCTGAAAACCACTGCATAGGTAATGGGTATGACTTTTTATGCCTTATCCCCCAAAAGGAATCGCTTTTTGAATTTTACAAAAAATTCGGTTTTGAAAAAGGCTTATATGTTTCCAATGCTCGGTTAAATATACTCGAATGTGAAGCAAGCGGTTTCAGCGTTGTTAAAAGCAGCGATTACACTGCAGCGCTTAAAATTTACAACAGCAACCCCTGCTTAAAATTAACCCGAAGCGCCGATGATTTCCTTAAAATTCAGCGTGTTTATAACACCGAATTTTATTACTTTGTAAATGAAGGTGAGCTTCCGGCTTATTTGTTAGGAGAAGCCGACGGAGATGTTTTCGAGGCTTATGAAGCGGTGGGCAGTGAGCAAAACATCAAAACATTAACAGCGCTTGTTGCAAAACAAAACTGTTGCACATCTGCAGTGGTTACCACAGCACCAAATGTTTTCAACGAAGCAGTTTTAGGCAGTGTTAAGCCCTTAACAAAAGAAGCGGAAAAGTTATTTGAAACTAAAAAAGTTTATGCAAACCTTTTATTTAACTAAGGAGAAGATATGGTTAACATAGGTAACGATTGGGACAATATTTTACAAGACGAATTTAAAAAGGAATATTATTTAAAGCTTCGCGAGTTTTTAAAAAACGAATACCGCGAGCACACAATTTACCCAAAAGCGGGTGATATTTTTAACGCGTTAAAATACACATCGTTTAAAGACACACGCGTTGTTATCATCGGGCAAGACCCTTATCATGGCGAAGGGCAGGCCCATGGGCTTTGCTTTTCGGTTAAAAAGGGCGTTGAGCCGCCACCGTCGCTAAAAAATATTTATAAAGAGCTAACCCAAGACGTTAAAATCCCCTGCCCCACCCACGGCGAATTAACCGAATGGGCAAAACAGGGTGTGCTTCTTCTTAACACGGTTTTAACGGTGCGTTCAGGCGCTGCAAACAGCCATAAGGGCAAAGGCTGGGAAACATTTACCGACCGAATTATAAGCGAAATCAATAAAAAAGATACGCCGGTTGTTTTTCTGCTTTGGGGCAGAAATGCAAAAGAAAAGGCAAAGATTATAGATAACCCGTTACATATTAAACTTGAAACGGTTCACCCAAGCCCGCTTTCTGCATACAACGGATTTTTCGGATGCAGGCACTTTTCAAAAGTTAACCAGATTTTATTGCAAAACGGAATGCCCATAATTAATTGGAGCGTAAATTAGGTGTTACTATGAATGAAACAGAGAATATAATTGCAACAAACATTAAAAAAGGCCTTGTTTTAGAGGGCGGCGCAATGCGTGGAATGTTCACCGCCGGCATTATCGACGTTTTAATGGAAAACGGAATTCGGTTCGACGGTGCCGTTGGCGTATCTGCAGGTGCGGCATTTGGCTGCAACTATAAGTCGGGGCAGATTGGACGTGTTATTCGCTATAACACGCGCTTTTGTGCCGATAAACGCTATTGCGGGATTCATTCGCTTATAACAACAGGTAACATTTATAACACTGATTTTTGCTATAACGAGGTCCCATTAAAGCACGACGTTTTCGATTTTGAAGCCTATATAAAAAACCCAATGGAGTTTTATGTTGTTTGCACCGATGTTGAAACAGGCGCGGCGGTTTACAAAAAATACGAAGGCACTGAAGGCAGCGGTTTCGATTGGATACGCGCCTCGGCTTCAATGCCGATTGTTTCAAAAATCGTTGAGATTGACGGTTTAAAGCTGCTCGACGGCGGCGTTGCCGATTCAATTCCTGTTAAGTATTTTGAAAGTATTGGCTACAATAAAAACGTGGTTATTCTAACCCAAGAAAAGGGCTACATAAAAAAGAAAAACAGCTTTTTATCGCTGGTTAAATTAAAATACAAAAAATACCCCAAGTTTATTAAAGCAATGGAAACCCGCCATTTGGTTTATAACGAAACGCTCAAATATATTGAGCAAAAGGAAAACGCTGGAGAGCTGCTCGTTATCCGCCCCGAAGGCACACTCCCCATAGCCAAGGTTGAAAAGAACCCCGAAAAGTTAAAAGAGGTTTATAACATCGGCCGAGCAGTGGCCGAAAAAAGGCTTAATGAAATTAAAGAATTCCTAATTTAATATTTCTATCAATTACATAAAAAAGGGGTGAGGCTGTGAAGCGAGCTGAATTTTTAAATGAGGTTTTAACGCAGTATGATGTGGTTAACCTGCTTTCAAAGAAAAACGGTTCAGAAATTTTGCGTTTAAGGCACAAAACCCAAAACAAGGATCTTGTTCTCCGCAGCTACCCTAAACCGATTGAAGCATATCAAAGTCTTAAAAGCATAACCCACCAAAACATCCCCGTTGTTTATGATGTAGTAAACCTTGAAGACGGACAAATCGTTTTAGAGGAGTTTATTAGCGGCTTAACTGTTGCCGAGATTTTAGAAGAAGGAAAATACACCTATCACGGCGCTAAACAGGTTATATACTCGGTTGCTAATGCGCTTTTAGCTTTGCGAAGCTTAAATATAGTTCATAGAGATATTAAACCCGAAAACATTGTTATATCCCAAAACGGCTGTGTTAAATTAATTGATTTTAACGCCTCAAGAGTTCATACAAAGCAAAAAAAGAAAGACACGGTTGCACTTGGCACAATAGGCTATGCGCCGCCCGAACAGTTCGGCATTTCGCAAAGTGATGAAAAAAGCGATATATACTCAATAGGTGTTCTGCTTAATGTTATGCTAACGGGCGTTCACCCCAGCAAAAAGCTTGCCCGCGGCAAAGCAGGCAGAATAGTTTTAAAATGCACCCAAATCGACCCGCAAAGCAGATTTTCTTCAATTGAAAATTTAATAGTAAAGCTATAAACCGCAAGCCTCTGCTTTTGCAGGGGCTTGCGGTTTGTTAAACTATTTTTTCATTGCGTAATCTTTTTCGCTTTTTTCTGATTCTACCCAGTAAACCATTTGATCAAATTCACGGTCAAAATTAGTTTTGTAAGCTCTGAAATACTCTTTTCTATCAATAATTGTTTCCATGTATAATAGACCGTACCACAAAGCACAACTTAGCAAGTCGCCGTTAAAAACTTTGTCCCATATTATGTTAAGAGGTGTGTGCTCCCAACTTCCAGGAGCCTGCCAACCGGGAACGAAATATTTTTTGTCTTTGCTTTCTTTTTCAAGAATATTATCTATCATTTGGTTTATGTAGTCTTTTAAATGTTCATATTCTTCTAATAATAATTTGCTCTTGCCGCTTTCAAAAAAACTCCTCCGACTTTTAGGTGTTTCTCTTACTTCTTTAGCGCTGTCTGCCCATATTAACATTAATTGATTCCTTCTTAAAATTATATTAATTTTTATTTGTTTTAATCAACTCTTATCCAATCTTCAGCATACCAACATTTCACACCTCTTTCTGCACTAGAACCTGAACTTAGTTGGTGAGTAAACTTTGCAGTTAGTGCTCTCGCGGCATTTGTCTCGGAACTTAAATTATATATATACAAGGACTTACCCCCTGTAGCAGTAGCACTGTACTGCCAATATTCTAACGTACTACCGCCGACTAACCAAGTTTTTGTTTTATTGAATTTTACATTTGTTAAATTAGTTTTATAAAAAGCATATTTGCCAACAAAATTAACGTTGCTTGGTATTGTGATTTTTGAGATACCAATTCCGTAAAATGCATATTCTCCAATTTCTTTAAGACTATTAGGCAAATTCAACTCTATAATTGTAGTGCAGTTTTTAAAACCATTTTCTAAAATTCGAGTAACTGCAATATCATTATAAGTATCAGGTATTGTTAAAGTTTCTAGTTCAAACGTAGAAGACGCCTTTACACCATATGTTCCATCATCGAGTAAAACATAAACCAGATCACCGTCAGTAATTCCTGCTTCAGAGCCATTAATGTCCCCTTCGAGCACTTCGTTTGTGCCGTCTGTATATTCAACAATAAATTCACCATTTACAAACGATATGGTTTTTATACCTCTACCTGTATCTCCCTTGTCACCCTTAAGGCTTGCGAGCCATTCTTCCAAAGTGCCTGTGTAGTCGGGATAAGCTTGTTTGTAAAGCTCATAGGCTGATTTTCCGTCAACGCCCTGTTCGCCTCTATCGCCCTTGTCGCCCTTTACGTTGCCAAGCTCAACATAATTATCAGAATTTGAGTATTTAACCATCAAAATGTTATTTTCTATCTTTACGGAATCAATACCAACGCCGTCTTCACCCTTAATAGAGCCTGCTACGGTTTGGGTGGTATTATCGGTTAAGGTAATAACAAGCTCATAGTTCGAGTTAAGACCGATTGAGCTTATTCCAACGCCTTGCGCGCCTGTTGCGCCTTGCTCACCTTTCTCTCCCTGCTCACCCTGCGCGCCGCGAACCGGACCAACTTCAGTAGAGCTGCCATCGGTTAAAGTGAACACAAGCATATAGTCGGCTGTAAGGGTTACATATTTAATGCCGTTGCCATCAGCGCCTTTTTCACCCTTTTCACCTTGTATGCCTTGCTCACCCTTTTCACCTACAATAGATTTTTCAATAGTTATTTGCTCACCGTCAGACAATGCTATTACCAAATAACCCTCATCATTTATAGAAACATCGGTTATGCCAACACCGGTATCTCCCTTTTCACCTTGCGCACCGGTGGCACCAGTTTCACCTTTTTCACCTTGAACACCCTGTTCGCCTGTTTCACCCTTTTCACCCTTAAGTGAAGCAAGCCATTCTGCTTCGCTACCATCAAAGCCATTATCAACTGCAATATCATAAGCTGATTTTCCTGTTTCGCCCTGTAAACCTTCGGCTTTAACACCTGTATCGGTTTCACCAATATGCCAATTACCGTTTTTACCTATATACGGGGTAAGCCCGTCTTCACCATCGGCACCATTAGTTCCATTTGAACCATTTGCGCCATCAGCACCTTCGGCCTTAACGCCTGTGTCGGTTTCGCCTATATACCAGTTGCCGTTTTCCCCTATGTATGGTGTTAAACCGTTTGTTCCGGCATCACCCTTATCACCTTTAGCGCCTGTAGCACCGGTTGCTCCGGTTTCACCTTTTTCACCTTGTATACCCTGTTCGCCTTGCTCACCCTTTTCACCGTCTTTACCCTCGGCAGTTATGCCGGTATCGACCCAAGTTAAGCCATTATCCACCGAAATTTCCCAATGCTTGGTTATATTATTTATCTGTATTTTGGGGCTGATGCCATCCTTTCCGTTTAAGCCATCGGCACCTTTATCGCCCTTATCGCCCTTATCGCCTTTTTCTCCCTTTTCACCTTGTGCACCGGTGGCGCCGATATCACCTTTTTCGCCCTTTTCGCCTTTTGCGCCAGTAGCACCGGTATCTCCCTTATCACCTTTTTCACCTTTAAGTAAATTAAGCCACTCGGTTTCACTGCCTTCAAAGCCGTTATCAACCGCAATGTCATAGGCAGATTTCCCTTTTTCACCCTGCAATCCCTCGGCTTTAACACCTGTATCGGTTTCACCAATATGCCAATTACCGTTTTTACCTATATACGGGGTAAGCCCGTCTTCACCATCGGCACCATTAGTTCCGTTTGAACCATTTGCGCCATCAGCACCTTCGGCCTTAACGCCTGTGTCGGTTTCACCTATATACCAGTTGCCGTTTTCGCCTATGTATGGTGTTAAGCCACTTGCACCTACATCTCCTTTTTCACCTTGGTCACCCTTTTCACCTTTAGAACCTGTTGCTTTAACATAAGTGGTGTTCCAGGTAGCTCCGTTATCGGCTGAGATTTCCCATTCGTTTGTTTCGGCATTTATGCGAACCTGTGGGGTTACGCCATCAGCGCCGTTTTCACCAACAACATTTTCAAAGTTGAATTCATTTCCATTAGTGAGCACTATTTTCATAGTGCCATTAGTTATAGATATATTATCTATACCTACTCCTTGTTCACCTGTGGCACCTGTAGAACCTATATCACCCTTGTCACCCTTGTCACCCTTGTCACCTTTATCACCTTTATCGCCTTTATCACCTTTGTCGCCTTTGTCGCCTTTGTCGCCTTTGTCGCCTTTGTCGCCTTTAAGACTTTCTATCCATTCTTCTTCGGTTGCGGCAGAGGTAAGGTTGTTTTCAAGCGCTATTTCATAGGCAGATTTACCGTTATTGCCTGTAGCACCAGTCTCTCCCTTTTCACCTTTTTCACCCTGCGCACCGGTAGCACCAGTGGCACCTGTTTCGCCCTTCTCGCCTTTTTCGCCTTGTATACCTTGCTCGCCCTGCTCACCTTTATCTCCTTTTTCCCCTTTGAGTGAAGCAAGCCATTCCTCTTCTGTTTCGGCTGTGGTCAAACCGGCATATCTTGCTAATTCATAAGCAGACATACCATCAGCACCAATGGCACCTGTTTCGCCCTTTTCGCCCTTTTCGCCTTTATCGCCTTTATCACCTTTTTCGCCTTTGTCACCCTGTGCACCAGTTGCACCTGTAGAACCTGTTTCGCCCTTAAGTGAAGCAATCCACTCAGTTTCAGTAAGGGTTACACCGTTATCAACTGCAATTTCGTAAGCAGACTTACCATCAGCCCCGGCAGCGCCTGTTTCACCTTTTTCACCTTGTGCGCCCTGCTCACCTTGGTCGCCTTTTTCGCCCTGAGCGCCGGTGGCACCTGTTTCGCCTTTTTCGCCTTTTTCGCCCTGTGCACCTTGCTCACCTTGATCGCCTTTTTCGCCTTTGAGGCTATCTATCCATTCGTCTTCAGTTAAAGCGGTTGTTTTTCCACACATCAAAGCTATTTCATAGGCTGAAAGTCCATCAGCCCCTGACAGGCCTTGCATCCCTGTGGCGCCAACTACCTTACCTATATTAACGGTTTTTTCATCAGAAAACGAAATAACCAGTTCTCCATCGCCATTTATATCTACATCGGTAATGCTTAAACCGTTAACTCCATCTTTACCGTCGACACCATTCTTACCATTTGTTCCATCTTTGCCATTAGAACCATCTTTGCCATTGGCACCAACTGCATTTCCAAGATTTATTGTTGTATTATCCGAGAGAGTTAGAACAAGTTGTCCATCTTGATTAAATGATGCAGTTTTTATGCCAACAATATCACAGCTTGCAAAATAAGCAAGTGCAGTTCCCCATTCAGCCTCGGTGCCTGAATAGCCGTTTTCACATGCTATTTCGTATGCCGACTTGCCCGAAAGCGAAGAAATCCACTCCTGCACAGTGCCGTTATATCCGTTGGCTACTGCTAATTCATAAGCAGACAGCCCGTTCTCAATAGAAACAGATGCAGGTGAACTATTACGGCGCAAATTAACAATTAATGCGCTACCCACAGATATTGCAATTACAAGAACTATTGCAGTAACCACTTTCATCATCTTTTTAAAATTTAGAGTTTTGTTCATCTTTAATCCCCCGTATTTTAAACTTTTAAATAATATACCACTTTTACTGCTTGTTGTCAATGTTTGCTTCTTTTGGTTTATTTATAATTAATGCTTATTGAAGTAAAATATAATCATTAGCAGTGAGGTGAAAATATGGATAAGTTAATAAACTATGAAGCATTGGGCAACCGAATACGAACCGCGCGAAAACGCAAAGGTTTAAGCCAAGAAAAACTTGGCGAGATATGTTTAATTTCCACTGCTCATATTGGGCATATCGAACGCGGGACTCGCATTCCATCGCTTGAAACGCTTTACAAAATATCTAAAGAGCTTAATGTTAGCATGGATTATTTATTTTTCGATTCGCAAGATAACGCAGACGATGTTTTTAAAAGCATCTCCGCCCAGCTGGCCGGCAAGAGCGGAGAGAAAGTTAAAGTTTTTATATCTACAGTTAAAGCGCTTGCAGATAAAATTGATGACCTTTAACCTTCCATAGCATTATAACTGTTTTAGCTTTTAATGTCCTAAGCGGCGAGCTTAATTTTTGAATTTTTTAGTTTAGATTTAACTAATATTGACTATAAGCAGTTTTTATGCTAAAATTCTATCAAAATATGTAGATCTGCGAGGCAAAGCGATGAAAAAAAGCACTTCTGAAATGCTAAAAGAGCTTGAAGCGTGCTCTGATTTCAAAGAGTTTTTTAACGAAAACAGCGATAGCATTGTAAAGAAAAAACTTTGTGAAAATCTTAAAGAGCTGCTTAAAAAATATAATATTAAAAAGAGCGTGGCAGTTAAAAACTCTGAAATAAATGAAATTTACGCTTATCAAATTTTTGCCGGTAGCCGTTTGCCCGACCGTTCAAAGCTTTTATGCATAGCGATTGGTATGAACCTACCGCTTGAGGAAGTTCAACTGCTTTTGCGCTCATCGGGATATGCCCCGCTATATATTAAAGACCCTTTCGACTGCATAATTGCCTTCGGAATACATAAAAACCACAAATTAATTCAAATCAACAGCCTACTTTATGAGTATGGCTTTAACACATTGGGATAAAGATATGAAAAAATGTCCGTATTGCTCAGCAGAATTACTGGAAGACGCCGAGTTTTGCTTGTATTGTATGAGGCAGTTAACCACAAAAACTGCTGTTAAAAATAAAATAAAAAAACCGCGCTTTTTAATTATAATTATCTGTGTAATTGCGGCCGCAATAATGTCTACTGCAATAATTTTAGCAGCTAATCTTCACGGCAGCGGCAAAAAGGCAACCGGCGTAAGCGGTTCCCAGCATAATTTTTCTTATTCCACCGAAGATAGTAGTGAGAATAGTATTACCGGCGGTTCTTCGGCAGATACCGGCTCTTCCGGAAAGAGCGAAACTCCAAACACACCTGATAATCAATCGAACAAAAATCATTTAAACACCGAAAGCTCACCAGAAAATGTTACTACCAATAGCAACGGTAGTTATACCAATAATCAAAATAATACTAATTCCTCGCCTTCACGGCCAAGTTCAACCTCATCTGTTATCACAGATTCTAAACCGCAAACAAGTTCATCCGAACAATCATCAACCCTTCCTTCGGTTGATAACAATAAAGATAATATATGGTCTGTTAACACAGTTGGTGGCGGCGTTGAAATATCAGGCATAGCTAATAAAAACAGTTCCGGAAATTACACCATACCTTCACAAATAAACGGTAAAACTGTGGTTGGTATTGCCAGCACAGCATTTTATTACGATGAAACTATAAAAAGCATTACCCTCCCAAACACATTAAAGTATATTGGTGCGCAGGCTTTTTCCGGTTGCAGTTCCCTAACTAACATAACCATTCCGAGCAGTGTAACATCAATTGAAAATAACGCTTTCACAAATTGCTCAAGACTATCTAACATTTATATTGCTTCAAACAATATAAATATTGCAACTTATGCCTTTTCAACCGAATATCAGCGCAATGTTGCGCTAACAATATACGCGCCATCAAGCGTAATGAACAGTATGATGGCCAGAACATATTGGGGAGCTGGTTATGTTGAATGGTATGGATAAGCTATTTATAAGTTTGCTGATTCATATTACCCCGCCCAAAACCCAAGTTATACAAAAACCCCCACTTGATTAATGAATAAGTCCATTCATCAAGTGGGGGTAAATTTATATTCTTTTTTAACTATTTTAAATCAACATCTGCATAAATCGGAAGGTGATCGGAAGCTTTGTTAACATCGTGATCAATTATAACGCTAAAGAGCTTTGATTGCGCCTTATCATTAACAAAAATATGGTCGATAGCGCGCTCGCCTTGCGGGTCAAACTCGCCACCCCAACATGGGTCAAAAAATGTTCCATAATTATTCACAATTTCGTCTGCCGAATATTTTGCATCGGCAACGCCAAGTGTTGATTGAATAGTGCTGTAAAATTCCTGCTTTTCGCCGGTGTTATAGTCACCCGTCATAATAACGGGCAAATCTTTGTATTTATTCATTTTATCGCCAACAATGTCGAGAATGTCTTGGCAATTTTTTGAATAGCTTTGGTCAGAATACGGTGCAGGGTGAGTATTTATAACAACAAACCTATCTTTACCCGAGCGCTTTTGGAAAACAGCAATTGATACAACCCTAATATCGCTACCATCATCAAGGTCAACCACCTCAGAATCAATAAGTTTAACTGTTTTAGTATTATAAAGGAAGGTTGTCATAATATAGTTTTCTTCATCGCCGTTGCAAGCCTGCTCATAAACGCCGTTATCAACCAAAAGCTCTTTCAATGCAAAATGCCATTCCCAATTTGCTTCTTGAAGCCCCACAACATCAGGGCGGTAATCGTTTATTATAGCAGAAACAACCTTATCTCTGCCTTCAACCGGCAGATTGTCAACAACGCCACTCCAGCTTGGGTGCAAAATATTGTAAGACATAACGCGTATATCTGCGCCTTCAGCTTTTGTGGCTTCAGGGGCCAGTTTTCCCTGCCCTACGCAAGAAGTGTTAAACATCATCAACATCACCACACAAAGAATAATTGAAAACATTCTAACAAATATGTATTTACGATTCATAAAGACTCCTCCAAAAAAATGGGTTACTTTAATTATATCATTAAACTTTAAAAAGAGCAAGCAAGACGTTTTAAAGAAGAATTAAAACCAATTATAGCAAGTAACAACGCGACTTATAAAACAGGCTCAATTACCGCTAAAAAGTACTCGGTTATCTTTTCAGGGGTTTCGGCCATCTTTCGCGAAAGCCACCAATCCACCGTTTCAACAAAAGATGATGAAATGTGATTAACCAAATAAGCCTCAGGCAATTTTGAATTTGATAAGAGCCCTTTATCTGCATACTGGGTTAAAATAAGTTTCTTAAGATTACTTTTAAAACACCTCAAAAATATCTCATTATTTTGCGATGAAAGCAGGTTTAAAATGTTAAGGTCATTCTCCTGCAAATGCTTTAAAAGGTGCAAAAAAACCGAATCGGTATCACTGCCGCAACAGCAGTGATACGCACCATTTGGAAGCCCTGCCGCAGTGTTAATAATATGGCCAAACAGTTCTTCGCATAAATCTTTAAGCAAATAGTCCTTTGTTTCAAAATGAGCATAAAAGGTTGTTCTCCCAATATCGGCCAGGTCGATGATATCTTGAACCGAGATTTGGTTATAACTCTTTTCTGACAAAAGCGTTGTAAATGCCTTAAAAATAGCATCTCTTGTTTTCTTTTGGCGCCTGTCCATATTCCCCTCCTGAACAAATTTATAAAAATGTTCTTTAACGAACAAGGCGGCGTTTTTGATTATTGAACCCACCTATTCGCATTTATATAATAAAATCACAAACAAAACAATCTGTTCGTTAACAAACATATTATACATTGATAATATTTCAATGTCAACAAGGGAAAGGTGGAATAAAAATGTTAAAAAAATTCTGTAAATTGCTATCAAGCGTTGCCGTAACGCTTTTGGGTGGGTTGTTTTTAGGTTTAAGCCTGATTTTGCCACACTTAGGCGTTAATTTGCCTATCGACCCTGCGTGGGTTACGGTTATAATAAGCGGAATTCCGCTTTTATACAGTGCAATTAAAAAACTGGTGAAAAACCAAGGAATAAGCAAAATTTCATCAGCGCTACTTATAACCATTGCAATGACTGCGGCAATAATAATAGGCGATTTGTTTGCGGCAGGTGAGGTTGCATTTATTATGGCAATTGGCGAAATTCTTGAAGACAAAACAACCGACCGTGCTAAAAAGGGGCTTAAAAAGTTAATTAACCTCTCCCCCACTATAGGCAGAAGAATAATCGGCGGCAAAGAGGAAATGGTTTCGGCAAACGAAATTGAAAAAGGCAATATCCTTCGCGTTTTGCCGGGCGAAGCAATACCTGTTGACGGCGTTATTATAAGCGGTGAAACATCGGTTGATCAATCGGTTATAACGGGCGAATCACTCCCTGCCGATAAAACGATAGGTGATAATGTTTTTTGCGGCACTATAAACCGCTTTGGTGTTATTGATATTAAAGCCACAAATGTTGGAGAAAGCAGTTCGCTTCAAAAGCTAATCAGAATGGTGAAAGAGGCTGAAAACAAAAAAGCGCCAATGGCAAGAACCGCCGATAAGGCAGCAAGCTGGCTGGTTCCTGCCGCACTTCTTACCGCTATAATCACATATTTCATAACACACGATATAACCCGCGCGGTTACGGTTTTGGTTGTGTTTTGCCCATGTGCGCTCGTGCTTGCAACTCCAACTGCAATTATGGCGGCTATTGGGCAGGCAACTAAGCGAGGTGTTATTATAAAATCGGGTGAAGCGCTTGAAAAAATGGGCAAAGCAAACACTATCGCTTTTGATAAAACGGGAACCTTAACCCAAGGCACGCTTAAAGTTTGCGATATTGTTTCATTTGATAATGCCGTAAGCCGTGATGCACTACTCGCGCTCACTGCCTCTGCCGAAGCCAAAAGCGAGCACCCTTTAGGCAAAGCGGTTGTAGCCTATGCCAAATCTAAAGGTGTTGATTTAAATGAATCCAGCGAATTTAAAATGGAGTCAGGCAAAGGAATAACTGCTAAAATCGGCGGCAAAAACCTAATATGCGGCAGTGAGCCCTACATTAAATCAAACGGTGTTTCGCTAAGCTCTGATGTTCTCACTGCACTAAAAAACTACCGCGAAGAAGGCAAGGCGACTATTATTATTGCAGAAGAAACCAAATGCATAGGTGTTATAGCTTTGTCAGACACGGTTCGCCCCAAAGCCGCCGAAATGATTGCAAAACTTAATGATATGAACACCGAAACCGTTTTACTTACAGGCGACAACCGAAAAGCGGCTGAATATCTTGCAAATCAAGTTGGAATTTCATCGGTCTGTGCCGAGCTTTTGCCCGAACAAAAGGTTGAAAGCATAGCCCACCTTAAATCACAAAATCATTCTGTATGCATGATTGGCGATGGCGTTAACGATGCCCCTGCCCTTAAAACGGCCGATGTTGGCATTGCTATGGGAACAATGGGAAGCGACATTGCGGTTGAAGCGGCCGACATTGCGCTAATGCAGGATGATATATCAAACATTCCCTACTTAAAGCGCTTATCCTGCGCAACGCTTAAAACAATCAAAGGCAGTATAACCCTTTCTATGATAATTAACATAGCCGCGGTTGTATTATCGGTTTTAGGGCTGCTTGGCCCAACAACGGGTGCGCTTGTGCATAATGCGGGCTCTTTGTTTGTTATACTGATAGCATCGCTGTTATATGATAGAAAGTTTTAATCAAGATGAATAAATATATATGAGGTGTAATATGAACGAGTATCTTTTGGAAACTCCTATGCTGAATTTTAGTTCAAGCATAATTGCAGACTTAATTTATAAACAAAAATGGAATTATCAAGAAGAGTTTTTTAAAATAAAGAGTATATATGAGTATGTGCAGAATGATATATTATTTGGGTACAATAAACATGATTTTTTGTTGGCATCGGAAGTATTGAGAGATGGCTATGGGCAATGCAATACAAAAGCCACATTGCTAATGGCATTATTAAGAGGGGTAGGAGTTCCATGTCGTATTCATGCATTTGGAGTGTCAAAAGATTTTCAAAAAGGTGTAACAACGAAATTAATATCCTTTTTTGCACCACAACAGATTTTACACACTTGGGTTGAGGTTTATTATAATAATAAATGGATAGCACTTGAAGGCGTTATACCCGACAAAAAGTATCTTGATTCAATAATTAGAAGATTTGGAAATATAAATAAAGAGTTCAAAAAATATGCTATAGCAACGAAAGATTTAAGTGCTTTGACGAATGGCTGGGATGGAAAAAGTACATATGTACAAAGTGAAGCAATTGTAGTTGATTATGGTATATTTAATTCACCGGATGAATTGTTTAAAGAACACAAACAGAAAATGGGGAAAATAAAAGCATTTTTATATGCCATATATGGGTGTAAAAGAATGACGAAAAATGTTAGTGAAATACGAAACGGCAAGCTAATATAACAAGTGGATATGTTCTAATATAACAAGTGGATATGTTCTTTGGTTGAAATGGCCTATTATGTATGGTATAATTATTATTAATTCACCACGATTAAAAGGAGGCCGTAAATGCTTAAAAATATAAAATCAGAGCTTAAAAGCCTAAAATTCAAAAACTTCTTATTCCTATTTTTAGCAGGCTGCATAAACGCCTTTGGAGTTACGGTGTTCTTGGCTCCCGTAAAACTATACGACAGCGGCATTTCAGGAACATCAATTCTGCTTTCGCAAATAACCCCCGATTATTTAACACTGTCGATTTTCCTTTTAATCTTAAATATCCCGCTGTTCTTGTTTGGGCTTAAAAAGCAGGGCGCAGCATTTACTATATATTCAATTTTTGCAGTTTCTGTTTACTCGGGTGCATCATGGCTTATAACCGATGTTTTGCCAATCGACGTGAGCCTTGCATCACCCTTGGCTGGTGAAGACTTGCTTCTTTGCGCGCTGTTTGGCGGCGTTATATCAGGTGTTGGAAGCGGTTTAACTATAAGATACGGCGGCGCTATCGACGGCGTTGAAGTTATGGCAGTAATTTTCTCTAAAAAGATTAACATCACTGTTGGCACCTTCGTTATGATATATAACGTTATTTTATATGTTATTTGCGGATTTTTGATTGAAAGCTGGATCTTACCGTTATACTCAATTGTAACCTATGCCGCAGGGCTTAAAACGGTTGACTTTGTTGTTGAAGGCTTCGACCGTTCAAAAGAGGTTATGATAGTAACCGAAAAACCCGATGAAATAAGCGCCGCTTTAATGGCCGCATTCGACTGCGGAACAACAAAAATCGCCGCAACGGGCGGTTATTCAAATAACGATAAAACAATTATTTACTTTGTTGTTAACCGATTTCAAATCTCGCGAATGCGCAGCATAATCCACACAATTGATTCAAAAGCATTCGTTACAATAAGCGAAGTAGCCGACGTTTTCAAGGCAAACGATTAATATTAGGAGCAAACAATTATGTATGAATTAGTTCAACTTTCTGATAATAGTTTTTATATTCAAAGCCCTGCAAAAATCGGCCTTATTAAACTCGGCGGGAATGACGTTTGCCTAATTGACAGCGGAAACGACAAAGACGCAGGCCGCAAGGTTCGCAAAATATTAGAGGAAAACGGTTGGAACCTAACCGCAATTTACAACACCCACTCAAATGCCGACCATATCGGCGGCAACAAATACCTGCAGTCGCAAAGCGGGTGCGAAATATATGCGCCGGGAATTGAATGCGATTTCACCCGCCACCCTATTTTAGAGCCTGCATTTTTATATGGAGGTTACCCCTGCAAAGATTTGCGCCACAAGTTCCTTTTAGCCGCAGAAAGCGATGCGAAACCGCTAACCAAAGATGTTCTGCCCGCAGGGTTTGAGATTATTGATTTGCCGGGGCACTTCTTTAATATGGTTGGCTTTCGCACACCCGACAACGTTGTTTTCCTCGCTGATTGTTTATCCAGCAAGGAAACATTAGATAAATACCAAATCGGTTTTATTTACGACGTTAGCGCATACCTTCAAACACTTGAAACGGTTAAAAATCTTAAAGCTAAAATGTTTGTGCCTTCGCACGCAGCCCCCACAGAAGATATAACCGATTTAGCACAGTATAATATTGATAAAGTAAATGAAATTGCCGATATTATAATCACCATTTGCAAAGAACCCACTAATTTTGAAACCTTGTTAAGCCGCCTTTTTGATAAATTCAGCCTTACAATGAATTTCGAACAGCACGCCCTTGTTGGAAGCACTGTTCGCTCTTACCTTTCTTGGCTGAAAGACAGCGGCAGAATAACCGCCGAATTTAATAACAATATGCTATACTGGAAAAGCATATAAAAGGATACATAATAATGAAGAAAACACTTAAACAAGCCTTTGTTGCCACGCTCCCTGTGCTTGCAGGATATTTGGTTTTGGGGTTCGGCTTTGGCATAATTCTTAATTCAAACGGCTTAGGTATTTTGGTTGCCGCCGCTATGAGCACATTTATTTACGCAGGCTCAATGCAATATGCCGCAATCGGGCTTTTAACCGGCGGCGCATCACTTATTACAATAGCACTCACAACCCTTGCTGTTAACGCGCGCCACCTGTTTTATGGAATATCAATGCTTGATAAATACAAAAATGTTGGCAAACGAAAGCCGTATTTAATTTTCGCTTTAACCGACGAAACCTATTCCTTAGTTTGCGGCGAAAACAATCATATTCCCCCAGAAAGCAAGCGTAACTATTACCTTTTTGTATCGCTTCTTAACCAAATATACTGGGTTGCAGGCTCGGTGCTTGGTGCCGCAGTAGGAACACTAATTAAATTCAACAGTGAAGGGATCGACTTTGCCCTAACCGCGCTGTTTTTAACGGTGTTTCTTGAACAGTGGCTAACTGCCAAACGCCACCTTCCTGCGGTAATAGGTGTGGGCGCATCTGTTATAAGCCTTGTTATATTCGGCGCTGATAAATTCCTTATCCCTGCAATGCTTATAATAGCACTTTTACTCTGCCTTATTATAAACAATAAAAATGATGATAAGGAGGGTGAAAATGTCTGATACATATATTTGGCTAAGCGTGGCGGTTATAGCGCTCGTTACAGCAGCACTTCGGTTTTTACCATTTGCGCTGTTCAGCGGCCGCAAAACGCCTAAAATAATTGAAAAATTAGGCAAAACCCTCCCCTTTGCAATTATGGGTATGCTTGTGGTTTATTGCTCAAAAGATGTAAGCTTCACCTCCACTGCAGGGTTTATTCCCTGGCTTGTAGCCTGCATCGCAGTTGCTTTCACCTATATTTTAAAGCGAAACACACTTGCAAGCATTATTATTGGAACACTGTGTTATATGTTTATGGTGCAGGTTGTTTTTTAACAAAAAACAGGGGCTCGAGTTATATCGGGCCCCTGTTTGGTTCTATTTATTGATATTTTCAAGATGTTTTTTCATTGCGCTAAAGGTTTCAGCGCTGATAACGTGTTCCATGCGGCAGGCGTCTTCCGAGGCGGTTTCGCGGCTAACACCTATAGACATAAGCATTTCGGTTAAAACGGTGTGCCTTTCAAAAATATTTTGCGCAAGAGCAATGCCTTCATCGGTTAAGGTTATATAACCATATTTATCAACAACAATATAACCTTGCTTTTTTAAAATGCCAACACCGCGGCTAACGCTTGGTTTGCTGTAATTCATATATTCGGCAATATCAACCGAGCGAACAGCAGATTTTGTTTTGCATAAAACATATATTGATTCAAGATACATTTCGCCAGACTCTTTTAAAGGCATAAACTGCACCCCTTATATTATATATTTATAGTACAAGTTACTAAATTATAATATCATATTTTGAACTAAAAATCAATATTTTCACTAAATAATGAAAATTATAGAAAAAAGTGTTGACAAATTAGGTTTTTACCTTTAGAATAATTAAGGTTAGTTATTGCTAACTGCATTTTTTGGTCTTGGGTTAGCAAATGCTAATTCACAAAGTAAAACACATACAAATCTGCAACAAACGGTGATTTTAATGACTTTAAAAGAAGCACAAGAGGGCAAGGAATACATAATTGAAAAAATAGATACCGACGATGAAGAGTTAAACGCTTTCTTATTCTCTCTCGGCTGTTACAGCGGCGAAGAGATCACGGTTGTTTCGCGCCTTAAAAACAGCCTTGTTGTTTCTATTAAAGACGGTAGATATAATATCGACAACCAATTGGCAGAGGCTATTGCTGTTGTTTAATTAAAAAGCGAGAACAACCCCTGCTGATTGTTTTTTTGTCTCACAGTTAGCCGCCGCTAACTGCTTTGAATTTTCTGTTGACTTATCCAAAAGGATTAATATAAGGTTAAATTTAAGGAGGAATCCCAATGAGAATCGCATTAGCCGGTAACCCTAACTCGGGTAAAACCACAATGTACAACGCGCTCACAGGGCGCAACGAAAAGGTTGGTAACTGGGCAGGTGTTACAGTTGACAAAAGAGAACACGCCATCAAAAAGGCATACACGGCCGGCTCTGAACAGCTTATCGCTGTTGACCTTCCCGGCGCATACTCAATGTCTCCCTTTACAAGTGAAGAAAGCATCACAAGCTCTTACGTTAAAAAGGAAAACCCCGATGTTATTATTAACATTGTTGACGCCGCTAACCTAAGCCGCAGCCTTTTCTTCACAACCCAGCTTTTAGAGCTTGGCGTTCCTGTTGTGGTTGCCCTTAACAAAAGCGATATCAACAAGAAAAAGGAAACAAAAATTGATACAGCGGCTTTAAGCAAGGCACTCTGCTGCCCCGTTGTAAAAACCATTTCTACCTCGAGTAGCGGAATGAAAGAGGTTGTTGAGGCAGCTATAGCAAGCGCAGGCAAAAGCCAAAAGGCACCTTATGTTCAGGCAGACATTGATTTAACCGATAAAGCGGCTGTTGAAGCGGCCGACCGCAAACGCTTTGCTTTTGTTAATAGTATTGTAAAGCAGGTTGAAACACGTAAGGTGTTAACAAAAACCCGAAACTTCAGCGATAAAATTGATGCCGTTCTCACCAACAAATGGCTCGGCATTCCGATTTTTGCGGTTGTTATGTTCCTTGTTTTCCAAATCTCACAGGTATGGGTTGGCACACCAATTGCCGATTTACTTGTTGGCTGGCTTGAAGCATTCCAAGGCTGGGTAGGCGGCTTACTACAAAACGCTAACCCCTTGCTATACGCGCTATTGGTTGACGGCGTTATCGGCGGTGTTATTGCCGTTATAGGCTTCTTACCGCTTGTTATGGTAATGTACTTCCTTATTGCACTACTTGAAGATTGCGGATATATGTCACGCGTGGCCGTGGTTCTCGACCCAATCTTTAAAAAGGTTGGCCTTTCGGGTAAATCGGTTATCCCCTTTGTTATCACGGTAGGATGCGCTGTTCCTGGCATTATGGCAAGCCGCACAATCCGCAACGAGCGCGAACGCAGAGCAACCGCAATGCTCGCCCCATTTATGCCTTGCGGAGCTAAAATCCCCGTAATAGCACTTTTTGCAGGCGCATTCTTTAACGATGCAGGCTGGGTTAGCACAGTTATGTACCTTTCAGGTATTGTTCTTATCTTCCTTGGCGCATTGCTTATTAACAAAATAACCGGCTACAAAGCAAGAAAATCATTCTTTATTATAGAGCTTCCCGAATATAAAGGGCCATCGCTTTGGGGTGCATTCAAATCAATGTGCAACCGTGGTTGGTCATACATAGTTAAGGCCGCAACAATCATCCTTTTATGTAACACTGCTGTTCAAATTATGCAGTCATTTGATTGGAGCTTTAAAATTGCCGAAAGCGCCGATTCGTCAATCCTTGCAACAATTGCAGGTCCATTTGCATATCTTCTCGTTCCTATCGTGGGCGTTCTTTCGTGGCAGCTCGCTGCAGCAGCTATTACCGGCTTTATCGCAAAAGAAAACGTTGTTGGAACACTTGCTGTTTGCTTTGTAGGCCTTGAAAACCTTATTGATACCGAAGAACTTGCCCTTATGTCGGGCGCGGGCAATGAAGTTGCCGGTGTTATGGCAATAACAAAGGTTGCAGCGCTTGCATACCTTATGTTCAACCTCTACACTCCCCCCTGCTTTGCCGCTATTGGCGCTATGAATGCCGAAATGAAGAGCGGAAAATGGCTTTGGGGCGGCATTGGATTACAGCTTGGTGTTGGCTTTACAGTTGCTTACTTGGTTTACACAATAGGCACACTTATTACTGCACCTGCAACACTGAACGTTGGCGCTGCACTCGGCGGCATTGCTGCGGTTCTCGCTATGGTGTTTATTGTTATTATGCTTATTGCAAACACCAACAAAAAAATGAAGGCAGAATACGCCTTAGGCAGTTCAGCCAATAAAAAAGATCACGTAATGAGTAAATAAACTATGGAAAATATAATTATTATTTTAATTATTGTTTGCATTATTGCCGGTATAGTTCTTTACCTTCGTAAAGCAAAAAAGCAGGGGCAGAAGTGCATTGGTTGCCCCTACTGCAAGCAGTGCGCAGGCAAAAAGGCCGGTGGCTGCGGCGGTGAACACTCTTGCGGCACACAAAACTGCCACTGTGGCAGTACAGGCGCAGATAATAATGCAATAAATTAACTTTACTAACAACTTGATTTCATTTTATTCCTCTAAAAAACCTCTCGTATTTGTAACTGAACCTTCATGTTACTTATACGAGAGGTTTTGTTTTTGCAAGTATTGCTAAGAGTTACTCAAACTGGCTGTTATAAAGATTGTAATAAAATCCGCGGCGCGCCAATAACTCTTTATGAGTTCCCTGCTCTATAACATTACCGTTATTCATAACAAGAATTATATCGGCATTTTGAATGGTTGAAAGTCTGTGCGCCACAATAAAGCTTGTTCTTCCCTGCATTATTTTATTAAATGCAGATTGTATTTTTTGCTCGGTTCTGGTATCAATTGAAGAGGTCGCTTCATCAAGAATTAAAATCTCAGGGTCGCAAAGCATTATTCTGGCAATGCACAAAAGCTGCTTTTGCCCAACAGAAAGCCCCGAGCCGTTTTCATCGAGAACGGTATCATAACCATCAGGCATTTGGCAAATAAACGAATGTGCGTGCGCCGCCTTTGCCGCAGCAATTATTTCTTCGGCAGAAGCCTTAGGGTTTCCAAGCGAAATGTTTTCGGCAACGGTTGCGTTTTTAATCCAGGTTTCCTGCAAAACCATTCCGAAATTTCTTCTAAGGCTGTTTCTCTTAACAGTTCTAATATCGGTTCCGTCAACACTAATGCTACCGCCCGTTACATCATAAAACCGCATAAGCAGGTTTATAAGCGTGGTTTTGCCGCAACCCGTTGGCCCAACAATTGCAACCCTTTGCCCGGGTTTTACATTTAGGTTTAACCCTTCAATAAGCGGCTTTTCAGGGGTGTATGAAAACGAAACATTATCAATTAATATATGCCCTTTTGCGCCTGTGAGTTCGGGCAGGGTGTCGTCGGGTAATTCTTCAGAAAGCTCAAGAAATTCGGTTATTCTTTCAAAGCAAGCAACGGCATTTTGAAGCTCGGTTATAACGCCAGATATTTCGTTGAAAGGCTTTGTATATTGGTCGGCATAGCTTAAAAAGCAGGTTAGCCCGCCAATGCTAATGTTGCCGCTAAGCGCCGCCAACGCGCCAAACACGCCAACGCCCGCATAAACCAGCCCGTTTATAAACCTTGTTGACGGGTTGGTGGTAGATGAAAAGAATATCGCTTTAAGCGACACACGGCTTAAATTATCATTCGCATCTGTAAATCTTTCAAGCATTTCATCTTCGTAGGAAAATGCTTTTATTACATTACGGTTGGTTACAGCCTCTTCTGTAAGTGAAGTAAGCTCTGCAAGCGATTGCGAACGACCTTTAAACAACGAGTGCGTTTTTTTTGCAATATATTTTGCAACAAAAATTGATATAGGGGTTAATAATATAACTATTAAGGTTATTTTAACATTAATTGTGAACATTAAAACAATCGTTCCAATAATGGTTATAATCCCGGTGAAAAGTTGCGAAAAGCCAAGCAACAATCCATCTGCGAATTGGTCAGCATCTGATATAACTCGGCTAACCGTATCGCCTACCGAGCCACCATCGAGGTGCTTAAGCGGCAACATTTGAATTTTCTTAAAAGCCGAATCTCTAATATCCTTAACCGTTTCATAGGTTATTTTATTGTTAACAACACTTAAAACCCATTGCAGCACAGCCGCAACTGCCGCACAGATAATTATCAATAATATCTTTTGCCCCAAGCCCGCAAAATCAACCTGCGATTTAAAATTAATAAGATCGATTGCGTCACCCGCTAAAATAGGGATATAGAGAGTTAAAGCAACACATAACGCAGAAATAAGTAGCGACAGTGCAACATAAAACTTATATTTTGATATAAACTTTAAAATCTTTTTAACCGAAGAAAGTTTAGGCTTTTTCATTATGTGCCCCTCCTTCTTTGGTTTGAGATAGGTGTATTTCTTTATACACTTCGCAAGATTTAATCAGCTCATCGTGCCGCCCTGTGCCAACAACATCGCCGCCGTCGAGCACGATTATTCTATCGGCATCTTTCAGCGCCGATGTTCTTTGAGATATAACAAAGGTTGTTATATTTTGTGGCAAACCCTTTAAAGCTGATCGCAGCCGTGCATCGGTTGCAAAGTCGAGCGCAGATGAGCTATCATCAAGAATTAAAATTTCGGGGTTTCTAACCAAAGCTCTGGCAATGCAAAGGCGCTGTTTTTGCCCGCCCGAAAGGTTCGCTCCCCTTTGTGCAATAACAAAATCGAGCACACCACCCAGTTTTGAAACAAAATCATACGCCTGCGCGGTTTTGAGCGCCGATATTATTTCATCATCGGTTGCGTTTTCTCGGCCAACCTTCATATTGTCGCGCACAGTGCCGCGAAAAAGTGATGCAGTTTGTAAAACAAAGCCAATTTTTTTTCGAAGCTTAGTGATATCGCAGTTTCTAACATTAGCGCCGTTAACGTAAACCTCGCCTTCGGTTGGGTCGTAAAACCTTGCTATGAGAGAAGCGAGAGTGCTCTTGCCCGAGCCTGTTCCGCCTATAACCCCAATGGTTTCGCCGCAACTTGCCGAAAACGTTACATCCTTTAGCGCATATTTAGCCCCACCCGAATACCTAAAAGACACATTTTCGAACCTTACAGCAGTGTTAGTATCGGTGAATTCCTCTGTCGCAGAATTCTGCATATCACAAGGTATATTTAATACATCCTCTACCCTTTTGGCGCAGGCCGCCATTCTTGCCATGCCGATAATAAGGCTTGCAAGTTTTACAAGCTCAATAAGTATGCGCGTCATATAGTTGTAAAGTGCAACAACGCTTCCCTGCGAAAGCGCTCCGGAATCAACCCGCACTGCACCAATTTTTAAAAGATAAATTATGCCGATGTTTATAATCACAAAGGTCATAGGGTTTAAAAGCGCTGCTATGCGGCCATTCTTCTTTTGCCCCAACGCTAAATCGGCATTGCCTTTAACAAACTCTTCGGTTTCGTGGTTTTCTTTGCAAAACGCCCTTATAACCCTAACACCGGTTAGGGTTTGCCTTAAAACAGATGTGGTTTTATCAAGCTTTGCCTGAACGGCTTTGTGAAGTTTAATGTTGCCAAGCATAACCGCAAATATAACAACGGTTAAAACTAATATCACCCCAACAAAAACAAGCGCCGAGCGAACATCAACAGTAAAAGCCATTATCATTGAACCGAAAACAACAAAGGGCGAGCGCAATATAAGACGCAGCATTAAATTAAGACCTGTTTGTATCTGCTGTGAATCGTTAAGCAGGCGGTTTATAAGTGTTGAAGAGCCTATTTTGCCCGATTGCAAAACCGAAAGTGATTGTATCTTTTTAAATAGCTCGAGCCGCAGTTTCGAAACGGTTCCAACCGCGGCCTTGGCAGCAAAATACTGCGCAAACAAGGCGCTTACAAGCCCTAACATGCCAAGCAGCACCAAAATCGAACCCATTTTTATAATAAACGCAGTATCGCCGTTATTAACGCCCTTATCGATAATTGCGGCAACAACCAGCGGCACAATCAGTTCAAACACCACTTCAAGCAGTTTAAAAAGTGGCGAACAAATTGCCTGCGCTTTATATTCCTTTAAATATTTCCAAACACTTTTCACCTGAAAATCATTTCCTCAAATTCATATTTTTTATAAATATGTTACTATAATAATCAAAAAAAGTAAAGTAGCACAGCGCCACAAAAGTTAAATCACAACACATTTTAATTTAAAACTAATAATATTCTTGATTATTGGCAAACAGCCATAAAACTATGATAATAACAGCGCAAAAACAGAAATTTTTGTATTGACAACCGCGCCTTTATAGGGTATAATTTATTCCAGTTTGTGAGTGAATTATTAGCTTTTTACTTATCGTAAATCATTTAGAAAACTTAATAACACAACGAGGTGTGGCTCAGTTTGGTAGAGCGCTGCGTTCGGGATACCATACCGAACGGTTAGAGTAAAACCTACCGAACTGCTCAAACCCCTTACAAACAGCCACTTTATCGGTGGCACAGTATTTAAGAATTAGCGGATAATACCGCTACGACCACATAAAATCCCACAGATACGAAAATAACCGTAATTTTGTGGTGAAAATTTAATAGAGATCGAGGCGTGGCTCAGTTTGGTAGAGCGCTGCGTTCGGGACGCAGAGGCCGCAGGTTCAAATCCTGTCGCCTCGACCAAAAATCCGTGTTTCCCCTATGGGAGACACGGATTTTTTATTCCTTATTCTTTGGTTAATGCGTAGTAATTTTTACACCACATACTCCACTACGAGTCTTGAGTATTATCCCAGTATAAAAAATCAATTGCAAATTCTTTAGCACTTACATGATAAATTGCCACCTCAAGAATACGCTTAACTTCTGCTGTTCTTCTTACAATGGGAAGTATTTCATCAATTGGCCTTATGATTCCAGATATAAAAAGAACTGCAAATTCATTATCACCGCGTCTTAGTGAATGAAGAATTCCCTTTATTCCTTTTTCATTTTCCTCCTTGGTGGCAATCAGATTATCCCAAAAAGCGTCCATTTCCTGCCTGTTCATATGGGCAAGAAACAAAAGTATACTATAGGTGTCCTTTTCAATATACGTGCTTTTAGTATGTTCGGGTAATTTATGAAGAAAACTTCTAAAATACTGTAATGCAGGATTTTGTTTTTGTGCTTTACCAACTCCATATACTTCTGCCAAAAACTGCATCACTAAGGATTCCTGACGCATAGGTTTCGTAATTATCAATTCATCACCCACGCCATCAAAGATCATAATATCAATTTCAGAATTATCTTCATAAATTCTTTGTCGATATTCCAAATAAGCAACGATTTCTATAGGTGATATAAGTGTTTTACACATTTCTACATAGTCCTCAAAAGACATACAGTTTACATCTATACTGTTATCTGAATGTCTTTTTAAAAGATGAGGATATTTATCAATGTGTTGATTCTCAAAAACAACTAACGGAATAACCTTGGCATCACGCTGAAATGAAATCTTTTGTCCTCTCTTATTTTTAAAAGTAGGCAATTCGCCAGAAGATAATAATTGCATAGTTTGCTTCACTTGTTTTTTTGCTACCTTGCATTTGTTTTGCAGCCATTTATTTTCAGATTTATCATCAAATGTTTGCTCTTCTGGGTTTCGCTCTTTAAGTTGAATAGCAATAATTATATCTTTTAGATTTATTATTAAATCTGCAAGTTCTATTTTTGTACCACCTTCGGGAACGAAACACAAATCATCAAAAACCAATTCTTTAAAAAAATAGTCTTCGGAAAATGCACTAAGCAATCGTTCGGAATTATTCATAAACACCTCTTGTTTTACGTGTATTTCTTTTATTATAACATAAAGTAATGATCATCACAATAAAAACTACGGCGGTAAGGTTTTTAC
>JAZNGF010000001.1:0-5214 GCA_045576295.1 Acutalibacteraceae bacterium | reverse complement strand
GGCTCTGCGCGCAGCGCGGTGGTGAGGGGTAGGCACGTGAGTGCCGTTAACAATTTTTTCTTAAACGCCGCATAAGCGGCTACACCTCATCCGTCGGCTTTGCCGCCACCTTCCCCTCGAGGGAGGCTGAAGTTTATAAAGACTATCGGTTACACTGTAGGGGCGCACCTTTGGTCGCCCATCACCTGTTTTATTATTTATTCATTATTCTTTTCACCGCGGTGCGGAGCACTAATTGTTAACAATAAGTAAAAAAGTTCATTTTTTGTTGAAAAAAGGCGATGGTGTGATAAAATTATAAAAAAGCCGCTGGGAGGTGGGCGCGTGAAACCAAAGAGCGATAAAAAACGTTTTGGCGGAATATCTGAAAAGATATTAATTTCGGCCGTTTTTATACTGCTTCAGTTCGCCGTTTTGTTTGTTACAATGTACAAGCTTAACGAGTGGGCTTTTTGGATAAACACCGCCTGCAGGGTGCTTAGCATTATTTTTGTTATTATTATAATTGGCAAGCGGCAAAACCCAAGCTATAAGCTTATGTGGGTTGCGTTTATTTTAACATTCCCCATTTTTGCCGTTCCCGTTTACCTTATTTGGGGCAACAGCCTTATTGCCCCGCGCTTTAAAAAGCGGCTGGTTTCCCAAAGGCGGCTTTGCGCGCCTTTTTTAAAGCAGGATAAATCGGTTAAATCGCGCCTTAATTATGCCGATATTTTTCACGCGCGGCAATCTACCTATTTGCAAAAAGAAAGCGGCTTCCCCGTTTACTCGGGCACCGAAGCTGAATACCTTTCACCGGGTGAGAAGTTCTTCCCCCGATTTTTAGAAGAACTGCGTCGCGCCGAGCATTTTATATTTTTAGAATTCTACATTATTGCCGAAGGCAAAATGTGGAGCGAGATTTATGAAATATTAAAAGAAAAGGCAAAAAAGGGCGTTGAAGTTAAAATCATATTCGACGACTTAGGCTCTGCCTCGCGGCAGTATAAAACCTTTGAAAGCGCTCTTCAAAAAAACGGCATAAAGGTTTCGGTTTTTAACCCCATAAAGCCCTCGTTCGACATATTTTTAAACAACCGCAACCACCGCAAAATTGCAGTGATTGACGGCAAGGTGGCCTTTACGGGCGGCATAAACATTGCCGATGAATACATTAACCATATAGAGCGATTTGGCTATTGGATGGACTGCGCCGCTTGCTTTAAGGGCGATGCCGTTCGCAGTTTTACGGTTATGTTTGCCGAAATGTGGAACGCGATAAATAAGCGCGGCAAAATTGAACTTCCCGGCCGTTATATTGTTGATATATTCCCCAAAAGCGAAGGCTTTGTTCAACCCTATTGCGACGACCCTATTGGAAAGCAAAACCCTGCCGAAGGGCTTTATATGCAAATTCTTAACAGCGCGCAGCGGTATGTTTACATCGCCTCGCCCTACCTTATTCTTGATAACGAAATGATAACCTGCCTTTGCGGCGCGGCGCGCTCAGGGATTGATGTTAGAATTGTAACGCCCAAAAAGCACGATAAATGGTATGTTCACCCTGTAACGCAGTATTATTACAGCGAACTTTTAGAGGCAGGCGTTAAGATTTACGAATTCACACCGGGGTTTATGCACTCGAAAATCTTCGTGTCGGACGACAGCGTTGCAACCATCGGTTCGGTTAATATGGACTACCGCAGCTTTTTCTTTAACTTTGAATGCGGCGCATGGATGTGCAAACTGCAGGCTGTGTTTGATATAAAAAAACACATGTTAAGAATTATTGAAGATTCAGAAGAAATCACATTAAAAGCATGGAAAAAAAGGCCGATAAAAGAAAAACTAAAGCAGTTTATTCTGCACCTTTTCTCGCCCTTTATGTAAAAACAGAAATTAGGTGAAACAATGCAAAACCCAAACCTTTTAAGCCCCTCGAACTTGGCGTTTTTGGGCGACGCGGTTTACAGCCTTTTGGTTCGCGAAAGGCTTAGCGTTATAAGCCGCCCTTCGGGAAAATTACACTCACTTTCGGTGAAATTTGTTTGCGCGGCGGCGCAAGAAAAGGGCTTTTCGCTAATAGAACCGCTGCTGAACGAGCAGGAAATTGCCGTTTTCAAAAGGGGCAGAAATATGCACAGCGGCTCGATCCCCAAAGGGGCATCATCGAAAACCTATCACACCGCAACAGGGCTTGAAGTTTTGTTCGGCTGGTTATATTTAAAAAAAGACCTTGAGCGAATAAATTCTTTATTTTCAGTAATATGGGAAGGCATTTGCGCAGATAATAGTTTTGAATAATTTTTCGGATGTGATGTTGTGAAATTCAAAACTAATGCTTTGCCCATTATTAAAGATATTCTTATCATTATATCCGGCGGCATTGTTTATGCTGTCGGATTTAGTGTTTTTATAGCCCCCGCAAACCTAACACCGGGCGGCGTTACGGGAATTGCCGATGCGGTAAACCATATTTTCCCTGCCGTGCCAACAGGGCTTACAATAATACTTTTAAACATTCCGCTGCTTGCAGCCGCCCTTTTCAGTTTTGGGAAAATGTTTATATTTAAAACCTTTTTAGGAACCATTGTTTCGGGCCTTTTTGTTGATATATGCGAAAATTATTGCCCCAAATATTTGGGCGACAAATTTTTAACAGGAATCGCAGGCGGCGTTATTATGGGCGCAGGGATTGCCTTTTTGATAATCAGGGGCGCCACCACAGGCGGCACCGATATTCTTGCAAAGCTGATATCGGCAAAGCGGCCGCACATTCCTTTGGGGCGCATAATTTTAGCGCTTGATGCCGCGGTGCTTACCTTTGCCGCTTTTGTTTATAAAGATTTTGAAGCGCTGCTTTATTCGATTGTTTCAATATTTATTCAAACCCGCGTTATCGATGCGCTGGTTTACGGCGCCGATAAAGGCAAGCTTGTTTTAATTATCACCGCAAACGGGCGGCGGGTTGCGCGCGAGATAATGAAGCATTCAAAACGCGGAATTACCGAAATACCCGTAAACGGCGGCTACACGGGCAAAGCCCGAACAATGCTTCTTTGCGCCGTTCGCCGCCACGAGATAACAGGGGTTGTTTCGGCAGTTAAGCGAACCGACAGCACCGCATTTTTAATTGTGAGCGAAGCGGGCGAAATTTTAGGTCAAGGGTTTAAGGATATGTAGGGCGCTATAAAACACGGCACAGTGAATAATGAATAGTTTCGGTGTCGGCTAAAGCCGACGGATTAAAAAACAAACAATTAAAGGCTATGTTGTAAGGGCGGCTATCGGCTTCCCTTGTCAGGAGAGCTGGACAGCGCTTAGCGGCTGAGGGGTAGTTGAATTTTACGTTTTCTCTCCAACTTTTTTACGCCGCGGTGCGGCTACACCTCATCCGTCGCGCTTACGCCGCCACCTTTCCCTCGGGGGGAAGGCTAAAGGTGTACGTTGGTTTTTAATTTGTCGGCCACGGCCGACACCGATTTTATTCTTTATTCATTATTCTTTATTTATTCTCTTCGCCATTCGGACGGGCAATGCCCGCCCCTACAAATTCCGCGGCGGCTATCGGCTACACCGGAGGGGCGACCTTTGGTCGCCCGATTTGCACTTACACAATCTCAATTTTAACAGCGTCGATTTCCAGGCCTATAATTCCGGCGTAGCCGTTTTCTGCATCGCTTTTACTATAGCCCGTTACCCAAGGAAGCCAACGGTTCGATTTTCTCAAATGTACGCAGTAGCGTATATTTTTGCCTGTGTCGGTTTTCATCATAAGCGCATCAATGGGTTTATTAAACAGCCCCGCATAGTCACTTCTGTTTGTAACTTCGGGCAGCCAGCGGCCACCCTTTACGTGAACGGCATAGGTTATATTTCCGCTTGAAAGGTTTGCATAAACGGCGCAAACATCGTGCCCGAAAAGGCCTGCGTAGTCTTCGGTGTTTTTAACATTCGGCAGCCAGGCATTTCGAACATCATCCCACACTTGGTAGATAACGTCGATTTTAGCGGGCGCGGGCGGCGCAGGTGGCACGGCGGGTGTAGCGGGCGGTGCGGCAGGCGGTGTGGGCAACTGCCCCTCGTACGGGTCGATAAACTGCACGCCCAAATATTCGCAAAAGCCCTTGCAGGTTTGCTTTGCTATATTCCTCAAATTAGCGTGAAACCACCCGGCATCCTCTGCGTTATCGTGAAAAACGTGCTCTTCATAATAGGCTACCGCCACAGTTTCGCGAAGCTCGGCCCACTCGGCGGTTTCTTTAAGGATAATCGGTTGATTGTAAATCTCTCTGCGGAATTTTATAATGCTTTCTGCCAAACGCCTGCCATCGGCGCTACCCGGGTAAATCATAGGGCGGTAGCCGCGCACTGTGCCATTCGCCGCATTAGTGTGCGACACATAGTGAATGTCGGGCCTATAGGCATTGCTCTCGCGAATGGCCGCGTTCATAAGCACCGTTCCGTTTTCATCCGATTTAGGCACTCGCCTTGGCCCGCGTTTATACTCAATTCCGCAGGCCCTTAAAAAGGGCTCTAATTCATCAAGATATAAATTATTATGGGTTGTTTCATCGCACCCTGCCACTGCGCAAGGGTTCCATTTATGATAGGCGGGGGATAAATAAATTTTAGGCAACGTATTTATCCCCCTTTTTATAAAGACTTTGTGCTGGTTGGGTTATTAACTATGCCGAAGGCTGTAAGAACGGGCAGAAGCACATTCAAAAAACCATCAACATTTTCGCTAATATCAATTCCTGCGAACTCCTTAACGCAGAACACAGCAAGCGCCGCGATAGAAAGCCACAACGCCCACGATTTAAAACGATTTAAAAAATTTTTCATATTAATCTCCATTCTGCCGCTAAAGCGTTAGCACAAATAGTGCTACAAAAATCTCCTTAGCGGCAAGGGGAGATTTTTTGCCATGTGCCGTGGTTGCCCTAAGGCGCCATCGGCACGGCTTTTAATTTTTGTATTAGCGTGATTTTTCACGCTAATCTCCTTTTGCGTTTTGCGGCTTTAAACACGAGGTTCAAAGCCGCTGTTTTTGTCTGGGGAACCCCCTACTTTTTATTTATGCGCACGGCGGTTTAAATGTTTTTCAAGCCTTAATTTCGCATCGGGCACAGTATGATTACATCCTAACTGTTCAAGCCCGTCAAGGCAGGCCGAAAGCGCATAGCAAATAAGCGTGTTTTCTTCTTTTATTTGCTTCATATCCTCGATATG